>JABAQT010000002.1:0-59872 GCA_019187195.1 Bryobacteraceae bacterium
ATTAGGAATCAACCGCTGGCCCTGACTGGCGCTTCTCTACCACCGGACCACCGGCCTTTTCGTGCCGGAATAGTACTTATTGCCGATCTGGTATACTTAAAGAACGTTTGATCGCTCCGCAAGACCCGGTTGAGGTTTTCCTGACCCGTAGTGCCCGCATCAAATCGTAAGGAGAAAAATGACCAATATTTTCGTAGGCAATCTGGATTTCGGCGCTACCGAAGACTCGATCCGCTCGCTATTTGAACAACATGGAACCGTGGAACGCGTGAGTGTCATCACCGACCGCGATACCGGCCGCTCGCGCGGCTTCGCCTTCGTCGAAATGACGGACTCCGGTGAAGCGAACAGGGCCATCACGGCCTTGAACGGCTACTCGCTCGGTGGACGCGCCATCAACGTGAACGAAGCGCGGCCCAAGACCGAGCGCCGCAGTGGCGGCGGTGGCGGCGGCTACCGTCAGCGGCGTGAGCCCCGCTGGTAGGATCCCCTAGACCATCCCATCAACCTCCGGCCGGCCGCTGCGCCGGCCTCTCTTATTGCATCCGTGATTTCCGTAAGTAATGTCTCCATGCGCTTCGGCGCAAAAATCCTCTTCGATGATGTTACGGCGGCGTTCCTGCCTGGCCGCCGCTATGGTCTCACCGGGCCCAACGGCGCGGGGAAATCCACCTTTATGAAGCTGCTCGCCGGCGAGGACGAGCCTCAAAAAGGCGCCGTAACGCGGCCGAAAAAACTGGGCGTGCTGCGCCAGGATCAGTTCGCCTTTGACGCCCACCGTGTCATCGATACGGTAATCATGGGCAATCAGCGATTGTGGAAGGCGCTCGAGGAGCGCGAACAACTCTACGCCAAGACCACCATGAGCGATGAAGACGGCATGCGTCTCGGCGAACTGGAAGGCATCGCCGGTGAAGAGGACGGCTATACGGCCGAAAGCGACGCCGCCTCCCTGCTGGACGGTCTGGACGTTCCCATCGAGCTGCACGGCCGAAAGATGGGTGAGTTGCAGGGGGGGCACAAAGTCCGCGTGCTGCTGGCGCAGGCTCTTTTCGGATCTCCGCAAGCGCTGCTGCTCGACGAACCCACCAACCACCTCGACCTCGAATCCATTCATTGGCTGGAGGGCTTCCTCAACCGTTATGAAGGAACGCTCATCGTCATCTCGCATGACCGGCATTTCCTTAATAATGTCTGCACGCACACCGCCGACATAGACTACGAGACCATCATCATCTACCCGGGCGGCTACGACGAGATGGTTCTGCGGAAAACCCAGGTGCGGCAGCGGATTGAAGCGAGCAACGCGCAGCGCGAGAAAAAGATTGCGCAATTAAACGATTTCATCGCCCGTTTCTCCGCCGGAACCCGTTCGAGCCAGGTCACCTCAAGAAAGAAGGAGGTCGAGCGTTTGCAGACGGCGGAACTGGCGCGCTCGAATATCCAGCGTCCCTTCATCCGGTTTCAAATGAACCGGCCCTCGGGACGCACGGCCCTCGAGTTCTCCGGCGTGAGCAAGGCTTACGGGGAACAGACCGTTATCAGCGGATTCACCGCCAACGTGCAGCGCGGCGAGAAAGTGGCTCTCGTGGGCCGCAACGGAGCGGGGAAAACCACGCTGCTTCGCGCGCTGCTCAAGAACGCTCCCGGAGCGGACGAGCCCCGGGCCTCGCGGGACGCGGGCACGGTCGAATGGGGCCACGAGGCGCAGGTGGGCTACTTCGCTCAGGATCACCGCGTTTTCATTCCGCCGGGAATGACGGCGATCGAGTGGCTCCATCAGTTTGATGCGCGGGCCTCCACCGAGGAGTTGCGTGGCCTACTCGGGCAGATGCTGTTCAGCGGCGAGGAAGGCCTCAAACCCACCGAAGCGCTGTCGGGCGGCGAGGCGGCGCGGTTGATCCTCTGCAGGCTGATGCTGCAACGGCCCAATGTTCTCGTCCTCGATGAACCGACGAACCACCTCGACCTTGAATCGATCAACGCGCTGAATATCGCATTGCGGAAGTTCGAAGGCGCCGTGCTGCTGGTGACGCACGACGAAGACCTGCTCGATGAAGTGGCCACCCGCATCTGGCGTTTCGAACACGGCCGGATTGAGGACTTCAAGGGCAGTTACGAGGAATACCGGCAGGTTCCCGCCTGATCCCCGCCCCCCCCCACGCCGCCGAGGTGTGATGAAATGAAGGTTCATGCCCCAGAATCAGAACGCTTCCGAAGTCTATGACGCTGTCGTGGTCGGCTCGGGAGCCGGCGGCGGCACCGCGGTGCAGGTCCTGACGGCGAAAGGACTCAAGGTGGCGCTGCTCGAAGCCGGCCCGATGCTCGATGTGAAGAAGGAGTTCAAGGAGCACAAGTGGCCGTACGACTACGACCACCGGGGAGCCGAAGAAGGCGGGAAGGCGTATTTCGGCAAGGGCAAGCCTTTCGGTTTCTTCTCCACCACCAGCGGCGGCTGGCAGTTGGATGGTGAACCCTATACCGTCGGCGAAGGAAGCCAGTTTCAGTGGTTCCGGTCGCGGATTCTGGGCGGGCGCACGAACCACTACGGCAGAATGTCGTTCCGCTTCGCGGACTATGATTTCAAGCCCTACGACCGTGACGGGTTAGGCTCCAACTGGCCCATCAGCTATGAAGACATCGCCCCTTATTACGACAAGGCGGAGGAGTTCATCGGGGTATGCGGATCGATGGAGAATGTCCGCAGTTGCCCGGATGGCAAGTTCCATACTCCGCCGCCTCCGCGGGTGCACGAAACACTGATTAAGAAGGCCTGCGACAAGCTGGGCATCATCTGCATCGCCAACCGCCGCGCCGTGATCACGAAGCCGGTGAACGGACGCGCGCCATGCCATTACTGCGGACAGTGCGGCCGAGGTTGCATGACCGCCTCAGCCTATAGCTCTTCGCAGGTACAGGTGTTCCCGGCGATGAAGACCGGCCGGCTCAAAGTGTTCGACCTGGCGATGGCGCGCGAGGTGCTCACCAATAATGACGGCAAGGCGACAGGCGTGCTCTACATCGACAAGCGCACCCGTCAGGAGCGCGTCGTGCGCGCCAGGACCGTAGTGCTGGCGGCTAGCTCGTGCGAATCAGCGCGCATTCTGCTCAATTCGAAGACGAAGGAGTTTCCCAACGGGCTCGCCAACGGCAGCGGGCTGTTGGGGCGCTACCTCATGGATACGGTGGGGTTCGGGCTTTCAGGGTATGTGCCCGCGCTCGAGGGTATGCCTCACTATGACACCGACGGCTATGGAGGCGCTCATCTGTTCATGCCGTGGTGGCTGTGGGATAAGCACAACACGTTGGATTTTCCGCGCGGCTATCACATCGAAATCGGCGGCGGCTATGGAATGCCCGGCATCGGCAGCTATCATCAGGCCGCGCGCCGCTACGGCTACGGCAGGGACATGAAGAAGAAGATCCGCGACGGCTACGGCACTGGTGTCGGCTTTGCCGGACGCGGCGAGATGATCCCCAACATCCACTCCTATATGGAACTGGATCCTAACGTCGTCGACCAGTGGGGCATTCCGGTTCCGCGGTTCCACTTCAAGTGGACCGATTACGAGTGGAAACAGGCGCGGCACATGGAGAAGACCTTCGCGGACATCATCACTACCATGGGCGGCCGGGTCACCGGGTTGAGCGCCGCGCAGCGCGAATCCGACGGAATCTCCATTCCCGGCACCATTATCCACGAGGTAGGGGGCGCGCGCATGGGCCACAGCGTGAAGGACTCGGTTCTGAACGGGTACTGCCAGGCGCACGAGGTGAAGAATCTCTTCGTCGTGGATGGAGCGAGCTTCGTGTCGAATCCCGACAAGAATCCTACACTGACGATCAATGCTCTGTCGTGGCGCGCCTGTGATTATCTGGCGGAAGAATTGAGGAAGGGCAATGTCTGATCTGGTTTCGTTCGAAGCGTTCGACCGGCGGGAGTTGGTCCGTAAACTCGCCCTGGCGTTGACGGCGATGGGGACGCTCGACCTCGCCGATGCGCAACATGTTCACGAGGAAGCCCGCCGTGAGAAGACGGCGAGGGGCGCCTACACCCCGAAGGCATTGAAACCTCACGAGTACAAGACCGTCACCCGGCTGGCCGAGTTGATCGTGCCCGCCGACGATGTCTCCGGCAGCGCCGCCGATGCCGGGGCGCCCGAGTTCATCGATCTTCTGTGCAGCCACAACGAACAACTGGCGGATATCTATCACGGCGGGCTGGCGTGGCTCGACGCCGAAATGCGGAAACGGCACGGAAGCAGCTTCCTCGAAGCGGGAGAAGGCCCGCAGACGGCGATTCTCGATGCGCTCGTGGCCGCGGACCGCACCGAGCGCGAACGCCGTACCGAAGAACTGGTCTACCGCCGCAGCCCCGATTATAAGGATTTCAGCGGATACACCGTGAACCGCGCGGGCGGCCTGGGGCCGGGCATCCACTTCTTCGACTGGGTGCGCAAGATGAGCGTGGACGCCTTCTACACGAGCCCCATCGGCATCAAGGATCTCGGCTACATGGGCAACCGCGCTGTTTCGAAGTACGATGTGCCGCCGGAGTGCCTCGAGTACGCTCTCAAACGTAGCCCGTTTGCCTGACCATCCTACGGCTGCCGGCCCGGAGCGCGCACACGAATACTGAACAGTGTTCCACCGGCCGTGATATACAGCGTGCGCAGATCCGGTCCCCCGAAGGCGCAGTTGGTCACCTCATCGCGCGGCACTGGAATGAATTCCAGCAGCTTCCCCTCCGGCGACAGCACGTAGACGCCCCCTTTGAGCGTGTTGGTTTCATGGGGCGGGTGCGGCCGGTTGAGTCCGGCGGCGACGAAGAGACGGCCCTTGCTGTCCATTTCGATACCGTCCGGACCGCGGCTGCCGCCCCAGTCGAATATCAGCGTGCGCGACTCGGTGCGAACGCTGCCGCCGTCGAGGCGAAAGCGCCAGAGTTTGCGCGCGGCGCCCGTGTTGTTGTTGTTGTTATCCGCCACGTAGAGATACCGGTCGCCGGGTGAAACCAGGATCCCGTTGGGACGGTCCACCTGTTCCCGGCCGAGGATGCGCGTGACCTTGCCCGGCGCGTCGATGCGATACACGCCCTCGACGCTCATCTCCATGCCGTCGCGCGGACCGTAGCGGGGATCCGTGAAATAGATGCGCCCCTTACTGTCGAGTGTAAGATCGTTTGGCGAGTTGAAGCGGCGGCCCTCATACATGCCGGCAAGGACGGTGACAGCGCCATTGGGTTCGGTTCGCGTGACGCGGCGGTTTCCGGCCTCACAGACGACAAGACGATTCTCGTGGTCGAAGATGAGGCCGTTGGCGCCTCCTGACGGATCGCGGAAAACCTGGGCCGATCCAGTAGCCGTGTCCAGCCGGTAGATGCGGTTTCGCCCCGTGAAGTAGAGGCTGCCGCGGCCATCCCAGGCCGGCCCCTCGCTGGCGCCGGCGTTGTTCTCCACCTTGAGAGTGGCGCCCTGTTCGGTGATCGGGCCCGCCGCGAACAGAGCGCCGGCGAAAACCAGAGTTGCGGCAAGATCGTGGAACACTCTGGTGATTGTACAGAAAAGCCTGGGTATGCGTTGTGCCCGGAACACCGGGAGGCGCGTCCAAACTACAATGGAGGTGAGAAAAGCCGTGTCACAACACATTTTCCGGCAGGTCTGGTCGGCAATCTCCCATCTGAACCCGAAGGACGTCAGGACCATGTCGGAGAGGAATGTCTCCGTGGGCTTGTACGCAAGCAACGACCAGACATTCAGCCAGATGGAGACGTTTCTCTGCCCGGAAGCAATGTCGCGGGAGCGGCGGTTACAAGGCTTCCAGCACATCTACAGAGCTTGCGACAGCGACCGTCCCGCCCGGTTCGACATCGAGATCTACGAGGAAGGCGTGCGGCGGCCGCGCGGAACGTTCGTGTACCACTCCGCCGCTCCGGATGTGACTGTCGGAGAGATTCTGTCGGCCCGCGACGACCTCGCCCTGCCGTTGGCGCGCCTCTCGACCCCGTTTCGCAACCAGGTCAGCGAGAAAGTGATTCACGAGATCAGCAGGGAGAATGCGCTGTTTTCCCTCGCTACCGCTCTTCCCGATATCGTCCCCAACGTATTGCAACTGCCATGGGCGATTGGAGAATTCGCTTCCGATACGGCGTTCCTCACGGTGAACCAGGTACGCATGGCATTCCTGCTGGCCGCCGCCAGTGACCGCGTCATCGGCTACAGCGAGCAGCGCGGCGAGATCGGATCGATTCTCGCGGGCGCTTTCGGATGGAGGGCGATCGCGCGCGAACTCGCCGGTAAGATCCCCTTCGGCGGCGGGCTCATCCCCAAGGCGGCGATTGCTTACGCCGGAACCTACGTGGCCGGCCGGGTGTTGGAGCGTCTCTACCATGAGGGATACGAGTTCAGCCGGAGTGAGCGCCGGCTGGCCTATGAGAGCGCCTTCGAAAAAGGGAAACGGGTGGCGGGGGAACTGATCCAGGCTTTCAGGGCGGGGCGCGGCGCGGCCCCGGAGAATCCCGCCGGATAGGGGCCGCCCCGTTACTTACACTTTCGGAATGATCAGTTCATCGCCTGGATGAATTACCGTGTGTTCGTCCTTCAATTTTCCCGGATTTGCTTCAATAATCTTGGGATACAGCGCGCCGTTGCCAAGATGTTTGGCCGCGATTTTCCATAATGAGTCGCCCGCCACAACGGTGTACTTGGTAACGGGAGGGGCCGGCTGCGGCAGGCTCTCGTCCACTGTCAGATCACAGGTCAGGTCGCCGTGGGAGGCGTCCACGCGCTTGATCTCGTCCCACACAAGGTTCTTCACCGCCTGGTTGGGCGCCGCTCCCTGTATGAACAGCTTGCCATCCTGCAGGTGTACGTGGGAGAGCACTACCCCCTGCTGCTTGATCAGACTCAGTACGGACTGATATTTCTGTTTGAGTTGGTCCAGGTCCATGATTCCTCCTTACTGTGACTAGAGTGACCTATCATGACCTTGAATTGCAAGATGGCGGTTAAAAAAATTGAAATTGCAGGCATAATGGATAGTGCAACCACGAAGGAGGTATTTTCATGAACCTGCTCGAGACACTGCTTCAGGCGCAGGGAGGCGGAGCCGTCCGGCAACTGGCCGGACAGTTCGGCCTCGATGAGAATCAGGCTACGTCGGCCATTTCCGCGCTACTCCCCGCGCTCGCCGGCGGTCTGCAAAGGAACGTGGCTCAGGAGGGAGGACTCGAGAGCCTGTTGGGGGCACTGGCGCAAGGCAGCCATCAGCGCTTCCTCGACGACCCTTCCACACTGACGGATGAATCGGCGGTTGCCGAAGGCAACGGCATTCTGGGACACCTGTTGGGCAGCAAGGATGTGAGCCGGCAGGTGGCCGCCAGCGCCGCCGAACAGACCGGTATCGGATCCAGCGTCCTCAAACAAATGCTGCCGGTGGTGGCCGCTCTGGCGATGGGAGCCCTGAGCAGACAGTCGTCCTCGAACCTTGCTTCGCAGGGCGCTCCGGCGGAGGGCATCCTCGGCGCGCTCAGCGGATTGCTGGACTCGAACGAGCAAGGCGGCGCCGCCAGTGTGCTGGGAATGGTGGGCAAGCTGTTTCAGAAATAGCGGACCGGATATGCGATAACAGAAGGTTCATGTCTGTCATCATTCCGCCTCTCATTGAAGGCGACGCCGGCAGTGCTGTCCGGGTTGTCATCTATGAGGATTTGCAGTGCAAGGACTGCGCGTGGCTGCGGCGCAAGTTGGACGATCGCCTGATCCCAACCTTCGCGGACCGTGTGGGGTTCGAGTACCGCGATTTCCCACTGCCGAAACACTCCTGGGCGCGCCGGGCATCAGTGGCCTCGAAACATTTTCAGCGGCGGAGCACGGAGTTGGCGATAGGATTCCGGCGGGAGGTGCTGGGGAATCTATCGATGATCACGGAGGAAACGCTCGCCGCCTGGATTTCGGCTTTCGCGGTCCGGCATGGCCAGGACGCCGAAGAAACCGGCTGTGCGTTCGAGGATTCCGCGCCGGCGGCCGCGGTTGAGAGCGACTATCAATCAGGAATAGCGAGAGGCATCGCGAAGACACCCACCGTACTGGTCGAGGAAAAGAGATTTATCGAGAACATCGCCATCGAGGAGTTGATCGCCGCCATCCGCCACCGCCTGGAGAAGCGTGCATGAAACCCGTCGCACTGGTGACGGGAGCGAGCCGCGGCATCGGAAGAGGGATCGCCATCGAACTCTCGCGCACGCACAGCGTGGTGGCTACCTACCGCGGGCGGGCCGATGCCGCCGCTACCCTGCGCGAGCAGACAGGCTGCGAAGTCTTCCAGTGTGACGTCTCCTCGAAAGAGGACCGCTTCGCCGTGATGGCGTTCTGCAAGGAGAAGTTCGGCCGCCTCGACCTGCTGGTGAACAACGCCGGCATTACCCAGCGTGAGCGGTTGGACATTGTCGAATCAGGCGAGGCGAGCTTCGATGAGTTGATCGGCGTCAACCTGAAGGGGCCGCATTTCCTCACCCAGCTTGGCGCCCGTTGGATGCTCGAACAAGGCGGCGGTCGCATTGTGTTCGTGACGTCGATTTCCGCCTATGCCGCGACAGTGCAACGCGCCGAGTACTGCATTTCAAAGGCCGGGCTCAGCATGAGCGTGGCTCTGTGGGCGGCGCGCCTGGCTCCGCACAACATCCAGGTTTTCGAAATACGTCCGGGCATCATTCGCACGGACATGATCAGCGCCGTGGAGTCGGTCTATGAGGAGCGGATCGCGGGCGGCCTGCTGCCGCAGCGGCGCATGGGCGAACCGGCGGACGTGGCTCGGGCGGTGAGAGCCATTGCCGACGGTTACCTCGATTATGCCGCCGGACAGATACTGAACATCGACGGCGGGTTTCACCTTCGCACGCTGTAGCGGCCTATATAAGGGGAGCCGGACCTCTCTCGATGCAGGCGCCGCGCGCGGTGAGTTCGGCGAGCAGTTGTTTGACGGCCGCGCTGTGAGGCTCGCCATTTTCGAGCACGATGGCCCAGGCGAGGTTTTCGCGAAACGCCTTGCGGCAGATGGACCACGCTTCAAGACGCGCCGGCCATGACGGCGCAATGCCCGGAACCGGCATCTCCCACTTTCTCACCAACAGGCGCGCGTCATCGAGCGGCGGACGAGGTCCGTTGACGATGAAGTGATTCGATCCGTGCACCAGAAGGCCCTGCTCGGGAGCGCTCATCGCTGGCATCCCGCGCAGAAATACGTCGAGCGCCCGCCTTGCGCGATGCGCCTGACCTTCGCGCCGCAGCGTACACACGGTTCCGACTCACGGCCATACACCGCGCGGGCGAAGCGCTCCCCTTCGGCAATGCGGCCGGGTCCGGCATAGGCATGCTCGGCGGAGACAACCGCCTCCTCGATCACGGAGCGGATAGCGGAATGAAGCGCCTCCAGTTTGGGCTTCGAGATGCCATTCACCGGCCGCCGTGGATCGATGCGCGCCACAAAAAGCGCCTCGGCGGCGTAGATGTTGCCCAGGCCGGCTACATAACGCTGGTCCATGAGAAAAAGCTTGGCGGGTTTGCGCGAGCGCCGCGCCGCCATGACGAACCAATCACAGGTGAACTCCTCCGATAGCGGTTCCACCCCCACCTTCCCGAGCGCCTTCTCCAATTCACCGGTGGAGTAGAGGTGAACCTTGCCAAGCGCGCGGGAATCCTCGAATACCAGGCCGCGCCCGTCTTCCATCTCCCACCACACCCTGGTTGCGGAGGGCCGGTTCCGCGCGTCGGATATGACGTAGAGCCTGCCGGTCATGCGCAGGTGTACGTGCAGCACACGGTCACCCGAAAGCCTCAGCAGGATGTTCTTGCCGCGGCGTTCGACCGCCTCGAGAACACAGCCCGCCGCCTCGCGTTCAATCCTGCGTCTGCCTTGCGGGCGCACGGCGCCGGCCCGCTCAACGTGCATCCGCAAGAGCCGTGCCCCCTGCGCTCCGGCGCGCAGCTTGCGGCATACCGCTTCCACTTCCGGCAGTTCGGGCATGGCTTCAGTAGATCTTCAATTCCAAGGGCGCGCCAACCCCCACCCCAAGCGCCCGCGCGGCATCGGCCTGCTTGAGCGCCACCTCGAGAAATCCGGCGCTGCCTTCGATCACAAACGGCTCGCCGAACCGCGCGCCGGAGTAGCTGGTTTGGAGGGATGACACCGGTTCAAAGCCGACCTGCATCTCGAACGGCCGCTCCCGGATGGCGGCGAACTCCTCGCAGGGGAAGTTGGTGATGATGTTGCCGAACTTGTCAATCCTGAGAATCGAACCCGACCAGGCGCGCTTGCCCGTTCGCACAACCTCGAGCATGCCGAGCCGGAACGCATTGTCGATTCGCTTGCCGAACTTCGCCGGAGCTACTCCCGCGGCGAGATGGGCGGCCGAGGGGGCAAAAACATCGCGCCCATGAAATGTTTGGCTCACCGGTTTGCGGAAGTAACGATCGGCCGTGATTTCGCGAACCACGCATTTCTCGCGTTGAAGCACGGTGGTGAGGACGCCATTATCCGGCGCGATGAAACTGTAGCCGCCTCCAACGGCGAGAATCGGCCTTCGCTCGCTGCCGACGCCGGGGTCCACCACCACCACGTGAATGGCCCCTTTCGGGAAGCAGCGGTAAGCCTGATCGAACACGAAGGCCCCTTCCCGCACCTCGAAAGCCGGTACTCCATGGGTGATGTCGATGATGCGCGCCTTGGGCGCAATCGAGAGAATCACTCCCTTCATGGCGCCCACGAAGTGGTCCGTCAAGCCGAAATCCGTGGTCAGGGTGATGATGGGCTGGGTCATGTCCTGTTGACGATCATCGGCCAACCGGCGGGAACAAGGCAACAGGCGGTTGTTATCATAAGACAAGAGTCCCCGTTCTCTTCGACCCGGACATGCCGGACACTTTCTATTTCGATCACAACGCCACCACTCCGCTTTCGAGCGAAGTGCTGCGGGTGGTGCGCGCGGCGCTCGAAGAGGTGTACGGAAACGCGTCGAGCATTCACCGCCCGGGACAGGCGGCCCGGCAGCGTTTGGAAGCGGCGCGCCGCCAGGTGGCGTCTCTGCTTGGCGCGTCCGCCAGGGAGATCGTGCTGCTCAGCGGCGGCACGGAAGCGAACAACCTCGCATTGTTCGGAATCGCCGGGAACGGCGGCCATGTCGTGACCACGGCCATCGAGCACCCCGCGGTGCTGAATCCGTGCGCGCAACTCGAAAAGCAGGGGGTGGAGGTGACCTACGTCGCCCCG
The DNA here is from genome assembly GCA_019187195.1 of Bryobacteraceae bacterium. Lineage (GTDB taxonomy): Bacteria > Acidobacteriota > Terriglobia > Bryobacterales > Bryobacteraceae > CADEFT01. The sequence goes on from JABAQT010000002.1 coordinate 11,266, forward strand.
GGACCCGATGGAATCGTCGCTCCGGACACCGTGCGCCACGCCATGCGCCGGAACACCGTGCTCGTGTCCGTGATGCATGCCAACAACGAAACAGGAGTCATTCAGCCTATCGAGGACATTGCGCGGATGGCGCACGAGGGCGGAGCGTTGTTCCATGTGGATGGAGTGCAGGCCGCCGGCAAGCTCCCGGTCGATGTCTCTGCTCTCGGCGTGGATCTCTATTCCGTCAGCGCGCACAAGATTCATGCTCCGAAGGGAACCGGCGCCCTTTATGTGCGCCAGGGCATTCATCCACGCCCGCTGCTGTTTGGCGGCCACCATGAGCGCGGCCGCCGCGCGGGAACGGAGAACGTGCCAGGGGCTATCGGATTCGGCGCCGCCGCGCTGGAAGCCGCCGCGCGCGATGGCAAGGAAATCGCCGCCCTCCGCGACCGCCTCGAGCGCGGCATCCTCGACCGGGTTCCGGATGTAACGGTCAACGGCAGCCGCGAGCACCGCTTGCCGAATACCGCCAATCTGCGCTTCGCCGGAGTGGAGGGCGAGGCGATGGTGATCGCTCTCGATCTGCGCGGGTTCGCCGTCTCGAGCGGCTCCGCCTGTTCGAGTGGAGCCGTCGAGCCGAGCCATGTGCTGCTGGCGATGGGCTTGACGCCGGAACAGGCCCGCTCGAGCGTGCGCTTCTCGCTCGGCCGCGGCAACACCGCCGGGCAGGTGGATGCGCTCATCGAGGCCACCGCCGAAGCGGCGCGCCACCTGCGGCGCGTCTCCACTTACAGCCATGCCTGACAAGCCCATTGCCGTTGCCATGTCCGGCGGAGTGGACAGTTCTACCGTTGCCGCTTTGTTGCGTAGCCAGGGGCACTCCATCATCGGCATGACGATGCAACTGTGGAACCAGCGGCGGCTGCCCGCGCTCGCATCGGAACACTCGACCGGGCGCTGCTGCTCGCTCGATGACGTCTACGACGCGCGCCATGTCGCCGAGCGGTTGGGGATCCCCTACTACGTCGTCAATTTCGAACAGCGCTTCGAAGACCACGTGGTACGGCCGTTCGTCGAGGAGTACCTCGCCGGACGTACGCCCATCCCTTGCACGCTATGCAACAACTTCGTGAAGTTCGATCAGTTTCTCGAACTCGCCGACGGTTTGGGAGCCGGAAAGATCGCCACGGGACACTACGCGCGGATTCGCCATGACGGGGATTCTGGCCGGTTTCTTCTCCTGCGCGCCACCGACCTTTCCAAGGACCAGACGTATTTCCTGTGGGGACTTACACAGCCGCAACTGGCCCGCACCCTGTTCCCCCTGGGAGAGATGGCAAAGCCGCGCGTGCGCGAGATGGCCCGCGACCTCGATGTGCCGGTGGCGGAGAAGCAGGACAGCCAGGAGATCTGCTTCGTTCCAAACGGCGACTACGCCGCCTTCATTGACGCCTACTTCGCCGAACAGGGCATCGCCCGCGAATCCACGGAAGGAGAGATTGTGGATACTTCCGGCCGGACGCTGGGACGGCATGGCGGGGTTCATCACTTCACGGTGGGGCAGCGCAAGGGGCTCGGCATCGCCGCCGGAGAACCGCTGTACGTCATTGCCACGCATCCCGCCGGACAGAAGGTGGTGGTGGGCCGCCAGCCGGACCTGTTGCGCGGCGAATTGATTGCCCGCAAGGCGAACTGGATCGCCTTTCCGGAACTCACTGCTCCGCGGCGCGCCACCGTGAAGATCCGCAACAGGCATGAAGCCGCTCCCGCGACGGTGCATCCCTTCGAGGAGAGCGATTCGTTCCGGGTGCTGTTCGACGAGCCGCAACGCGCGGTCACCCCAGGCCAGGCAGCGGTGCTGTACGATGACGATCTGGTCCTTGGAGGCGGCTGGATCAGCTAGACTCGTCATGAAAACGTTCGCCATCGATCATCTCGGCATTGCCGTGCGCTCCATCGACAAAGCTCTGGATTTCTATCAGCGGCAGCTTGGCATGAGCGTCAGCGCGCGCGAGACGGTCTCGGGCGAAGCCGTGCATGTGGCCATGCTTCCGGCTGGAGAATCGCGCCTCGAACTCCTCGAGCCGGCCGCGCCGGACTCCGCTGTCGCCCGCTTTCTCGAAAAGCGGGGCGAGGGGTTGCATCACATCGCGCTGCGCGTTCCGGATCTTTCCGCCGCCGCCGCAAGGCTGAAGGAAGAGGGGGCGCGGGTGCTGAACGAACCCCGCCGCGGCGCCGGCGGCCACCTCTACGTTTTTGTTCACCCCGCCTCCACCGGAGGCGTTCTACTCGAATTGATTCAGGACGAACAGGAGATATCTCATTGAACGCGGAAATCGGAATCATCGGCGGCAGCGGCCTGTACACCATGCCCGGATTCGAGGCGCACGAGGAAGCGCATATCGAAACGCCATGGGGCAGCCCCTCGGACCCCTACATAGTGGGTTCGCTTGCGGGCAAGCAGGTGGCGTTTCTTGCCCGCCACGGCCGCGGCCACCGCATCAGTCCCTCGGAGTTGAACTTCCGCGCCAACATCTACGGTTTCAAGAAACTCGGAGTGAAGTACATCATTTCGCTGAGCGCTGTCGGATCGCTCAAGGAAGAGCATAAGCCGCTTCAGTTTGTCCTTCCCGACCAGTTCTTCGACCGCACCAGGGGACGCGTCTCGACGTTCTTCGGGGAGGGTTGCGTCGCCCACATCAGCTTCGCCGACCCCATCTGCGAGGATCTTGCCGCTGTTGTCCTCGATGCCTGCAAGGAGTCCGGCGTGGATGCGAAGAAGGGGGGCACGTATCTGTGCATGGAAGGACCCGCTTTTTCCACCAAGGCCGAATCGAACGTCTACCGTTCCTGGGGCATGGATGTCATCGGGATGACCAACCTTCAGGAAGCGAAACTCGCGCGGGAAGCGGAGATCGGCTACGTGACCGTGGCGATGGTGACGGACTATGATTGCTGGCACCCCGATCACGATGCGGTCACCGTGAACGACATCATCGCGAACCTCACAAGGAATGCCGAGAACGCGGCTGCCGTGGTTCGCGCGGCCGTCGGGAAGATCCCCTCCGCCATGACCTGCAAGTGTCACAGCGCGCTCTCTCACGCCATCATTACCGATCGCAAGGCGATTCCCGAAGCCACGCGGATGAAGTTGGAGCCGTTCATTGGAAAGTATCTCGCCTGAGGACCTGGCGCTCGAACTGCTCAACCAGTGCCTGCGAGGCAACGACTATTCACCGGAACTGCTCGAAGCCCTGCTGCGCCTGGCGCTGAGCGAAGATCCCGTAACGGCCGCGCGCGCCACCCGGGCGCTCTTTCGCACGGTGGCCGAGAAACTGGCCGATCTGTTCGAGCCATGCCTGTGTGATTGCTATGCGGCGCTGTTCAGCGAAGCCATCGCTTACGCGCTTCCACGCTACCGGAAACGGGAACTCCTCGAGCGTTACCGGCGTGTGCGGCAGCCACGCGAGTTCGGGCAGACGCGGGATCCGAAACGGGTCTTCATCCTCTCCCGTGTCACCTTGGGAGCCGACATCGCCATCACCAGCATTCTGCTTGCGGCGGCCATGAGGCGCTTCCCGCGCGCGGAGCTCTACTTCGCGGGCTCCGCGAAGAACTACGAGTTGTTTCGAGCCGAGTCGCGCATCCGTCATCTGCCCGTGCCTTATGCGCGCGATGGGGCGCTCGAAAGCCGGCTCGCCGTCCTGCCCGCATTAATGGAAGCATTTTCCGGCCCTGATGCCATCGTCATCGACCCGGACTCGCGGCTTACGCAACTTGGCCTGCTTCCCGTGTGCGCCGAAGAGAACTACTATTTCTTCGAGAGCCGCGCTTATGGCGGCTATGGAAGCGGGACGCTATCCGCGCTCACCAGCGATTGGGCGCGCCGCACGTTCGGGGTGGAGGATGCGCATCCATTTCTCGCGCCGCACGCTGACGCCGGCCGAGAGGATATTACCGTAAGTCTGGGCGTGGGTGAGAATCCGGCAAAACGCATTGCCGGCTCTTTCGAGCGCGATCTTGTCTCGGTTCTGACCTCCACCGGCCGCGGCGTCCTGGTGGATCGTGGGGGGAGTGAGGAGGAATCGGGCAGGGTTGACGCCGCGGTGAAGGGGTTCGCCAATGTAAGGACGTTCACGGGATCGTTCCCGGCCTTCGCCGCGGCGATTGCGAACTCCTCTTTCTACTGTGGTTATGATTCCGCCGGGCAGCACGCCGCGGCGGCTTCCGGCGTCCGCCTGGCCACGATATTCGCCGGCGCGCCCTGTTCGCGGTTCGCCGGCCGCTGGAAAGCGGAGGGCCGGGCGGAGTCGATTCAAATTCCCGCCGATATATTAAGTCCGGACAATATCCTGAACCGAATCAGGGAAATGCTGTCATGACGGCAATCAGAGCGCCGCGCCGGCTTTGAATCAGAGTATAATTTTGTGGAGAATTCGATGGACTTTGGCGCACTTTTAAGCAAGACTTAGAATGAAATCGCCGCGCCGGGTGAAAGCGGGTTTCGCGGCCCCTTGCCGGACGACAGGAGGATTCAGCCGCAAGGAACTCTGATACGGACGACGGGAAAATGGGGAAGGTTCACCTGCCATGAAGAATCCTTTCGCCATGGATTCGCTTCTTGAATCCGGGCAAGATGTCTCTCCGGTCCAGACCGTGCGGGAAACGGATCTGTACTGCGCGCAGGAGCGTGGGGACGAGTTGCTCCGGTTGTTGAGCATCGTTCAAGCCATTATCCTCACGATCGCATCCGCCTTCCTCGGCCGCCTTCTCCCCATGGCCGCCGCCGCTTTCGTAGTCTGCACTGTTACGCTAGCGGCCACCTGGCTTTGCCCCGGAACGCAACGGGGCAGGATCCTCGCTGCCGTCGGAATGCAATTGCTCTCCGCCCTGTATGGTCTCTTGGGCGGCGGAGCGCCGGAAACCGTCATCCTGTTCGCTTCCGGCCTGCTGGTTCTTGTCGTATATCGCGACCCAAACCTCCCTGTACTCGCTGCTCCAGCCTTCCTGCTTCCCTACTTCGGGCTGGCTTTCTATTCCGCCGTCGCCGCGCCGCTTCCCCATGCTCCCTCGTTGCCGCGGTTCGGTCTCTTCGCGGTGTTTGCCGGCTTCCATGTGTACTTCTGCTCCGCGCTGGCCCGCTTGTTGGCATCCTTGACCTGCTCGGCCGCCGAGGCAAGACGGGTTGTTGGCGTCCGGGAAGCCGAGTTGCGAGTCGCCTCCCTGCGGGTGGAACGAGCCGAGAGAGCGAAGAGCGAATTCCTCGCCAATCTCAGCCATGAGGTGCGCACCCCCATCAACGGCGTGCTGGGCATGACGCGCATTCTGTCTGAAACACGTCTCACGCCCGAACAGAGGGAACTCACCGAGACGCTCCTGCGCTCGACCAGGGCGCTGCTTGAAGTCATGAATGAAGTGCTCGATTTTTCGCGGCTCGAAGCGGGAAAAATGGACCTTCAGCAGAAAACATTCCGTTTCCAATCCCCCTACGACGACGTTCTGGAACTACTCGGCCCCATGACCGAAGGCAAAGGCATCGAGTTGCTCTGTGAACTGGACTCGCGAATCCCACTCGAAGTCACCGGCGATGTCCGCCGCCTCCGGCAAGTGCTCCTCAACCTGGCCGGCAATGCGCTCAAGTTCACCGAGTCCGGCCACATTCTCATCGCCGTCAGCATCGAGGAAGAAAGCGACTCCTCCCTTCTGATCCGCACCGACGTGGTCGACACCGGCCCGGGCTTTACCGCCGAGGACCAGAGCCGCTTCTTCCAACCCTTCAGCCAGGGCAACCGGGAACTGGTCCGCAAACATGGAGGAACCGGTCTCGGGTTAGCCATCGCCAAGCGCCTCACCCAGATGATGGGCGGCGAGATCGGAGCGCGCAGCATCGCCGGCAGGGGAGCGCGGTTCTGGTTCACCTTTCGTTGCGGACGCGTCCCCGGCAACGAGACTTTTCTCGAGACTTCCGACCTCACCGGCAAGCGAATTCTCATTCTTTGCCGCTACTCTTTCGCCTCCACCATAATCGCCAGTCAACTTCGCCAATGGGGGATACAGGCTTTCGCCGCCTTCCACGCCGAGATGGCGATCGGAGAACTGGTCCGTTCGCGGCAACTCAACCGGCCCTATGACGCCGTCATCGTGGACGGCGAGGCCGAGGGCCGCCCGGTTACGGATTCGTGGCTCGAGCGGCTGCGCAAAGTACAGGATATTCCGGCTATCGTCATCCTTCCATTTGGCAGGATGGCGGGTCCGCAAGCGGGTCCCGAATGCCAGGCCGTGCTGACGAAACCCCTACGTGTGAACCAGATGCTCACCGCGATTCGTCAGTGCCTGGGGGTGTTGCCCGTTATCGTCCCCGAAGTTCCCGCAGAGCAGGCGGCCCGGGTGGAAAGCGGCTGTATTCTGCTGGTGGAGGACAACACCGTCAACCAGCGCGTGGCCTCGCGAATGCTCGAGAAGTTGGGCTACCGGTTCGAGGTTGTGCCGAACGGGCTCCGCGCGCTCGAATCAGTCCGTTCGACATCCTACCTGGCGATCCTCATGGATTGCCAGATGCCGGAAATGGACGGGTTCGAGGCGACAGCCGAGATTCGCAAACTGGAGCGGAACGGCGAGCGGGTTCCCATTATTGCGATGACGGCGCTGGCGATGAATGGTGACCGTGAGCGCTGCCTGGCGGCGGGAATGGATGACTATATCAGCAAGCCTGTTCATGTCGAGGAGTTGCATACCGTCCTCACCCGCTGGATCGAAGCCACTCGTAAGGTGCGGAAGAAGGCTGCCGGAGCCGATTCCGCGTAAGCCTCCGTAATAAGCAAGCGCCGCCCGTGCTGCGTCATAATCGACGAATGAACAAGATGATCATTCTTCAATTCCTGCTGGTGACCGCCGTCTTCGCCGCCGGATTCATGGCCGGCGAGATCCGCGCCGCCGCCCGGTCCAAGGTGTTCGAGCTGCGGACGTATACGACGAATGACGGGAAGCTCGGCGATCTGAACAAGCGCTTCCGTGAACACACCATCAGCATCTTCAACCGGCACGGAATGAAGAGCGTATGGTATGGCGTGCCACAGGATGCGCCGCTCAGGGACAACACGCTCATCTACATGCTGGAGCACGAAAGCAGGGAGGCGGCAAGGAAATCGTGGGACGCCTTCCGCGCGGATCCCGAGTGGAAGAAGGTGTCGGCCGCGTCGGAAGCCAACGGGAAGATCGTGAGCAAGATAGAGTCGGTGTTTCTGGATCCGGTGGACTATTCACCCCTGCATTAATGCCTTCGAACTTCCCTGGACGCATTTGAAATCATTTTATATTGCGCCTCCCTTTTCGGTGTTATAGACTGGCTTGGTCAGAGTTATCGATACTGAGTCAGCGAGGTCTGGTCCCATGCTCCGTTATGTTCTCCCGGTCGCTTTGTCTCTATTCACGCCGGTCTTCCTCTTCGCTCAAGGCGAACGTGCCACGATCTCCGGCGCCGTCACCGACGCTACCCACGCCGTGGTTCCCGAAGCGTCCATAACCGTCCGCAATGTGGACACCAACGTCACCAACACCACGGTCTCCAACAACGACGGGATCTTTGTCGTTCCCGCGCTGCCTCCGGGAACATATGAACTGACGGCGGAAAAGACAGGATTCCGCACATTTCGAACTACCGGCATTCCGCTATCGGTCGGCCTGACCGCGACCGTGAATGTGGTCCTTGAAGTCGGCACGCTGGCCGAAGCCGTGGAAGTGCAGGCCACTGCCGTACAATTGGAGGCGCAGACTTCCGGGCTTGGAAAGACTGTCGAAACGCGGCGCGTGGTGGAGTTGCCGCTGCTGGGGCGTGATCCGCGCCAACTGGCTTCGCTTGCTCCAGGCGTCATCCCCACGCGCGGCCAGGTGGCCGCCGGCGGCGACGCCGTGGGTTCGGCTGGAAATTCGAGGATCTCCGGCGGTCTCGCCAACCAGAACTCCATCCTCATGGACGGCGGCGATACGCGCGGATTCACTTCCGGCGGCCAGTCTTACTCATTTCCGTTGGAATCGGTGGCGGAATTCAAAGTGGAAACCGCGAGCTACGCCGCGGAATTCGGTCGCGCCGGAGGAGGGGTCATCAACGTCGCCTCGAAATCAGGCACCAATGAATATCACGGCGTTTTGTATGAATTCCTGCGCAGCCAGAAGCTGAACGCCAACTCCTGGTCGAACAATCGCAACCGCGTGGCGCGCCTGCCGTTTCAGTACAACCAGTACGGCGCCGCCGCCGGCGGCCGCATCATCCGCGACCGCACGTTTTTCTTCGTGAACTACGAAGCCATCCGCCAGGGCACTCCCCAATCCTTCCTCAACACGGTGCCGCTCCCCGAATGGAAGACCGGCGATTTCCGCAACGCCAGGGACCGCAACGGCAACCAGGACGTCATCTATGATTACCTCACCACGCGCGCGAATCCGAATGCGCCGGGCACATATATCCGGGACCAGTTCCCGGGCAACATGATCCCCGCAAGCCGCATTCACCCGATCTCGGCCAATGTGGCGAAGTACTGGCCCGATCCCAACCGCGCCGGCGAGCAGTTCGGACAGATCAGCAACTTTTTCAAGTCCGGCAAGAACGTCTACAACAACAACATCTGGTTTTCGCGCATTGACCACGAACTGAGTAAGAAACACCGGCTTTTCGGACGTTTCGGCGGTTCGCAGGACGAGCGGTTCCTGAAGGGCATCGTGGACCCCGTCTTTCCCGGAGGCACCTTCACCTACCAGCCCACGCGCAACGCCGGCATCAGTCTCACTTCCATCTTCTCGCCCACCCTGCTGGGCGAGTTCCGCATCTCCTACACGCGGCTGCAGTACAACACCTCTCCGGTGAGCGAAGGGTTCGACATGTCCACTCTCGGCTTTCCCACCAGCCTGGCGAATGCCGTGACCTATAAGCAATTCCCCGAGATCCTCGTGCAGCAATACGCCACCGGCACGGGATTGGCGGTGGCGACCTTCGGCGCCAATGAAGTGGGCAACCTCGGCGTCGGACAGAGCGGGGGCAACAGCAAGAACCTGAGTCCGCAGGATTCCTGGCACGCTCTCTATCACCTTACCTGGGTCCGCGGGAAACACAGCCTCAAGTTCGGCGTGGACCTGCAACGCATGAAGATGGCGGCCTTCCTGTCGCGCAACTCGGGCGGCCAGTTCGTCTTCGACCGCACCTATACGCAGGGCCCGAATCCGGCGGTCACCGCCATCAACTCCGGCAACGGATTCGCCAGCTTTCTGCTGGGAGTGCCGATTTCCGGCAGCATGGAGACCACTCCGCGCATGTTGCTGTTCCAGCGCTACAACGCGGGCTACATTCAGGACGACTGGCGCGTCACATCGAAGCTCACCCTCAATCTCGGATTCCGCTACGAATACACCTCTCCCTACGGCGACAAGTTCGGAGCCATCGGATACTTCGATCCCAAGGCGATCGAGCCGCAGAGCGGACTGCCGGGCATCTTCAAATGGGTGCCTCCGGGCGGCTACCACAGCGATCCGAACTACAACACCCCCGGCCCCCGCGTCGGCATCGCCTACCAGTTGAACGGCAAGACGGTCATCCGTGTCGCCAGCGGCATCTTCAATTCGGCCAACAACGGATTGAACGCGGCGGCGACCGATTTCGGCACCGGCCTGTTCACCTCGAACGCCGTCTCGCTCGGCGCGCCGAACCCCATCCCCTTCACGCCTCCGGTGGGAGGCTCCTGGTCCAATCCCTTCGCCGCCGGATTCGTGTTCCCCCAGAAGGGTGTGACCACCTTCGTGGGGCAGAACATCCGTGTCGATTTCAAGGACCATCCACTGGCCTACCTGGCGAACTGGACCATGTCCATTCAGCGGCAAGTGCGGCCGGACACGCTGGTGGAGGTCGCCTATGTGGGGACAAAGGCGACACATCTGTTCTGGAACCGCATGGATAACGCCAACGATCCGCTTCTTCTGAGCCAGTACGGCTCGAAACTGCTCGATGTCGTTCCGAATCCGTTCTACGGTAAGATCGTCGGCGGCGTCGGCGCGTTCCCCACCATCCAGCGTCGTCAACTGTTGCGGCCCTTCCCCCAGTATCAGCAGATTCTCGCGGTGCGCCGTCCGTATGGGGACTCGAGCTATCAGAGCATGACCGCGCGTCTTGAGAAATCCTACAGCCGGGGCTATACGCTGTCGGTCGCCTACACCCTATCGAAGCTCATCGCCTCGACGGCGGAATCGAATTCATGGGTGGTCGGCCCCTCGAACGCGCTCTACAATCCGAAGTACAATCGCGGGCTCGACGCCAACGACACGCCGCACCGTCTCGTGATCAGCCACTTGTGGGATCTCCCCGCCGGCATTGGAAAGGCGCACTTCTCCAAGGGCATCGCGGCGCGTGTCCTCGGCAACTGGCAGTTCGGCGGCATTACCGTCCTGCAGGCGGGGCGGCCGATTCTCATCACCGGTCCGGACACCACCGGCCTGCTCGACTTCATCTACACCAACGGCCGCGCCGACCGCTTGAAGAGCGGAGTCATCAGCAACCCGGCGAAAACGAAGTGGTTCGATACGTCGGCCTTCAAGGCGGCGGCTCCATTCACGGTTCCCACCGACAGTCTCAGCCAGCCTGACCTGCGCACTCCGGCGCGTTACGCCTGGAACTGGTCGTTCTTCAAGAACAATCCGATCAAGGAGCGTTACAATCTCCAGTTCCGCGCGGAGTTCTACAACATCTTCAACACGCCGCAATTCGACGTCCGCGGCGCCTCGACCGACGTTTCCAACGCCCTCTTCGGACAGATCACCGAGGGAGGCGGCAACCGCAACATCCAATTCGGTATACGATTGGTGTTTTGAGCAAGGAGGTCCCAAGGCATGAAACTCGACCGGCGTCATTTTGTACGGATGGGAGCCGCCTCCGCGATGGGAGGACTTCTCGCGCTGGCGGCGCAGGAAAAGAAGGTGGCCGGAATCAAACTGGGCACTTCCTTCACTCCCGCCCCCAGGGAAAACGACTTCGAGATGCTGCGCTACTCGGGAATCGAGGCGGTGTCCATCTGGACCACCATCGAGAACAACAACCTCGAGTGGATGCTGGCCACGAGGAAGAAGCTCGAGGCCAATCATGTCGAGGTGTACAACATCGGCATTCTCGATCTGCATTGCGATCCCACCATCGTCCTCGGCCTAGACGGCGTGGAGAACAAGATCGCGCAGTACAAGGCGTATCTCGGCAATCTCAGCCGCGCGGGGATTCACTACACTACCTACGCGCACATGGCGAACATCAAGATCCAGAAGGTGCCCGGCTACTACCAGACATCCATTCAGACGGCGCGGGGCGGCGCGCCGACGCGTGAATTCGACCTCTCCGTCGCCCGCACGCTTCCGTTCTCGCACGGCAGGGAGTATCACGCCGATCACATCTGGGGCACTTTCACGAAGTTCATCCGCGCGGTGATGCCCGTGGCGGAGAAGAACAAAGTGCGTATCGGACTTCACCCCGACGACCCGCCGGTGGACACACTTGGTGGAGTGGCGCGCGTGTTCCGCAATATCGAAGGCTACGACCGCGCGTTTCAGATCGCGGATTCGGAAAACTTCGGCGCCTGCCTCTGCGTCGGCACCTGGGCCGAGGGAGGAAAGATGATGGGCCTCAACCCTGTCGAGGCGGTGCACTACTTCGGGAAGAAAAAGAGGCTGTTCAAGGTGCACTTCCGCAACGTCACTTCCCCCTTGCCGAAATTCCGCGAAGCCTTCCTCGATGACGGCTATGTCGATATGTACGCCGTGATGCGCGCCTTGAAACAGGAGAACTTCACGGGCATCATTATTCCCGATCACGTTCCGGGCGGAGGATACCCCGCGGCGAACCTGGTCTACACCATCGGCTACATGAAAGCCCTGCGCGACCGGGCGAACCGCGAGGTTGCCTGACCTGACTCACCGGCTCACGATTGGATTTCCGTGCTCATCGAGGTGCGGATATGGCCCGCCGATCCGGAAGTGGTCGATGATGTAATCGTTGTACTGCGGAGTGGGGTCGAAGTAGCCGCCCTTGCGGATATGCTCCTTGATGGCGGCTTCGTTGAGTTCCACGCCAAGTCCCGGTGTATCGGGAACGGTGATGAAACCGCGGTCGACGATCGGCTTGTGCGGACCGGTCACCAGGCTGTCCCACCACGGAATATCGACGGCATGGTTTTCCATGGCCAGCATGCTCTTCAGCGTGGCCGCCATGTGTACCGACGCCAGACAGCCCACGGGCGATCCGGCGAAGTGGATCGCCGTCTGGATGCCGTGCATCGACGCGAAATCGGCGATGCGTTTCGTCTCGCGAATGGCCCCGGCGGTCAGCGGGTCGGGATGGATGATATCTATGGCGCGGTTCTCGATCAGGCTTTGAAAGCCCTCCTCGAGCCCGAACAGACTCTCACCGGTGGCAATCGGGGTGCTTGTTGATTCCGACAACTGTTTGTAGGCCTGCCAGTTTCTCGGCGCATCTCCACCCGCGCCGAGGTGGCCGATCTGAATCATGTCCTCGAGCCAGGCGAGGTCGTATTTCTCGAACGCATGGGCATAGCGGATGCTGTCCTTCAACGTCAGGGGACCATAATGATCCGATGCCAGCGGCTCCTCCCATCCAATCGCGTCGCGCACCGCCTGAATGTATTCGCAAAGGTATTGCAGCCCTTTTTCCGTGGCGACGCCGAGGTGGTTGACCGCTCCCGGACGGTGGGCCACGAGGCTTGTGCCGATGTCCATTTTGAAGAACGTGAACCCTTTTTCCTTGCGCTTCTTCAGCCGCTCGGCGAAAACCTTCGGGTCTTTACTCTGATCCGTATCGCAGTAGATGCGGATCTTGTCGCGGTACTTGGAGCCCACAAGCCGCCACGCGGGCACGCCATACACCTTGCCTGCAATATCGTGCAGCGCCATGTCCACGGCGCTGTAGCCGCCGCCCATCCGCTGCTGCCCGGCGAAGTTGCGGATGCGGTCGAGGATTGGCTCGATGGAGAGCGGATTCTTCCCGAGAAGATGCGCCTTCAGAACGAGCGCGATTCCCTCGCGCCCCGCGTCGCGCACCTCCCCAAGGCCGTAGACGCCCTGGTTCGTATCGATGCGGATAATGGGGTAGTCGTAGTTGGAAGCCACCAGCACCGATCGCATGTCGGTGATCTTCAACTGGCTCGGAGCGGAGTTGCGGTTCACGCCCCTCGATGTATTGCTTTGCGCTCCGGACGACTCCTTGGTCATCTGGAACATGCCCGCGACACCTCCGGCCAGGGCGAGAAGATTTCTGCGGCTGATCCGGGAACGCCTGGAAAAGGATGAATGGAAAAGAGACATTATAAATCCTCTTCAGAGAAAATACTCTCTTGATCAGCCGGGCGCAACTCCGAACAGTTATCGTGGCGTGCTATCGCTTTACGAAAAGGGAAAGCGCCATCGCGAAACCGATGAAGATGACGGCGCCGCGCACGAACCGGCGGCCCATTTTCCGGGCGAGCCCCGCGCCCCCATAACCGCCGAGTATCGCGCCCGCCGCCATGAGAATCACGTCCGGCCAGAACACCATGCCCGCATGGATGAAATAGACCGCGGCCACGCCGTTGATGCAGAGGGCGAAGAACATCTTCAGCCCGTTCATCTGGTGGATATCCTCGAGCCCCATGATGCTCAGGGCGGCGAGCATCAAAATGCCGATGCCGGCTCCAAAATATCCGCCGTACAGGGCGACGAACAATTGAAAAACCATGGCCCCCGCCAGCCAACTGGTGGTGGCGTGCGATTTCTCGCCTCCCCGCGCTTTCAAAACACGTTGCACGGGTTCCTGCACCATGAACAGCAGCGTCGCAAAGAGAATGAGATAGGGAACCAGGGCCTTGAATGCGGACTGTGGCGTCGAACGCAGCAGCAGCGCGCCCCCGATGCCCCCGATCAGGCTCGGGACAATCAGCGCCAGCAGGCGTAGCGGCGTGCGGCCCAGCTCCCGCCGGTAGCCCCACATCGCGCCCAAACCCCCCGGCCATGTGGCCACGGTACTCGTGGCGTTGGCGATGATGGGCGGCAATCCCAGCCATACCAGCGTCGGGAACGTAAGCAGTGTCCCGCCTCCGGCAACGGAGTTGATCATTCCCGCCGCGAAAGCCGCGCCGAAGGACACGGCGCCATGGACAAGGTTCTCGTTCATTCGGTTTCCGGATCAGGTGGTGATGGGGAGAGTGCCGCCACTCATGAAGTCCTTGTTCCGGTCGCCCACCCAATAGCGTTCGCCCGCGATGCACCAGATGAAATGCAGCGGGTCTTCCTGTGAAAACACGGGATGATAGTTGAGGTAGGGAATCGTCACCATGTCGCCCTTGTGGACGCTATGCACAAAGCTCAGCGTCTCCGGCGATTCGTAGACTTCCATGGCGCCGTGACCCTGGATGAACACGTAGACCTCTTCCTGGTCAGTGTGATTGTGAGGCGGCCAGGATCGCGCATACGGCTGAAAGAAGGTGTAACCGGCCACCAGTTTATCGGCTTGTTCGGTTACGTCGAACATGAGATACACATCCTTTCCCTTGAGGCGGCGGATGCGCTCCTCCATCTGCGAAAACTCGGCGAACTGGCTGTGAAAGACAGGATGCACGTTCACCGCCGGCGCCGAACACTGCACCAGTCGCGCAGCCTCGACTCCGGGGTTGGACAGCCGGAATTCGGCTCCGCGAGGAACGTATAGGGTGTCATAGTTGGAGAGGCTGAACTCCTTTCCATCCACCTGTACTCTGGAACTCTCCTCCCACTGGAACAGCAGCGCTTCTTCCCGTGGAAGACAGATGTGTTGCGAGATGGCTCCGGGAGGAACCTCGTACACGCCACAGCTGAGGAACTCGAGGCTCGCCGTCTCAGGCGTGAACCGCTGCCGGAAGGTAACCCCCGCATCCGAGGAGCGGATCATTGTCGCTGGCTTTACCGTGGAAGGCATGAGATCGGACTCGACGAAGTTCGTGCGGATATGCGCGCCATAAACGAGGAGTTTAACACCACGATAAGATGAGAATCACCATGAACCGCCGCACGCTGTTGACCGCCGGCGCCGCGCTTCCCTCAGCCGCTCTCCCCATGCCCGCCGCCGGTTTGCAAAAGCAGATGAGAATCACCGGCATCGAGACGGATCTTCTGAGGATGCCGCCGGGCGAGCCGAACTACGACGCCATCCACAAACTCGGGGTGGACAGCGGTTCGGTCGTGTTGCGCATCAGAACGGATGCGGGCATCACCGGTTGGGCGAGCACTTCCTTCGGCATGATCGCCGGCGGACCGCGCGTGGTGCAGACCATCCTCGAGCAGGAAGTGAAGCCGGTGATCACCGGCATGGACCCCTCGTTTCCGCGCAAGATCCGCGCCGAACTTTGGAAGGCGCTCGAGTACCATGGCGTCGGCGGCGTCGCGCACTTCGCCGTCTCAGCTGCCGATATCGCCGTCTGGGACATTCTTGGGAAGGCCGCCGGACTGCCGGTGTGGAAGATGCTCGGAGCCTTCCGCGACCGCATGCCCGTCTACTCGATGTGCGGCTGGTACTACGGCAACGACGGCGATCTTTCCAGGTACAAGCGTTCCATTGAAACCGCGCTCGGCCAGGGCTACCACGCGATCAAGATCAAGGTGGGCCGTTATTCGATCGGGGATGATGCGCGGCGCGTGCGCATGGCGCTCGACCTGGCGGGGAAAGGAAAGCGCGTGCTGGTCGACGCCAACCAGGTGTTCAACCGTAACGAAGCGCTCCGCCGCGGACGTGTCTATCAGGAGATGGGCTGCTTCTGGTACGAGGAGCCTCTCGCGCCGCATGAAATGGGAGGATACACCGAACTCGCCGAAAAACTCGATATCCGCATCGCCACCGGAGAGAACCTCTATACGAAATACCAGTTCGCCGATCTCATTGCCCGCAAGGGCGCTGACGTGGTGCAACCGGACAACCGCCGCGCCGGCGGAGTCACCGAGTGGATGGAAATCGCCGCCATCGCCGACGGCTACGGCCTCGAACTGGCAAGCCATGGAGGCGGCTCGGTCAACATGAACATGCTGCTCGCCATGCCCAACGCCATTTACATGGAAACCGGCGGCCCCCAGAAATTCGTGGACGGCGAAGTCGCCGCCCCCGAGGCGCCGGGCATGAGCACCGAAGTCCCGGCCGCGCGGATTGCGAAATATAAGGTGGGCTAGGGGCGACCGGCGCGCTCAGAACCGGAACTTGAGCCCCATCTGCAACTGGCGCGGCAGGTTGCTGTTCGACGTAACCAGACCGAAACTGGCCGTGCCCAGTGTGGCGCCGGGGGTTCCCCAATTGGGGTGGTTCGTGGCGTTGAACATCTCGGCCCGGAACTGCAGGCTCTTGCTCTCCGTCAACAGGAACTGCTTGACCAATGACAGGTCGAGATTGCTCGTGCCGGGGCCGATCACGATTCGCCGGCCGGCGTTGCCGAGTTGATATAGCGCTGGAGCGGCGAACGCGTCGGTGTTGAAGAAGCGTGCGCGCGTGCGCTCACTTCCCTCGAGGTTCGCTTCGGCGATGCGATTGGGCACC
This sequence comes from Bryobacteraceae bacterium, assembly GCA_019187195.1. Lineage (GTDB taxonomy): Bacteria > Acidobacteriota > Terriglobia > Bryobacterales > Bryobacteraceae > CADEFT01. Next base: position 27,818 of record JABAQT010000002.1, read on the forward strand.
TGCAGATAATTTCCACCAGTGTTGAGGTTGTCGCCCAACGTTGTCACGCTGAACGGATTGCCGGTTTCAAAGAACAGAAAGTTACTCAACTGCCAGCCGCCGAGAAATGCATCGAGGGCGCGGTTGATATTCCTTCCCCATGCACGTCCCCGTCCGTAGGGGATCTCCCACACTCCGGCGAGGAAGAAGCGCTGCTTCCGGTGCAGGTAGGAGAGGCCTTTGTCATTGAGCGTGTTGAAGGGGTTCAGCGTCTCGCCGCCCAACCCGCCGTTGTCGATCGTCCTCGACCACGTGTATCCGGTGGAGAAGTTCAGGCCGTGCGAGAAGCGTTGCTGCGCGCCTATCTCCAGCCCGTGGTAAGTGGCGAACCCTTCGGATTTCGACAGACGCACGGAACTCAGGTTGGTGAACGGTCTTCGGGACTGCACATCCCCGGCGCCGGGTGTTGTGACGTTGGGGTAACGGAAGATATCCAGCCCGGTGGACTTGGTGCCCACGTAGCCGGTCTTGATTACCAGGCTTTCGGTAAGGGAATGCTCGACGTAATAGTTCCACTGTTGGACATAGCCGTCCTTCGCGTTGATGTCTATGGCCAGCATGGCGGGACGGCTGCCCGGCGCCACGAAGTTGACTACCGGAGTCAGGTCGTCCATCGGGAACGTGTCGATATCCTGCTGCCGTACTCCGAGCGTGACGTCACCGGTGCGGATGAACGGAGGATTAATGGACATCCCGATGGCGTCCTGCGCGGAGTAGCGCTGGTAGAAAATGCCATAGGCTCCACGAGTCACCCATTTCGGAGAGATCTGGTAGGCAAAGCCGAAGCGCGGCGCGAAATTGTTGTTGTCGTTGTTCAACAGGCTGCGGCCGAGAGAATCGGGGCGTTTCTGTGCGATCGGGCTGTTGACCGCCTGCGGAGTAATGATAACCGCGCTGGTGGCGTCGGGCTGGTAGAAGTTGGAGATCTTGTCGCGATTGGCCACCATGCGCCCCATCCACTCGTAGCGGAGGCCGAGATTCAGCGTCAGTTTGCGGGTGATCTTCCAATCATCCTGAATCCACGGCATGGCGTGGGTGTGCCGGAAGTTCGGGTCAAAGATGTCGATGCTCGCCTGAATCCGGCGCGGCAATCCCATGAGAACATCCGCCATGGCGAAGCCACGCGACCCCGCGCCCGCCGTCCACTGCCCGTTGAAGCTATGCTGGCCGGCCGGGCGAATCGCTTCCGGAAAGGTGTCCCGGTAACGGTTGCCGGTGAATCCAACCCGCAAGGTGTGTTTGCCTCTCACCACCAGCAGGCTGTTGTGGATCTGGAAGATCTCGCTTTTCCAGGCGCGCGGACCCGAAACTCCCTGCCCCAGGGTCTTGCCGCTGGGGTTGCCCATGGTGCTGAAGTCGGTCACATCGAAGTAGGGCGCGTGGTAGCAGGCCGGCTGGTCGCAGGCGCCTCGAAGCCCCAACTCGGCGGCGACATTGCGCTTGTAAGCGCTCTCGGTGGTCTCGCGCTCATAGAATCGGCTGTAGCCCGCGCGGAAATCGTTGATCACGGATGGGCCGAAAGTGTGCGACCAGTTGGCCATGGGCTGCTGCCCGCGGATGTCCTGGTGATAACTGAATGCCGGCCAGACCGGCGGTCCGACCGTGGCGATGTCGGAAATAATGTAGCGGCCGTAGAGCCGGTCATTGGCGGTGAAGTTGTGATCGAAGCGGCCGACGAATTGATTGTTGGCTGTCAGTTGCGGTTCGAGCGACTGGTAATTATCCAAGGGCAGAAGCGTGCCGCGCCCGGTCCGGTTGGGGAGCGGGACAAATTCGTTCACGAATCTTACCGGCAGCGGCTGTTGCCGCGCCCGAGGAACGATATTTCCCGGAAAGGGCAACTTGGAAGTCCAGTCGTAGATCGCGATGGGGGTGCGCAGCGAGGCATCGGTTCCAAGCAGCGCCGAGAAGTCGCCGGACTTCATCCTGGCGTCGGGAACCGTGGTGTTCTGCGTGAAGCCCTGCCGCAGGCGCATGGACTCCCAGGAAAAGAAATAGAACGTCTTGTCGCGCAGAACAGGACCGCCAAGAGTACCGCCGAAGGTGTTGCGGCGCAACTTGCCCTTGCGGTCGGCGAAACTGTCGCGGGCGTCCATTTTATCGTTGCGCAGAAACTCGTAGAGAACGCCGTGAATCTGGTTGGTGCCGGACCGGGTAACGACATTCATGTGGCCGCCCGCCTCGCTGCCGAATTCGGCGCTGTAGTTCGCGGTCTCGATCTTGATCTCCTGGATGGCGTCCACCGAGGGCGCGAAGATGTTGGTCTGGTGCGATGCCTCTTTCCCGGAAACGCCGTCGAACAGGTACTGGTTATACGTGGGATCGTGCCCGTGGACGCTGAACGATCCGATCCACGAAGCCCGCTCCGTCTGGTGGCGGGAGTTGCCGGTGGAGTCCGAAACGCCCGTCGAGATCAGGCTCAATTGCATGAAGTCGCGAGCCGCCAGCGGCAGTTCCACCACCGTGCGGGTGTCGATCAGATTTCCGACCTGCGAATCACTGGTCTGCAGTTGAGCGGTGGCGGCGGAGACTTCGACCGCTTCAGCCACCTGTCCGATCTCCATGCGGAAATCCATCTCCACCGTCTGGTTCACGTTCACCGTGAAAGTTTCCGTGACGCCTTTCTTGAATCCCTGAGTTTCCGCGGACACACGATATCTGCCGACCTTCACCGTGGGGAACACATATCGGCCGGCTTCGTTCGTGACGGTGGTTTCCGTGGTCCCCTTATCCACATCTTCCAGCGTGACGTTGACGGACGGCATTACCGCGTCCGAGGTATCCCGGACTGTGCCGGATACCCTTGATGCGACTTGGCCGTAAGCAAGACCCCCGCAGACGGCCGTGAACAATCCCAGAAAACGCAGGCTTCCCATGTACATCCTGACCTCCGTTTTGCGATACCGGAATTTTCAGTTGCCGGTTTTCCCAGCCCGTTCAGTATACACAGATTTTTTCTGGAATTCAGAGGATCGGAGTTTCAGTTCAGGACGTCCGTTAGGCGCCCGTGTCAACGCAGCCGCCGCGAATCGCCAGGCTGCTTTTCGAATGCCTGTCTGAAGGGTTCGCCGTCTAGAAGGGCATGTCCCGGCGCGATGGAGACATCGCGAACGCCGAATTCTGAAGGAACTTATACGGATTGATGGGACTGCCGTGATCCCGCACTTCGTAATGCAGGTGAGGCGTCGTTACACGGCCGGACGCACCCGAGTAGGCGATGATCTCTCCCAGGCGCACCAGTTGCCCGGGCAGAACGTTCGGCCGCGAAAGGTGGGCATAGTAGGTCTGCATTCCACCGGGGTGGTCCACAATCACGATCCGTCCGTAACCCGACATCACGCCCACGAAACTCACCGTGCCGTCGGCGGTGACGCGAATCGGAGTTCCCATCATGGCGGAAATATCCACACCGGCGTGGAAAGCTCCGTCACCGGAGAAAGGATCTATTCGTTGTCCGAAATAACTGAGTAACCGCCCCTGCAGAGGCCACAGGCTTGGCCGGAGATTCACGAACAAAGCCGTATTGCGAGTGTGCCGGCTGATGCGCGCGGACTTGAGGAAGTCGTACTCCGCCAGAGTTTCGTGGAGCGTGGGCACCAGGCGCCCCTCCTGAACGATATCGGGAGGACCTTCCAGCTTTCTCTTCAGACCGTAGGCGAGCGACACTTCACTCGCGAACAACTGCAGGTTCGCCAGTTGCTCATTGGTCTGGTTGGCGGACTTTTCGAGCTTCTGATACTTGCTTCGCAGGGATTCCACTTCCGCGCGCAAGTGGTTATAATTGGTGACCTTCCAAACCATCCTCAGATAACTCGAAACCATGCCGAAGAGGGAAAAGGAGCCAAGCAGCGCGAGCGCCAGAACAGCATAGGCGGCGTGGTGAGGAATCTGTATGCGGCGGAGACGCCCATGCAACGAATGGGCTACAACGAGAATGAAGTATTGCTGCTTCATGAAAATCAGGAGAAAGCTGAGCTGGCCCCATTGAGAAGGATAGGGACCAAACACAACCTGCTGCAAAAAACTACGAGAGAGCGACTACACCTACCTACAACTCTTAGAAGTTACCAGAACAGGTATAGTGTGTCAATCGGAAAATGGGCAGGTGTGGCATTTTGACACACCTTAAAGATTATTTATATGTAGGTGATTCAACAGGAAGTTAGGAGCCCAAGAAATCGTTTCCATTTTATGCCCCACAGCCCCATCCGCCTTAAAGAAAAAGCGAAAATCTTACTCGGCGCCCTGCGCCTTCTTCTCACCCTCATCCGGGCTTCCGCGGACTATTCCACCCTCCCCTGCAAACAGAATCTCGCAATCAACGATTTCCCGGCGCTCTCGCGCCCAACGGTACAATGGCGAGATCCCAATGGCCAAACTCGCACGGCAGCTTGGACTGTTCGACGCCACCATGATCGTGATGGGCGGCATTATCGGATCCGGAATCTTCATCAACCCCTATCTGGTGGCGCGGCAGTTGCCCTCCCCGCCGCTGATCATCGCGGCGTGGGCCGCCGGCGGTTTCATCGCCCTCAGCGGCGGATTCATCTGGGCCGAACTGGCGTCGAGGAAACCCGAACTGGGCGGGCAGTATGCGTATCTGCGGGAAGCGTTTCATCCCTTGGCCGCGTTCCTCTATGGATGGACTCTGCTGCTCGTGATCCAGACGGGAGGGATGGCCGCGGTGGCGGTGACCTTTGCGAAGTATTTCCTGGCGGTGACCGGGTGGCGGATGTCCAGCGCGGCGCCGGCGGTGGCAGTGCTCGCCCTGCTGACGCTGGTTAATTGCATGGGAGTACGCGCCGGAAGCACTGCGCAAAGCGTTCTCATGACGCTGAAGATCGCGGCGATCGCGGTGCTGGTGGTGTGCGGATTGGGATTCGCGCCGGACTTGCGTGGATTGGCCCAACCGCCGGGGAAGCCGATGTTGCCGCTCGACATGCTGAAGGCAGTGGGTGCCGCGATGACGCCGATCGCCTTTTCCTACGGAGGCTGGCAGACGGCGACGTTCATGTCGGCGGAGTTGCGCGACCCGCGCCGGGACCTGACCCGCGGCCTGGTGCTGGGCGTGGCGGGCGTAGTGATTCTCTACCTCGCCGTGAACCTCGCCTATCTGCGCGTGCTGGGCGCGGATGGACTGGCGGCCACAGCGACGCCGGCATCGGCGTCGATGCAACTGGCGATCGGACCGGGAGGAGCGACGTTCACAGCGGCGGCAATCGCGCCCTTTCGGCGCTTGGATTTCTCAGTCAGGGGATGCTGACCGCGCCGCGCGTCTATTTCGCGATGGCCGAAGACGGGTTGCTATTCCGCTCGATCGCATGGGCTTCGGCACGCACGCATGCTCCCGTGGCGGCCATCGCCCTACAGGGCACACTGGCGGCGGTGATTGCCCTTTCGGGCCGCTATGAACAGATTCTGAATTACGTCATCTCCTGCGACTTCATTTTTTTCGGCCTCACCGCGGCGGCGCTGTTCGTCTTCCGTTCGAGAAACCGCGAGCATGACGGCTACCTCGCTCCGGGCCATCCCTGGACCACGGGGTTATTTACGTTGTCGTGCGCGCTGATCGTGGCGGGCACGGTATACAGCTATCCTAGGGAGAGCCTTTTCGGCTGGCTGATCCTCGCCTCCGGAATTCCGGCCTACATCTTCTGGCGCAAATCATGAGAACCGTCGCATCCCCGTACATGCATTGGGCAAAGATCTGCTCGAGCGCCCGGTATAACCTGGCAACCAGCGGCTTGATGAGCTATCCGCTCGCGAAACTGCCGGTGAGCCTCGACCAACTGGAGTTGACGCGCGGCGGTGGCTATGGCTACGCGCCGCTGGTGGAAGCGATCGCCGCCCACGAGAGAGTTTCCCCGAGAAACGTGGTTACGGCAACCGGAACCTCGATGGCGAACCACCTGGCGATGGCGGCGATTCTCGAGCCGGGCGATGAAGTGCTGGTGGAGCGGCCCGCCTACGAACTGCTGTTGTCCGTGTTGGAGTATCTCCGGGCCGATATCCACCGCTTCGAACGTCGCGAGCGGGACGGCTGGGCGCTTGATCCGGATGCCGTCGGATGCGCGATGACTCCGCGCACGCGGCTGATCGTGACGACGAATCTTCACAACCCGGCCGGCGTGCTCGCGGGACAGGCGGAACTCGCCGCGATCGGCGCGTTGGCGCGCCGCAACGGAGCCCGCGTGCTGGTCGACGAAGTGTATCTCGACGCGGTCTTCGATGGCGGACCGGGGACGGCGTTCCTGCTGGGCGAGGAGTTCGTCACCACCAACAGCCTGACGAAGGTGTACGGGCTGAGCGGGCTGCGCTGCGGGTGGATTCTCGCGGACGAGAAACTCGCCACGCAAATCTACCGGTTGGACGATCTGTTCGGAGTGAATCCGGCATACCCGGCGGAGTTGCTGAGTTGCGCGGCATTCGCGAACCTCGGAAAGATCCGCGCCGGGGCGCGGGACCTGCTCGAGCGAAACCGTGAAGTGTTGAATTTGTTTCTGGCCACGCGTGGCGACTTGGCGGTGATGCCGCAAAGGTGGGGAACGGTGGTGTTTCCGCGTCTGCTGACCGGCAGCGTCGATGCCTTCTGCCGGCTGCTGCGGGAGAAGTACGAAACGAGCGTCGTCCCGGGATCGTTTTTCGAAATGCCTGAGCATTTCCGTATCGGAACGGGCGGCGGAACCGAGGCGCTGGTGGCGGGTTTGGAACGGCTGGGGGCCGCGCTCGACGAATTCGGGGCGCGCGGGTAGCTTCCGCTTCATCCGGCTAAAAGAAGAAGCGAAGGGCAAACTCGACGACTCGCGAGCTTTGGGCGCCGGTGATGCGGCCGTAATTCTGATTCCCGATCGTTGTGTTGGGAGCGCTGTAGTTCGGGTGGTTGAAAGCGTTGAAGAGCTGCCCTATGAATTGCAGGTTGTAACGCTCCTGGAACTTGAAGTTGCGCATGAGCGAGAGGTCCCAGTTGTTGATGCCGGGGCCGTGGAGAGGAAAACGCGGCGCGTTGCCGAGCGTGAATTGAGGCGCGGCGGTGAAGGCGGCGGTGTTGAAATACCTGGTCAGTGTCCGCTCTCCCCGGTCGAGCGCGGCGGAGGCGATCTGGTTCGGCCGCTGGCCCCCGGTGAAGCCTCCGGTGTTGTTTGACTGGCGGATCTGCATCGGCAGTCCGATCTGGAATTCGGCGATGCCCGCCACCTGCCAGCCGTCGATAATGTTGCTGACCACGGGGATGAGTTGGAGATAGCGGCCATGCCGCCCGAAGGGGGCTTCGTAGACGAAGTTCGCCACCAGGCGCTGCGGGATGTCGTAGCCTCCGACGCCGCGCTCGCCGCGCAGGTCGTAGTAATTCTGAATCGGCGCGGCGTTGGCGCGCGCGGGCGCGTCGACATCGTTGATCAGCTTGCTGAAGGTATAGGAGCCCTGCACCTGGAGCCCGTTGCGCCAGAGGTGCTCGACCTTGGCCTGAAGGGAATGATACGTCGAGTTGCCATCATTCGACAGCGCGCTGACATTCAGATATTGCGGATAGGGGCGTTTGCCCTGCTGCTGGGATCCGGAGCCGAACTGGCCGGGGCGAAGCTGATTCCACGGCAACACCACGGGCAGCTTTGTTCCTTTGTTGCCGACATAGTCGACTTCGATGAACCAGGCATCGGTCACCTGGCGCTGGATGCCGAACTGCCACATCTGGTTGTAGGGCGTGCGGTCGCGGGTTTCGAGCGCCGTGACGTTCGACGTGGGGCGGGTGAGACTGGCGGGAATGTTCGGGCGCCCCTCGGCATCGACGTTGAAAGAGCGCGCCGGAACTCCGCTGGCGAACGTGTAAAACGGAGTGATGTTGTTGTCGACGCTGGTGAAGGACTGATCGACGCCATACTGCGAGACCGGACCGGTGGTGCCGTACCCGATCGAGGGTAGCCGGTAGATGCCGTACCCGCCGCGGAAGACGGTCTTCGGCAGCGCCCGCCAGGCGAAGCCGATGCGGGGGAGGAAGTTGCGGTAGATGTTCGGGGAAAAGTGCGACGGCTGGCCGTCGCGGCCGGCGAAGGCGACCTCGCCGAGGTTGCCGGTGGTGCGGTTGACCAGGTTGGGGAGAAAGCTGCCAAACTGCCCGTTGGCTTCCGAGTACGGACCGTTATATTCCCAGCGGAGGCCGAGGTTCAAGGTCAGGTTGGACCGGATCTTGAAGTCGTCCTGGAGGTACATGCCGGCGCTGTTGATGTTCATGCGGTAGGTGTAGTCCGCGCCGTCGAAATCGGTCGAGGCAGGAACGCCGAGGAGCATGTCGGCCAGTCCGAATCCCGTTCCATTCTTGCCGGGAAACGACGTAAAGGTGGGGTTGAAGGTGTAAGTGCCGGCGAGTTTTCCCGGCTCATAGAAGTTGTACATCTGGCGGCGGTAATCGCCGCCCATTTTGAGGGTATGGCGTCCCAGGTGGACGTTGAGGGCTTCGGAAAACACCCAACTCCGGTTGCGGTCGGAACTCAAAGGGTCGGAGCCGAGCTGAATCATCTGGCTGACCTTGATGATCGGAAACTCATTGAGGGGAACGCCGGCGAGGCCTAGTTCGGGAGCGGGCCCGCCGCTGGGGATGGTGTAGTTCACCTCCTGCACGAAGCCGGCGCGGAAATCGTTCACCACGCGGGCCGAAAAGACGTGCGTTTCGCTGAAGGCGACCTGGGTGTCTCTGAATCCGCCGGAGGTATCGTTGTTGGCCTTGTTGGGGATGCGATTCTGCGCGTCGCCGTTGGGGTTGTAGCGGCCGAAGCGGACGAACATCCGGTCGTTGTCGCCGATGTTCTGGTCAACCCGGACAATGGATTGCCAGGTCTGGCGAAGCTGAGGCGGAGCGACCGAGTAGTTGAGCCCGTTGGCGAAGCTGCCGTTGGGATCGGGATAGAAGCCCGCGATCCGGCTGGCGATGGGATCGATCCGCGAGGCGGGGATCCGGTTGTCCTGGAATGGCGGCCTCGAGTAGCTGCCGTTGGGGAGTTTGGCCGTGGCCGCGGGGTCGTAGATGGGAACGAGTGAGCCGCTGGCGAAGGTCTGTGAGAAGTCGCCTGCCTTCTGGAGCGCGGTGGGAACCAGTTGCTGGTAGAGGTTCCCGTTCGAAGCGAGGGTGACGTTGAAGTCCGCGAAGAAGAACGTCCGGTTGCGGCCGTCGTAGATCTTGGGAAGAACCACCGGGCCTCCGATGGCGATGCCAGGGTTGTTCTGCACGTACTTGAGCGAGCTGGCGTTGCCGAATACGGGCCGGGCGTTGAGCAGACGGTTGCGGAAGTAGTCGTAGACGTAGCCGTGCAGGTTGTTGGTGCCGCCCCGGGAGGTAAGAATCATGACACCGCCTCCGGTATGGCCCCATTCGGCGGAGAAAGGCGTGGTGAGCACCTTGAACTCCTGGATGGCGTCGGGGCTCGGCGTGAGGGTGTAGGTCTGGTCGGAAGGATTGGTGGTGGGGAGTCCGTCAACCAGGATTTCGTTGGTCACGGGCCGGCCGCCGCCGAAGCTGAAATTATTGATGTTGCTGTTGTTGGCGCTGGTCGAGGTGACGCCGGGGAGAAGCTTCGAGAACAGCAGGGGGGATCGTCCGCGGTTGTTCGCGGCAAGAAGCGGCAGGTTCAGCATCTGGTCTTTGCCGACCACGTGCCCGATTTCGGGCGAAGTGTAGTTGAGCAGGTCCGCCGTGCCCGTGACTTCGACCTTGTCGCTGACCGCTCCCATCTGGAGGGATGCGTCAACGCGGAGGGCCTGGTTGATCTGGAGCGCAAGGGCGGTCTGGACCTGTTCCCGGAAGCCCTCGCGGGTGACGGAAACCTTGTAGACGCCCGGATTGAGAAACGAAACCACATAGTCGCCGACGTCATTGGTCAGCGTGCGTGCGACGGTATTCGTATTGGTTTCAGTGACAACAACCGCGGCGCCTGGAACAACGGAGCCGGTGGCGTCGGTGACACGGCCGCTGATGGAGCCGGTGTAGGACTGGGGATAGAGCACAGCGGTCAGGGCGAGGAAGGCGAGAGTGCGAAGCACGGTGAAGACCTCCAGATGTTAAATATTCACTCAAACTTGAGAATTTTTGTCAAGAGAATCTTTTCACAGACCTTGCCGCGGCATCGAAATAGTAGAAATTATTCAATAGAATCAATCAAATACGCCATGTGTAAAAATGTAAACAGTGACAGGTATGCTATGATAATTTTTAACAGAATGGCATCCGAAGCCTTATCCAACGAGAATCGCCTGTCGAGCGTGTTCCAGCAGTTGAAGGAACGGACCAGTGTCACCATCCCGGAATTGGCTGAGATGTTCAGCGTTTCCGAGATGACGATTCGCCGGGACTTGCACAAACTGGCCCAGTCGGGCGAGGCCATCCGCATACCGGGCGGCGCGCGCATTGCGCGCTCGTTTGGCGCCGAGAAAACGTTCCTCGAGCGGCTGGGCCGGATGTCGGAGGCAAAGCAGAAGATCGGCAGGGCGGCCGCGGCGCTGGTGATGGAGGGCGGGTCGGCGGTGCTCGATTCGGGTACGACCACCCTGCAAATCGCCCGTCATCTGAGCGGGCGGCGGAACATCGTGGTGTTCACGTTTTCGCTGGCCGTCGTCGAGGAACTGGCGGGGTTCGACGCAATCCGGCTCGAGGTGACGGGCGGCACGTATCGGGCGGGAAGTCACGACCTGGTGGGAAACGCCGCGCGGGAGAGCCTGGAGTCGATTTCCGCCGACATCGCGTTTTTCGGCGCGGCGGCGGTGTCGTTTCGAAAGGGCGTGATGGTAAACGATCCGGAGGCCCACCGTGCGCTGCTCAAGGCGGGGAGGCGGCGCGTGCTGGTGGTGGACAGCGGCAAGATCGGAATGGAAGCGCTTTATGGGCTGTGCCCGCTTTCCGATTGCGACCTGATCATCACCGATGACGGGATCACGCCGGGACACCTCGCCGAACTGCGGAAGACGTCGGAAGTGCTGGTGGCCGAATGAAGCGGCTGCTGATTATCGGCTCGCGGGGATTCGTCGGCGGATGGCTGGCCGAACGGGCGGCGGCGAGTTTTGAAGTCGCCGATTCGGCGGAGTGGGGGCGGGTGGAAATTACCGATCCCGACGCGGTGCGGCGGCTGTTCGATCGGGCGCGGCCGGACTATGTGGCTCTGCCGGCCGCCATTTCCGACATCGACCGGTGCGAGCGCGAGCCCGAACTCGTCGAGGCGGTGAATGCTCAGGCGCCTGGGACGATTGCGAGGGAGTGCGCGCGGGCAGGGGTCCGGCTCCTGTTTACCTCCTCCGGCGCGGTGTTCGACGGGATGCGCGAGGGCTACGGCGAAGGCGATCCGGTTTCGCCGGTCAATGTATATGGGCGGTCCAAGGCGCGAGCGGAGCAGTTGGTCCTGGCGGCGATGCCGCATGCCGTGATCGCGAGGCTCTCGCTGGTGCTGGGGCGGGCGCGGCGCGCGGCGACGAATGCGGCGCTCGACCGGTGGATCGAGTCATGGCAGGCCGAAAAGCCCGTTGTTGCTCCGGCGGATGAATTCCGGAACGCCATCGATGTGGCCGCCGCGGCGGATTACATGTTGGAGCTTCTCGCCGCGCCGGAAGCCCGGGGCATCTATCACATCGGATCGGCGGACGCGCTGTCGCGGTTGGACATTGTGCGGAGAGTGGCCCGGGCGCTGGGCTATCCGGCCGCAATGGTTGCGCCGGCCGGGACGCCGCTCGCGGGCCGCGCCGCCCGCGGCAAGCATGAGTTCTTACGGACGGGGAGGCTGGCGGAGATCTCCCGCACTCCCGTTCCGAGTTGCGCAGAAGTTGTGGAAAGGTGTGTCCGTGCAATTACCCAAACCGCTGTATGAGCTCGAATATGGCCACGGGTCCATTTACGACGAAGACGATAAGGCGGCGCTGCTGGCCGCGCTGGAAGATTCGGCGCCATCGTGCGGGCCGCGCGTAAAGGCGTTTGAGGAAGCCTTTGCGGCGTATTGCGGAGCGGCCCATGCGCTGGCGGTCACTTCCGCCACGGCGGGTCTGCGGCTGGCGATGCTCGCGCTTGACATCGGGCCGGGCGATGAAGTCATCACCACTCCGATCTCCTGGATCTCGACCGCGAACGCCGCGGCGTCCGTGGGGGCGAGCGTGGTTTTCGCCGATGTCGAGGCGGAGACGATGAACCTGGACCCGCGGTCTGTCGCGGCGAAAGTCTCGGAGCGGACCAGGGCGATCCTGCCGGTGCACTTGTACGGCGAATGCTGCGATATGGATGCGCTGGCCGGGATTGCGCGGCCGCGAAACATTGCCCTGGTCGACGATTGCGCCCATGCGGCGGGAGCGGAGTACAAGGGGCGGAAGGCGGGTTCGCTCGCCGACATTTCAGTGTTCAGCTTCCACCAGCAGAAAAACATGGTGACGCTGGGAGAGGGCGGGATGATCACCACCACGCGGCGGGACTTGCATGAGCGGATGCTCGGGTTCCGCTCGCTGTGCTGCCGCACGTACGACCCCAAGGGAAAATATCTCGCCTTCGACGAAAGCGCGCGGCCGATGGGGAAGCGCTATTGGTATCTCGATTTCGACGATGTCGGATTCAACTACCGGATGACGGAGGCGCAGGCGGCGGTGGGACTGGTGCAGTTGCGCAAGCTCGACGGGTTGAACCGCCGCCGGGCGGAAATCGCGGAACGGTACCGGCGCGGCCTGTCGGGAATTCCCGGGCTATGTCCGCTACGGCGCTCGAAGGGGGGACATGCGAATCACGTGTTTTGTGTGCTGCTGGGCGACAGTTTTCCGCTTTCCAAGGAGGACTTCATGTGGCGCCTCTATACGGAGAAGCGAATCAAGGTCTGGTCGCACTACATGCCCATCCATTTGACATCGGCGTATCGCGCAATGGGGCACGGTGAAGGCGAGTGCCCGGTGGCCGAGGACCTGTTCCACCGGTATGTGAGCCTGCCGGTGCATCCACGGCTGACGGACGAGGCCGTGGACTACGTGATTGCTTCCATTCGCGAACTCTTATGACTTCCATGGCGGCGGCGGTTTCCGAATTGCGAAGGGCCGGGGACCTGTTCTCGCCGCAGGCGCCGGTGTACGTGGCCCGCGCTCCCGGCCGCCTGGATTTGATGGGAGGGAACGTCGACTACACCGGCGGCCTGGTGCTGCAGGCCACCGTTCGCGAGGCGACCGAGGCGGCGGTGCAGCCTCGCGAGGACGGCCGGTTCGTTTTTTCCAACCCGCAGCTTCGCGAGTGCGGCTGGCGGGACCGGGCGGAGTTCACCCTCGAGGATCTTGCAAGCGAGGAGCGGGTACGGGCGGCGGTGGGCGCAGATCCCGGGATGCGGTGGACCGCTTATGCGTTCGGCGTCTTTTTCTATCTCCGCCGCCACTACCCGCGGGCCGTTCGTTACGGGGCGAACGTTTTCATTCGCTCCACGATTCCGATGAATAAGGGCGTCAGCTCGTCGGCGGCAATCGAGGTTGCCGTCATGAGCGCCGCCGCGGAGGCCTACCGGATCGATCTTCGCGGAGTGGCTCTGGCGCTCGCGTGTCAGTGGGTCGAGAACGTCATCGCGGGCGCGGGCTGCGGAATCATGGACCAGGCCGCGGTCGTATTGGGCGGCGAACGGCGCCTGCTGCCGCTGCTTTGCCAGCCGTGCGTTCCGCTGCCGCTGATCCCGCTTCCGGCGGGTCTGGAGATCTGGGGCGTGGATTCCGGAGTGAGCCACGCGGTGAGCGGGATAGAGTACGAGTCGGTGCGGGCGGCTTCGTTCATGGGCTACCGGATGATCTGCGGTTGGGAGTCGATTCCGCTTCAACTTGACGAGAGCGGCGTTGTGGCGAGATGGGTGGATTCGCGGTGGAACGGATACTTGTCGGACGTTCCGGCTTCGGTTTTTCGTGAGCATTACGAGCGGCGGCTGCCGGAGGAGGTCGCGGGCGGGGAGTTCATTCGCGAGTTTGCAACGCACGCCGATCCGTATTCGCGGGTTCTGCCGGAGCAGCGGTACCGGGTGCGGGCGTGCACCCGATATTCGATCGAGGAGAATCTCCGGATTCGTCTGTTCGTCGAACTGGCGAAATCACAATCCGAATCGGCGTGGCCGTTGATGGGCGAGCTGATGTATCAATCGCACTGGTCCTACACGGAGTGCGGACTGGGGTGCGCCGCTACGGACCGCCTGGTCGAACTGGCGCGGGAAGAGGGCGCGGAGAACGGATTGTTCGGCGCGAAGGTTTCAGGCGGCGGCGCCGGCGGCACGGTGGTGATCCTTGGCCGGCAGGACGCGTGGGCGGCGGTCGCGCGCGTTGCCGCCCGCTATGCCGCCGGGAACGGCGGCGTTACTCCGTGCGTGTTTGAGGGAAGCTCGCCGGGCGCGGACCGGACCGGCGTGACGGTGATCCGATGATTGCCATCTCGAGAAGTAAGCCGGGAGTGATTTGGCTGCATCTCGCGCTGCTCGCCCTTGCGAACCTGATATGGGCCGCGCAGGGAACGGCGGTGAAGTTCCTCGATCCCCACATGGGGCCGATTGCGATTACCTTCCTGCCGTTCTACGTGACGACGCTTCTGATGGTTCCGCTTCTGGTGCGAATGCGGCGGCGGGCCGAGCCGGGGAAAAGCGCGTTGACGGCGCGCGACTGGGGGAGCTTCGCGCTTGCGGGCGTGGGCGGGCAGGTGCTGGCGCAGCTTGGCATGACGTGGGGCATCAGCAAGTCGCTCGCGTCGAATGGAGCGATCATGAACCTGCTGATTCCCGCCATCAGCGCCGTGTTGGCGTCGATGATGCTGCGTGAAAAGCTGACGGCGCTGCGCTGCGTGGCATTCGCCGCGGGGCTGGCGGGCGTACTGCTCCTGTCGGCGGACGACATCCGTAAGACCTCCTTCCTCGACTCGAAGCTGGTTGCGGGCAACCTGATGATTCTTGGCGGCTGCGTTGGATCGTCGTTCTACAACGTCTATTGCAAGGGCCTGCTGCGGCGATTCCACGAGGTCGAGGTCCTGATCTTCAGCTACATCACGGCATCGCTCGCCAGCCTGCCGCTGCTGATCTGGGTGGAGCCGTTCGCTTGGAGCGTGTTCCGGTCGTTCGATCCCAAAGCCTGGGCGGCGTTCGCGTTTCTGGCGCTGTTGATGTACGGCGTCTCGATGCTGGCGTTTTTCTACGTTCTGCAGTTTCTGGACGTGACCATCGCCTCGCTGTCGCTTTACCTGGTGCCGGTGTTCGGGACGCTGCTGGCGGTGGCGGCGCTCGGCGAGCGGCTGGGGCCGTATGCAATCAGCGGAGCGGTGATTGTTGTCGTGTCCAGCCTTCTCATCTTCAAGTACGATTCCGCGACATGACGGCAATTTTCCGCCTGCCTATACGGCAGTTGGCTGGTTCGCTCGCCTCCTTCCCCGTTTCCCGTTACCCTGGGAGAATGATGCGACATTGCCTGCTGGGATTGCTCTTGACGGCTGCCGCTTTGTGCGCCGGGCAATACTCGAAGGAGGATCGTGAGGCGCTAATTGGCCAATTGGACGAGTCCAAGCGCGAGTTGGTAATCGCTACCGAGGGATTGAACCAGCAGCAGTCCGCCTGGAAGCCCGATTCGGCGACATGGTCCGTGATCGAGGTGATGGAACATCTGGCGCGGATGGAGGATTTTCTGTTTGGGATTCTCGAGGAGGCGCTGGAGAAGTCCAAACCGATTCCCGATGACGTGAGACTTCCCGATCCATCGGAAATGGACCACAGAATTCTGCTCCAGATGCCGGACCGTTCCGTAAAAACCAAGTCTCCCGAACAGGGATGGCCCAAGGAGGCCTATCAGAATCGCGACGAAGCTTTCCTTGCATTCTCGCGAAAGCGTGAGAAGACGATGGAGTTCGTGCGAACGACGAAACTCGATCCGCGGCGATATCGCATCAACTCCCCGTTCGGTCCCATCGACGGCCACCAGTGGCTGCTCATGTTGAGCGCTCACACGCAGCGCCACGTCAAGCAGATCGATGAGTTGAAGCGTCACGAGCTATTTCCGAAGACTGAGTAAGAATTACCTGCCGGCGTGATCCAGCCGCTTCGTAAGTGGTTGAAAGATAGTCTCGCTTACGCTTGGCATGCTTCTTGCTCTCTTCCCTCGCGGAGGAATCATGTATCACCGGTTCGTTGTTCTCATTCTCGCGGTCGCGATTGCGGGTTGTGGCAGGAAGGCTGCCCAACAGGCGGAATCCGCGCAACCGGAGGCATCGGGACAACAACAGACCGCGGCGCAGGCTCCCGCTGAGCAGATCCCCGCGTCTCAGCCCGCACCGCCTGCCCGGCAAACACCCGCCCCTGCGCCGGCAAGACCGCAGCCTCCTCCGCCGGTCACGCTCCCCGCCGGCACGGTGCTCCGTGTCCGTACGAACACGGCTCTCTCCACGAAGACCAGCCAGACAGGCGACAGGTTCACCGCTACATTGGCCGAACCGCTGGTGGCCGGCGGCAGGACGATTGCTCCTCGGGGCGCTCAGGTGGAAGGCCGCATCGCGGATTCCGATCCCGGAGGACGGGTCAAGGGCAAGGCCCGCATCTCCATTCGCCTCACTTCGGTGGATGTGAACGGCGCGCCGCTCGCCGTTTCGACGGGAGCGTTCACCCAGACGGCTCGCGCCACGAAGAAGAAGGACGCCACCAAGATCGGAATCGGCAGCGGGATTGGGGCCGCTATCGGCGCGATCGCTGGCGGTGGAAGAGGCGCGGCCATTGGGGCCGCCGCCGGCGCCGGTGCGGGCACCGGCGTAGTGTTGGGAACCCGGGGAGACCCGGCCGTCATCCCGAGCGAATCCGTTCTCACTTTCCGTCTCCGCGACGCGGTGACTCTCCCTCGGGAAAAGCGCGGCTAACTTTTCTCGGGAGCCGCGATGAGCCGGTAGCCTACTCCGCGCACGGTCAACAGGTGCCGCGGATGCGACGGATCATCTTCGATATACCGCCGCAACCGCACCATGAAGTTATCGATGGCCCGTGTGTCGGTATCCTCGTGCAGCCCCCATACCTCCTCCAGCATCTTCTTGCGGGATACCGCCGTGCCTTCATGCTGGATCAGGTAGCGTAGAACGTTGGCTTCCATGAGCGTGAGCGGAAACACCTGGTCACGGACATGCAACTCCAGCCTGTCGAAGTTCACCGTCTTATCCCCGAACCTGAATTCATCCGCCGCGGGCGCTTCGGCCGGCGTAACCGGCCGCGCGGAAGCGTCCATCGAGGCTCGCAACCACTCCCTCCGCCGCAGCAGGCCGCGCAGGCGGGCCATCAGGATGGCCAGTTCAAACGGCTTGGTGAGATAGTCGTCCGCGCCCGCGGCGAACCCCTTCAAAACGTCTTCCGGATGTCCTCGCGCCGTGAGCATAAGCGTGGGCACAAACTGCCCCTCCCCGCGAAGTTCGGACATCACCGAAAATCCGTCCTTTCCAGGCAGCATCACATCCAGGATCACAAGGTCAAAACCCGAAGGCTGGGCGCGCAACACATCGAGCGCCGATTCTCCCGTCTCCACCGTCTGGACCTGGTAGCCTTCGTCCTCAAGATTGAACCGCAGCCCTTCGGCGAGGTGCTGTTCGTCTTCGACCACAAGTACTCTGTTCATTATTTTGGTTTCTTCACTATGGGAAGTTGCAGCACGAACGTGCTGCCGCGCCCGGGACCTTCACTTTCCGCCCATGCGCTGCCCCGGTGTCGCTTGGCAACCGAGCGCACGATGAACAGCCCCAGCCCTGTCCCCTTCACGCGCGACGCCAGCGGCCCCGGCACCCGATAGAATCTCTTGAAAATCTGCTTCAACTCGGACTTCGCGATCCCCGCCCCCTGATCTTTCACCCGCACCTGGACGTTCCCGTCCGACGACGGCGTCTCGACCACTACGCGAACGTTCTTGCCCGAATACTTCACGGCGTTGTCGATCAGGTTCTGCACCGCCGCCTGGAGTTCCTCGAGTTCACCCATTACGGTGGCCGGAGGTCCGGGACGATAGACCAACCCCTCGGGCGGCAGACGGTGCAGATTCCGCGCGCGGGCGACACAGCTTTCCACCACGCCCCCCAGATTGATGGGAGCCGCATGCAGTTTCTTCCCCGACGAGGAGATACGTCCCGTGCGCAGGACCTGCTCGATTGTGCCCAGCAGGCGGTTGCTGTCATCGAGCATGATGCGGTAAAACTCCTTCCGCTTCGCCTCATCCACCGCTCTGGTCTGCAGCGTTTCCAGATAGAGCCGGATGGAAGCCACCGGAGTTTTCAACTCGTGCGTCACCGCGTTGATAAAGGCGTCATGCTGCTCATTCCTGCGGATCTCCCGCACCAGAAAGATGGTGTTCAGCACCACGCCGGCGATGATCATCATGGTGAGCAGGACGCCGAGAACCAGCAATATGCCCGTCCGCCAGTTCAGCAGGACCCAGCCGATGTAAAGAATCAGGATGACGGAGATCAGCCCGATTCCGAGCGCGATGAAAAACGCGATGGACTTTCGCCTTCCCGCCACCACCATGTTTACAGCTTAGTACGCCCCGGATCACGCTCCGGGTCCTTTGGCGGGATCGAGATAGCTCCGGTACACCATGATGTGGAAGGTGGGCTGGCGGAACTCCTCGACCGCATAGATGCGCTTCTGCTTCTTCATCGAATAGAGCACCCGCCGCATCCACGCCTTTTCACGTCCGGTCATGTACGCCTTCGAGATATCGAAGGTCGCGCCCGTCAGGTGTGTCGAGCGGTTGATGCCAAACGCGGGCGCGGCATTCCCGTTCCGGCGCGCCAGCGCTCGTTGCCGTTCTATGCCGCGGATCAGGCTCGTCACACGGAGGCGCTTCCCGAATCTCGAATGGAACCGGCGGCTCAACCGCTCGAGAAACGCCTTGCTCCATGGCCGAAGATACCGGTAAGGCGGTGGGATCGCTCGCAGGTAGTAGGTTGGAGTGCTCGCCGGCAATCTCTCCAGGTACCCCAGGCGGTGGAAACGAAGGATCATGGACCGCCCGGTCATCCTCGAGAGGCCGTCCAGGTCCGCGTGCCGGTTCTGGATGCGCTGTGATGATCCGCTGGCCACCAAAAGCATGCTGCTTTGAGCGGTGCAGACTCCGGTCAGAGACAGAAGCAGGCCAAGCATACTTCAAAGATTAACAAATATTCATTTTACGGCCTACCTTGATGCGGCCGCCCTTCCCATGCTCCAATAAAAGTTACACCTTCCCAGAGGAGCATCCACCTTGAATCATGCCTTGCTCGCCCTGGAGGACGGAACCGTCTTCAAGGGCCGCGGCTTTGGTGCGCGCCGCCAGCGGTTTGGTGAAGTCGTCTTCAACACCGCTATTACCGGATATCAGGAGGTCTTCACCGATCCCTCCTACACCGGCCAGATCGTTTGCCTCACCAATCCCCAAATCGGGAACTATGGCGCCACGCTTGAGGATTGCGAGTCTCTCCGCCCATGCATCGAAGGCCTCATCGTCCGGGAATTCTCTCCCATTGCCAGCAACTGGCGAAGCGAGGAGCCGGCGAACGACTTTCTGGAGAGGCATGGAATCCCGGTCATCGCCGAAATTGATACCCGCAAACTGGTCCGCAAACTCCGCATCGGGGGCGTCCTCCGCGGTGTCATCGGGATGGGGGACGACGATCCGGCCGAACTGGTGGACCGTGCCCGCCGGTCTCCGTCCATGACGGGCCTGGACCTGGCCACGAAGGTCAGCACGCCGGAGCGGTATGAATGGAGCCAGGGCGTGGAGCCCTGTTCTCCGAGCGAAAAAGTCGGCGCCGTTCCGCCCCCGGAATTCCGGGTCGTCGCCTATGACTACGGAATCAAGCACAACATCCTCCGCCGCCTGACCCATTGCGGCTGCCGCGTTACCGTGGTGCCGGCCGGAGCCTCGGCTGAAGACGTCCTTTCCCTGCGGCCGGACGGCGTCTTTCTCTCAAACGGCCCGGGCGACCCGGAACCACTCGAGTACCAGATCGCGCAAGTGCGGACCCTGATCGGCCGCCTGCCCATTTTTGGAATCTGCCTGGGCCATCAACTTCTTGCGCTGGCCATGGGCGGAAAGACCTTTAAGCTCAAGTTCGGCCACCGGGGGGCGAACCATCCCGTGCTGAACTACCTCACGAACCGGGTCGAGATCACCTCGCAGAATCACGGATTTGCCGTGGACGCTGATTCGCTGCCGGCTAGTACGGTGGAACTTACGCATATCAACCTGAATGACCATACCGTGGAAGGATTCCGCCACCGGGAGCATCCCGTTTTTTGTGTGCAGTACCACCCCGAAGCCGCGCCGGGGCCTCACGACTCGCACTATCTGTTTGACGAATTCGTGCAACTCATGCGCGCGCATAAGAGGTCGTAAGGATGCCTAGAAGAAACGACATCCATCGCATTCTGATTGTCGGTTCGGGCCCCATTGTCATCGGCCAGGCCTGCGAATTTGATTACTCCGGCGCCCAGGCGTGCAAGGCGCTTCGCGCCGACGGCTATGAGGTGACGCTGATCAACTCCAATCCGGCCACCATCATGACCGATCCCAACCTTGCCGACCGCACCTATGTGGAGCCTTTAAGCGTCGAATACGCCGCCGAGGTTATCCGCAAGGAGCGCCCCGACGCGCTTCTCTCGACAGTCGGCGGCCAGACCGGACTCAACCTCTCCGTCGCTCTCGCCGAAGCCGGTATTCTCGACAAGTACAACGTCGAGTTGATCGGCGCCAAAATCGACGCCATCAAGAAGGCCGAAGACCGCCTGCTGTTCAAGGACGCGATGCGCTCGATCGGCCTCGAAACGCCGCGATCGCAGCTGGTGAAGACCATCGAGGATGGTCTCGCTTTTGCCGCGAAGATCGGCTATCCCATGATCCTGCGGCCCAGTTTCACGCTCGGGGGCACGGGCGGCGGCATCGCCTACAACCGGGAAGAACTTGTGGACATTCTCGATCGCGGCATCGATCTTTCCCCGGTTCACGAAGTCCTCATCGAAGAGAGCGTGCTTGGCTGGAAGGAGTATGAACTCGAGGTCATGCGCGACCTCGCCGACAACGCCATCATCATCTGCTCGATAGAAAACTTCGATCCCATGGGCGTCCATACGGGGGATTCGATCACCATCGCTCCCGCCCAGACGCTCAGCGACCGCGAATACCAGATGATGCGCGACGGCGCGCTGCGCTGTCTCCGTGAGATCGGAGTCGACACCGGCGGCTCGAATGTGCAGTTCGCCATCGATCCGAAGTCGGGCCGGATGGTGATAGTCGAGATGAACCCGCGCGTCTCGCGCAGTTCCGCGCTGGCCTCGAAAGCCACCGGGTTCCCGATCGCGAAAATCGCCGCGAAGCTCGCGGTGGGCTACCGCCTCGACGAGATCAACAACGACATCACGCGCAAGACCCCCGCCTGCTTCGAGCCGACCATCGACTACGTGGTGGTGAAGATCCCCAAGTGGCAGTTCGAAAAGTTCCCGGGCTCGGAACCGGTGCTCGGCACCCAAATGAAATCCGTGGGAGAGGTGATGGCCATCGGGCGCACGTTCAAGCAGGCGCTCGGGAAAGGCATCCGCAGCCTCGAGACCGGCAAGTCTGCCTCCTCGGAAGCATACGATGAGAACCTGATCCCTCAACGCCTGATTACCCCGACCCCTGACCGTCTCGGCTACATCCGCTTTGCCATGGAAAAGGGCTACACGGTGGGCCAGATCCACGAGATGACGGCTATCGACCCGTGGTTCCTGACACAGATCGCCGAGGTTATCGCTCTCGAGAAGGACCTGGCGGAAAAGACTCTCGAAACCGCGGACCAGGCGGCTTTCATCAAGGCCAAGCGCGACGGCATCTCGGATTCGCGCCTGGGACGCATGTGGAACGCGAGTCCGCTCGACGTCCGCCGCAAGCGTAAAGCTCTCGGCGTACCCGCCGTCTTCAACCGCGTGGACACCTGCGCGGCCGAATTCGAGAGCTTTACTCCCTACCTGTATTCAAGCTATGAATCCGAATGCGAGGCGGAACCCTCGGCGCGCAGGAAAGTGATGATCCTCGGCAGCGGACCCAATCGCATCGGACAGGGCATCGAATTCGATTACTGCTGCTGCCACGCCAGTTACGCGCTTCGCGAGTTCGCCCATGAGTCCATCATGGTGAACTGCAACCCGGAGACGGTTTCGACCGACTACGACACCAGCGACCGTCTCTACTTCGAACCCCTGACGCTCGAGGAGGTGCTGAACATCCATGACACCGAGAAGCCCGACGGCGTCATCGTCCAGTTCGGCGGCCAGACCCCTCTGAATCTCGCTCTTCCGCTGAAGCGCGCCGGAGTTCCCATCATCGGCACCGATCCCGCCAACATCGATCTCGCCGAGGACCGGAAACTGTTTGGCAAACTGCTCGACGACCTCGGCATTCCTTCGCCGCCCAACGGAACCGCCACCAGTGAGCAGGAGGCTATCGAGGTAGCCCGCCGCCTTGGCTACCCCGTTCTCGTCCGCCCCAGTTACGTGCTCGGCGGGCGCGCCATGGTCATCGCCTACGACGAAGAGACGGTCCGCCGCTACATGCGCGAAGCCGTCGTTTTCTCGCAGGATCGCCCGGTCCTCATAGACCGCTTCCTCGAGGACGCGACCGAAGTGGATGTCGACTGCCTTTCCGACGGCCGCGACGTGCTCATCGCGGGCATCATGGAGCATATCGAGGAAGCCGGCGTCCATTCGGGCGACAGTTCCTGTGTGCTGCCTCCGGTGTCTCTATCGGCCGGCGTGAAGGAGACCATTGAGCGCTATTCCGTCCAACTGGCCCGTGCTCTCCAGGTGGTGGGCCTGATGAATGTGCAGTACGCCATCAAGGACGGCGCGGTCTACGTGCTGGAAGTCAATCCGCGCGCTTCGCGCACCGTGCCCTATGTATCGAAGGCGACGGGTGTCCCTCTGCCGAAAATCGCCGTCGGGCTCATGCTCGGCAAGCGGCTCAAGGACCTGGCCCACCTGACAGGCGGACTTACCAGCGGAGTACTCCCCGTCCCGATGTCGTTCGTCAAGTCGCCTGTATTTCCGTTCAACAAGTTCCCCGGAGTCGATCCCGCCCTGGGGCCGGAGATGCGCTCGACCGGTGAAGTGATGGGCGTCGGGGTCAATTTCGGGGAAGCCTTCGCCAAGGCGCAACTGAGCGCCGGGACGCCGTTGCCGGATTCCGGCTGTGTGTTCCTCAGCGTTAACGAACGCCACAAGGCCGACGCGGTGGAACTTGGACGCAAGTTCAGCGAATTCGGCTTCTCGCTTGCCGCCACTCGCGGCACCGCCGCCGCGTTGCAGGCAGCGGGACTGAAGGTGAAGACGGTTTTCAAAGTGAATGAAGGCCGCCCCAATGCCGTCGACTTGTTGAAAGGCGGTTCGCTTCGCCTCGTTATCTACACCACCACGGGCGGGCACTCCTTCAGTGATGAAAAGGCCATCCGCCGTATCGCCCTGATGTATCGCGTCCCCTGCATCACCACCATGAGCGGCGCCAAGGCGGCCGCCGAGGCCATTGCCTCCCGGCGGCGCGATCCGATCCGCGTCTGGACGCTGCAGGAGATTCACGAACGCCAGGAATCGGCGGCGGTGAGTTGAACTTCAGCTAACCGGCCGTCTGTCAGAACTGAACGGCGGCTCCCAATTGAAATACGCGCTGCGACTGGGCCAGGGAGTTGTACTGGCCAAACGACGGGCTGCTGATGTTGCGGTCCACCGTCAGGAAAGAGTGCTGGTTGAAGACGTTGTACATCTCACAGCGCAGTTGCAGGGTAATCCGCTCGGTGACCGGCAGGGTCTTGTAAACATTCCAATCGAAGTCCGACATGCCGTTCAGCCGGTGCGTATTGCGGCCGAGCGTTCCGAAGTTTCCAAGCAGCGGTTGTGTGAGTCCGAGCGCCGTGGCATAACGATCAACGACGCCGGGACTGTCCGCCGGAAAGGGATGGAAGGCGAAGGCGCCCGCCGCATTGGGACGGATGAAGCCGCCCGTGTCGATCACCGAAATATTCGGCGTTCCCAGTCGTGGCCCGGCTTCGAAGCTGACGGGGAATCCAGCCCGCCAGGTCGAGACGCCGGACATGTTCCATCCCCCCAGCACTCGGGCGAGCGCACGGTTGGACAGGTTCTTGCCCCAGGGCAACTCCCAGACGTGAACCACGACAAGCCGGTGCGGCAAATCGAAGCCCGAGACGCCCCTGTTGCCCCGGGAATCGTACGGGTTCTGGAGTTGCGTGCTGTCGTTGGGAATCGTGGTCAGGGCATCGGAGACGTCGTCGATGGACTTGGCCCAGGTGTAGCTCACGTGCAGCGAAAGCCCTCCGCGGAATGAGCGTGAAGCCGTCACCTCGAGAGCATGGAAGTTGGAATTGGCCGAGTTGTCATAGTAATTTACCGAGTTGAACCGTGGATCGAAGCGGCTGCTGAAGCGCGCCGCCGAGCCGCTCAGGGCGGCATAGGAGGCGCGGAAATCCGCTGCGCGGGCAGCCTCGTCGCCGGGACTGGTAGCCGGCGCGGGTAGGGCGGCGTTCAGATTGAGCGGGCGCAGGCGCTGCAGGAAATTGCCTTTGACGCCTACGTAGGCCACTTTCAGCACGAAGTGTTGCGGCAACTCGCGTTCGACGCCGAAATTCCATTGATGCACCTGCGGATTCCGGAGGTTCGGGTCCATGACCGGAGAGATGTTGCCGTAGTTCAGAACGTCATCCCGGATGAGGCCGATCATTGCTTTCGCCTGCTGCTGTGCCGCGCCCGATCCGGCCACGAGGTTGGCCCAACTGTTTGCACCCGTAAACAAGGCGGCTCCGCTGAGACTCGCCACGGAGTTGAACGGAGGCAGCGTACGCTGGGCGACGATGGGGCTGAGAAAATTGAAATCGGACACTAACCCGTACCCGCCGCGAATGACGAGGCGTCCGCCTCCCGGGTTATAGGCGAAGCCGGCGCGCGGCTGAGGATAGGCATTGGCCTCGATGGCTCGGCCGCCCACGGCGAAACAGCCCAATGGTCCGCTGCCGGCCGCGCCCAGGCTGCTCCGGCAGTCGAGGTCGAGGTTCGAGACCAGGTTGTTCACTTCGCTCACCGGTCCATACATCTCGAACCGTACGCCGAGGTTCAGCGTTAGACGCGGCGTGACCCGGTAATCGTCCTGGACGAACGCTCCGGCGAGCCAGGTGCGGTGGCCGCGGAACGTGCTTCCGAACCGTTGGGAGAAGGCGCTCGGCCGGCCGGCGGCAAAATCATCCCAATCGAGGAACGTGTATGTGCCGCGGGCCTGGGAATCGATGAAACTGTTGAGCTGATACCGGTAGGAATCGCCGCCCACCTTCACGTTGTGCGCGCCCTTGGTCCAGGTGACCGTGTCCCCCGCCTGAAATGTGTTTTGAATGCGCCCTTGCGGCGCGTTGTCCGCCTGCCCGAAATTCGAAACCTGGCCATTGGCGAAGTTGATCCGCGGACCGGTGGGAACATCCGTGAGAAGGCCGAAGACCGGGGTGGTGCGGCCGAAGCCGGCCCGGAACTCGCTGATGACGGTGGACGAGAACACGTGCGTCTCGTTGAGGTTTGCGCTATAGACGCTATTTGTCGAACTCAGCCCGAAGTTGTTCAGGTTCGTTCCGGCAAAGGTGATCGAGGGCGCCGTCGCGTCGAGGCCAGCGGCGCCGAAACGCGCGTAAAGGCTGTCACGCGAGGAAAGCTGATGGTCGATGCGGATCGAATACTGGTGGAAATCAGCCGCGTTCGGCGCGCTCTGGCTCACCGTCCCCGCGCTCGCGGTTTCCGCTTCCGGCGCCGGGAGCCGGTACTGTTCGAGCAGCCTCTTCGACGTGGGGTCCGTCACTTTCGCGATCATGGCCGCGGTCGGGACCAATGCGATCCGCGTATCGCCGAGGCCTCGCACGGGAACGATTTCCGCCGCAAGAAAGAAATGGGTCTTGTTGCGCACGATTGGTCCCCCGAAGACGCCTCCGAATTCATTGAATCGGCTGACACTGGCCGAACCCGTGCGGTCAAACCAGTCGCGCGCGTTGAGAGCGCTGTTCCGGAAGTACTCCTCCAATTTGCCGTGAAATTCATTGCCGCCGCTCCTGGTGATGTATTGCACCTGGGAGCCCGAGTTTCGTCCGAATTCCGCGCTGAAATTGCCGCTGATGACCTTCACCTCCTTCAGCGAGGAAAAATTCAACGGGCCGTTGTTCGTCGATCCGGTTCCAGCGGTCGAAATGTCGGTAGCCGTAATGTTGTCAATGGTGATATTGTTCGCCCGCGCGCGGTTTCCGTTGCTGATGAAACTTCCGGAATTGAAACTGGCCGGAGCGGGGGTGATGCCGGCCAGCAGCAGCGCGATGGCGTTCGGGTCCCGCGCCACCGGAATGTCCTGCACCTCCTGCCCGCTAAACGACTCCTGCAGTTGAGCGCTCTGTACATCGAGAGGACTGGCGGCGTCGGTCACCGTCACCTGCTCGGTTACCTGTCCCAATTCGAGTCTCAGATTCACCACCGTGACCTCCGCGCTGCGGACCTCCGCCGGCGCGAAAAGCCGGCGAAAGCCGGGCGTCTCGACCGTGATCTGATATTCGCCGATCTTGAGCAGCGGGAAAGCATAGCGCCCCTGCTGGTCACTCTTCGAATTACGGGTCTCGCCGGTCTCCGTGCTCATCAGAGTCACCTGTGCCCGGGCTATGACGGCGCCAGCGGGATCTGACAGAACGCCGCGAATCTCGCCGGTGATCTGCGCAACGGCCGGGGTGGATGTGAGGGTTAGGAGGAGGAGTAGTAGTAGACGCACACCTGCAGACATATTGATCTCATCGGACGCCATTCGATCCGGCGTAATAGAAAAATTTACGAGTGAAACAAAATTTACAGCCGTTACAGCCGCAACAGCCGGTTGCTCCCCATCCGCGCCGCCAGTCGCATGGCCGCTTTCATGCTCTCCGCGCCGGCAATCCCCTTCCCCGCAATATCAAATGCCGTTCCATGGTCGACCGATGTCCGGATAATGGGAAGCCCGATCGAAACGTTGATGGTGTGTTCGAAATCCACAAGCTTGACCGGAATGTGCCCCTGGTCATGATACATGGCGATAACCAGATCGTAGCCGCCGCGGGCAGCCTTGAGAAATACCGTGTCTCCGGGTATGGGCCCCTCGCAGCGGATTCCTTTCGCCCTTGCCTGCTCGACCGCGGGCGCGATGAACCGCTCGTCTTCGGAGCCGAACAAGCCATGCTCTCCGGCGTGCGGATTGAGGCCGCAGACGGCCACCCGCGGATCGGCGCATCCGATCAACCGCACGGCGTCGGCGGCGAGTTCAATGGTGCGGAGAATGCGTTCCGGTTCGAGGTCGCAGGCGCGGCGCAGGGAGACGTGCGTCGATACATGGGCGACCTTGAGGCGGTCGTTGACCAGCAGCATCCGCGACTCGCTGCCTCCGCACAGTTCCGCGATGAACTCCGTATGGCCGGTGAACGGGATGCCGGACATAGCCACCGCTTCTTTGTTCAGCGGCGCGGTGACCATGGCCTGCGCCTTGCCTTCGAGGCAGAGCAGGGTGGCGAGACGGACATATTCGAGACCGGCCCTGCCGCATCGGGCATCGAGACGGCCAAAGACGAAGTCATCGGCTCCCTCGAGCGCGCCTGTCTCCCGCCACGTGACGCCAGGCCCGGAGAAAAGCGCGTCGAAGCCCGCCGGATCGCTCATCTCGAGCGGCTTGCGGTCACCGATGACGATCCAATCGGCCAGCGGCCGGACACTCTTATCGGCGAGAGCCTTGTGGACAATTTCAGGGCCAATACCGGCCGGATCTCCCATGGTGAGCGCCACCGTTGGTTTCAAATCGGTTCTCCTTGCAACAAAAGCGCCGCGCGCGCCAACACATCCATCTCACCAAAACCGCCTGATTTTGTGGCGATGGGCAGGGCATCGAAGCTTCCCCCGGTCCAGGCGCCCCACGGAACGCCTGGAATCTCTTCGCCTGCAAGACGGATGCCGCGGGCGCCGAGATGAGCGGCGGCGGCGCGGGCCGTATCCCCGCCCGCGATGAGCAGCGCCGAGGGCGTTAAAGCGGACAGTAAACTCTTAAATACCGGCGAGTAGAGCGAATCCCGCTCGATCTCGAGGATCGAAACGCCCTCGATGTTCCGCTCGCGCAGCAACCGCACTTGCGCGAGAGTCGCGGGGTTGCGCGACCCGGCGATCACGGTGACCTGGGCGTGGCGCGGCCGGAAACATGGATCGGGGCCCGGCGGCAGGGCGTCCGCAATCCTCCGCGCGAGCGCGCCCGAACCCGCGTATACGGCGTCCTCTTCGATGGTTGCTGGAAGCTCATCCAGGCATTCGAGCCATTGGGCCTCCGGCAGACGCTGTCCGGTGTCCTCGCCGTGGACGAACAGGACCCCGTCTCTGATGGTCCGGCCCATCGCGGGATGAGCGGGCGCAAGGATGATGCGGGAAGCCGGAAGGGCGTCCCTGATGCCTTCGAGTTCGGCCAGGATATTGCCCTTGAGCGTCGAGTCCACTTTCTTGAAGATGCGGCGGCCGGCGGCGAGACGGACCGCATCGCGGACGCGCGCATAGGCCTCACGGGCATCGAGGTGGCGGCTCGACGTCTCGAAAACTGGGATATCAGGCGAAGGCACGGCCGGCGCGCACCCGTGAAGCCGGACACAAGTGGAGTAGCCGCGAGCCGCAAACGGTGCCCCCGCGTCGCAGGAGCCCGTCAGATCATCGGCTATGATGGCCCATTTCCCCTCCATCCCGTCAGTGTGGATCGTTGAAATGCAGGATGGCGTTGAAGAGCAGCTTGAACTCGCCGTGGTTCTGCCACCGGTAGCAGGGGTTGGTGGCGAACAGGACGATGCGCCCGGAGCCCACCGGCACATCCGCGACGGCAACCTTGTCCTTGGTTTCCGCGGCGCCCTTCATCAGGCCGCTGAGAACGGATTCGGCCGTTCCGGAAAAGCGGAGCAGCGCCTCCTTCTTATCCAGCGCCGGCACCGTGAGCAGGGGACCGTTGGCGTACCGCACGGGGATGGTCTTGCCGGTGTAGCCGTAAAACAGCGGGTGCGCGGGTTGCTCGATAGTGGCGCTGACAATCGGCCCGGGGGCGTAGAAGGCCGCCGACGGGCGGCTCGCGTCCACGCGGGGGGCGATCCCGAAATCGGCTGGAAACCAGCTTGCCGCGCCGAGCGTGATGAGAACGCCGCCCGCGTTGAGGAATTTCTCGATCTCCGCGACGCCCGCGATTCCCATCCCGCCGCTGATATCGTCCGACTCGCCGTACATGCCGAGATTCGCGAACTTCTCCGTCTTCTTGTAAGCGAGAGTCTTCCCTCTCGAATCCACGTCGTAGACGATGCTCTTCCCATTGCCCCGGCCCTGGCTCGGCATGAGGATCACGTCATAAGCCGCCCGCAGGTTGCCGGCCTTGATTCGTTCCTTGTAAATCAGATCATAGGGGACTTCGAATTGATCGAGGGCGTAGCGCACCCACCCGGTATCCTGCGTGCTTCCCCAGGTGCTGAAAACAGCAAGCCGCGGCATCTCGACTTCATGCCGCGGCCCCTCCGGCATGGTCTCGAGTGAACTGGCCGGAAGGCCGAGTTCCTCGACGGCGAGTTTGATTCGCTGGTGAAGGTTCTCGTTCGGGCCCTGCACTGGAATGAGCAGCGAACCGGCGGGGTATTCCACTCCGGCGGCCACAAAGGCCTTCTCCGCGGCTTCGAACTTGAGGTCCCGCAGGCGGCAGCGCAGAGTCATCAGAGCATTGGCGCCGTAATCGGGAATCACGTAAGCCGAACGCGCGGGAAAACCGCTGAGAACCCCCTTCCATTCGAACTTGCCGACGGGTTGGACGGCAACCCCCAGCACTTCCTTGTCATCGATCTCCTTTACCGGCACGTTGATCATCAGGCCCATCGTCCAGCCCGTATCGTCGTAGGTGCGTAGATTGGCGTCGGGGAAGGACTGCTTCTCGAGGAGGATCTTCGCCAGCCTGCCGTAAGGCTGATCGCGCTTGATGACGAACGAGCCTTCCGGAAAACTTCCTTCCTTCAGTTGGAAGCCGGAGATGGCGCGGCCCACCTCGATGCCCTGCCGCCGCAGCAGATTCACAAGCAGGGCCACGCGGTTCATGTCCTTCTGGCCGCCGGGAATCACGTATCCGAAGGGAGGCTGGCTGCGCCCCGATTCTATCGAGTTGCGACTCTTCTGGTAGAAATTCTCGAGAATGGCGTGGGAAAAATTCGACGTGAGTTCAAGCGCCGATAGAACCGCCGTTTCACTGTAGTTGATGTTGTTGCGCATGGACCATTCAACTTCCGGATAGGGCGGCATGGGGCGGTACCATTCGCGCTTGGTGACATCGTTTCCTCCACCGCGTCTCTCAGGCGCCACCTTGCGCTTCATCGTGTTGCCGCCGCCGTTGCCGAACGTCTCATACATGCGCAGCATGCCGTTGTGATTGGACGACATGAATCCGAGATAACCGGGCGACCACATATCCACGAACGCATGCGTCCAAACGCCGGGCATCCCGAAGCGGGCCATGGTGGCAAGTTCGTAGTTGGCAAACCAGGGGAGTTCGGCGTAAAGAATGGGATCGAGCGTGGGGTTCTGCGGAGACTGTCCGCTGAATGTGTACAGGAAAGGCTGGGATTCGTGCAGATCGTGCATGATGGGCGGATGCCATTCCAGATACCAGGCGAGCAGATTCCGCATGGTGGCCTGTGAGTAATTGATATCGCGATTATTGTCGTGATACACGTACTTACCCCAGAATGGCGGGCCCGGGAGGCGGTCGTCTTCGGTCTTCTCGTTGATCTTGTACGCGTAATACCAGTCCAGGTAGCGGTCGCGGCCGTCGGGGGCGGCTACCGGCGTGATGGTGACGATAACGTTTTCACGGATATGCTTGATGAGATCCGAATCCTCGGCCACCAACCGGTAGGCGAGTTCCATGAGCATCTCCGGCGGGCCTGTTTCCGAGCTGTGGAGACCGCCCATCAGATGGTAGATGGGCTTGGCGGAAGCGATGACTTCCTTCGCCTGAGCGCCAGTGAGCGCCCGCGGGTCCGCCAGTTTGGCAAGCGCATCGCGATACTTCTCGAGGCTCTTGATGGTCTCTTCCGAGGCGATGGCGATAACCACGCATTCACGGCCTTCGTCGGTCTTGCCGGTTTCGATGATCCTCACGCGCGGGGACGCGGCGGCGAGGGCTCTGTAATACTTGAGTATGTCGGCATAGTAAGTGAGCTTGCCGGGCGCGCCGGCATGATAGCCCAGGATGTCTTTGGGCGCCGGCACGTTCGCCACTCTGGGCAGATGGTCGACAAGCGGGGAAAGAAACTCCGGTCTCGTGGTCCACTGTCGGATGGAGGATGCGAAATCCTGATCTTCGGCGGGAGCGGCTTGCGGGTACGCCGGCAACGCGAAAAAAGCCAGCGCCAAGGTAAGGATGCGCCGGGTCATCCTGTTATATTTCCTCGTCCCTGTCCAGCCGGTCTTGTGGCGGAAAATAGACAACCCATGTGTATCAAAATGATACCAAGCGAAACCCGGGCATGGCCGCCGGAGAATTGGGAATCCTTCACGCGCGCCGTTCAGGATCATTCCTGGATGGGAAGGCGCGCGGGCAGCGGCGTCCGCTTCCACCCCGCCTTGGGCAGGTCATGGCTGAAAGGATTCCCGATGAGGGATTCCGCCATGTACATCACCGGAACTCCATCGAAAACCGGATAGAGGCGATGGCAGCAAAGACACTCCAAAGCCGAGTTGGATGCGGTTGGCTCAAGTCTCGCCTTACAGAGCGGGCAAACAAGTATCTCCATGATTTCCGGACTGATGCCTGGGTAGGCGCGAACCGGCGCCCGGTTGCTGGGAGCGGGAAACCATGGATAATCGAAGTTCCAGAACTGAAGCCGGAGCCGTACACGCATGGCGAAAACTCCTATCCGGCGAAGATCCCCAAACCTTGGGGATTGTACCACTTCTAGTACCATCGGCGTATGACTGCTATACCTTTAGCCGGCCACCC
>JABAQT010000002.1:59972-87225 GCA_019187195.1 Bryobacteraceae bacterium
ATGCGGAAACTTGCGGCTTTGCTATTCGTTTTCTTATGTAATGTGATTCCACTGGGAGCGCAGACTGCCAGTGGTGTGATTACCGGATCCGTCACCGACACAAGCGGCGCCGTCGTGGCCGGCGCAAGAGTGATGTTGACCCATGAAGAGACAAATCAGACGCGCGACCAGTTGGCCAACAGCGAAGGCATCTACGAGTTTCGCGCGTTGCCGCGCGGAACCTTCCGCCTGGCTGTGGAGATGGCCGGATTCAGGCGCGAAGAGATCCGCGACGTCCAGTTGACCGTCGCGCAGACACTTCAACTGAACGTGAAGTTGCAGGTCGGACAGGTGAGCGAAGCCATTACGGTTGAAGCCTCGGCGGCGCAGGTGCAGGCAAGCGAAGCGAGCCTCGCGCAGGTGATCGACGAGAAGCGCGTGCGCGAACTGCCGCTGAACGGGCGCAACTTCATGCAACTCGCGTTTCTGGCTTCCGGCATCGTGACAGCCGGGCGCGCGAGCGCGACGCAGCGGCAGGCGAACTACGGACCGGCATTCTCCGCCGGCGGCCAGCGCGACAACACGAGTACGGTGATCGTCGACGGCATCGAAATCAGCGGCATGGAGTTGAACAACTATCCTTACGCGATTCCGTCCCTTGAATCGGTCGCCGAGTTCCGTGTGCTGACCTCGGGGGCATCGGCCGAGTTCGGCGGCAACTCCGGCGCGTTTGTGAACGTGGTGACACGGCGCGGCACAAACGAGTTTCATGGGGCGGCCTTCGAGTTTCTGCGGAATGACCGTTTGGATTCGCGCAATTTCTTCGACGTGACGGGGCGATCGGCGCCCAACAAGCGCAACCAGTTCGGATTCGTCGGAAATGGCCCCGTGCTGATTCCAAAGCTGTACAACGGCAAGGACAGGACGTTCTTCCTGTTCAGTTGGGAATGGCAGCGCCAGAGGAACGGCACGACGAGCACGACGGTTGTGCCTACCGCGGAAGAACGCGCGGGCGATTTCAGCGGTACGGTCACGCCGGTGGTGGATCCCTTCACCAAGACGCCGTTTCCCGGCAACCGTATTCCCGAAAGCCGGATCAACCCGGTGGGACGCGGGTTGCTGGCGCTCTACCCGCTATCGAACAACGCCGATCCGGCCCGCAACTATGTGAATGCGCCGCTGCGGAAGTGGGACTTCACGGTGCCGTCGTTCCGCATCGATCACAAGCTGTCGAACGCCAACAATCTGTTCTGGCGGACAACCGTGAACCAGCCGGACGACATCGGACCGGGACAGGCGCTGACGCAGACGTTCAAGTATGACGCGGTCCAGAGCGAACGCAACGTGCAACACACTTTGGGAGATACCCACATCTTCAATTCAAGGATTGTGAACGAGGCCAACATCGGCTTTGTGCGCATGAATCGTATCCGCAACTCCGACGACTCGTTCAAACGCGATTGGGTGAAGGAGTTGGGCATCAAGGGAATCGATACCCAGCCGCTGACTTATGGAGCCCCTGCCGTGACCGTATCGGGCTTCCCCCAGGCGGGTTTTTCGACGAACAACGCATTTTTCCAGTGGATCACCCAATCCGCGCAGGTTGTCGACAACCTTTCCCTGATGCTCGGCAAGCATACGGTGAAGGTAGGCGGCACGTATCAAAGAAAGCAGTTGAACTCGACCCAATGGGGCGCGCCCAATGGCAACTACACGTTCACGGGAGTCTATACGAGCCCGGTCCCGGTGGGGACGCCGACCCGGCAGTCCGCTCTCGCCGATATCCTTCTCGGTTACCCGGCCGCCTACTCGGTGCAAACGACCCCTTATGAGCAGCGGATGCGCTACAGCAACACCGCTCTCTATGTGCAGGACGACTGGCGCGTGTCGCAGAACCTGACCTTGAACATCGGCCTGCGCTGGGAATACTTCGGCAAACCCTATGACAAGTTCGACCGGATTGCGACATTCGACCTCGCAGCCGGCCGGCAGTTGCTGCCGGGACAGGAGGGCACGCCGCGGAGCCTCATCAATCCGGACCGCAACAACTTCGGCCCGCGGTTCGGTTTCGCCTGGCGCGCCTTGGGCACGGATTCGCTGGTTGTCCGCGGCTCCTACGGCCTGTTCTACAGCCCTCCGATCGGCAATGATTTCCGCTCGCGCGGCTTCCAGGATCCTTTCGCGTTTCTGGTGACACGGACCTATCGCCCCGAGAGCACCATCAGCCCGCTGCCTGTTTTCACGGCCGAGGCCCCGCTGGTGGGCGCGGACCGGCAGACCAACCTGACCCGCGCCGGCGTCGACCGCAACCTGCGCGACGCTTACGTGCAGCAGTGGACTTTCAGCGTGCAGAAGCTGGTGACGAAGAATACGCTGTGGGAGGCAGCCTACCGCGGGTCGAAGAGCACGCGCCTGCAGACCCAACTCAACTACAATGAGATTTTCCCCAATCCGCCCCAGCCGCCCGATTTCCGGCAGATCTTCCCGTGGCCGAACCTGGCGGCGGTGAATATTCTCGAATCGCGCGGCGCGGCCAACTATCACGCGCTGACCACGCGGTTGGAGCGCCGCTACTCGAACGGACTCACGTTCCTCACGAACTACACCTTCTCAAAGACGCTCACCGACGTCGACTCGAGCACGGTGGGCGTGGTGGTCGGCGGCGGTTCGTTTGGTCCGAACACGATTCGCAATCTGCGCGACAACAAAGGCCCGGCCGTGTTCGACCGCCCTCACCAGTTGAACTTCAGCGCGGTGTATGAGCCGCCGTTCTTCAAGAAGTCGGCCGCGCCGGTCCGTCTGCTGTTGGCGGGATGGCAGGTCGCGCCCATCTGGACGGCCTACGTCGGTGCGTATCTCACGCCCGGAAACTTCAACGTCCAGAACACGGGAGCGCGTCCGGACGTGTTGCGCAATCCCAATCTCTCACGCGGCGACCGCACGATTGACCGCTGGTTCGACACCGAGGCCATCCGGAACGCCACTCCAGGACGTTTCGGCAATGCCGGCAAGGGCATTATCCAGGGCAGCGGCGTCAACAACTGGGACGTGAACCTGTCGAAGAATTTCTATATCACCGAACGGCAGCATGTGCAGTTCCGCGCCGAATTGTTCAACTTCTTCAATCACGCGCAGTTTGACGATCCCGTGCTCCAACCCGCCGTCCGCGACGCCGCCGGACGGTTGCTGAACCCGAATGCCGGCAAGATCACATCAGCCAGCGACTTCGGCTTCCGGCAGACCGAACGCGTGGTGCAGTTCGGGCTGAAGTACATCTTTTGACCAGCGGCCGGCCTCCGGAATTCAGTCCGGCTGAGGAAGTTGAGCCGCCGTCCGTTTCAGGAGAAATTCGCGAATCTGCGGCCACCGTGCGCGCGCCACCGAGAGCGCAAGCATCAGCGATATGACGGCCACCGCCATCACCACGGTCTGCCCTACATTCAGATTTTCCTTCATCACCCCGAGCCACCGTCCGTAGACCAGCTCCGTGTGGACCCAGTAGATGAGCAGCGATGTCGTGCCTAACTGCCTCACCCAGCTCCACCCGGTCACCAGGTAGTTGTTCCACAGGAACGCGAAGGAGGTCATCATCAGGATGACGCCGGTCTTGATGAATACCAGGGTCGGCCCGTTGAGCCAGAACTCTGATTTCGGGTAGAGCGAATAAGGGATGTTCGAAAAATACTGCCCCCCGACCACCAGGATGAGTCCCAGCCATCCCCCCCACTGCATCACGCGGTGCAACTCCACCGAAGGCGCAAGCCGCAGAACGCTTCCGGCGCTCAGGCCGAATGCGAGAAACGCCGCCCAGGGGAAGAAGCCGAAGCTGTCATAGCTGGGAACGAAATAAGACCGCAGGAAAGGATGAAGAAAGGCGGTGTCCAGCAGGGATATGAAAGGAGACGCAACCGCAATTGCCAGCCCCAGGATCGCGCACAGGCGGACCCGCTCCAATGTTGTGAACACAGCCATGATGCTCATCACGGCAATGCCGAAGCCCATGCAATTGAGAATGTCGACACGGAAAAGCGAGGCATACTCGGTCTGGGGGAAGCCGAAGATCCACAGTTGGAGCCGGAACGCCGCGGCAAGCGCGGCGAGATACCCCGCGCGGCGCAACGCCGCCCTAACCCTCCCCCAGGCGCTCAATCCCTGGCGCTCGCGGCTGTGCATCAGGAACGCCAATGTCACCCCTGTCAGAAACAGGAAGATCGCGGGCGGCATTCCACCGACGAATTGAGAGAGAACGAACGCATCCTGGCCGCGCAGGTCGGTGCGGGTAAACGAGTGGAATACATGCCCCTGGAGCATGATCACCGCGGCCAGCCCGCGGGTCCAGTCGAGAAACGCGAGACGGGGGGCTGCCGGTTTGGCGGCAACCGGTTTAGAAGCCGCGGGAACTGATGGTTGGGAGGAATCCATTCCTGAAATAACAACCTACTTCTGTGGGTATTCCCGTTTTACTCCGGGTGGCAAAGTCAAGCGGACAGCGGCGTCGGAAAGGTTCGGTTCGAGTTTCGCGCCGGTATAGTGCACCTCCACGTAATCGCCCGACCCGAGGTAGAATTTCTGCTCGATCGGGTAACCGCTCGTCAGC
Organism: Bryobacteraceae bacterium; assembly: GCA_019187195.1. GTDB lineage: Bacteria > Acidobacteriota > Terriglobia > Bryobacterales > Bryobacteraceae > CADEFT01. The sequence goes on from JABAQT010000002.1 coordinate 64,549, forward strand.
GGAAACCAGATCTCTACCTTCTTCAGATGTTCCAGCGCTTCGGCGGACTTGGGAATCAGCACCAGTTTCGAGGTCTTCTGGTTGTCGACGGTTTCTTCTCCGCCGAGCGAAAGCGTATAGCTCCTGGAAAGCGCCTTGCTGCCGGAACCGAAACCCAGAAGCAAAAATTGGTCCACCAGATGCCCGTGCTTGCCGAGGTCATATTCCTGCACCGTATTGATTTTCGGAATGAAAAGCTCCGCCTTGTGGCCGCGGAACGCCCAGGTCTTTTCGTCCGGAACGGTGAAGTCGATGCGCAACTGCATCTCGCGGGACTTGTTGAGCTTGATGGCGATGACACCCTTGTCCTCGCTGGTATCCTTGATCACCGCCGTGTAGTTGATCCGGCGGAGGTTTGCTGTCATCCCGCGAAAAGTTTCCGCGGACCTGTCGACCCTGGCCAGCAGTTCGGAAAGCGTCTCGGCGCGGAGCGGCAATGCGGCCACGCTCCACAAGCAAACCATAACTCGAAGAATCGAAAGCGTCATCCTGAAAGTGGGATGCCCGAAGGGGCTACTCGGTTGCGTATGCGAGGAAACCTCGGATATCCTGCTCGGAATCGTAAATGGCCTCCAGCCGCGTCAGTTTCCCGGGCTTGCCCGTGCGCGATCTCAATAGCTCGCGCGCCTGTTCCAGCCGCTGATCTTCATTCAACCCGGCGAGCAGATTCGGCTCGATCCACAATCTGGCTACCCCTTTTTCCGAGGGAAGCATGACCACGCTCGATGCGCGCGGTTGATCACGGAACCATTCGCGTGGAGTGATGAAAATAAAGGCCAGGATAAGCGCTACCACCAGGTCGTATGGCCTCGATCCTCGCTTGAACTCCCAAAAAATCCATTTCCGCAAGACAGTCTCCCGCATGGTTCATCCACGGACGAACCAGACTTCATCGTAACACGGGAGCATGGGGTGAAATGCCCATCCCTGGTGCGCGAGAGGAAAGCGCTACGCTGATGGAAAAACCGGCCAATTGGACCAAACCGCCGGCCTACCGGCGCGGCGGACCGCCTCGCGGCCGAGAGGGCGGCCGCCCTGACGGCCCCCCCGATCTTCGGGGCGAACTACTGGTGGTGGCCCGTCCCCACGACTACGTCCGCGCCCCCGCCTCCACCGCTGGTGCGAAGCGTGTAGATGGTGTCGCCCTCGCCGGCAATCGCGTAGAAAAAGGTCGCGGGCGCCGCGGATGGATTGGCTTCCGGGGTCATCGTGATCACGCCGGTCCCGTCGGGGTTGGTGGTATACGTTCCACTGAAGGCGGCCTCGCCACCCCCACTGATGCCGGTGGCCGTAATGCCGCCTGAACCGTCGAAGGTCAGGACCTGAAGGGCGGCGTTGGGGAAAGGTTCGCCGGTGAGTTGAACTCCATAGACTCCTTGGGGAGAGGTCCCGTCAGCGGCTCTTCCGCTTCCGGTAATGAGCAAGCCATCGGTCAGGTGTAGAACCAGGTTAATCCCGTCCGGAGTGAAAAAGAGGTTGGCAAGACCCGAGAAGTTCTTGATCTCATCGCCCCCGCAGCCCGCTGCCCGGACGGACATCAGGAAATTACCCGAGTTGTTTTCCATCACGGCTGTCAGGGAGGGAATGGTGACAAGCCAGTCACCGGCGCTTCCGTCGGGACAGGTGACTTCACCGCCACTGGTTGCGGGTTCCCCCAACGAGTAAATGGCAACCCCATCGTTGTAGGTGCGCGTCAGCGTCACGGGGATCGTTCCCTTTGTCTTGGCGCCCGGACGGAAACTCTGGAGAAAATAACCGCCCGGGAGAGCCCCGGTGACCTTTTCCTCCGCGCCATGGAGGGTAGGATTCAGAGCAAAAAATCCGGAGTTGCCGGGCGCATCGACTAACAGAATTCTCTTTCCGCCGCCGGTGATCACTACCGCGAGCTTGACGGAGTACTGGAATTCAGGGAACTCGAGATCGACTCTGCCCATGCCGTCCGCCCCGATGGTATAGGTTCCCCGGACCGAACCGCTGCCGGTGCCGCCCTCGCTCAGATCCCCCGTGCGCACTTTAAGAACAGCGGTTCCGGAAATGGCTCCCGCCCCATCGAATTGCAGTACGGAGAGAATCGCGCCGCCGGTCTCCCCGAAAGAATCAGACTGCCTGGATTGCAACAGAACCGCATAGGTTCCCGTGAGTGAAGGGCCGTCTTCGGCAATACCGCACACCGGCAAAACCATGCTCGCCCCAAGCATGGCTAGCCATCCCAGTCCAGCTTTCATGATTGTGTCCTCTTGCGCATGAACTTAACAGGGAATCACGGGGGGGGCAATGGTTTATTCCGTCTTTCAGACGAATGTTACAAATGTGATTCAGAATGAGGGTATGTACGCACTCTGTTGCACCCTGCTCCTCACCGCCGCATGCGCCTTCGCGCAGACTTCGCTCAAACAGTTCAGCGCGTCACTCGAGGGCCTGGCTCAGCGGGTTCGCCCCTCGGTGGCCCAGATCAATGTGGTCGGCTATTCGCTCCCGTCCGAGAATGATTCTTCCGACGGGAATGAGGTCATATCCCGGCAGCGGAGCACGGGTACGGGAGTCATCCTTTCCTCCGACGGATACATCGTCACCAACGCGCATGTGGTGCGTGGCGCCAGGCGTATCCGCGTCAAACTGCTTCCCACCGGACCCCAGGCCTTATCTTCAATTCATGATGCGAAACTGATAGGCGCCGACGCCGAAACGGATTTGGCGGTCATCAAGATCGACCAGCAAGGCCTGCCGTTCCTCACGCTCGGCGACTCCCTGCTGGTCAAGCAGGGGCAACTGGTTCTGGCATTTGGGAATCCGCTCGGGTTGGAGGGTTCCGTCTCCATGGGCATCATCAGTTCCACATCGCGGCAGTTGAAGCCCGACGATTTCATGATCTACCTCCAGACCGACGCCCCTATCAACCCCGGCAACAGCGGCGGCCCCCTGGTGGATACCGATGGCCGCGTGGTCGGCATCAATACGTTCATCCTCAGCCAGTCCGGCGGCAGTGAAGGGCTCGGCTTCGCCATCCCGGCGGAAACCGTGCGCAGCGTCTACCGCCAGATCCGCAAGGACGGGCACGTACACCGCAAGCAGATCGGCATCGTGGCGCAATCCATTACCCCCGTGTTGGCAAGGGGATTGAATCTTCCACAACCGGAAGGCGTCATTATCACGGACGTCGAGCCCAAGGGCCCCGCGGACAAGGCGGGAGTGCAACCGGACGATATCATCGTCGCCATTGACGGCCGGCCAATCCAGAACGCCCGGCAACTCGAGGTGAGCGTCTACCGCCGCATGTCGGGTTCCTCCGTGAAGCTGCAAGTGATACGGAAGAAGCAGTCATTGACCATCGAAGTGCCGGTGGTGGAACGCCAGGATTCCCCCGAGCGATTCGCCGATATGGTCAGCCTCGAAAAGAACCTCGTTCCGCGCCTCGGCATACTCGGCATCGCGATCGATGACAACATCGCGCCAATGCTTCCCGAACTCCGCCATCAATTCGGCATCGTGGTCGCGGCCCGATCCGGCGATGTCCCCTATGATGGAACCGGACTCTCCCCGGGCGACGTCATCTACTCGTTGAACGGAACGCCCATGACCACCGTGAAAGACCTGAACGCCTCGCTCGGCCAGATGAAGAGCGGAGCCGCCGCGGTGCTGCAAGTCGAACGGGACGGCAAGCTGATCTACGTCGCGCTCGAACTCGAGTAGCCGTTAAGGAAGCGGCTTCACGCGGATATTGCGGAATTCCACCAGCGTGCCGTGCCCGAGAAACCCGATGTGGCCGCTCGAACGCCGCAGTCCCGGATGGCGCGCCAGAACCTTCTCTTCGTGCACGTCGTTGAGATCGGCGTGCGTGATGATGACGCCGTTCAGCTTCACCTGAATATGGCTGCCTTTGGCCGTGATCTCCCCTTCGTTCCACTCCCCGGCGGGCTTCTGGTAGCCGGTGCGGGCCGGAAAAACGTCATAGATCGACCCGGTGTGCTGCTCTGATCGGATCTTGCCCTTATACCGCGCATCGGTGTCGTCCAGAATCTGGATCTCCATCCCCTTATAGGCCGCGTCTCCCTCCAGCGGAGCGCGGATGCCGACGCCGTTGTTCCCCCCCGGCGAAAGGCGGTATTCGTAGCGGAACACGAAGTTCGCGTACTCTTTTTCTGTGTAAAGGTTGCCGCCGCCATCGGCGGGGCACTCGAGGATGCCATCCTTGACCACGTAGCCCGGGCCATGCCCTCCCACGAGTTTCCACCCATTCAGGGTCTTTCCGTCAAAGAGCGTGACGAAGCCGGGATCGGCGCTGAACGCCGCGGCGCCGCAGGCAAACAGGACAAGCGGGACGAGTTTCATCTTTCTATTGGTAGCGCGGCGGGGGCGGCGGGTCAACCGCAAATACGGGAGACTGGTAGCAGTGAAAAAACAATACGAGGCGATCTTGTTTGACTTTGACGGCGTGCTGCTCGATACCGAGCCACTGCATTTCGCCTGCTGGCGGGAGGTGATGGAGCCGCTCGGCGTGGATCTCGATTGGCCAACCTACGATACTCGCATCCGCGGGCTATCCTCCGATGGCCTTCTGGAAGCGTTGCGTCACCTCGCCCATCCTCCGCTCGGCATCGAGGATGTCCGCGCCGTCTATCCCGTGAAAATCGAGATGTTTCGCCGCCGCGTTCTGTCGATGAACAACCTCATGTCCGCCGATACCAAACAACTCCTCGAGGACCTGAGCGGCTATAAGCTGGGTGTCGTCAGTTCGGGCCGCAAACCCCACGTGTTCCCTCTCCTCGAGCGGGCGGGCGTGTTGCATTGCTTCGGGGCGGTGGTCTGTCAGGAGGACGTCAGGGAGATAAAGCCCGCCCCCGAACCCTACCTGCGCGCGGCCCGACAACTCGAAGTGACCTCCGCTCTCGTCGTCGAGGACTCCGAAGCCGGGCGGCGGAGCGGCCATGCAGCCGGCTTCGATGTTCTCATGACGCCGGACTGCGCCGCGATGCCGTCTCTTGTGCGCGAGTGGCTCGGCATGAAGCCGCTACATATAGGGCGGCACGCGGATGCCTAGCGTGCCCAGCACATCCTGTAGCTGGCGCTGGAAATACTGCGTCATCCACAAAAGCAGGGCGCGTTTTTCCGGGTCTTCCTCCGAAAGAACCGGATAGGCGTGATAGAAGTTGTTGAACGCCTGCGCCAGTTGAAACGCGTAGCGTGAAACGTGCGAAGGCTCTCCGCTCTGCACGGCGCGCTCGATGGCCGACCCCGCCTTCGAGGCGGCGAGCAGCAGTTGCCAGAAGTCCTCGCCCGCAAGCTGGCGCGCCATGGCTTCCCCTGGCAACACGGAGGCGAAATCCGGCATCGGCATTCCTCGCTCCTCGAGTTTGCGCAGGATGTTGCGGGCGCGGACCGCCGCGTACTGCACATACGGGCCGGTATCGCCCTCGAAGCTGAGCGCCTCCTGGAAATCGAAAGCGATGACTGTGTTCCTGGTGAACTTCAGCAGAAAGTAGCGCAACGCTCCGGTGGCGATAGTCTCCGCCACGCCGCGGCGCTCCTCGGCGGCCGCCCCGGGGTGGCGTGAATCCACTTCCTTTTGGGCCGTTTCAATCAGCATGTCGATCAGATCGTCGGCCTTCACGCCCAGCCCCTTGCGCCCGGAGACCTCGACGTAGGGCCGCTTCTGGTCCTCCTCGCTCAACTCGATGCCCAGCTCGACGCACGTGCGAGGGCTCAAGGCAACCATTTCATACGAGAAATGCACGGATTTTTCGGCCTGCTCGACGTAGCCCAACTGCCGCAATCCCGCTTCCACGACGTCCTGAAGATACGCCTGGCGGGAGTCGATCACATTGAACACCTGGTCGCCCTTGCCGAAATCCGGCGCGCCGCTCGCGGGCTCGGTGGTCGAGACCCAGACGGTATGCCCGTCCGGGTAGGTTTTCAACACCTTGTAATAGAAATCCTTGCCGAGGATGCCGAACTTCCACATCTGGTAAGCGATGTCCTTCCCTACATAGGTGACCGTGCCGTTCGACCGGACAATCACCTTGCTGTCCTCCTCGCCCGCGCTCGAGGCGAACGCCGCTCCGGGCATTACCCAGCAGTCCTTGTTCTTTCCCTCGGTCTCGAAGTAGATTGCCTTTCGTTCCTTCAACTGCTCGAAGGCCGTCGCCCAGAATTTCAGATGCAGAATCTCGCTTTCCCGGGGCAACACATCATAGGTGATTCCGAGACGCTGCATCGTGGCCAGGTGGCGCTCGACGATGGCTTCGGAGACGATGTGCCCGAGTTCGCTCAGTTCGCCCTCTCCTGCCTCGATGGCGTGCAGCGTCTCGTGCCTCCAGGCGAGCGCCTCCCCGTGCTCCTTGTAGTAAGAGGAGACACGGGCGTAGAGATCCCAGCAGACATAATCGAATCGCGTCGAGGACACAAGCTGCCTCACTTCGGCGGCGGTCTTGCGCTCGAGAAAGTGGAAGCCGGCGACGACGTCCGCCACCTGTACTCCCGTATTGTCGATGTAGTTCTGCACCTCCACCCGGTTATGGGAAGCGCGCAACAGCCGCACGAACGTATCGCCGAGTACGGCATTGCGCAGGTGCCCAATGTGCGCCGCCTTATTCGGATTGATGTTGGTGTGCTCGACAATGATCTTTCCCGGGCGCGCGGCCGCCGCTTCGGACGAGCCCTCGAGCACCGCCCGCCCATAGACGCCGCGGTCGAGACGGACATTGATGTATCCGTTGCCCGCGATTTCGAGCGCGCTCACTCCCGCGATGGAACCGATGCCCGACACAATCTCCTCGGCAATCGCCTTGGGAGATCTCTTCAACTGCCTGGCTAACTGGAAGGCGATGGATAGATCGAGTTCGCCGAACGATGTCTGCTTGGGCTGTCCGGGCAGCACCTGCGCGCCGGCGCCGTAACGGGCCTCGATGAACGTGGCAAACGCGGACCGGATTCGATTTTCAAAAACGTGGAACACCTAAAAATGGTGGCACAGCGCCTTTGACCGGCGCTACCGCGGATCAGAAGCCGGAATAAAACGCCCTCACGAGAAAAGCCGCCATCTCACCGCGCGTGTTGGCCGCGTTCACGCAGAAGTTGCCGTTCCCGCAGCCGAGGGTGATCCCGAGATCCTTCAGTTTCTGGACGTGCCGGAAGAAAACGTTGTTCGCGGGCACATCCTGGAAATAGGGAGTGCTGGCGTAGGAGAACCACTCCGAATCGAGCTTCGCCCGAACGATGAGAGCCGCCATCTGGCCGCGCGTGAGAGTTTCATCCGGACAGAACTTCGAGGGAATCGTCGAGCATCCTAGCGTAATGCCCCGGGCGCGAAGACCCTGGATCGCGATGAAAGCCGGATGCGAGGGGGGCACGTCCTCGAAGTATGGCGGCAGGCCGGGCCACGGGTACGCGGCAATAGCCTTGGCGAGCAATAACGCCATCTCCGCTCGCGTGATGGCGCGATCCGGGCAATATTTCTGCGCGTCGAAGGTGCAACCTCGCGTGACGTTCTTGTTCTTCAGGATTGTGATGTGATCGAAGAAGGCATTGCCGGGCGTCACGTCGTTAAAGGGCGGCGCGAGGTTCAGCGCCGGCTGAATGAAGGGGATGTAGATGGTGGTATTGCCCGAAGAGATGCCCGCTCGAAAGGGTATGGGTTCCCCGGTATTGTTCGCCGCCGCCGTGAACTGAAATACTCCCTGGTTCGTCACCGTCGACGGAGAACTGAGGTTGGCTGGAGGGCTGAGATTCGCATATACGGTGCAATCTTTTCCCGAGGCGGAACTGGCCGAGACGCTGATGCTTGTGGCTCCGCCCGTTCCGGGCAGAGAGTTCGAGGCGGCGCTGGCCGAGATCCGGCATCCCATCGAGTTTTGAGAGACGTTCGTTGTCCGGCTCCCCACCTGGATGGCAGCCGATCGAGTGTCGCCCGCCGTGTTCGGCTCCAATTCGATGGTGAAGACGCCGTATCCGTTACGGTTGGCGCCATCGGAACCGATATGGATCCACCCGGCCGTCGTTGTTGCCGACCATGGGCACCCCGCTTCCGTGTTAACCACCACTCTCGAAACGGCCGCCATGCCATCCGCTGGAATGTTAGTCGAAATATCGTAGGAACACTGCGTCTGGTTAATGACAATGTTCTGTCCCCCTATCGCCACGGTCCCCGTTCTCGCCGCTCCCGGGTTGGAAGCCACCTGGAGATAAAGATTCGCCGCCGTGCTCGTCTGGCCGGATAACGCGATCCACGGGGTATCGGTGGATACGGGAAAGGAGCAGCCGTCGGTTGTCTGGATGGGGACGGTAACAACTCCACCCGCCGGCGGGGCAGAGAAGATACTGCCCATCGGAGACTGGAATGCGCAGGGAAGCGGTTGCCCCTGGGTAAGAACGTATTGTGAGGATGGAGAAAGGCTCAAGACGATTCTGCGCCCGGGCCCTCCGAAGAGGTCGGGAAGAAACACGTCCAGCGCCCCGTTGCCCGTTCCGTAGTTCTTTGAATTGAAACTGAAGAGGTTCGGCATGCTCGATGAGGCCACCCAAGTGCAATTACCGGGAGCCAGTACGCGAAAGGTGAACGGCCCTCCCCCGGCCGGTATAACCGGATTGAAAGAAGAATCCAGAACCGGAGTGCAGGCATTCCCGGGAATCAGGCGAAGGATGCCGTATCCATACCCGTTGGCCTCGTCCGAAGCGCCGGGCGTGACCGGGAACGGAACAGTCAGTGTTCCTCCTACAAGAATCGACCCCTGGGGTCCGAATCTTGCCGTGGGCGTGCCGGCATTCACAATCGAGGAATACGAGATATTGCCCGTACCGCTGTCCAGTTTGAAAACAAGAGACGTGCCCGGCCGCGCCTGCAGGCCGTCGGCGCTCAGAGGCAACGCGCCCGTATCGGATCCGGCCAGCAGGAAGTTTCCGTTCGCGTCGATGTCGAGCGATGCCGGGTAAAGCCAGAGTGGAAGCGTCTTCTGGAATGTGGCGGCGCTGCCCGCCGGGTTCAGCTTCAGCAGGGAAAGCGAGTTCGTGGAGCCCTCTTGTAGCGCGAAGTAGGCGTTTCCCGCCGCATCGGCCGCCATTGCCATCGGTGTGAACGACAGGCTGCCTTGAAACGTGAGGAAGGGCAGGAAAGTCCCGTACACCAGGGAAGAACCGGACGCCGATAGCCGTGCCGCGAACGTTCCGTAACTGTCGTTGGGAAGTAGTGTGTCTATTCTCGGAGCCGTCATGAATGCGCCTGCCGTCACTGGAAAACCTGATGGCTCGGCCACTCCCGCCACAATCGCCGAGCCGCTTTGGTCGACGCCGAGTTGGCCGATGTTGGATTTCCCCAGGGAACCGAAAAAAGTGGCATAAGCTGTAGACAGCGATGCCCGGTCGAACTTCGCCACGAAGCCGCTTGGCACTATGCCGGGGCTCTTCTTTGTGCTTTGGAAAGCGCCCGCCGTGGTGGGAAAATCCGGGGATTCCGTGCCTCCGGCCACATATGGAGCCCCTGTTGGATCCAGGGCAAGTCCGGAAACCGTCTCATTGCCGGACCCGCCGAAGCAACGCGAAGCGAGGATTATTCCCGACGGACTCAGCTTGGTGAGAAAAATGTCCCGCGACACTCCTCCGCAAGGACTGGAACTCACGGGAAAATCGGCGGAGTCGCTCGATCCGGCCACAAACAGATTGCCATTCGAATCAGCGGCGAGAGGCCCGGGAATATCCGCCGAAAATCCGCCTACATACGTCTTGTAGACGAGCTTGCCTTGCGTGTCCAGTTTGATGTACAGCGCGTCCCCGGTGCCGCTATCCTCCCGTACGAGGTAAGTATTCCCGGCGGAATCGGCCGTGAACGTGGTGGCGCGGTCGGACACGGTGGCGGAAAACCCAAGCACCGGATCAATCACCAGCGGCTTGCGCCGGTCGTAATGGGCCAGCGCGAACCGCGCCGTTTCACCTTCCACCTGGAACCATGCCGCGATATTCACCCGTCTGTCTCCCTCCATCTGGTAAGCCGCCGGACGGTGGTGGCGGAACGTTTCGCCCCGCACCGTCTCCAACAGCAGATCGCCCTCGGCGGATAGACGGAGCCGCGCGCCGCGGAAACGAAGCGCGATTCGCCTGTAGTCCACGCCCGGAGCGAGTTCGAAGTCGTATTCCAGCCGCCCGTTCGAGTTGTGCCCCGAACTGTAATAGAGAAGATCGATCCCCGGATAGAGCCCCGGGTAGCGAACCGTCCGGAAAGCGGCCAGGTTCTCGAGCCTGTGCGTGCGGCCGCGATAGTAGTGAACACGGGCTGAAAGACGCCCTTCTCCACGGGGTTTGACACCGCCGCGGGCGCCCGCGAATTCGAGTTCGAAGCTCGATTTGCTTGTCAGGAAGCGGACGCCGCGGCCAAGCAGAAGGTCCGCTCCGGGCCCCCGCGCGATGAACCGGGCATCCCCCTCCGCTTGTCCGCGATTCTCTTCAAAGACGAACGGGACGGTTGCCGGAACAGCTTCCGAGGCAATCAGGGCGGCAAACGGGAAAAACGGTGCGATAAGCGGCAATACGAGCTTCAATTTGTCCATGCCGCCGCCGATTATAGCGCTCTCACCCGGGAAGCGAAGGCCGGCCGCATTCGCCACGCACGCCATCCCCCTCCCTTCGGGTATATGATACTTCCTGGTCCCACTCGAACCATGTCATATCTAACCGGAATTCTCACTCTCCTCCTGATGGCCGCCCCGGCCGGGGCATCCTGGAAGGCAGGACTCGGCAAGGTAGTCATCACCCCGCGCGAGCCCATCATGATGGGCGGCTACGCCTCGCGCGATCATCCGAGCGAAGGCGTCCGCCAGGACCTCCATGCCAAGGCGCTCGCCCTCGAGGACGAATCCGGACGCCGCGTCGTGATCGTGACCCTCGATCTCTCCGGGATTCCCAAGGACGTGGCGGACCCCATTGTCGAACAGGCGGCCAGCGCCTACGGCTTGCGGCGGGATCAGTTGATGCTCAACGCCTCGCACACGCACAGCGGGCCGGTGGCCGGCTACCGTCCCCGAAATTTCTACCATTTGACGCCTCAGCAGGCGGTTGTCGTCAAGCGCTATACGGATCAACTTGTCGGCCATGTGGTCAGCGTCATCGGGGCCGCGCTCAAGGACCTGGCCCCGGCGAACCTCTCCTTTGAGATGGGCTACGCCGGATTCGCCGTCAATCGCCGCCGCGTGGGCCGCCGCAATCTGCCTCAACCCGTGGACCACGATGTCCTTGTTCTCAGCGTGCGCGATTTGTCGGGCAAACTGCGCGGCGTCATCTTCGGCTACGCCTGCCACGCCACCGTGTTGAACGACTATCAGATCAACGGGGATTGGCCCGGCTATGCACAGGCGGATCTGGAAAAGACGCATCCCGGCGCGGTGGCCTTGTTCGTCGCCGGTTGCGGAGCCGATCAGAACCCCCTGCCGCGCCGGAGCGTGGAGCTGGCGGAAACCTACGGCCGGATTATATCGATTGCCGTTTCTCAGGTGTTGTCCGATAAAATGAAACCCATTGATCCGGAATTGAAAACCGCTTTTCAAACTGTGGACATACTTTTCGACACGCCGCCCTCAAGGGAGCAGTGGCGAAAACTCGCCCAAAGCAGTGATCGCGCGGTCGCCGCTCATGCCAGGCTCATGCTGGACCAGCTCGATCGCAACGGAAAGCTGAGAACAAGTTACCCCTACCCGGTTCAGTTGCTGCGAATGGGCGGCGTTTTTACGCTGGTGGCGCTCGGTGGGGAGGTTGTGGTGGACTACTCCCTGCGTCTGCGCGCCGCCTACGGCTGGGACAACACATGGATCGCCTCCTACTCGAATGATGTCTTCGCTTACATTCCCTCCCTCCGCGTATGGAAGGAAGGAGGCTATGAAGCCGGAGACTCCATGAACTACTCTGACTTTCCCGGACGGTTTTCTCCCCAGGTGGAAGAAATCATTGTCGCCAAAGTGGATGATATGATGCGGCGCATTTCCAAGTGACTTTTTCCTGATTTTCTTCACCGCGCGGGATGCGCTCCGCCTCTTGAAATGTCAAACTGGTGGTATCCATGGATGTTACCAGAATGATCGCTGAGTTGCGCTCACAACGAGATCAATTAGACGAGGCTATCATAGCCCTTGAGCGGATGATTCGGGGAACCGGAAAACGCAGAGGCCGCCCCCCCAAGTGGCTGGCTGAAGTAAGCGCCGGTGAGCCGGTAAAGAAGGAGCGAAAGAAAAAGCGCGTGGTCAGCGCCGACGCGCGCAAGCGCATGGCCGAAGCGCAGCGCAAGAGATGGGAAGCGGCGAGGAAGGCGCGGGAAGAAGCTAACGCCTAGTGTCGAACCGCGCGGGCCGATCCTCCCATCCTGCCGGACCGGCCTCACCTCCACTCTCCGCGCGATCGCCTCGGCGGGACCGCGCGGGTCCCTCACCTTGGAAGCTGAGCTATTGGTTTTCTGTCCTACGCAGTCCAGGGAGCAATGGCTTGTGCTCAGCCTGTCGAGGCTAGCTGTGCCCGAGAATCCGGTGAGGCTGGTAAGGCTCGGCCAGAGCCTTCAATTCGGTCTCCTCGAGCTCTAACGGCAGCGTGGCGATGGCCTCCTCGAGTTGAAACATCTTCGTCGCTCCAATTATGGGCGACGTGATGCCCGGCTGCGCCAGTATCCACGCGAGGGCGATCTGCGCATTCGACACACCGCGTTTCCTGGCGATTTCCGCTACCCGCTCCACAACCGTAAAATCGGAAGGCTGGTAGTAGAGACGGTGGGCGAAATCGTCGGTCTTCGCGCGGGAGGTTTCGCCGAAATCCTTGGCGGTGCGATTTCCCGTGAGGAATCCGCGGGCGAGCGGACTCCACGGAATGATGCCGATCCCCTCGGCCCGGCACAGCGGATTCATCTCGCGCTCCTCCTCACGGTACACGAGGTTGTAGTGATTCTGCATGCTGACGAATCGCGCCAGCCCCATTTTCTCCGAAGTGTGGAGCATTTTCGCGAATTGCCAGGCATACATCGACGAAGCGCCGATATGTAAAGCCTTGCCCGAGCGAACAACGTGCGTGAGCGCCTCCAGAGTCTCTTCGATAGGCGTGGTGTGGTCGAAGCGGTGGATCTGGTAAAGATCGACATAGTCCATCTTCAACCGGCGCAGGGAATCGTCGATCGAGTGCAGGATATGCTTGCGCGAAAGTCCGCGCTGATTCGGGCTGGGTCCCATCTCCTGGTAGACTTTCGTGGCGATGACGACAGTGTCGCGCTGTACCCCCAGCGCCTTCATGGCGTTCCCCAGAATCTCCTCGCTTCGGCCGCGTGAGTAGATGTCGGCGGTGTCGAAAAAATTGATGCCGGCCTCGATGGCCCTGCGATAGAAGGGCATGCTCTCTTCCTCTTCGAGCACCCACTCGCGCCAGGCTTTCGAACCATAGCTCATGCATCCGAGGCAGAGCCGGGACACTTTCAAACCGGTGGAACCAAGATTGACGTATTGCATAGGCTGATGCCAAGGTATCACGCAAGGATGGGCGATGGGCGCGGGGCCCGGAACAAGTCACCCGGGAGAAACCTTCGCCGCGAAGGCCCCTCCATCCTGAGGACATCCTCTGTGCGAGGCATCCTGCTACGGCGTAAAGAAGGCCCTGATCAGGAACGCAGCCATCTGCCCGCGGGTGTTCAGGTCGTTGGCGCAATACGTAGTGGCCGTGCATCCGCTGGTGATGCCGAGTTCCTTCATTTTCTGCACGTATGGATAGAAAACGTTCGAAGCGTCCACATCCGTGAACATCTGCAGGGGGTCGAACGGGAAAGTATCGTTGAACGTGATGCCAAGCCGGGCGCGGATGAGAAACGCCGCCATCTGGCCGCGGGTGACGGTGTCGTCCGGACAGAACTGTGTGGCGCTGCATCCGTTCGTCACTCCCAGTTCGCGGAGTTTCTGGATGTAGGAAAAGTAGGGGTGCGTCGCGGGAACATCCGTGAAATACGGCTGGTTGGAGAACGTGAATCCCTCTCCAGCGACGGCGCGGACAAGGAACGCCGCCATTTCCGATCGCGTCATTCCGGCTTCGGGGCAATAGTTGCCGCCTCCGCATCCCGTCGTGATGTTGTTCAGCTTCAGCAGCGAAATCGAATCAAAGAAGAGATAGCCGGGGGGAACATCGCTGAATGGTGGAACAGGTCCCAGTTGCTGTTGGATGAGCGGCCACAGTTGCCCGCCCATGCTGATGTAGCCGGTGCGAGGCTGCCCCGTGCGGTTCGCATCCGCGGAAAAGGTGAGGGTTCCGTTCCCCGTGCCGGCGGCGGTGCTGTTGAGCTTGATCCAGGATGGCGCCGCCGAGGCGCTCCAGTCGCAACCCGCTTGCCCCGTGATCGTGAGCTGGTAGGACCCGCCGGAAGAACCCAGCGTCTGGCTGGGGCCGGCAAGGCTGAACCCGCATCCGCTGGCGGCCTGGCCGATGGTGTATGGCACGCCCGCGAGATAGATCGTGGCGGCGCGGGGCTCATCCTCCGGGTTTGGATTGACACGGATGCGGACCGCCTCCTTGCCCTCTCCGGTGGCGCCGGAAAGGATGCTGATCCAGGCGACCGTCGAGTTCGATTGCCAGAGGCAGCCGGGAGAAGAGGTGACTTCCACATCGCGAATATCGCCGGTCGAGGCCACGGTAGTATAGGTTTCCGCCAGAAAGTTCGCACAGGGAACAGCGGGCCCCAAAAGAGCGGTGACAGTCTTTGGCCCGCTCATCGGGACATTGACCATGGGCGTGCTTCCAGCGGCGTCCCCTCCCCAGGAAATCAGTCGCAAACCGGCGGCGGGAGCGGCCGTCAGTTGCACCTCGGTCCCGGCATTGTAGAAGCCGTCGGCGGAGGCGGGGTTGGCGTTAATCGATCCGGTTCCACCGGAAACGCTCGTGCTGAGCTTATACTGCGTGAGCATGGCGGCGGTGAAAGTGGTCGTACCCGTTGAAGCCACCACCGTGTGAGAGGCCGCTCCACCGTCGCTCCAGGAAGAGAACGTGTAGCGTGTCGCTCCCGCGCCCTGCACCGGCGGAGCGGAAACCACGTGCGAAGAACCGGAGCCCCACTCGAAGGTGTGCGGCGTGGTGAACGTCACGCCGTCCACTTGCACACTGAGCGCGGATGGGAGCGTCTGTATCGTAACCAGGATTGGATTGTTGGTGGATGGGGGATCATTCGTGAGGTTGAAGACCGCCGGCGTCGAGACTCCCGGAGCGGCGGCGCTGATGGCGTATGAGCCCGTCTGTGAATTCGCGGTGAACGTGGGGGCGGTGGCGATGCCGTTGGAATTCGTTACGGCGCTGGCGGAAAGAGAACCCGAGAACGTGCCGCCGGGCCCGCTCGAGGGCGCGGCGAACGTCACCATCGCGCCCGCCACCGGATTGTTGTTGTTATCGCGCACCAGCGCCTGGAAGGGGATCGCGAAAGTGGCATTCACGGCGGCGTGTTGCGGGCTCCCCGCTGCCACCGTGATGCTTGCCGTCGCGTTGCCCCCGAGAAGTCCATATACATTGAGGACGCCGTCGAAGGTGGCCAGATACACCCTGCCCTCTGCGATCGTGGGTGGACACCATTTGGCCCAGCTTCCGGCCGCATCGCGCGCGCTGATCTGTTCGCTGTTCCACAACTCCCTGGTGACATCGGAAGCGTCGAAGGCGCGCAGAATTCCCGGATAGGCAAAGCCGTTGGCGCGGCCGTTCATCGAGTAGGAAGCCCAGAGAATGGCGCTGCCCGCCGTTGTCCCGTTGGCGGAAAGAGACATCGCGGGCTCATTCGAGTAGCCGTTGGGAACGGTGAACGTGCTCTGCGAAACAGGCGTGGTATTGAAGACGGACCCATTGAACTGAAATACCTTGAGCGTATCCCTGCGCCCCCACATGTATAGCTTCGAGTTGTAGAAGACGTTCCCCCCGAAGATCCCGCCCTCTCCCGTGTCGAGAAGGCTGTATGTTGCCTGCCACCATTGGGGAACCTGGTTGGTAGTGGGACTGTAGCCGCCGAGCCCGTTGGTGTTGAACAGAAACAGCTTTCCGTCCTTTCCGCCGGTAATGCCGAGGGAAGTGCCCGGAATGAGAATCGGACCGCTCGAACCAAAGTCGATGTCATTCGCCGAAAGCGCTTCCTGGTTCGTGGGCGAGAAATAATCCACCACCTGCATGCCGTTGGATGTGGATATCTTGACCAGGCTCGAACCGTGATCGGGACCGCCGGTCAACGAATCCATCACCCCGCGGTCCGTCTGCAGGTAGATGTTCCCTGCCGGGTCGGCCGTCAATCCCAATCCTCCCTGCCACAGCCCGGCGCTCATCGAATTGGGTGAAAGGCACAGAACGGAGGTCTGCTGGAGCGTCGAGGCGCTATAGGCGAACAGCCATCCGTGGTAGGGTTCCGTGTCCTGGTGGGAACCGAACCCGATATAGATCTTGCCGTTGAGAAGCAACAGGCCGGGCCGCTGCCAGTGCATCAGGGGGAAGAACGAAAGAATGCCGTTCACGCTGTCGGACGAGGTCCCGGCAACGCTGCCCTCGATCGTCACCGGCCCGCCAAGCATCTCGTTGCCGGTGGTGATGTCCAGCGCGTGCAGGCGGAAGAATGTGATCCCGTTCTGGTAATGTTCGCTGACGACGTACATGAGATTGGTGGTCAGGTCGATGACCGGGGTGGAGAGAATGCCAACCTCCGGTTGTATGTCTCGTGTCACATTGATGATGTTCACCGGAAGGCTCGCGCCAAAATTCACCTGCCACAAAGGAGCCGACGCCGATGCCGTATCAGCGTCGAAGGCGTACACGCTATTGTGCATCGTGCAGACATAGATCACGTTGTGCGTGCCTTTTCCCGGAATCGTGACGCCGGGAACGTATAGCGGCTGCGCATAGATCTGACCGTCTACGGCGCGTGAAAAGAGCTTTCCGAAGCTGCCGCTATTCACATTGGCCGTGGTAAGAACGGTTTCATTCGGATTGGCGCCCGTTCGGCTGGTGTCATTGTGATGTGTGGTGACCGTAACGCCCGAAAGCGATAAGGGCAGAGTGAGTATCCAGGAAAGAAGAAATGATTTTCGTATCAATGGGGCACTCATGAGGTCTCAGGTGATGATCGCAAGCGGCGAATGGCGCTTGTGCATAGGCTAACCCAGTGGCGCTGTGGAAGTTGCGGCTCATGCTGAAATCCCGTGCAGTTCCTGGCCAGATCCGCGAGCGAACCTCAGAATTATAGCGTACTAATAATGAAACCTTAGAATTCTTCCTAGCCCGGAATTGTGCCGTCCGGTTCATGGGGCCGTACAAATGACATGGATAGGATGGAGGCTACACAAATGTATTCCACCGATTCTCTCTCACCGGCTATGCGAACCAACTCCCTGTTGGCATCCCTGCATCGCGAACTGACAGCCGATGAGCGGCTTCGTGCCAGGTTGCGCTCTCAAGTGTCGGCCCCCTCTCTGGCCGCCTACTTCTATTGCGTCTTCGAAGGCTGGGGACCCGACCCCGTAGTGCTGGTCGAGTATGTCGAGGGAGAAACCGTGGCGGAGTTTATCCGGCGGAATGGAGCGGACGCGCTACGCGGCAGGACGCCCGCCTTGCATCGCATTGTGTTTCTGGCGGATGTGAAATGCGAAACCGCGGATGCCGCGGTAAGAGTGACCGACGTGGGCTTCGCCTACCCTGAAGAGGCGCCGGACATGCGGCGGCACGGGACATGGATGGCGACGGCCGAATCCATGCCGATCCGCGCGAACTCTCGCATCCATGTCGTCGGCGGCGCGCTGTGGTGGAGCGCGAAGGGGGAACCGGACAAGGTGAGGGAAGCGTTACAGGGTATCCCCGGCTGGGGAGGAACTCTGCGCGTCGTGTCCGCCTCAAAAGGATGCGAGTTCCGGCTGGGCGGAGTCGCGCCGCACACGCCGGGACCGAAAGATGCGGCCGCGGCGGCGGAAGCGGAACCCGCCAGGAAGAACCGCTGGGCGATGCGCTGCACCGTCATCCTCTTCTCCACCATCGCCGTTGCCGCCTCGGCCTGGCTAGGAGGATCGGAGAAACGCCGAGACAGCATCCTCGACGCCGGGAGTGCAAACAACGCAGTTCCCGGCGTGGATACTCCTGCCGCCATCAAAGTTGAAGAACCTGCCCCCGGCCTCCTCGACAATCACCTGGATGGGAGCAAGGTCCCAGGGCTTGGCCGACGGCTCCACCCAGACCTCGCCGTGTCCACCGGCGACAAGCATCGCGTCGGGCGCCCCGGACATGCTGCGAACCGCCCAGAACCGGCCCATGAAATCGAGCAGCCGGGGCGCGAACTCCCGTCCGTGAACCTCCCGCAGCCCGTTGAAAAAGAGCACTGAACGTTCCACTTCCGTGATGTTCGAGACATGAATGGCGGCTCCGTTGCGGAACGCTCCGCCGCCGCGCGAGGCGTAATACTCCTGGTTCCACGCCGGAATGTTGACGACGCCGGTGATCACCTCGCCGCCGGCCTCGAGACCGATCAGCACGGACCACAGGGGGCTGCCGCGCGAGAAGTCGCGCGTGCCGTCGATTGGATCGATGATCCAGCGCCTGCCGCTCTCGGCGGGCCGTCCCGCTCCCTCTTCTCCGAGAAGTCCATCCTTGGGAAACGCCTCCGTGAGTATGGACGCAATCAACTTCTCCGCTTCCCGGTCCGCGATGGTGACCGGCGATTCATCAGCTTTTGTCTCGGCCGATACTCCTTCTCGCTGGTAGCGCAGGGCCAGTTCTCCCGCGCGTTTGGCGGCGATACGGGCGATGGATAGTTCTTTCTGTAGATGATCGGATGATGATGTGGACATGGAATGAGAATCCACACCCGCGAACACGGGCGTGGGCACTCATTCCAGTGTAGCCGCTACAGTCTCCCCGCCGTTCGCCCTTCCACATTGTCCTACCTTGCCGGCCGGCGGCCTCCGTTCCAGGTGTCCGGCTTCGGCGTGTCCGGTGGCCAGTAGCCGTTGGGGTCCTCCACCCACTCCTTGCCGCACATCCGGGAGATGATCTTCCATTCCGCCGCTCCCAGGTTCAGGTCCGGATGAAAGATGAACCGCTTCAATCCGGCGCGGTGCGATGCCTCGAGGATTCGCTCCAGGTCGTGCGCCGGCATGGGGTCGCCCGCGTGCGGATTGCGCCCCGTGGATATCCAGGCGATAACCTTGTCCGGGTTCCCCGTGGCCTCGAGAGCGCGCCGTGTTTCCTCGAAAACCACCTTGTCGAAGAAGGCATCGGGAAATCCGTTGTCCAGATCGGCGAGTTTGTGCACGCCGGGCAGTTCCAATCCGAAAAGAACCTTCACCACCGCGAAACAATCTTCCTCGGTGAGCGGGGGATTCCACCGGCGCAGCGTGGCCACCCACCGCCCCACCGTCCCGTACATTCCGTCGAATCCGCGGTTCCAATAGTAGTGCTTCGGAAAGATGTAATCGAAAAATCCGTGGGTCTTCTCGTAGTCCTGCGTCGTGAGAACCGAAAAGACGGCCGAGCGGGGAATCGTCCCCAGCTTTGCCCTCCGGCTGAGCGAAGCCCAATGCTTACGGACGGCGGCCATGTTCTCTAAGGTGGTCTCCTGCCGCATGCGCAGCCAGTAAAGCGCGTCCTCGTTCAGGTCGAACAGCGATAACCCGCTGAGCATTCCCCCCATGGCATGGAAACGAACCCGCGCGGGAGTGAGTTGATGGAACCGCGCTTTGAGGTGATTCATCCCCCGCTCCATGCGGGCCACGTCAAAGCCGAGATGAGTGTAAATCTGCCGCTGATGGTCGCGAATCTCGAACAACTCCCCGCCGTGGTGGAAGGCCAGTTCGTAATGATGTTCGCCGGCGCCGTCGACAATGACGCCATCGGCTTGCGGGTAGGCGCGCAGCGTATCCTCCACTCCCGCCGCGAGCGACAAGGCTCCGAACGGATCCTGTTCGAAAGACCTGCGCCGCCCATGGTGGCCCGGCCCGAAAAACATCAGTTCCCACTTGCGCCTGTGAATCGCCTCCACCAGTGCATGCAGTTGCTTTTCCTTCGCCGGATCGAGGCGCGCGTTCTCCGGAGGTTCGACGCCGAACCGCCGGTAGACGGCCGGATCCGGAGCGAAAGTGCTGATGGTCGCACCGGCCCGTCTATAGGTGAAGTCGAAACTCGGCGGACCGTCCCAGAAGCGCAGTGGTCCGAGGACAATGCCGCGCACCCCTCCACTCTCCCACGCATCGAGCGTGCGCTCGAAATCCGTGAGCCACTGCTCGAGCGGGTAGATCATGTACATCCAGGGGACGAGCTTCGGCCGCTTTTCCTCGCCTTTCAACGATCCGGCCGTCACCGCCGCGGCGGCGGATTGAAGCAGCATCCGGCGATTCAGGGATTCTCCCCGCCGGAGTCCGGGGTTCAGCATTCGTTCAGCATACACCCGCCCCGCTACGCGTCAGCGGATTGGCACGGCGGCGGTATCCACAATCTCGATCCCGAATCCTTCCAAACCGACGATCCTGCGCGGATGGTTCGTAAGCAGGCGGATCTTGTGCAGCCCGAGATCGGCGAGAATCTGCGCCCCGATCCCCGTGTCGTGCTGAAGGGCGCGCTGGCCTTGCGGCGCCGCTTGAACCGGGTCGCGCCCGTGCGAGAGGATGCGCGTTACGCCGTTCTCCTTGTGCGTGCAGAACCCCGGCCCTGTCTGGTGCAGATAAACCAGCACCCCGGCGCCCGCTTCGGCAATCGTCTTCAGCGAGCCATCCACCAGGTGATTGCACTGGCAATCGAGCGAGTGGAAGACATCTCCGTAAACGCAGTGCGAATGCATCCGCACCAGAACATTCTCCATCCCCGCAACTTCGCCGCGCACCAGAGCGAGGTGATTTTCCGGGTTCACCGTGCTCGAATAGGCGATGGTGCGGAAGTCGCCATACTCGGTGCGCAGGCAGCCCTCGGCGATGCGCCGGACGATGCGTTCGTTGTGCAGGCGATAGCGGATGAGACCGGCCACCGAAATCATCTTCAGCCCGTGCTTGCGGCAGAAGTCGATCAGATGGGGAACACGCGACATAGTCCCGTCGTCGTTCATCACCTCGCAGATCACGCCCCCGGGCTCAAGACCGGCCAGGCGCGCCAGATCCACCGCGGCCTCCGTCTGCCCGGAGCGGACCAGCACGCCTCCCTCTCGCGACCGCAAGGGAAACACGTGGCCGGGACGGGCCAGGTCCGTGGGGCGCGTCTTCCGGTCCATGATGACGCGGATGGTGTGCGCGCGGTCCGCCGCCGAGATGCCCGTGGTCACCCCGCATGCGGCATCCACGGACTCCGTGAACGCCGTGCCGAACATCGAGGTGTTGCGCTGCGTCATCAGCGGCAGTTGCAGGTGATCGCATCTCTCCGGTGAGAGTGCCACGCAGATTAGACCCCTGCCGTGCACAGCCATGAAGTTGATAACCTCGGGGGTTATCTTCTCGGCGGCCACCGTGAGGTCGCCTTCGTTTTCACGATCCTCGTCATCGACGACGACAAGCATGCGGCCGGCGCGGAAGTCCTCGATGGCCTCCGGAATCGAAGCAAATGGCATAATGATCTATCTTCGATTCTATCGTGGGCAGGTCCGCAGGCTTGCGGCGTGCCGAAGAGGCCATGAAGGAGCAGGATGCATCAGGTAGCACGGCCGAAAGATAATCAAACGCCCGCCGAGGAATCGCGCGAACGCATACGCTACTATCTCTTCGCCGCATTCGTCGGCGCGTTGCTGGTTCTCAACGTGACGGGAATCTTCAGCGCCGTATTCGGAATTGATACCGCCGCCATCATCACGGTGCTGGCCGGCTATAAGACTTTCTACAATTCCATCGCCTCGCTGCTGGAAAAAGAGATCACCGCTGACCTGGCGATCTGCGTCGCCGTGGTGGCCGCTCTCGCCGCCGGCGAGTACATGGCCGCCGCCGAAGCCATGTTCATCATCCTCGTCGGCGAAGGCCTCGAAACATACGCCGCGGGAAGAACCAACGCCGCCATTCGCCGCTTTGCCGCCCAGATGCCGCGCAAGGCGCGCTTGCTCCGTGACGGAACTGAAGTGGAAGTGAACGTCGAGGACCTGGAGCCGGGCGACCACGTTCTCGTGAAGGCGGGCGAACGCATCACGGCCGACGGAGTGGTGGCGGCGGGCTTCTCGAGCGTCGATGAGAGCACGATCACCGGCGAGAGCCTGCCCAAGGACAAGCATCCCGGAACCGAAGTCTTCGCCGGAGCCCTGAACGGCAACGGAATGCTCGAAATCCGCGTCGCCCGCGCCGGAGCCGAAACCACGCTGGCGCACGTGGTTCAACTCGTGCGGGATGCCCGCCAGCGGCAGGCCCCGGTGCAGAAAATGGCCGACCGCTACGCCAGGTACTTCCTACCTGCCTTGCTCATTGCCGCCGCCGGCACGTTCTACTTCACGCGCGACTGGCTGCGCACCGTCGCCGTCCTCATCGTCGCTTGCCCCTGCGCCCTCATTCTGGCGACTCCCACCGCAATGGTGGCGGCCATTGGAGGCCTGGCCCGCCGCGGCATCCTGGTGCGCGGCGGAGCCATAATTCAACTCGCCGCCAAGGTGGACGCCGTGGTGTTCGACAAGACCGGCACCGTCACCGAGGGCCGGTTCGAGATCATCCGCGTCCTCGCGCCGGAGGGCGCGGAAGACAG
>JABAQT010000002.1:87325-99524 GCA_019187195.1 Bryobacteraceae bacterium
TCCGGAGCAAGCGACATCACCGCCGAAGCGGCGGATGTCGTCTACATGGGCGAATCGCTCGACAAACTCGCCAGGATATTCGAAGTGAGCCGCCGCGCCATGGCGATTACGTGGCAGAACATCGTCATCTTTGCCGGCGTGGTGAATTTCACCGCCGTGCTCGCCTGCGCTACCGGTGTCCTTGGCCCGTTGGGAGCCGCCTTCACTCACCAGGTCTCTTCCCTGCTGGTGATGCTCAGTTCGCTGCGGCTGCTTCAGGTCGAGAAGAAGCGGGGCAGAATCGGCAGGCTGCTCCATCAGTTGACGCCGCACCATCTCAAACACCGCCTCGAACGCCTGGAGCTGCGCCACGCCTTGGAGCATGTTTGGGAGAGGAGGGAGCAATGGAAACGGCCGGCATTCGCTGTCCTCGCGGCTCTGTTCGTTTTCAACGGCTTCTACGCGCTCGGCCCGGATGAAACCGGCGTGATCGAGCGGTTTGGAAAGAAAGTGCTGCCGTATCGCGAGCCGGGCTTGCATTACAAACTGCCCTGGCCGGTGGAGAAATTGACCCGTGTTCAGGCGCGCCGCGCGCGGGCTCTCGAGATCGGATATCGCTCGACCGGCGGCGGCGAGGAAACCGAGCCGGCCGCGTACGAATGGAATGTGCAGCACCGCGGCGGGCGGTTTCAGCGTAGACCCGAGGAGTCCCTGGCGCTCACCGGAGATCAGAACATGATCGAGGTCACGGCGACTGTCCACTATCGCCTGTCGCGTCCGGATGACTACCTGTTCGGGTTGCTCGACGGAGACTCGACGGTGCGCGTGACCGGAGAATCCGCTGTCCATTCGGTGATTACCACCACCGGCCTCGATGATGTGCTGACGCGAGGCCGCCGTGCCATCGAGGAGCGGATCAGGAAGGAGATGCAGGCGCGGTTGGACCGTTACAAGTCCGGCATCGAGGTTCTGGCGGTCAAACTGCTCGACGTGCATCCCTCGCTCGAAGTGGTCGATGCGTTTCGCGCCGTATCGGGGGCGTTCGAGGAAAAGAACCGTCTGATAGACGAAGCGGAAGGGTACCGCAATGAGCAGGTGGCCCTGGCGCGCGGCAACGCGCAGGCCAGCCTGCTCGAGGCGCAAGGTTATTCAACTGGGCGCAGAAACCGTTCCCTGGGAGACGCGATGCGGTTCACCGAGCGCGAAAGCGCATTCCGCTCCGCGCCGGGTCCCACGGAATTGCGCCTCTATCTCGAGACGATGGAACAGGTCCTGCCCGGCCGTCGCAAAATGATTGTCGATGCGGCCAAAGGCCGGCGGAACCTGATGTTGATCGAGGACGGGGTTGAGATCGCGGCGCCGGTCATGCCATTCGTGGCCCCTAACCGGCCGCCGGAGGAACAGGAGTAGTTCGAGATGTTCGAAAAGTACCGGCGGTATTATCCGGCCGCTTGCGCATTCGCCTTGCTGCTGCTTGTCTGGCTGTCCACCTACACGGTGCGGGAAACCGAGTTCGTGCTCATCACGCAGTTCGGCAGGCCTGTATACACGGAACCGGGGGCCGGCCTGCATCTGAAGTGGTTCTTTCAGACCGCGAACTATTTTGACAAGCGCCTGCGCATCTACAACCCGCGCCCGTCTGAATTTCTCACCAGCGACAAGAAGAACCTCGTGATCGAAAGCTACGTCGCCTGGAAGATTCATGATCCCCAGCGATTCGTCGAAACCGTGGGTGACCCCATCGCCGCCGAGATGCGCTTGCACGACATCGTCTGGTCCGGCCTGTCCGCCACGCTTGGAACACACGATCTCGACTCTCTGATTTCACCGAACCTCGATTCCGTGAAGGCCAGGGAGATGCTGGATCAGCTTTCGAACGAGACCGGCCGGAAGGCGCTCGCCGGCTACGGCATCGAGGTGGTGGACGTGCGCATCAAGCGCATCAATCTGCCGGATCAGAATAAGCAAAGCGTTTACGCGCGCATGAGGGCCGAGAGGGAGAGAATCGCCCGCCAGTATCGCGCCGAAGGAGAGGAACAGGCATTGCAGATCCGCGCCGGCGCGGACCGGCGCAAGGAAGAGATCCTCTCCCTCGCTTACAAGGATGCGGAAAAACTGCGCGGCGAAGGGGATGCCGAAGCTACCCGCACTTATAGCCAGGCCTATTCGCGCAATCCCCGTTTCTACAAACTGCTGCGAACGCTCGAAGCCTACAAGAAAGTGTTGGATGATAAGACCACCGCGATCCTGAGTTCGGATTCGGAGCTGTTGAAGGTCTTCATGCGGGGAGAGGCGGCGCAATGAAGTTGCTCGATGCCCGGCCCGAGGCCGTGGTCCCGTCGGCGCCCAGGCGGGAATGGACTCCCCGTCGGAAGATCGCCGCATGCCTGGCCGCGCTCTGGCTGCTCACCTCCGTCTACATCGTGGCGGCGGATCAACAGGCGGTGGTGACGCGCTTCGGAGCCGTTGTGGAGCCGCGCGTCATGCCGGGGATACACTTGAGCCTTCCCTGGCCGCTCGATCGCGTCACCCGTCTGAAGGTGCGCCAGTTGCAACGCCTGGTCATCGGCGGATCGCTCCCCGATGCCGTTACCGGCCGCCTGCAGCCGCTGATCTCGCAGTTTCTCACCGGGGATCAGAACATCATTCATATGCGGGTGGTGGCGCAGTATTCCGTTGGCGTTCCGGCGGACTATCTTTTTCAATCCCAGGACGTGGAAAAGCTGATCAGCTCCGCGGTCGAAGCGGAACTGGCGCGGCGCATTGCCGCGCGCAATGTGGACGCCGTCCTCACCACGGAAAAAGCGGCCATTCAGGAAGACGTCCGCGCCGCCGCGCAGAGGTTGATCAACGGCTATCGCGCCGGAGTGCTGCTGGCGAGCGTCAATATCGAATCCGCTTCGCCGCCCCCGGAAGCGGCGGACGCCTTCCGCGACGTCGCCAGCGCACGCGCCGATTCCGCCCGCATTATTAACGAAGCCCAGGGCTACGCCAATGACGTCATCCCCAAAGCGCGCGGCCAGGCCCGCCAGATGCTTGAATCTTCGATGGCGTACAAGGAAAAAAAGATCAACGAGGCCATTGGAGACGCTTCGCGGTTCACTCAGGTGGCCGCCGAGTACGGGAAGGCCTCCGATGTGAACGGCCGGCGGCTCTACATCGAGACGATGGAAGAGATCCTCCCACGCATCAGGAAACTGATCATCGACAGGAACGGCAATCTCGACCTGACCATCATCCGCAAGGGTACTCCTCCCGGAGCCAGGAAGTGACCACCCGGCGAAAGGCGCAACTCCTTACCGCCATTTTGCTCGCTGGCGCGCTGGGAGTCGCCGCCTACCGCAAAGGGGCGTTCGCGTCCCTCGATTGGCCACGGTTGACTCTATCCGCTCAGGTGAAGACGGAGCAGACGCCGCAGGATGCAATCTACGGAATGCTCGATGCCGCGCGTGAGGGCAAAGTTGACGATTACCTCGCGTTCCACACCGGCGAGATGGCCGTCTTGCTGCGTAAGACGATCGCCGAACAGGGCGAACCGGCCTTCGCGAAGTACCTGCGCGATACGAACGCGCCCATCAAGGGAGTCGCCCTCGAAGAGCCTCAGCCGCTCACTGGTGGCGGCGTGAAGGTGAAAGTGGAGTACGTCTTCGCGGATCGCAACGAAGTGCAATGGATGTACGTGGAGAAGATTGCCGGGAAGTGGAGGATCGCGCGCGCCGATGCGAGTGAGCGCATCCGCACCCTTGTTCCCTACGGAACCCCGGTGCAGTGAGTCCGCCGTTCAAGGCAAACTCCGGTAGAATGAAACCACCACACTCATAAGATCCACAGGAGAACGCAATGGATATCATCCCCTCCCGGCGCCGCTTCATTCAGGCGAGCGCCGCCCTGGCCACCAGCGCCTTCCCCATCCTCGGAGCCAATGACCGTATTCAACTCGGAATTGTCGGTCTTGGCGGCCGCGGCAACGACCACATGAAGTTCTATGGCGTTCTCGACACTGAGTGCCGCATCGCCGCTGTATGCGACGTCAATCAGGCCGCGCGTGAACGCGCCGTCGCCAGGATTCTAAAGGAAAAAGGGCACTCGCCCAAGGACTATTCCGACATGCGGACGATGTTTGAATTAAAGGACATCGACGCCGTTTCCATCGCCACCCCGAATCACTGGCACGCCCTCGCCGCGATATGGGCCTGCCAGGCGGGCAAGGATGTCTACGTCGAAAAACCCGCCAGCCACAACATCTTCGAGGGCCGCAAAATGGTCGAGGCCGCCCGCAAGTACAACCGCATGGTCCAGGTGGGATCGCAAAGCCGTTCCATTCCCCACAAGATGCGCGCCATTCAACTGGTCCACGATGGAGCCATCGGCCAGGTCTACCAGGCCCGCACCTTGTGCTTCCGCCGCCGCTTCTCCATCGGCCACGCCCCCGATGAAGCCGTACCCGCCGGCCTCGATTGGGACATCTTCCTCGGCCCGGCACAATGGAAACCGTACAGTAAGAACAAATTCGCCTACAACTGGCACTGGTTCTGGGACACCGGCAACGGCGACATCGGCAACCAGGGCGTCCATGAAATGGACATCGCGTTATGGGGTCTCGGCCGCACGGGTTGGCCTTCCTCCGTCACCTCCGCCGGCGGAAAGTATGTCTGGAAGGACGACCAGGAAACCCCCAACACCCAGCAGAGTTCCTTTGACTTCGGGGACGCCGAACTGACTTCCGACGTCCGTAACCTGCCCACGCCTCCCGAAGCCCTGGCGCCGTTCACCGGACCCAACTACGTCGGCAATATCTTCTTCGGCGACCTTGGATTTCTTTCCGTGGATCATACCGGGTTCCGCCTCTATAAGAGCACCGCCGGAAACATCAGCGGAGACGCCGCCCGCGGGGCCGGGGCGGGAGGAAGGGAGCGGTACGAAAAAACAATGGACGAGAAGGGCTCGGGCGAGGACACCGTGCCGCACATGAAGAACTTTTTCGACGCCATCCGTGCGCGGAATTACAAACTGCTGCATGCCGAGATCGCCATCGGAGCCCGTTCGGCCGCGTTTTGCCATCTCGCCAACATCGCCTACCGCGTGGGCCATTCGTTGCGTATGAATCAATCGTCGGGCCGCTTCCTCGCCGACGATGAGGCCAATTCGTTACTTACTCGTAACTACCGGGCGCCATATGTGGTGGGTGAAACTGTGTAACACGTGGAAAGAACTTAGCCGGCAAGACGGACAGCGTGGACAATAAACCTCTTCGGCGCATTTCCGATGTAATAGAAGGGGTAACAGGTGATGAGCGTGAGCGCCTGCTTCGTGCCCGGCCGGAGAACCTCGGTCTGGTGCGGATCGACGATCTTTGTCCAATCCACCTGGTACCGGAATTTTCCTCGCAGGGTCGTAACCACAATCTCATCCTTGGCATGGATATGGCGCAGCGGGCGAAAGATCGTGTCGCGGTGTCCGGCAATGGCGCTATTGCCTGTTCCCCAGGGGAACGCCGTCCCCTCGACGTGACCGGCGCCCCGCCGCAGGACGCTCGCCTCCGTGCCCTCGAGCACCATCGTCGATAAGTTCAACCGGGGTATCTCAAGCAGTCCCAGAGGCGAACCTTCTTCAAACCGCAGTTCTGGCTTCGGTTGATTGACAGCGGGTAAGGCGGGAGGAGGAGCCGCGGGCAGCGCCTTTAGCAATGATTGTTTCTCCTGGTATTGGAACCACCGGGCCTCGATAAGTATCAGGCCGCAGTAACCGATGGCCGCCACTCCGATAGCCGCCAGCGCGCGTTCCACGATTCGGAGAACTGTCTTGGGCCGCATACGGCGAACCTCCTCCGGGCTGTGTATGTCTACGCAAAGTGCCGCCGCGCGAAGCGGACCGCGAACGCGGAGCCAAGCGACAGCAGGCCGAACAAACCGATCAGGGGAAGCGAACTTGCCGTATGGGGCAGTTCCTTCGGAGTGGTATTCTGCGCCAACGTGGTTGACGGAGTGGAGGCTGCATGCTGTTCGGGCGGATGCACCTGCGCCAGCGCCACTTCATTGCCGGAATGCTCGATTGCCGTCACCGGAGCCTTCTTCAACGCCTGCACCTGCGGCTCGCTGGCCGACTTCGCCGGGTGCTGCGTGTTGGCCGCCAGTTCATTCGGCATCGAGAGCACATGCTGCTCATTTGCCTTGGCAAGTTCCACGGCTTTCAGTTTGGGATAAACAAACTCTTCTCCATAGTTACGGCCGGGATAGAACCAGGCGCGAATCGCTTCCGGCGCTCCCGCGCGGCGCTCTTCGAATGTGATCACCGTCTTGCCCTTGGGCTCCATGCGGTAGTCCGGGATAGCAAGAATGGTGGCGTATACATGGTTCTCGTCTTTGTTGAAAATCTGGACGACATTACGGTCCGACTGCGAATCCAGCAGCTTAAACACATAAGTGCCGGCCGGCAGCACTCGTCCCGGAATTTCCACTGGTTGATTGAAGGTGACAATGGTTTTCTCGTTCCATTCGTCCGCCTTCGCTGAGGGTGTCAGGGCCAAACCCAAAAAGGTTAGTCCAAAGAGGGTCAAGATCGTTGTGAGTTGCTTCATTCTGTCCTCCTATCTTCAGACTAAGGAAGGGTCTGTCAAATCGGGGACAAAAATGTCCTTCCACGCGTCAATAAAACGTCAAGAGTTGTAAATGATAGCAAAAGAAAGACATATGATGACGGGAAAGAGAGGAAATTCCGCATGGCGGGACTAACCTTCCGTTCGAAGCCGGTACCCGACTCCGGGCTCCGTCACGATGTGCCGCGGTCGCGCTGGATTCTCCTCGAGCTTTGCGCGCAGCGAGTGAATCGTCGTGCGCAGCAAATGCAGATTCTCCTCTTCCGGCCGTTCTCCCCACACCTTTGCCGCCAGCCGGTGGTGCGTCAGCAGCCGTCCGCGGTTTCTGGCCAGCACCATCAGCAACGCGGATTCGTCAGCCGTCAATTGCACCGGCGCGCCGCCAAGCGTGACCACGCCGCGCTCCAGATCCACCGTCAGGTTGCCGGCCGTGAATACGCCCGCGTCCCGTTGCTGTTCCCGTGCGACAGCGGCGCGAATCCGCTCCAGAAGATCCCCCAGCCGGCAGGGCTTTGTAAGGTAATCGTCCGCGCCGGCGTCAAGCGCCGCAATCTTGTCGCTTTGTGTGTCCCGCACCGAC
The DNA here is from genome assembly GCA_019187195.1 of Bryobacteraceae bacterium. Classification (GTDB taxonomy): domain Bacteria; phylum Acidobacteriota; class Terriglobia; order Bryobacterales; family Bryobacteraceae; genus CADEFT01. The sequence goes on from JABAQT010000002.1 coordinate 94,480, forward strand.
AGGATGATAATCGCCGCGTCGCTCAACTTTCGAAGCCGGCCCGTTACCACAACCCCATCCAGATCCGGCAGGCCCAGATCAAGAACAATCACATCCGGATGCAGAGTCTCGACGCTTCGCAGAACGTCCTTTCCCGTGGCGGCTTCATGCACCGTGAACCCTCGCGCCGCAAGCAATGCGCGTATCGGCCGTCGAATGACCTGCTCGTCATCGGCAACCAGAACGCTAGGACTCTTGTCCATAACTCCATGATAGAAGTGCTACGGTCCATTTTGGGTCAATAACTTCCGGTTTCGCGTCAAGAAATCGTCAAGATGGCGGCAACAGGCGGTAACCTACGCCCGGTTCCGTAACGATATACTGTGGACGGCTGGGATCGGCTTCTATCTTGCGCCGCAGGTTACTGACGTTTACCCGCAGCAGATGCTGGGTATCTTCATATTGCGAGCCGCCCCATATCTCGCGGATCAGTTGCCGGTGCGTCAGGATCTTCCCCGCATGCGTCACCAACGCCTTCAACAGGCTGTATTCGGTGGGTGTCAGTCTGACCTCGTCCTGCGCAAGCGTCACCATCCTGCTGCTAAGGTCCACCATCAGCGGTCCGCTTACAAACACGGGGCCGCTTTCCTGCTGTCCCGCGCGCCGCAGCATGGCGCGCATTCTGGCCAGCAACTCCCCGGGGCCGAAAGGCTTCGTGAGGTAGTCGTCCGCCCCCGCATCGAGCGCCGCGACCTTCGCCGGTTCGTCCCCCTGAACCGAAAGAATCAGGATAGGGGTCTGTGTCCACTCTCTCAGACACCGCACCACGCCGGTTCCGTCCATCCCGGGAAGTCCCATGTCGAGGATGATCAGGTCGGGGCGGCAGGACGGTACAACCTGCAACGCTTCTTCTCCCGTGGCAGCCTCATGCAAGGTGTAGCCGTGCGCCTCGAGCGAGATGCGCAGAAACCGGCGGATGGCGGGCTCATCGTCCACCACAAGCACCCGCGGACCTCCTTCAGTCATTGCCCCCTCCCGTTGGCAGGGCAAAGCCCACTTCCGTGCCGTGAGGCTCCAACCGCTTCGCCCAGATGCGGCCGCCATGCGCTTCAATGAATCCCTTGCAGATCGACAGACCTAACCCCGCGCCGCCGGCGCGTCCCGCCGCGGGCGCGCGAAAGAACTTCTCGAACACCCGTTCCTCGTCCCCCTTTGCAATTCCCTGCCCCAGATCCCGGACTCTCACCTCAAGAAATGCGGAATCGATGGTGGCGGATACCGTCACCGGCGAATCCGCCGCCGAATACTTGAAAGCATTGTCGAATAGATTTACCAGCACCTGGGTAATCAGTACAAAATCCATCGTCACCAGCGGCGGATCAGGAGGCAGAACTACATCCACCTGCCGCCGCCTCGCCGGCTCGCCGAGTTGCGCCAATGCCGCGCCGATTACATCCTGCACGTGGCAAGGTTCACGCTTCACGGATACCGCCCCGCCTTGCAGCCTGGTCATGTCCAGTAAGTTCTGCACCAAACCGTTCAAACGCCGCGCCTCTTCCTGCGCCGTCTCCAGTAACTCCCGCTGCGTGGAGGCGTCTAACAACTCGCCGTCTTCTATTAACGTGTTGAGCGCTCCGCTCACCGACGCAAGCGGCGTCCGTAAGTCATGGGATATGGAGTTGAGGAGCGCCGTCTGTAGTTTTCCCGTCTCCTGCAACAGTTCCGCGCGTCGCGCCTCCTCTGCGAGCAGGGCGCGGCTGATGGCGAGCGCCGCCTGGTCCGCGAAAGCGCTCAGCAACTCACGCCGGTCGGCGGACAGCGCCACCCGCGGCCCGTGAGGCCACAACCCCAGCACGCCGATAGTCCCCTTGTTCGTCTTCAGCGGAAGGTAGTGCGCCTTCGCCGACGGCAGGTGCTCTGTTGACTGGCCGGATGGCTCCGCGTTTCCCACGCACCACTCCGCGGCCATCCGGTCTTCTTCCCCCATGTCCTCAAGATGAAAATCGCTGCTTGCAATCAATTGTTCCAATCCCTTTTTTCCGGGAACCGCAATCAGGATCGGATGCGAGAAAGTCTCGCGAAGATGCCGCTCAATCTCCCCCAGCGTCGCCGTGAAGTCCTTCGCCTCCACCAGCGATCGGGTAAAGGAGTGCAGAGCCTCGATATACTGCTCCCTCCGCCGCGCCTCTCGCGCCTCCTCGCGCGCGCTCACCGCCAGCGTGCTGACAATCAGCCCTATCGCGAGGAACCCGCTCAGCGTAACCAGATCCCAGACATCGCTCCACAGCATCGACCGGAACGGAGGGACGAAAAACCAGTTGAGCAGCAGCGCGCTGCAGACCGCGCTGATCACGGCCGCCAGCCGCCCCCAGCTAAGGGCGCTCAGGACAACGCTCAGCGTATAAAGTATCGCCAGGTTCGTGGCGTTCGCCGATCGACCGATCCACAGTCCCGCCAGCGTGGGCACGACAGCCATCACCACGCCCGCCAGGTACCCCACCCAGTTGCCCTCCCGCGGCGAAATGCGGCGGAATCTGGCCCACGGGACAGCCGGAAATGTCTGCTGAAGGTGTGTTTGCATCAACAGCTCGCTAAGTCGCGTCCAGTGCGTACCTCTTTCATTTTATCGAACTTCGCGGCAACACCGTTTCGCCTTGCTAAACTGGGGGATTCCTGGCATGCACCGGTTCACCAAGGCTCTCCGCTTTGTAATTCCGTGGATTGCTTTCCACGCGGCATCCGCCCTCGCGCAAACCACCGTTCCCGTCTCTATCATCACGCAGTATAACGGACTGTATTTCTACGTCGATTCCAACTCCTACAACGTTTCTCAGCAGCTTCAGTGGACGCCGGGCACCCCTCACACCTTAAGTGTCCTTTCCCCCCAATATAGTTGTGGAGGTAAGTATACTTTCACAGGCTGGAGCAACGGCGGGCCGAAGACACAAACCGTGACCGCACCCGCCTCGCCCGCCACCTACTTGGCGAATTACTCCGTCGAGTATGGCCTGACCCTCGGCTCCTCCCCTCCCTCCGCGGGCATTGTGACTCCCAGTCTGGTCCGCCCCGAAAACTATTACCCCGCCGGAACCCTCGTGCAGGTCACCGCCACGCCCGCCGCCGGCTACGAGTTTGCCGGCTGGTCTGGAGCCTACAGCGGCATCGACAACCCGCTAACCGTGCGGATGGACGGTTTCCGCTCGATTACCGCGGTCTTCCATAAGATCGGCTCTCCCACCGTCACTGTCACGACGAATCCCCCCGGCCTCACCGTCTTCGGAGACCAGGTCCAGGGACCCGGGCCCCAGGGCTTTGAATGGGCCGCCGGCAGCACGCACACCATCAGTACGCTCGCTGTGATTCCGGCGGCCGATTCCTCACGGTACGTCTTCTCCTCCTGGAGCGATGGAGGACCGCTCTCGCACGCGATCACTGCCGGCGGTGAACCAGGCCTCTATACAGCGAACTTCCTCGCCCAGGTCAAACTATCCGTTTCATCATCTCCACCCGGCGGTGGAACCGTGACGCTTTCTCAATCTCCGGACGGGTGGGTGGACCAGGCGTCCACTGTTGCCCTTACCGCCGCTCCCTCCCCCGGCTATCGCTTCACGGGATGGAGCGGCGATAGTTCCACTCTGGACAATCCGTTCCAACTCCTGATGGATACCGCCCACGTCATTACGGCGAATTTCGCTCCCGCCGCTGCCTGCTCTCTCACCTTTCGCGGCCCGGGCGCGTCCCTCTCCTCATCCGGGGACATCGGCCGCATCGAAGTGATTGCGGACGCCCAGTGCCCGTGGACGGCATCGAGCGGCGCAGGTTGGCTCAAGTTGACCGCCGCTTCCGGTACGGGAAGCGGATCCATGCAATACACGGCGGAGGCCAACCTATCCAGCCAGCCGCGGACGGCGCAAGTTCAACTCTCCTCCGGGGCGGCCTACTCGATCGTTCAAGCGGCCTACGGGTGCGCCTTTCAGTTGAACGCCGGGCCTCTTGCAGTCGCGCCGGACGGTGGCGCATTCGCCGCAATCGTGAACGGTACGCCCGATTGCGAGTGGTCCGCATCCGCGGCCCCGGATTGGATCACCTTGACTTCCGGCGCGGGCCACTCCGGCGGCGAACTACGCTTCACCATCGCTCCCAATGCCGGCGGCCCCCGTATTGGTTCGGTCAGCGTCGCCGGTCAGACCGTCAAGGTCCTCCAGAAAGGCACGGCGCCCGTTTCTTTCTCCGATGTTCCTTCCAGCCATCCTTTCTTCGACTACATCCAACTGCTGAACCGGCAACTCCCGAACGCCGGTTGCGCGCCTGCTTCGTTCTGCCCCGACGCCCCTGCCACTCGAAGCCAGATGGCGGTGTGGATCATCCAGTCTCTATTCGGAGACTCCTTCACTTTCTCCACCACCCCCTATTTTGCCGACGTCCCTCCGGTACGTCCCCATTTCCGCTATATCCAGAAGCTGAGAGACCTCGGAATCACCAGTGGTTGCACACTCTCCACGTATTGCCCCAACGATGCGGTTACCCGCGGACAGATGGCCGCCTTTCTCATGCGCGCGCGGATGGGCATTCCATCCGGACGGTCCTTTCCCTACCCGGCGGCCGCCTATTTTTCCGACGTCCCGGCCGCTGATCTGTTTTTCCCTTACATCCAAAAACTCCGCGAGGCTGGAATTACGAATGGGTGCTCCGCCGGAACATACTGCGCCGCGGACCCCACAACCCGCGGACAGATGGCCGTCTTCCTCATACGGGCGTTCGCACCCTAAAGACGCGAATGGGCGGGATTGAACGTGTTGAACAGGTTGAATAACTCCGCGAGCGCCTCGGCCTTCGCGCAGCGTTACCAAGCCTGAACTGCTCCCGCCTTCCGCGCCGTGCTTCCGGCGGAAGTTCGCGGACAAGGCGGGCCAAACCTCGAGGGATGAAATATGCTCCGCCTCCTGCATGAACTGCGCCCATGCATGTCAAACGCAGCCGGATGCCGGTTTGGGAGGAAGCCCGCTCCCAAAACCTGGTGTCTGTAGGCGGCTCGGATACGAACCACCCGCAAAGGAAGTTGCCGG
>JABAQT010000002.1:99624-211319 GCA_019187195.1 Bryobacteraceae bacterium
CTCTTTGATGACAGCCTGGTCCGGGTCATCACGGTGACGGAGAAGCCCGCCCCGCCAGGAAAACTTCACAAACACGACGTGAACCGCGTGATGATCTACCTCGATGCCGGCCGGATGCGCCTCGACTTCAAGGACACTGGCCCGAAGGACTTTACTGTCGCCCCGGGCATGGTTCGTTGGGATCCGGCCGGCGGACTCCACACCAGCCAGACATTGGGATCCCAGTCTTTCCGTATCGTTGAAATCGAAATTAAGAAGCCACACGGCGCGCCCGTCCGGTTCCCCGAACTCGACCCGGTCAGGATTGATCCCCAACACTATAAAGTTGAACTCGAGAATGACCAGGTGCGAGTCATTCGGGCAAAGTTCGAAGCAGGCTATCAGACGCCGGAGCATGAGCATGTGTTGCCACGCGTCGCGGTGTATCTCACCGGCTATCAGCTTCGGGTTACCGGCGCGGACGGAAAAGTGACTACGCCCCGCGGCCCGGCGGGCCAGGTGCTGCTCGGGGGCCCATCCAGGCACACCGAACTCAATACCAGCGGAGCCCCGTTCGAGGTTCTGGTCGTCGAATTGAAAACCCGCTGACCGGCAGACCCCGCAAAACACAACATTCGAAAAATGTTTCAGCCCTTGCTATAATCGGGAAAACTGTTGTTCGGAGGTTGTTGTTTTTCGATTATGGCTAAGAAACGAATCCCCCACTTGACGGAAACCGCGGTCAAGGTCCCCTCATCCGGGGTCTTGTCCGAAAAAACAGCGCCCGCTAAGGAAAGAAAACCTCACTCCACGCGCGCGCGTAAAGCGAAACCGGCCGCGGAACCGGCTGCCGCCGATTCCCTGCTGTCCAAGGCGGCCGCCAGGGAAACCTCCGCCTACCCCCACGAAGAGATTGCAAAGCTTGCCTACTCTTACTGGGAGCAGCGGAGTCGCCAGCACGGACATGCCGTCGAGGATTGGCTGCGCGCTGAGCGCCACATCCTCAACGGCGCCGTCCGCTAACGGTCCGTCCTACTCATACTTCCGCAGAACAGCCAGCAGCCTGCCCTGTATCTGCAAATCGTTCATCGGCACCACAATGGGCTGCATGCCCGCATTGGCGGGCTGCAGCCGTGCCATCCCGTCATCCTCGCGGTAGAACCTTTTCAACGTGGTTTCCGCATCCTTGACCATCGCCACGATAATATCCCCGTTGCGTACATCGGGGGTGCGCTCAATCAAAACATAGTCCCCATCGCAGATGTGGGCTTCAATCATCGACTCCCCACGGACCTGAAGCGCGTACAGGTCCCGGTCGGTCAGCAACTCGGAAAAATTCAACGTTTCGTTGCCCGCATAGGCTTCCACCGGCGTACCCGCCGCGATCCTGCCCTGCACCTCGATCTCCAGCCGCGGTGAGGCTTCTGCCTGTTGACGCTTCAACTCCTTCAAATACGCCGGCGATAATTCGAGCGAACGGCTCTGATTGAATCCTCTCCGTAGATATTGCTTCGTCTCGAGTGTCTGAATGTGTTTATGCACCGTGGCCAGGGACGCCAATTGCAGCCCGCCGGCTATTTCTTCATAACTGGGACAGTATCCGTGTTCCTCCACGAATCCCGCGATAAAATCCAGGACTTCTTTCTGTCTTCGAGTTAAGGCCATGTCTTATTGTTGGCGAACAAAAAGTGAAAGTCAAGACCTTCTTTTTTCCTCACCCGAAACTGTATACTTCTCTCATATGCCCTCACCCGCCATCCCCTCGAATCCACCTGCCATCGGGAACCCCGAGTGACCTCTCTGTTCGCCGCTTTTGCCCTCATCGCCTCCCAATTGGCCGCTGCTGATCCATCGCAACTGACGGATCACCTCTTCTCCCGTTTCCGAAAACCGGACTCTCCCGGCTGCGCCGTCGGCGTTTCCCGCGACGGCAAGGTTGTCCATCAACAAGGCTACGGCATGGCCAACCTTGAACTCTCCGTTCCCATCTCCCGCGAAACGATGTTCTATCTGGGCTCCACCTCGAAGGAATATACAGCCATGGCGGTGCTGCTCCTCGCGGGCCAGGGAGCGCTGAAACTCGAAGACCCCATCCGCAAATGGCTCCCTCAACTCCCCGCCTACATGCAGCCCATCACAATACGGCGCCTGCTCGAACACACCAGCGGCATCCGCGACTACATCGGTCTCTGGACATTGAGCGCTCCTCCCGAGGATGCCGCCCTCACCGATCGCGAGGTGTGGGATATCATCCTCCGCCAGAAAGCCCTCAACTTCCGCCCCGGAGACGAATTCCTCTACAGCAACTCGAACTACTTTCTTCTTGCGCACATCCTGCGTCCGGCCGCGTTTCGCATGCTCCCGGATTTCGCCCGGGAGCGGATCTTCGATCCTCTCGGCCTTCGTCATACGCTCTACTACACCGACCGGTTTGCGCTGCTTCCCCACCGCGCTACCGGTTACTCCGCCGGCGGGAATGGCGCCTACCGCATTAACACCGCCACGCTCGACGTGGCCGGCGATGGCGGAGTCTTCACCAACATCGAAGATGCGTTGAAGTGGATCGGCATTACCGCGAAACCTCCGCCTCCCTATGCGGCGGCTGTCTCCGGGATGATGACCAGAGCCATGCTCAACAGCGGCGATTCCGCCGAGTACGGCCGTGGACTCATGTTGAAAAAGTATCGCGGCCTCGACATTGTGAGCCATGCCGGCGGCCTTCGCGGCTACCGCAGCGAATTGCTCTGGGTCCCCTCACGCAATCTGGGTGTCGCCTGCTTGTGCAACACAAGCGATGCCGACCCAGCCCGCCTCGCTCGCGCCGTGGCCGATGCCTGGATGGGACCCGTCGCCGAACCCGGACGTCCCAAACTGCCGCCGTCCGAACTGCGCCGCAAAACCGGCGTATTTCGCGATAAGAATTCCGGCGACTACCTGCGGATCGTCTATGGCGGCGGACGGTTCCTCGCTTTGTACCAGGGCTTTCAGATCGATCTTCAGCCGGAAACGCCGATGCGCTTCCGCGCCGAATCGCCGCTTTCCCTCGAAATCGACTTCGAGAACGCCGGTGACCGCGATGAGCCGCGGTTCATTCGAGTCGAATCGGAGTCCCACCGCCGTGTCCATCTCGAGCGCGTCACGCTCGACCGTTCGAGGCCGCCGGATCTTCCTTCCTTCGAGGGCGTCTACTACTGCGAGGAAGCGCAGTCGCGCATGGCCGTGCGCATCGTGGACGGAATGCTCAACCTCGAGCAGCATGAGCAGCGGATCGCCGCCCTCGAGCCGATGCAGCGCGATCGCTACCGGTCAGCCACTCTCAACGTCGAATTCGAACGCGATGCGGCGGGAAAAATCCGCGCATTCCGCCTCAACACGGGCCGGGTGCGCGGGCTCGAGTATGTTCGCCTGAAACCAGGAGCCTGATCCTCCTCATTCCCCACGCGCGAGCCGGATGCCGTCCGTCACCAGCTTCCGGCAAAACCCCCAGAATGTGGCCAGCCACGCCGCCAGCGCGATGTAGAAAAAAATATGCGGCATCTCAATCAGAAAATCGAGGTGCATCGCCTGGGCCATCTGGAACGTGCAGGCGGTGTACATTCCGAGCGGAAAGACCGCGCCCCAATACAAGGGATCGTACTCCAGCGGAAAGCGCTTGTAGACATAGCGCCACGCCGCCAGAATCGCCAGCATGGGAATCCACCATGTCCCCGTCGCCCAATAGAACACCGTAAACCCCTTCAGAAATGGGAGCAGCGAATTCAGAAACGGCGCGTCCGGCGTGTTCACAATCAATCTGGCCCCCGCCAGCGTCGAGATGGCCATCGCCCCCATATTGATCCAATACGGTGGAGAGAGGTCGCCGGGCGAAAAACGGAAGAACGTGTAGCGGTAGAAAATCAGCGAGATCATCCAGATGTACAGCATCCCGCCCCACAGCCACATCGAGAGCGCGAAATAGTTGATCATCAGCCGGTAGGGCTGGTGCCAATGCAGCGCGACGAGAGCGCTCAGGCTCGCCACCGACTGCGTGGCGACCACGGCCAGCAGCCAGGCGCCAGAAATGCCGTCGGCCAGGGCCGGCTTGTCCTCCTTGATCGTGAGCGCCGTAAGCACCGTGTAAATCAGAGCCACCCAAAGGACCACGGCCAGCGCCCACAGCACGACCGCGACATGGTAATCGCCCGTGATCAGCACAAATTGCGCGCCGAGGATGCCTGACGCCGCCACCACCGTAAAAAACCCGGGCGCGCGCTGATGGTCCGTCAGGTCGCTGAGCACCAGCGCGCCGAACCAGCGAATGCGCAACAGGTATAGCGCCCAGATACTCACATAGGCCGCGATGTTCAGGACGAACAGCGCCCACGCCAGCCAGGCAATGTTCATCATGTGCGCGGAAAGCGAAACGATACCCGTCGCCATCACCATCGCGAAATAGCTCGGTGAGAGCCCGGCCGCCAATGCGGCCACGGTACCGCGGCGCGAATCCGTTTCGGTATGGGTCACGAAAATTACCGGCCGGCGCCGGAGCCGCGCTCTTCGTCGCCCGGATGCGGATAGACATCGGCGTTGAAGCGTTCCTCCGGGCGGGTCAGACAGCGGAAATCTTTCTCGATTGCGATGTCCAGCGCGCCCGCAAGGACGTAGATGCCGGTTTCATCGGAGGCTGCCCACTGCCGGACGCGGTCCGGCGCCACCGTCACCTCCGCCACCCCGGAGCCGAACGACGCCCGGATGTCATCCGTCCCTTCCGCGGGCCGGATCTTGTAGATCAGAACCTGGTCCGGGGCAAATTCGGTGGACTCTTCCACCGCTTCACCGGCGGAAAGGCGCGCCACTTCCGGCCTTGTCAGCCGGAGCCGCAACGAATTGCCTTTGATGCGTAGTTTCATTGTCGACTCCCTCGGTTGCCGTCATCCCTCCGTTGTACGCGCCGCTTGCCGGAAGAAGCCCTACAGCCGGTCCTTAGTTGTGGTAGCTCAGGCTCTGAGCAAGCAGCGGATCCTGCACCGGCACCTGCGGCACGCGCCGGAACCACGCCAGGAACGTCAATACGAACAGCGCCATCGCTCCCAGCATCATTCCGAATTCCATCCATGGTAGAGTCACCTTGCCGTGAGTGGCGGGCGGCAACACCATCAGGTAGAGGTCAAGCCACCGGCCCAGCAGCACCAGGATCGCCATCGAAGCCAGCACCGCTGGAGTCCGCTTGGCGGCGCTCGACAGGAGAATCAGGAACGGCACTCCCCAGTTCAGCCCGATGTTGATCAGGAACAGCACGCCGAGCACTCCCTGCTGTCTCAGGATGTAATACATGCTCTCTTCCGTCATGTTCGCGTACCAGATGAGCATGTACTGGCTGAAGAAGATATACATCCAGAACGTGCTGAAAGCAAACAGCAGCTTGCCCAGATCGTGCAGGTGCTCCTGGTTCACGAAATCGCCAAGAGGCGATCTCGGCTTCAACCACAGGATCAGCAGAATGATCGCCGCCACTCCCGCGACGAACATCCCCGAGTAGTGGTAAATTCCAAAAATGGTGCTCGTCCACTCCGGCTCGAGTGACATGATCCAGTCCACGCTGGCAAGCCAGTAGGATAACGCAAAAACGTACATATAAATGGCCGAGGCCAGAATGTTGCGCCGCCGGTAGACCAGTCCGCCCTCCTCGTCCTGGCGGCGGGAGTTGCGGACCAGGTACCACGAGAAACCGAACCACAGAACAAAGTAGATAACCACCCGAAGCAGGAAGAAGGGACGGCTCAGCCAGAACGCATGAAACCCGCTCGCTTCGCCATGGTGGGCTATCCAGGGATACAACTCAGGGTGGAACAGGAAAACGGCCAGCAGTCCCGCCGCGCCCACCGGTGTAGCCGCGATCATCGCCTCGGGAACCCGCCGGAAGGAGACGGCCCACCCTGCCCCGCATACATACTGCAGCCCCACGAACAGCCCTCCGGCCAGCCCCATCGAGAGCAGCCAGAACGAAACCATCAGCAGGCTGCCCCATGCTCGCTCCGGAGCCAGGGCCAGGCCGGCGAACCATGAAAGCGCGCCGATTCCAGTCAATGCGAACAGTACCCGCAGCAGCTTCCTCGGGGGTTGATAGCTGAATTCGTAGCCGCTCATTTTTTCACCTCCTGCGCCGCCGGCGTCTGCCCCGCCACCGGGGCCGGAGCCGCCTCGGCCGGCGCTCCAGAAGGCGGCACGGGTGCCGGCGCTGCCGCCGTAGTCTCTTTCTGCGCCGCCTTCACGTATGCGATTACGCTCCAGCGGTCCTCCGGCGTCAACTGCGTGGCATAGCCCGGCATCTTCTTCTGGCCGAATGTCACAATGTGAAACATCTGGCCCTCGGTCAGCTTCACGCTGTTCTCGCCCTTCAGGTTCGGCGGAGCCGGGAAGCCGTGCATCGCTACCGCCCCATCGCCACGCATCGATCCGCCATGACACGGCGTGCAGAAATTCTGATAGACCACCGTACCCCTGGCCTTCGCTTTCTCCGGATCGAGAGGATTCTTCAACTCGGCCCCCGCCCGCAACGCATCTTCCGGAGTCGCCTGATAATGAAGCGGCGTGAACCCGCGCGGAAGTGTACCCGGAACCGGGGGTTGCATGGTCTTCCCTTCCGGCAGAATCGGATTCGGTGAGAACGAGGCATAAGCCGCCGAGTGCGCCATATCCGGAAGATAGTCGATATTCGGCACGTCAGGATCGGGCCGCACCACAAAGTTGGCGGCCATCGTCAGCGCGAACAGCGCCGCCAGCGTCCAGTTGATCTTCGCGCTCAAGCGGGCACCTCCTCGGTCAGCATTTCCGTCACCTCCACCGCCCCGTGAGACTCGAGCAACCGCCGTACACGCGCCACGTCGAACGCCGCGTCCGTCTCCTCGATGATGAGGGCAAAGCGGTCATCAGTGACCCGGGGATGAACCAGCTTGGCTCTCCTACCCGGCCACAAACGCGACACCATCAGGAGCGCGGCGACCGTAAACAGGCCGGCAAACAGCACCATCACTTCGAAAGTAATCGGGACAAAGGCCGGCAGCGAGTTCCACGGCTTGCCGCCCACGTCCACCGGCCAGTCGATGGCGGCCGTCCAGATTTCAAACCACATCTTGAGCACCGCTCCCGTGGCCCCAGCAAGCAGACACACCAGCGCCAGGCGCGACCGCTTCAGGCCCAGCACGCGCTCGAGGCCATGCACCGCATAGGGCGAGTATACTTCCACGATCCGCAACCGCTGTTCGCGGGCATCCTTGATGGCGCCGATCAGCGCCGTCTCATCATCGAAAATGCCCATCAACTGAAATTGAGTCATCAGTGCGCCTCCCCGTGACCGTGCTTCAGCACCCCTTTGATCTCAGCCATCGCAATTACGGGCAACACCCGGCAGAAGATGAGAAACAGCGTGAAGAAGAGTCCGAAGCTGCCGATCAGAATCGCGATCTCGATCGACGTGGGCCGGTAACTGGCCCAACTGGCCGGCAGATAGTCGCGATGCAGCGACGTCACGATAATGACGAAGCGTTCGAACCACATGCCGATGTTGACAAAGATCGTGATGATGAAGACCATCGTCCAACTGTGCCGGATCTTCCGGAACCACAAGACCTGCGGCGTAATTACATTGCAGGTGATCATCGTCCAGTAAGCCCAGGCGAACGGCCCCCCCGCGCGGTTGAGAAAAACAAACTGCTCGTAGCGGTTGTTGCTGTATTGGGCCGTGAAAAACTCCGTGATATAGGCCAGCCCGACTATGCTGCCCGTGGCGATGATCAGCTTCGACATCACGTCGAGATGGCGCAGGTTGATGTACGCTTCAAGACCCATCGTCTTGCGCGCGATGATCATCAGCGTCAACACCATCGCCATTCCTGAAAAGATGGCCCCGGCGACGAAGTAGGGAGGAAAGATGGTCGCGTGCCACCCGGGAATCACCGCCGTGGCGAAGTCCCAACTGACAATGGTGTGCACGGAAACCACCAGCGGCGTGGCGAGACCCGCCAGCAGCAGGTATACCATCTCGTAACGGTTCCACGTCTTGTAAGCGCCATTCCAGCCAAGACTCAGGATGGAGAATATCTGCTTCCGCAGGCCCGGTTGCGCCCGGTCGCGAATCGTCGCCAGGTCCGGAATCAGACCCACATACCAGAAAGTGGCCGAAATGATGAAATAGGTCGAAATCGCGAACGCGTCCCAGGCGAGCGGCGAGCGGAAGTTGATCCACAACGACCCGCGGAAGTTGGGATACGGGAATATCCAATAAGCAAACCATGGACGCCCCATGTGGATCACCGGAAATAGCCCCGCGCACATCACGGCGAACAGCGTCATCGCCTCCGCCGCCCGGTTGACGCCCGTCCGCCACCGTTGCCGGAACAGAAACAGAATCGCCGAGATCAGCGTCCCCGCGTGGCCGATACCGATCCAGAACACGAAATTCGTGATGTCGAACGCCCAGCCGACCGTGGTGTTCAGTCCCCAGGTGCCGACTCCCGTGGCGATTTCGTAGCCGATAGCCGCCATGCCGAGCGACAGCATGGAGAACGCCACCAGGAACGCCGCCCACCATGCCGCTCCGGGCCGCCGCTCCATCGGCCGGCACACGTCGCCGGTGACATCCGACAGACTCTTATGCCCCGTCACAAGGGGCGGACTCAACGCAATATCAGCCATTCTCTTTCTCCCCGTCCACGGTTCCCTCGGGCCGGATGATCTTGAGATATCCCACCGCGGGACGCACGTTGATCTCTTCGAGCACCCGGAAGCGCCGCCCGTTTTCCATCAGGCGCGATACCTCGCTCTCCCGGTCTCTCAAGTCCCCGAAAGTGATTGCTTTCGCCGGGCACGTCTGCTGGCAGGCCGTCAGTATATCGCCGTCCCTCACCGGCCGGCCTTCCGTCTTGGCGATCATCTTCCCGTCCTGAATCCGCTGCACACAAAATGTGCACTTCTCCATCACCCCGCGGCTGCGGACCGTGACGTCGGGATTCAATGCCAGGTTCGCCATGCGGTCCTCGCGGGAGTATGCAAACCAGTTGAAACGCCGGACTTTGTATGGACAGTTGTTGGCGCAGTAGCGCGTGCCCACGCAGCGGTTGTAAGTTTGCTGGTTCAGTCCCTCGTCACTGTGCGAAGTGGCCAGCACCGGACAAACCGTTTCGCACGGCGCGTGATCGCACTGCTGGCAGAACATCGGCTGGTGCGCCACCCGGGGGTTCTCCGGAGAGCCCGAATAGTAGCGGTCGATGCGCATCCAGTGCATCTCCCGCTTCCGCCGCATCTCGTCCTTCCCCACAACCGGAATATTGTTCTCCGCCTGGCAGGCGACCACGCACGCCGAGCACCCGGTGCAGGCATTGAGATCGATCACCATCGCCCACCGGTGAACGGGGTACGTATGATCGGGCGGCCACAACTCCGGCCGCGGCGCCTCTTTCAATGGGCCCGGGTGCTCCCGCACCTGGACCAGCGTCGTTTCCTGCACGATAGGCCGTGGGCCGCTGCCCGCCGGCTTGAGCCGCTCGGGTACGGAGAGCGAATGATGCTCCTGCGTGCAAGCAAGGTCCGTGTGCTTCCCGGTCCTGGTGACCTTCGCTCCCCCGCGGGAATAGCGGAGCGCTCCCCTTTCGAGCGTCAGCAGTGGAGCCGCGTTGAGCCCCACCAACCCCTTCTCGTTCAAGGTCGGCCGCGCTTCAATCCACTCGGGTCCGGCCTTTGCAAACCGCGCCGACAGCCGGCTGCCGAAGCCCAGCGCCACCGCCACGGTTTCTTCATGCTGGCCTGGCTGCACGAGAGCGGGAAGCTCAAACGTCTGCCCGCCGCACTCGACGCGCACCACGTCGCCCATTGCCACGCCCATCTTCGCCGCCGCTCCGGGAGCCAAACACGCATAGTTGTCCCATGCCACCTTGGTCACCGGATCCGGCACTTCCTGAAGCCACGGGTTGTAAGCATGGCGGCCTTCAAACAGAGCCGGTTTGGCGTAGAGCACCAAGTCAAAGCCTTCCTGCCGCGTGGTCTCGCCTCCCTGGGAAGCCGCCGCCTCGCGTACACCGGCGGTCTTGGCGCGCGCCGCCGGTTCGTACTGCGCGAAACCATCCTGCAGGGTCTTCTCCCAGAACCGGTCAAATGCGAGCCCGGATTTCGTTCTCGGGAAGATCTCCTTCTGCCAGTGGTCGCGCACCATGTCCAGCACGGGGCTCGGCTTTCCGGACCACGCGGCCAGCGTCTCCACCCAGGCTCTTGTCCGGAACAGCGGCCGCAGACAGGGCTGCACCAGGCTTGCCGTTCCATCCACCGGTTCGGCGTCGCCCCATGATTCGAGTGTGTGCGACGCCGCGGAAACCACATGCGCCTTGGCCGCCGTCTCGTCCAACCGCTCGGCGTGAACCACCAGCAGTTTCGCCTTCCCCACCGCGTCCCCGCCCGGCAGTTCGAATACCGGGTTCGCGCCCGCGACAATCAACACATCCACGCGGCCGTCGCGCAGTTCGGCCATCAGGTTCTCGAGCGCGCGGTCATCGCCGCGCCGCTGCCGGCTGGAGCGGTCCGTCTCGAGTACGGTCCCGTAGTTGCCGAGTTCTTCATTGATCCGGTTCACCAACGCCTGCGTGGCCACGTCCTGGCTTCCCGAGATGACCAGCCCGCTCCCGCGGGCTTCCCGCAGCCGCTTGGCGCATTCCGCCACTTCCGCGCGGCTCGAACTGCCGGTTCGAACCGCCTCGGCCAGATCGCTCACAAACCGTCCCATCTCGCCGGGGCTGAGCAACACCCGCCGGTCCGCCTTCGTCCCCGTGAGCGACATCCGCGACTCCACCTGGGCGTGCCAGGCGTAGCGCGTCCCGCCCGGGTCGCGCGAATCCGAGTAGCCGCGCGCGAACTCGACCGGCGAGATCCACGTTCCGAGAAAATCGGCGTCGATCGACACGATCACGTCCGCTTTGTCGAACCGGTAGCGCGGCAGGATTCGCGCGCCGTGCGTCCGCTCATGCGCGTCGAGAATCGCCGACGCGGACAGGGCGTCGTATTCCACGTGCCGGGCGTTGCGAAAGCCTTCGAGAAAACGGCGGATCCATGCCGATTCCGTCGGGCCATGCAGGGTTCCGGTGAGCAGACGCACTGCGCTTCCGTTCTTCCTGGCCTCGTCAAGACGGGCCAGTACGAATTTATCAGCCTGTTCCCACTCCGCGGGCTTGCCATCGAGCAGCGGCTGCGCCACACGCTGGCGGTCGTAAAGCCCGAGAATCGAAGCTTGACCCACGGCGCACAAACCGCCCCGCGAAACCGGATGGTCGGGATTCCCTTCCAGTTTGATCGGCCGCCCGTCCCGGACCTTCACCAGCGTGCCGCAGGCCGCGGCGCAGGCGAGGCATGTCGAGGCGTAGTAAACCGATCGCCCGGGTATGAACCCCTCCGGTTGAATCAGGTTCGGCTCGATCTTCGGAACCGTGCGGCTGCATCCGGCCAGCGCCGCCGACCCGAAACTGAAGCCTACGGCCTTCAAAAAACCGCGGCGGTCCGGACCGGCTTCGATTCCGATAGGAGTCTCGTGGAACTCAGCGCCGTCCGGTTCGGAGGCAGCCTGCCACTCATCCAAGCTGCGCCAAAGTCTATCAGGCATGATCTAATCCTTTTAAAAGTGACAGGTCGAGCAGTCCGTCGAGGCGTGCACGCTTATGCCCGCCACGCCTTCCTTGGTCGCCTGGCGATGGCAGTTCACGCACCAACCCATGCTCAGATCCGAATACTGGCGAACCCGCTTCATCGTCTCCACCGGCCCGTGGCATTGCTGGCAGGCGACGTTCACCCGCACATGCGCGCGATGGTCGAAATAGACAAACGAAGGCAGCGAGTGCACCCGGTTCCAGGCGATCGGTTGTTCCTTCTTGCCCGGATCGGGTTGCAAATTCGCGTCGAGCGCCAGCGCGTCATACAACTTCTGCAACTCCGGAGAGACGATCCGCCTCGGCTTTCGATTTTCCTTGGTGGCGAGTTCGTCTTCGGCATGCATCGCGCCAAGCGACGCTGTCACCTCCCGGTGGCAGTTCATGCACAGGCTCGCCGGAGGAACCCCGGCATGCCGGCTGGTCTGAGCCGGGTAGTGGCAATAAAGGCAGGGGATCTGCATCTCCCCCGCGTGCAACAGGTGAGAATAGGCGATCGGCTGCGCCGGCGCATACCCCTGCTGGTTGCCAGGCAGGTGCAGTTTTCCAATCCGCGTGGCGAGCAGAATGCAGGAAACGCCGAGTCCGATGGCCAGAACGATAGTAGCAATGCGGGTGTTCATATCAGTGGGTCACCAGCGTCTTGGGAGGTTCGGCGGGCGCGGCCGCGGCCGGCGCCGCCTCACCGGAATATTTAAGAATCCAAGTCATGGTCAGCGATAGTAATGTAAGAAATACGAATACGATAAATCCGATGGCGTACCCCGCCTTCCCCAGGTCCCGCACGGCGAAGGCCAGGATGGGAGGCAATACGAATCCGCCAAATGCCCCCAATCCGCCGACCCACCCCGACGCGCCCCCCACCGCTTTCGGAACCGCCTGCGGCACCATCTTGAACACCGCCGCGTTGGTCACCCCCATGCCGAACGCCATCAGAACCTCCCCCGGAAGCGCCATCTCATATCGAGTCGCGCTGATCATCACCAGCGTCCCGGAAAGCAGAATCAGAAGCGCCAGCACGGCGGTGTTCTCGCCGCCCTCGCGCAGTTTATCGGCCAGTATGCCGCCACCCACGCGGATCAGCGATGTGAGCAAGGAGAACAGGCCGGCCAAGCCGCCCGCCAGCAGCGGGGAAAGACCGAAATATTGCGTGTAGTAAGTGGGCAGCCATGCGGTGAGCGCAATGAATCCGCCGAATGTTGTGAAATAGATGCACACCAGCGCCCATGTCTTCGAGCATCGCGCCGACTCGCGTAGGCTCTCCGCAAGATTGCGCGCCGGAAACAACTCCTGGCCGAGCGCGGCCGACTCGCGGCGCGCCTCCGCCTCGGGAACGCCCCGCTGCCGCAACTGGAAATACCACGAGTTCCGGCCAAGCAAGGCATACAGCACGGTCCCCGCCACCAGCATCAGAAACCACGCCACATAGGAGACGCCCAGGCCCCATTTCATCAGCACGAAGGGCAGCACGAACGTGAATATACCGGGCGCGATGTTCCCCAACCCACCGTAAATCGCCAGCGCGCGCCCCTGCTGCCTCTGCCTGTGCCAGTAGGAAACCTGGCTGATGCCCACTGAAAACGTGGCGATGCCGCACCCGCAGAACAACCCCAGCAGCAGCAGCGCCGGATACCACGCCGCCGTCAGATGATCCGGATAGACCCATAGCGCCACCGCCGTCAGGCCGGACATGCCGATCAACGACAGGCACATCAGCACCAGGAACGGCTTCCGCCCCCCCGTGGTCTCCACCCACGCCGCGAACGGGATGCGCAACAGCGACCCCGAAAGCGCGGGCATCGCGATCAGGAAGCCCACCGCCATGGGGCTCAGCTCCATCACCTGTTGGAATCGCGTCGCCGTCGGTCCGAACAGCGCCACCGCCGCGAAACCAAAGAAGAAGCCTAAAGTCGCCGCCCACAGGCCTTGTGACGGTGTGCCGCGTAAGGTCCGTGTCATCGCCGCGCTCCTAACTCTTCGCCGCCGCGGGCCGCCGGTACCAGCGAACCACCTGAGGCCGGCGCCACAGGTAGGGATTCGGCGCTACCAGAATGTGGACGAGCCGCGTGAAGGGGAAGAACCCAATGAGCAGAAAAGCGTTGACGATATGAAACTGAATCAGCCCCGGCATCACCGAAACCACGGCCATGTTCGGGTTCAGCTTCGCAACCGACCACAGGTAGGGCGTCACCGCGATGGCGAACCATGAAGACCCCCACGGATACATCATCGCTATCCCTATCCCGGAGAGCACTTGCAGGAGCAGGAGCCCGAGGACGACCCAGTCGGCGGGCGATGTTACGATCGCGATCTTATGGTTCGTGCGGCGCCGCGCCATCGCGGCCACCAACCCGGCCAGCGTCAGCAGCCCCGCCGCCAGCATGCCGATTTCCATCACCCACAGCCGCAGCGGAATCCTCGCCCACCACTCCACCTCGCGAGGAATCAGAAAAGCGGCAATGTGCATCCCGAGAACCGTCAGAATTCCATAATGGAAAGGCATCAGCGCCCAGAAATGCTGCCGGTTTTCGAGAAATTGGCTCGAAAGACTCGAATACGTGAATGCGCCCGTCCGGTACCGCACAATCGTCATCAGGAAGAACGTGACCAGCGACACATACGGCAGAGCAATAAAAAAGACTCCGTAGAAATAGGCTGTTAGATTATTCATGACTTTTCTCCCGCCGGAACGGTTTCCGGCACGAGTTCCGCAATCTCCTTGTTGAGGGCAACCACCAGCGGTAGAAACGGACTCTCCGTCTTGGCCAGGCCCTCCCGCAATTTCCCGATCGCGGGCAGCGCGTGCTTGCGGACAAGGTCCGTCCGTTCCTCTTCCGGCATACGGTCAATCAGTTGCAACACATGGGAAAAGTGGTCAGGCAGTTCTTGCGATTCCGGCACCTCGTGGGCTCTCAGCGCGCTCCGCAACTGCACCAGAAAGTCCCCGCGATCGTAGTTCTCGCCGAAAAGATGCCAGCCGATGTCGAGTGTCGTCTCGGGATTCCAATCAAAGGTCTGCGTGAAAAGCTCCTGCAGCGCTTCCACCGGCAGTCCGTCGATGGTTCGCAGGAACTCCTCCATCTCCGCCGATGGAGCGGCGGCGAGGCACGCGCGGGCCGACGCGTGGTAGTCCTTCGATGGATACGCCAGCAGGGCAGCCCACCGCGACAGGTTCATAGCCCCCTCCTTGGTCCTTCCATGAAGCCGAATCCGACACCCTGCTTGTGGGCCAGCGGATCCTCGAGCATCTCCACCGCCTGCTCGCGATGCATCGGTGGAATCACGAACCGGTCCTCGAAGGTGCACAGCGATGTCAGTCTGTAGATCGCATCCGCCTCGGCCGGCGAGCAGTCGGCTTCCCGCAGCATCCGCTCCGCCGTGGCCATGTCTACGTCGCCGACCGTGAGCGCCCGCCGGTACCAGCGAACCGCCTTCTGCTTGCGCAGCGCGTAGCGCACCTTGCCCGAATTGCCCGCCCCGAACATCGAGGCCATGTACTCGATGGGCGCGCGCGCCTCGTCGATATCGTGGAACAGATCGTCCGAAATGTTGTCCACCGTCGACCCCGTCTTCTGCGCCATGACCGGAGCCATCGGCGGCACGTAGAACAGCATCGGCAGCGTCCGGTACTCGGCGTGCAACGGAAGCGCGATCTTCCAGTCTTTGACAAAGCGGTACGTCGGTGATTTCTGCGCGGATTCCACCACCGCGTCGTGAACCCCGTTGTGCCGCGCCGCGGCCATCACCGCCGGGTCGTGCGGATCGAGAATCAGCGAGCGTTGCGCTTCGATCAATTCGTCCTGCGGAAGCCCGGCCACCTCGCGAATCCGCTCCGCGTCGTAGAGCACCACCCCCAGGTAGCGGATCCGTCCGACGCACGAGTGGAAGCACGCCGGTGCCTGCCCCGTCTCGAGACGCGGGTAGCAGAGGATGCACTTTTCGGACTTGCCCGTCTGCCAGTTGTAGTACATCTTCTTGTACGGGCATGCCGCAATGCAGGCTCGCCATCCGCGGCAGCGTTTCTGGTCCACCAGCACGATGCCGTCCTCGCCCCGCTTGTGCAGCGCGCCCGACGGGCACGATGCGACGCAAGCCGGGTTCAGACAGTGGTTGCAGATGCGCGGCAGGTAGAAGAACATCAGCCGCTGCACCGCGAACATCTGCGCGCGCTGCTCCGGGTTCAACTTCGCCAGGTTCGGATCGTTCTCCGCGTAGACCGGAGACCCGCCCATGTCGTCGTCCCAGTTCGGTCCCGCCTTGATCTGGATCAGGTCCCCCGTCACCATCGAAAGCGGCACGGCGGTCGGCTGGTCCGGTCCTTCCGGCGCGTTGAACAGGTGTTGGTAATCATACGTCCACGGCTCGTAATAGTCGTCCATCGACGGCTGGTGCGGATTGTGGAAGATGTTGAACACCGTCTGGGTCTTGCTGGTCGATCGCAAGTGCAGATTGCCGTCCTCGACAACCCAGCCGCCGTGGTATTTCTCCTGGTCTTCCCACGCCGTCGGGTAGCCCGTGCCGGGCTTCGTCTCGACGTTGTTCCACCACATGTACTCGGTACCTTTACGGTCCGTCCAGATGTTCTTGCAGGCGATGCTGCAGGTGTGGCACCCGATGCACTTGTCCAGGTGGAACACCATCGACATTTGAGCGCGAACGTCCATAGCTCTTCCTTTCCTCTACCAGCGCAGATCCGACAGCTTGCGTACCATCACGTGGGTATCGCGGTTTACGCCCGTCGGACCCCAATAATTCAAATGGAAGGTGAACTGCCCGTAGCCTCCCATCATCAGATTCGGCTTCAACCGCACGCGCGTCAGGCTGTTGTGCCCGCCGGCCCGGCGGTATCCGCGTAGCGGCGACTTCGGAACCGAATACGTCCGCTCGGGCGAGTGATACTGGATACAGATGCCTCGCGGGATGCGCGCGCTGACAGCCGCGCGCGTCACCACCACGCCGTTATCGTTGTGTACCTCCACCCAGTCGTTGTCCACGATTCCGATCGAAGCCGCGTCGTGGTCGTTCATCCAGAACGGCTCCACCCCTCGCGAGAGTGTGGTCATGCGCTGGTTGTCGCCATAGGTCGAGTGGATGTGCCACTTGCCGTGCGGCGTCAGGTAGTTCAACATCAGCGATTCGTTCTTCTCCGTGGTGAACCGCAGGTCGGCGTAATCCTGCGGCAGCGGCTTCGGCTTGTAGCACGGCAAGTGCTCCCCGAAGTCGATATAACCCGGATGGTCCAGGTAAAAGTGCTGGCGCCCCGTCAGCGTCCGCCACGGAACCATGCACTCCACGTTGTAGCTGAACGGCGAGTACGCCCGCCCGTTCTCGGTCAGTCCCGACCACATCGGGCTGTTCAACAGCCGGAACGGCCGCGTCTGGAGCGTCTTGTAGTCGGCGCGCAGCGCGCGCGCTTTCTCCACCAGGTGCGCCAGTGGAACCCCCGTCTTCTGTTCCATGTTCTGGTAGGAGCGGTAGGATAGCTCGCCGTTGGTCACCGAGGCAAACCGCAACACGGTGTTCGCCGCCTGTTCGTCCTCGTAGATCGAGACATACCTGCCGTTGTCGAACTCCACCGTGGGCACTTCCTTCAGCGCCTGTTCGTAGAAGTCCTTGATCGCATAGTGTGTCCCGTGCGCGCCCAGCCCGTTATCGCGCGCCAGTGGCCCGAAGGAGATGTACTGGTTATAGATGTTCTTGTAGTCGCGCCGGACGATCTTCAAGCCCGGCATCGTCTTGCCCGGGATCGCCTCGACCTCTCCCTTGGTCCACTCGGCGATCTTCGTCTGCGCGATCTCCGCCGAGGAGTCATGCGCCAGCGGACTTGCCACCAAATCCTCCACCAGGCCCGGAAAATGCTTCGGAGCCAGTTCGGAGAACTTACGCGAGATCGCCCGGAAAATCTGCCAGTCGGTCTTCGATTCCCAGCACGGCGGCACCGCCGCCGACAGCGGATGGATGAAGCTGTGCATGTCCGTCGAGTTCAGGTCGGCCTTCTCATACCAGGTCGCCGCCGGCAGCACGATATCCGAATACAGCGCCGAAGTGTCCATGCGGAAGTTGAGATCGACAACCAGATCCATCTTCCCTATCGGCGCGGTCTTATGCCATTCCACTTCCTTCACCGAATCCTCGGCCAGTTCCTTGGCAATCAGGTTGTTGTGTGTCCCCAGGTAGTGCTTCAGGAAATACTCGTGGCCTTTCGAGGAAGCCATCAGCGCGTTGCCGCGCCAGATGTACCACATGCGGGGCCAGTTTTCCTCGGCATCCGGGTTCTCGACCGAGAAACGCAACCGCCGCTGCTTCAACGCGTCCACTGTCCAGGAGACGATCTCTTCATCGGTCTTCGCGCCCTGCGCGCGCGCCTCGTCCGCCAGTTCCACCGGGTTGCGGTTGAACTGTGGATAAAACGGCAGCCAGCCGTTCCGCACCGCCTTCACCTGCAAATCCGCCGTATGGCCGGTGGCCACCGAATCCGGCCGTTGATGCTGCGGCACCGTGTGGTAGTCCGTGAACTGCCGCTCATAGCGCCACTGGTCGGTGTTCATGTAGTGCCAGCTCGGCGCATTCTGCAACCGCGCCGCCGGATACCAGTCCCGCCCGAACGCGATCGAAGCCCACGATTCGCCCGGAGCCAGTTTTTCCTGCCCCACGTAGTGCGCCAGGCCGCCGCCGTTCACACCCACGCAGCCGCAGAACATCAGCGCGTAAATCGGAGCGCGGTACATCAGGTTGTTGTGATACCAGTGGTTGATGCCCGCTCCGATGATCACCGTGCACTTGCCCTTCGTAAAGTGCGCCGTATTGCCCCACTCGCGCGCGAAGCGGATCAGCGTCTCTCGTCCCATGCCCGTGTAACGCTCGCTCCAGGCGGGCGTGTAGGGCTTGTCTTCCTCGTCGTAGGACGCCGGGTAAGCGCCCTCGAGACCGCGAGGCACGCCGAATTGCCCCATCAGCAGGTCATAGACCGTGGTCACCGTAACCGTCTCGCCATTGACCGTCGTCAGCCGCTTCACCGGCACATGGCGCTCGATCGATTTCGCCGCCCCGAAATCGTCGAAAACCACCGGGGCCGATTCGCCGCCAAGCAGCGTCAGCGCCGGCTGTATGTCCGTCCCGTCAAGGCCGTCCCGCAACAACAGGTTCCACTGTCCCTTATCGCGCTGCCACCGGAACCCGCTCGAACCCATCGGCATTTTCACCCGCTGTTCGGCTTCGTCCCACATCAGGAACTTCCAGTCGCCGTTCTCTACGTCCGTATAGCCGGCCATACGGTTGGCGCGCAGCATCTGGCCCGCGCGCCAGACGTTGCCGTCCTGCTTCAACTCGACCAGGTATGGCGCGTCCGTATACTTCTTCGTGTAGTCGATGAAGTACGGCTCTGGCTTATCGTGATGGAACTCCTTCAACAAAACATGATTCACCGCCATCCACCACGCCGCGTCCTGGCCGGCGTTCACCGGAATCCATTCATCGGCGTACTTGGCCACCTGGCTGAAGTCCGGCGCAAACACCCACATCTTCGTCCCGTTGTGCCGGGATTCGGCCGCGAAGTGGCAATCGGGCGTCCGCGTCATGTTCAGGTTCGATCCCATGACCGCCAGCAGTTTCGCGTTGTACCAGTCGGCCGACTCGTGGGCGTCGGTCTGCTCGCCCCACACCTCCGGCGATGCCGGCGGCAGGTCGCTGTACCAGTCGTAGAACGACAGCAGCACGCCGCCGATCAGTTGCAGATAACGCGAGCCGGAAGCGAAGCTGATCATCGACATCGCCGGAATCGGCGAGAAACCCGCGATGCGGTCCGGACCGTACTTCTTCGCCGTGTACACGTTCGACGCCGCGATGATCTCGAGCGCGGTGTCCCAATCGAAGCGGCGGAATCCGCCCTTGCCGCGCGCCTTCTGCCAGCGCTGGCGCTTCTCGGGATCCTCCACCAGGCTCCGCCATGCCTCCACCGGATCTTCATGCGCCGCCCGCGCGCTCTTCCACAGATCGAGCAGCGCTCCGCGCACGTAGGGATACTTCACCCGCAGCGGGCTGTACAGATACCATGAGTATGAAATGCCGCGCTGGCACCCGCGAGGCTCGTAGGGCGGCAACCCTGACTCGAGCATCGGGTAGTCGGTCGCCTGCATCTCCCAGGTGACGATCCCGTCCTTGACATAGATGTTCCAGGAACATCCGCCCGTGCAGTTCACTCCGTGCGTGCTGCGGATGACCTTGTCATGCTGCCAGCGGTTGCGGTAAAACTCTTCCCACCCGCGCTGCGCGGGGTTGCTCTCGTCTTTAATCCAGATCAACGAGCCGTTGTTTTTCACGATCGGCCTCCCAATACTTTACGCGCGCTCATTTGCACCAGCGGGTCGCGAACCGCTCGGAACCGGGCCTTCCATATCACCGCGAACAGCGCCAGCAACAATATCGCCACCAGGAAACCCATGGCGAAAAAGCCGGCCAGTCCGGTGCGGTTGTCCTCCGCGCCGGATCGCGCGGTGTCTTCAAACAGCGCCAGCAGCGGCAGAATCTCTTCCGCCTTCAGCGCCTTCTTCGAGAAGGTCAGACTCATCGTCGGCGTGGCCGGAGCGTACAGCCACGCGCCCATCGCTTTCCTTCCCTGCAGGCGTTCGTATGCCCTCGATAGATCGGGCCCAAGATGACCGCCGCCGAAGCCTCCCGCCCCGTTGAACGTGTGGCAGGTGACGCAGGGCGGACCCCCGTTGGCCAGCCTCTTATCACCCATGAACAGCGCCTTGCCTAACTCGATGTCGTGCTGGGTGAACGGACGGTCGCTGATTTGCAACCCCGCGAATTGCGACTTCGGCAGCTTCGATTCCGCCTCGATCATCGTCAGCAGCAGTTCCGCCAGCGCCGGCGTCATGCCGTTGATGTTCGGCATCACCACATCGCGCGCCTCTTCCTTCAGCTTCAAGGCGTACGGATCGCCCTTGTCTATCATTGCCTGCGGAGACTGAAGAAACTGCACCAGCCACGCGCGGTCTTTCTTCTGCGTAACGTCCTTGAGGTCCGGTCCCGTCAGCCGGCCGCCTCCAATGGTGTGACAACTCGTACAGTTCCCGCGGAAGAAGTCCACAGCCTCCTGCGCGTGCGCGACGATCGGGCCGGCAATAAAAATAAGTGGAATATAAAATGCCGGCCCGATCCGATGAAGTAGCAGTTTAAAGGTCATGAGAATCAGCCTCAGTTCTTCCGTTCCTGATGGGGCGCTATATCAGCCAGTGTCGTGTTCTCGAGAAAACTGATCATCGCGTCGCCCACCGCCTGCCAGGCGCGGTGCGCCGCGCAGGCATCCGAGTCAGAGCATTGTTTCTGCGAATCGAGCAGACACCCGCGCGAAATACGGTGGCGCTCGAACAGCGCGACAATGTCGGCCAGATGGATCTCCTCCGGCCGCTTTTGCAGCCTGTATCCGCCACCGCTTCCACGGGTGGCATCGATGAATCCGGCGCCGCCCAACGTCCACAGAATCTTCGAGAGATAGTTCGCCGGTATGCCCGCCTGCTTGGCCAAATCACGGCCCAGAATGAAGGTTCCGTCGGGAAGTCCGGCCAGCACGGAAAGCGCTCTAAGTGCATGCTGGACCGTGGCGGAAAGCATTTGTTGATCTCTTCATGAAGAAGTATACTATATCCAAGAAAACTGTCAAGACGCAATCCCTCCATTCCTCCTTTCCGTCGCATTTTTTTCTTCAACCACCCCCGCCCCTCCCTCGTACTCGAGTAACCGGCGCTCACCGCTCAAGCGCTGGAGCGGCCCGATGTCCTGCGTCATCTCGAGCGTCCCAAGATATCCCCCTCCTTCGTCCCGCACCGCCAGAAACCGCGTGTGCACCTTCCTCCCCAGGAAACCCATCCAGAACTCCGCCACGCTCTGCCGGCCCCGCCGGAAATCATCCAGAATCCGATTCACCACCTCCCGGCTCTCCGCCGGATGGCATTGCTGCACCTTACGCCCGAGAATCGCCTCGCTCCGCGAAAAAATCCGCCCCCTCCCTCCCGAGAAAAAAACCACCCGGTCGCCGGCGTCAACGTAAGTGAGGTCCACCGGTAGTGTGTCGAACAAGCCGGTAAGCTGCGCCAGGCTCAACCACCCCGTCGGAAGGCGCACTATTTCCTCCGGCGCGCCCGCTGCAATACTTCCCTCTCGCGTCAAGCCTTCCCGGATCTCCGCCCAGTCATCCGGCGTGAAGGCGTCGAGACAAACGGGGAACAGGGTCTCCTCTTCCCGGGCGATCATCTCCTCAATGGCTTTCGCGGCCCGCTCCCCGGCTTCCACCAGCAGCCTCGCCTCATCAACGTCCGCCTGTGCCAGCGCTTCCGTCAGGTCCCTCAACTGCCGAATTTCCCCGCCTTCGCGCGTCACGCCGGCCGGCCCGTCGATGCCGCGCCGCTCGATGCGCCCAAACAGCAACCGCTCTCTGCGCTCGTGATGCCTAACCGCATCCATCACTTCGCCAAGCGCCTGCCGCCACGACAGAACCGCGGCCTCGCCGCTATCCTCCGCAACGTAAGCCATGCGCGCCCGCAATCGCACCAACAGTTCGCGCAGCGCGGCGTTTTCCTGCCGCAGAGTGTCGATGGGTTGCGCCGCCGCCCGATTCGCCCCGTTGCCGATGGTCTCGCTCATTTTTCTCTCCCCTCAACCATAGATGGGAGAGAGCCCTGTGAATAGGACTTATGTCACAAGCCGTCTGAGCGGAGCCGCCCGCTATCGCAACACCGGAAAAGCATCGGCAATTTCTTCATCCTCGCGGCGCAAGCCTACTCGGAACTGCTCCGGCTTCCCCATCGCGCCGTATGCCGCCCCGGCATATTCATACTCCGCGCGAGCCTCCCGCAGAAAAACCGGCATGCCCATGGCCGAACGCGCGTTCGTGATCGAAAGCGCGCGCGGAGCGATGGCGGCGGCGAGATCGGGGAGATCGTATCTCCCCAGAACGCCCGGAATCACCGCCTCGAAGACGCGCCGGTGGAGCGGCGCGCGCGCAACCGCGGCATAGGAGAGCAAACCGCCCTCGATGCCTACGGCCGAGATGCG
This sequence comes from Bryobacteraceae bacterium, assembly GCA_019187195.1. Classification (GTDB taxonomy): domain Bacteria; phylum Acidobacteriota; class Terriglobia; order Bryobacterales; family Bryobacteraceae; genus CADEFT01. The sequence goes on from JABAQT010000002.1 coordinate 122,322, forward strand.
CTCGTCGAGCACCGCGGCATGCAACAGGTCGGCGCCCAGGTTGCCCCTGGCGTAGGCGGCGCACTTGCCGCCCTCGAGCAGATGCTTCTCCTCCAACAGATCCACTCCCCGCAGGATGTCATCGATTCGCAGGCCGGTCATGGTCTTCCCCACCATCAGGGCGAGCCATGTGACTTTGCCCTGCCCGAACCACGTCTGCGAATAGCCATCCCAGCGGCTGGCCGCCTCGCCGGTCCCCGACGGATCGATGGCCAGCACCGTGTATCCAAGGCGCGTGAGTTGCTCCACGTCGCCGCCTTTGGCCATCGCCGCGGACTTGCCGCGTTCGTCCAGATAGAGGACCGTCCGCCTCCGTGACCGCTCCGGAACCGGTTCGGCAAGCACGGCGGGAATGATGCGTCCGGGACCGGTTTCATAGGTGAGGCTCGTGAGGCGGTAGCCGTCGCGCTCTGTCGATGGAAGCGATCTGCTGTTCAGCGGGTTCTTCGATCGTTCATAGCGGGTGAGCCGGACAATCTGTTCCCTCATGCGAGTCCGCAGCTCATCCACGTCCCTGGCCGAATGGAACCGGGGCCGGGGCGGCGTTATCCGCGAAAGCCTGCGCACGTTGAGCGTGCTCGGCGTGTCGCCGCCGATCGAAGTGGCCAGTTGCCCCGACACCGTACAGAGCAGATCCTCCTCCTGCTCGGTTCGAAACGCCGGTTCCGGAGAACGCGCCGGCGCGTCCTTCAACCAGTGGCTCATCCACTTCTCGATCGCTTCCCGCTGTGAAGGTGGCACGCCGTGGCCGCCCGGAGCCACGAATGTCGAAATCCGATCGGCCGCCCCCAGCATCTCATAAAAACGTTTGCTTTCCGCGAATGCCTTGCGCGACCCGCCAATGGGGAAGAAATCCTCGGTGGTCGAAGCGATCAGGTACGGCTTGGGTGCGAAAGCCTCCACCAGATCCGCGTGATTCAGTCCCGCTTTGAGCTGATCGGGAAACTGCTGCTCGGCATCCTGCGGACCGGTGCCCAATAACTGATCCTCCCAGTCGGTGATGTAGCAGGCCGGAGCGGCGGCCGCCACCCGTGCATCGAGCGCCGCGATGTAAGCGGTCAGCGTACCCCCTCCCGAACATCCGGCAACCCCGATCCGCTTTCCATTCACATAAGGAAGCGACTCGAGCAGATCGATTCCGCGCATGCCGTCCCATACCATGTACCGCGCGATGCTCTCACCCCCCAGCAGGCTCTGAATGCCCACCATCTCGTGCTCGACCGTAGTGCCTCCAACCTTTGAATCGCCCAGGTCGCGGTCATAAAATATGCGGCGCTCTCCCTGTCCCGTGGGATCATACGTGAGCACGACGAAGCCGTTTTTCACGAGGCCGAGACTGATGCTCTGGTAAAACGCCCGGGTCTTCGCCGTGAGACTGTGGCCGGTGGGGTGGAGAATCGCCGGATACGGCGGCTTCCCGGTCTCCGGAACATAGAGATTCGCCGTGACAAAGAAATTCGGAAGGCTCTCGTAGATGACCTTCTCGACGCGATAGCCATCGCGCTGGAGAGTCCCGGTCCTGCGAAGGTTGAGCGGGCCGCGCGTGGTGGGCAGCCCGCCCATCATGCTCAACAACTGCCTCCGCACTTCGGCTTTCCGCTGCTCAAACTGCGCCCCCGTGCGGATGGAGGCGATCCGCTGCCTGCGCGCGGCAAGTTGTTCCATGGCGATCCGCTGCAGATAGTCGCGCAGCATATCGCCCGCGGGCTCACTCCTTGTTTGTGCCCGCGAGCACACGGGCATCATCAGGACGAGGGAGCCGAGCCCGGCAACCACCCGCGCCCGGTAGCTTGATCTCTGCATGCGGCTTACGATATCACCCTGCCCCGGCCACCGGAGCCGGCACGGCGATGGGATACTTCCCATACTGTTGCAGCACGCCTGTCATGGCGCGGATGTTCTCCAGGCGGCAATACGCCGCAAGGCTGTTCCCGCTGCTCAGAATGTATCCGCCCCCGGGAGCCACGTCGCGCAGAAGTCCCATGACTTCGGCTTCCACCTGCGAAGGCGTGCCGGCCGCGAGCAGATGCACGTCGACGTTGCCGCAGAGACAGAAGCGCTTTCCATAGCGGCGCTTCAAGGCGCGAATATCCATCGCCGTTGGCTCGATCGGATGCAGCCCGGTGATGCCCAGGTCCGCCAGGTCATCGAGCACCGACGACAGGTTCCCGTCACTGTGAAATATCCACGGAATCGTGATGCTTTCGGCCACCTTGCGCAGATGGGGCAGTATCCGCTCGCGAAACATCTTCGGAGAGAGCATCAGTCCGTTCTTGAACGCAATATCGTCCGCCGTCCAAACAAAGTCGAAACCCATGGCGCATACGCGCCTCATCACCGCCGCGCTCCAGGTTGCATACCGCCCCAGAATCTCATCCACCAACTCCGGATCGTCATAGAGAGACAGTGAGAAGGTCTCCTGTCCCATCGAAAGATAGGCTGGCGAGACGCCCAGACGGCAACTGGCGCAACGGGCGAAATCTTCTCCGCCATCGAGAAAGTCGCGCGCCGTGGCATAAAAAGCTTCGCCCTCCGGATCGGGCAGTTCAAGGCGGCCGAGGTCCGCTCTGCTCTTGATGTACCCATCCCCGTAAAAGAGCAGGTTCCCCTCCCCTATGTGCCTCGCGGCCGCGATGGGCGGCCGCAGGCTATGGTTGATGTTGTCCCGCCCGAGCGCCCGGGATAGCGCCTTCTCCAACTCCACCGGGTTGTCCGCGCACTCTCCCGATTCGTACGGCCGCTCGGAAAGGGATTCGCCGAGCAGTTGGCGGACCACCGGCTCATCGACGCCGAGTTCGCAATAAGGAACCCGGTCCGGCGTGCCTCCGCTTAGCGCGCAAAGCACTCGCTCACGGCTGGTCATGGTCGCTGTATCCTCCTCCAGACTATACCGCTCCAAACTATACCGCGCCTCATATCCGTTGCTGATAGCATGGCAGCATGCTGGCGTTGAAGATGACTATCCCGGCTGTCTGTCTGCTGTTACTGGCCGCGCGCCCGCTGCCCGCTCAGCAGGTCATCCCCGGCACCGCCACGCTGGTCCGCAAGGACGACCTGGCCCTCGAGATGGTCGAGGGGATCCACCGCTATCTCGACCGCGAAACCGCGCAGGCCGCGGAAAAACGCTCGCCCTACTGGCATCGGGACTATTCCACCATCGAGGCTTACGCCCGCTCCGTGGAACCAAACCGCTCTCACCTCCGCCAGATGATCGGCGCCGTGGATCCGCGTCCGGTGGTTTCTTCGCTCGATCTCGACGCCACCACCACTACGCCGGCTCTGATCGCCGAAGCCTCGGGATATCGCGTCTACGCCGTGCGCTGGCCGGCGCTCGACGGCGTCCGCGCCGAGGGACTGCTGCTCGAACCCTCCGCTCCGCCCGTCGCCCGCGTGGTGGCGCTGCCCGATGCGGATTGGACCCCGGAAATGCTGGCCGGGCTTGCGCCGGGCCTCCCGCCGGCGGCGCAGTTCGCCCGCCGCCTCGCGGAAAACGGTTGCCTCGTAGTGATTCCGGCGCTGATCAATCGAAAGGATACCTGGTCGGGCATCCCGGGAATCCGCATGACGAACCAGCCGCACCGCGAATTCCTCTACCGCATGTCGTTCCAGGTGGGCCGTCATATCATCGGCTACGAAGTTCAAAAGACTCTGGCCCTCGTCGATTGGTTCGCGCGCGGGAACGCGAAACACCGGGCGCCGGTCGTGGTGGCCGGATATGGCGAAGGCGGGCTGGTGGCCTTCTACAGCGCCGCGCTCGACACCAGAGTTGATGCCGCGCTCGTCAGCGGCTACTTCCAGCCGAGGGAGCATCTGTGGAACGAGCCCGTCTATCGCGATGTCTGGGGATTGACGCGCGAGTTCGGCGATGCGGATGTCGCTTCGCTGATTGCTCCGCGGCGGCTGGTGATCGAGGCTTCGCCCCACCCGCGCGTGGACGGTCCCCCGCCCCCATCGCCGGATCGAAGAGGAGCCACGCCGAACGGCCGCCTCGCCACTCCTCCGTTTGCCGCCGTGGAAGCCGAAGCCGGCCGCGCCCGGCGTCATTTCGCGGCCCTTGGACGTGCGGATTCGCTGCGTCTGGAGACCGCATCACAGCCTGGCTCGGATGCCGCGCTGCGGGCATTGCTCGGCAAGGGAGCGCTGCGTGCCCCCGGTTCTCCCCCCACCGGCCGGCGAGCGGCCTACGACCCGCAACCCAGACAGAAGAGACAGTTCGACGCGCTGGTGGCATTCACGCAGCGGGCAGTGGAGCGCTCCCCGTCCCTGCGCGCGGCCTTCCAACCATCCCAGGCCGCGCGCGATCGCGTCTGGAGCGAAATGATCGGCCGCCTGCCCAACCCCTCCCTGCCCGTCAATGCGCGAACCCGCCTCGTTTACGACGAACCGAAGTTTCGCGGCTACGAGGTGATGCTCGACGTATGGCCGGATGTCTTCGCCTATGGAATCCTGCTGGTTCCCAAAAACCTGCAACCCGGTGAGCGGCGGCCGGTGGTCGTGTGCCAGCACGGACTCGAAGGCCGCGCCCAGGATGCCGCCGATCCGAAAATCGACAGCCCTTATTACCACCGCTTCGCCGTGCAACTGGCGGAGCAGGGCTTTGTGACCTACTCACCCCAGAACCCCTATATCGGCCAGGACCGCTTCCGCCTCATCCAGCGCAAGGCGCATCCGCTGAAGCTGTCTCTGTTTTCCTTCATCCTCGGCCAGCATCAGCGCACCCTCGAATGGCTCTCCTCGCTTCCGTTCATCGACCCGAAGCGCATCGGATTCTACGGCCTTTCCTACGGCGGAAAGACGGCCATGCGCGTGCCTCCACTCCTGACCGGCTACGCCCTTTCCATCTGCTCGGCGGATTTCAACGAATGGGTGTGGAAGACAACCAGCGTGACGTCTCCTTACAGCTACATGCTGACGCAGGAATACGACATGCTCGAATGGAACCTGGCCAATACGGTCAACTATTCGGAACTGGCAAGCCTCATGGCGCCGCGGCCTTTCATGGTCGAGCGGGGTCACGATGACGGTGTCGCGCCGGATGAATGGGTCGCCTACGAATTCGCCAAAGTCCGGCGCTTCTATGACAAAGCCGGACTCGGCGGCAAAGCCCGGATCGAATTCTTTAACGGGCCGCACACCATCCACGGCGTGGGCACTTTCGAGTTCCTGAAAAAGCACCTCGATTGGACCGGCCGGTAATCACACGCCGGGCCTCGGCCCCTCTACCGGCTGCCCCCGGACGGCGAAGGCAGGCTCATCACGAAATCCCATTCCCTGCCCGAAAGCTTCTCGATCGCCGGCAGATCGGCCTCGAGCAGATAGCCGCCTTCCACCAGCTTGCGCGCGGCCGCCCGAATCCGCCCCAGGTATGCCGCCCGGTCGTGGTAGCGCTCGATGACCACGCGCCGCGAAAACGGGAAATAGGACCCCGTCATGCTGCAAAGCTCGTCCGCCGCTCCAATGGCGGGGCTGCGAAGATTCCATCCGGTATGCGCCGCCAGCGGTACCGCCACCTGCGGCGTCTTCAACCCGCCGATATCGTTCCCATCCGCGTCCACCTGCGGCAACAGAATCGTGAACGGCGGCCCCATCTTCGGAGGCTCGTTCGTCACGATGCCGCGAGAACGGAACTCCGGTCCAAAATCCAGGCGGTACACTTCGTGAATCCGCTTGGGGGTGATGACGCCCGGCAAGGCCGGATAGCGTACGTGATCGAGGGTGGCCAGTTCGTGCCGGTCGACGCGCGGATACACCGATGGCGGAGGCGCGGCGTCATCCGCGATCCAGCGCTGCATCGCTAGCAGCAGGCCGCGCATGATCCATTGATAGTCATTCCCGTTGTTGAGGTAACGGGTATTGTGGCTCCTCACCGGAGGGATCGAGCCCGGTCCGTGATTCCCCCCCGCCATCACATACAGGCGTGTGCCGGCAGCAAGCGGCACGTCGGCCGATCCATCAAGTGCCGTGTGGATCAGCGACGCCGCGCGCCCGTAATACTCGTAAGCCGAGTTGGTGTAGAAAATCTTCGGAACCACATGGTCTTGCTCCGCGCGCGCAAGGATGCCGCCTTCCAACCCCGTCACCGTGTCCTTCTCCTTCAGGTCGGTGAAGGGAAAAATATCGGTCGCGTAGTAGAAGTTGAAGAACGGCCGCGCGTCGCGCGAAGGCTGCGCGAACTGGTGGTTGAAATTGCCGCGCCCGCCGCCGGCTACATTCGCCCACACCCCGTCGAAGACGCGCCGTCCCTGCTCGTCGCGATTGAAACCCTGGTAGAGAAAGGTGCGCAGGAAGCGGCCGCTCTGAGAACTCCCGAACGCGAGAGTGCGCCGCGCTCCTCGAGCGAACGCCGCGAGCGGAGCCGGAGCCTGGCCCGCCTTCAACGCGGAAATGAAGTCGCGGATGCCCGCCATCCCCAGGCCCACAACGGGCGGATCCTGCGAATGATAGACCACTTCGTAGATCTTGCCCGCTTCAAACCCCGAAGGCTTCTGTACAGCGCCACGATCTTCCGTAAAGCTCCACTGCCCCCGCGGTATCACGCGCCGCGGCCCGTTCGCCAGGCTGCGCTCGGTAAGCGTCGCCGAAGAGTCGTTGTCAATGGCGCGGTAGGGAAAGAACTGCCGGTCACCAAGCGAAAACGAGGTGATCGCCGTATCGGGAACAAAATCCGAACGGACCACGCCCACTATCGGCGAGCCGTCGGGGTTCTTCGCAATGGGCACGGTGACGCTCATCAACGGAGGTTCGCGCGGGATATCGAACTGCCATCCGAGCCACGCCAGCGTGAACCCCTGTTTCAACAGCAGTGCGTCGCCGAACTCGGCCGCCGTCCGCGGATCGTTCGAGGACTTCCCCAGGCTGAACGTATGCAGAAGCCCCTTGCGGCCGCGATTGGATACTTCGAATAACAGCGTCCCGTTGCCCTTTTCCGGACGCGTGGGGACGAAGAGCACGAAATCGGCGTGGAACTCGACCTGCCCTCTGCCGTTGCGCGGCGCGAGCTTGAGATTGACGACATCACGGTTGGCGGCGGCCATCGGATCCACGGCGAAGTATGCCTTTCCGATCACCCGCTCATAGGATCCGGCGTTGCCGAAGGACTGTCCATTCAGAATCGGGGATCGCTCGGAAACCTCGATCCGCACAAGAGCCGCCTGCAGAAGCGCCGGGACGAGAATGGCGAACAAACGAAGGGTCACGCCTGACATTGTAGTGAACCGGCGGGCCGGCTGTGAGGATGGCGGCTTCGTCGCGGCTCACCGGCTCATGCCCCCCGTCGCTCTGCTGATGCGGGGCCTCGCCCACGGCGCGCCCGTCACGGCTCTGTATGACCCTGAGGGATGTGGTATCCATAACCCATGTCAGGTACCAATCCTTCCAATCCTCGCCGCCGTTTCCTCGCTGGAGCCCTCGGAATCGGAGCCGCTCCGGCCGCTCTGGCCCAACAGGGAGTCGCGCCCGGCCGCGCGCCCGCCCCAGGAGGACTCAGCCAGCTCTATTGGGCGCGAACGGGCAGACGCCGCCGCTCGTCCAGTTGGAACCGTACGGGCAGGAACGCCGACCGCGTCAGCGTCGAACCCGGCCGCGGCGCCGTGATCGCCGATATCCGGGGCGCGGGGTGCATCCACCACATCTGGATTACGATCTCGGATAACGAGCCTGACTACCTGAGGCGGATCGTATTGCGCGCCTGGTGGGATGGCGAATCCGCGCCCAGCATCGAAACCCCCGTCGGAGATTTCTTCGGCGTGGGGCATGCCCGCGTCTCCAATTACAGCTCCCTACCGCTGAACATGGTGACGGGAGGCGGCGTGGAAGCGCAGGCCCGCGCGGCCATGAACTGTTTCTTCCCCATGCCCTTCGCCCGCGGCGCGCGCCTCGAGATCGAGAACCAGGGCCGGCAGCCCCTCGGGTCCCTCTATTACTACGTCGATTACGAAGAGCATCCTTCGCTGCCGGACGAAGCCCTGCGTTTCCACGCCATGTGGCGCCGTGAGAATCCGGCCCGCAACGTCTCATTGAACCTCGCCGATCGCGCCAACGCCGCTCGCGCCAATGACGTTGTCAACCTTGACGGAGCGAACAACTACGTCCTGCTCGAAGCCAGGGGCCGCGGCCACTACGTGGGCTGCAACCTCTCCATCGACCACACCAACCCCATCCCCAACTTCGGCTGGTTCGGGGAAGGCGACGACATGATCTTCATCGATGGCGAAACCACGCCCTCGCTGGTCGGCACGGGCACCGAGGACTACTTCTGCGCGGCCTGGGGCTATCCGGGCGGGTTCAATCCGATGCCCTATCACGGCGTCTCCTACGCCGGCGGACCCACCAGTGGCCCGGCGCCCTATTCAGGCAAGTGGACGATGTACCGGTTCCACATCGAGGATCCCGTAATGTTCGAGAAGTCGATCAAGGTGACCATCGAGCATGGCCATGGCAACGTCCACGCTTCCGACTACGCCTCCACCGCTTACTGGTATCAGACCGAGCCGCACGCTCCCTTTCCCGCCCTCCTCCCCGTCGAGAGCCGCCTCCCCATCCCCGATCGTGAAAGCTTGCGGGACTATTGGAAAACCTATTGACGCGGCGAGCGCCGGCCGTGCGTGTAAAATAGCAGTCCATGCTTTCCGGAAGGCTTACCGCTGGCGCTGTCCTCCTGTGCGGGTTGGCGCATTCCATCGGCTGGGGCATCCGTGGAAATTGGGGCCACGAATACGGAGCCCTGATCCCCGGAGCCCTGTCAGCCATCGCCGCCTGCCTGGTGTCCGGCCGCGCCGGCTGGCGGAGCCGCGTGGTGCACTTCGCCTTCTTCGGCGCAATCGGCTGGTCGTTCGGCGGATCGATGTCATACGGCCTCGTGCAAGGCTACACCCACACGGGAAGCGCGCCCGATGTCTTCTATGGCTACGCCATGCTCTACCTGATCGGATTCCTTTGGGGCGCGATGGGAGGAGCGGGAGCCGGACTCGCCGCCATGCTCGACCGCAAGCGGCTCACGGATTTCTATCCGCCTTTGATCACAACCTTCATCGCCTGGTTTGTCTGGGAATATCCACTCGCCGCCCATCCACCGGGCTGGTATGACACCGACTGGGCGGGAGTGCTCGTCCTTCTGGCGGCCGTATTGCTCTCCATTGCCATCCGCCGCAAAATCACGGAAGCGGACCGCCTCATCCTGTCGATGGCCGCGGGTTGGTGGGCCGGCGTGCTCATCCTCGTGGCCGGACTCGGGCTCCGCATGACCCCGCCCCGTGGCGACAATTGGGCCGGTTGCCTGGGCATGGTGGCCGCCATGTCCGTCTTCCTCGCGCGTCACAATCTCCGTCCACTCGTCTGGGTGTCGATGCTCTCCGGCATCGTTTCCGGCATCGGGTTCACCACCGGCCAGTTGATTCGCGTGGCGGGATTCGCTTCGCCCATCCGCGAGAACTGGCACAGTGTTCTCGAACAGACCTTCGGCTTCATCAGCGGCGTGGGCATTGCCGCCGCCCTGTCATGGCTGGCGGGCCGCGCCCCGCGCCAAACCGAAGAACCAGCCGTACGCCCGTGGGCGGAGCCCTTCGCCTTCTGCTTTCTCCTTCTCGTGGTGACCTACATCAACATCGTCAAAAACATCCACACCATCTGGCTGCCGAATCACGTGATCCCGGAAATCATGTACGGCATTCCACTGCTGTGGTGGTTCCGCTTTGCCTACCTTGCGCTCGCCGCGGCGGTGATTTTTCTCACGTTCCGCCACTGCAGGGAACCTCTGGCCGTTGTCCCGCCAACCTGGCTCGGCCGCGGCCAGGCTCTGTTCCTGCTGTTCTTGTGGTGGATCGTCACCGGCAATCTGTCACGCTACCTGCCCTTCGATCCCCACCGCCTCATCACCGAAGGCGTCATTCACCTGAACGCCTGTCTCGCCTCCGTGCTCGTCCTGATCGTGCCGCGCCCCGTGGACAGGCCGCCCGTGGAAGGGCCATTTCCACGGCTTCGCGCGCTGTGCGCCGTCTCCCTCGTCCTGGTCCTTCTCTATGCCTCGGTGTCGGTGTGGGGAATCGGGGGCCCATCGAGGGGAGCCCGCTACCGGTTCGGCCCGAATGCGCAGGACGCGCGCTGAGACTCGCTTCCCTTCTCCCCAACACCGTTCGATCCCAACGGCCTCATCACAGGAGCCGCCATCCACTCGTTTCGATCTCCGGCTTCGCCGTGCGCCGCCCCCCCCGCCCTGGTTCTTCTTCATGCCTCGGCGCCGTTACCGGTTCGGCTCGCGCGGCACGCACTCCGAAACTCACTTCCCTTCCCGCAACTCGACGTTGTTCCCCAACGCCGCGATACGCGGAATATCGAACCTCTCGAGTAATCCGAAGCAGAAAAACTCCGGCCACTTTTCAGCAGTCAGGTCTTCCTCGAGAATCTGCTTCAGGCTGCGCAGGGAATCATATAGAGCGGCCCCTTCAATGGAAGGCTCCAACGCGGCCGCCACAATTCCCATCAGGCCGGCGCGCCGGCCATGGGATTCCAGCGTCACGCGCATGCCGCGGCCCTTCAGCCATCTCGCGATGGCCGCAATCTGGCTCGCCTGCAAGCCGAGCGGCCGTTCCCCCAACGCCGCAATCTGCATCGCAAACAGCGCGTCGCGCTGCGCAATGCGGGATTCCCCTACGTAGAAAGGATCGATCGCCAGCACGCGCTTTCCCCCGCTCAGCAACGCCGCCGCCCGCGCCGCCAGCGCCTGCCGCCCCTCATCGCCAACCAGAATGACGGTTTCCCGCGCGCCGGAACCGCCCGCTTCCACTCCCGGTACGGTCCAGGAACCCCCAAGCCGGAAGCGCCACCACGTTACCCCCGTTCCTTCCGCTGTCTCCCGGGCCACTTCCCTTGCGTCCATCGCCAGCCGTTGCGCCCGCACCACCCCCGCCAACTCATCGCGCGTCCCTTCCCCGCGCGGCAGGTCCCGCGCGAGTTGCATGGCCAGCGCGTGAAAAGTCGCATTGTTCTCCGGCAGCGGCGAAGCCAGTTGCGCGGCGGTTCGGATTTCGGAATCGACCGGGATCTCCTTCAATGGATAATCTGGATTGCCGGCGAAGAACTGGTCCCGCAGAAAACGGTAAAGCTCCTCGCGGCTCGATTGATCGTAGTTGTGTCCCTCGCTGTAGTTGATGAAGTAGCGCAGACTGTCCGGCGCGCCGTAGAGCGCGTAGACATTGCGTGCCGATTGCAGCAGCGGTCCCACGGCATAATCCGCCCGAAAACAGCAGTTGTCCTTCGCGTTGTTGATGAACATCAGCGGATGCGGAGCCACCATGTCCGAAAGGTGCATATAGTCCGCCACCGTGGCCATGTCGGTGGGAGTCTGCTCGCTATCCCCCATATCGAGCATCGGCCACTGCGCCCGCGTGACAAAGCTCGAATGCCCGGCCACCGGAACCGAAAGCTTGACGCGCGTATCGAGCGCGCTGATGAACGTGGTTTGCCATCCGCCGCCGGAAAGCCCCGTCACCGCGACGCGGCTCAAGTCCGCATGCTCATGCCCCAGCACTATATCGAGCGTGCGCTCCATCTCGAGATAAAAGACAGCCAGACCGCTCGTGCCCGTAAGATCGATCTGATTCATGCGGTAGTGGTTGAAATCCTCCCACGAAAGCTGTCCCCTCCCGAGCCATTCGACGTTGACCGCCAGCATCCCTCTCCGCGCCAGGTTGATGCAGCGCGTCTGGATGTATGGCGTCGAAACCCCTTCCTTCTCATGCCCGTTGACATTCATCACCACCGGGATCTTCCCCGTCATCCGCTCCGGCTCGTAAAGGAGCCCCGGAACCCATAGCCCGGGAACCACTTCGAACCGGAACTTTCTCACGCGATAGCCTTGGCCGGGAAGCGTCTCGAGCCACTCGGCCTTCCCCTCCGCCTTTCGCCATCGCCGCGCCTCGCCGCGAAACACCACCTTATCGAGCATCTGCCGCCGGATGTCCCCTGCATACCGGTCCCATTCAAGCGCCGAGGAGAATGCCGGCACGACGGGCACGCGCGAAGCCGTGTACACCTGAACCTCATCGAGCGGTTGTTTCGCGTCGAGCAGCGGACGGTCCAGCCACTTGCGAACATCATCCCCGGTTTGGGAGAACAGGCGGAAAGGAAGAAGGCAAAAAGGAAGAAGAAGGAACAGCCGGCGCATAGGGTGAACGTACCATATCCGCAACTAACGCTTGCGGAAGACACGGCGGCGAATGTCGGGCCAGAACTCGCGAAACACGCTGTTGCCCGCGTCCGCCGCAAACGAATAGCCCGCCGCCTCGATGCCCTGCCCGTACCCTCTCGTCGAATCCGGCTGCCAGGTGCGGGACAGTAATCCGCCCGCCAGCACCCCACAGATCCGGCCCACCGCGATGGTGTCGCCCCCGTTGTCCCTCCGCGTTAGCAGCGTGTATTTCAGGGCGTATCCGATCCTCGCCCAAAACCGTGTTTGACCGGATTCGATATAGCGCGGATCTTCGTGCAGCGCGAGGCCGATCCCCATCCGCGTTGTCTCCTCGATGGCGTTCTGCGCAAAACGGGAAGCCACCCGCCGGCCATACCCTCGCATCCCTTGTCCCCATTCATGGGGAGTATCCACCCATTGATGAAACCCCGCCGAAGCCGCCGAAAACGCGATCGGCTGAGGACCATAAGCGGTAACCAGGTAGAGTTTCAGCTTCTGCCCCGTAGTCAGGACCCGCGGAGCCTGTTGCGCGATCAGCGGCACAACCGTCAGCAACACCAGGCCGGCGAGCGTGGCTGGTCTTGTCATCCGTCCATTCCAAGCCGCCGCCGTACCAGTTCCACCGTCCGCGCGGGGTCCGGAATGCGCAGCACGTCAAAACCCGCCGCCCTGCCGCTCGCCACCCCCGCCTCGCTGTCCTCCACCACCAGCGCGCGGCGGACCCCGAGTATCGCCGCCGCCTTCCGGTATGGCTCCGGATCCGGCTTATGGCGCGTTACATCCTCCCCGAATACCGTGACCGAAAGACTCTCCCACAATCCTCCGGCCTCGAGCACGGGCCGCACCTCCGAGCTCCGGCTGGATGAAACAACGCCCACCCGGTAGCCGTTCAATGAACGCACGAACTCCACCACGCCCGGGGCGAACGGCAACTGCCGCCGGATCTCCTCGCGGAACAACTCCGTCTTGGCGTCGTAGCGCGCCGAGATCTCTTCCACCGTCACCGGACGGTTCGCCCGCTTCACCAGGTCCTCCGCCATCTTCCTGTCGGAAATCCCGATATAGTGCTGGTGATAGCGCTCCCACTCGAGCGAAATGCCGAGGGGCAGAAGAACCTCCCGCCAGCAGGCAAAGTGGACCGGCTCGCTGTCGGCCAGAACTCCGTCGAAATCGAACAGTACGGCTTCGTAGGATTCCGCCATCCGCTACCGCGCAAACTGAACGGACTGGATCATCTGGTCGAAAGCCGCCTGGGCATGGGAATACTCCGCTTCCGGGGAGATCAGAATCATGTAGAACAGTCCTTGCGGGTGCCGCGCCGTGATAATGGCGTCCACCTCTCGCTGCCCCTCATAAGAGGATTGGGAATAGAACACGTTCAGCAGCGCGGGAGCGCCCGAAAGTTGAAAGCTCCTCTGCCTCTGCCCGCTCTGCTGCATGGTTCTGTTGCTTTGCAGGATCTGGTTGATATAACCCCTCGTGCTTTGTTCGAGATTTCCCGCATCGGACGCCTCCCGCACGCCGATGATCGCTCCATAACCGATCTCCGCGTTCCCATTCGACTGCACAATGCCTTCGCGGGAGGCCACGGTGATTTCGTTTGCCTGGTCCTGCTGAAAAATCTCCCAATTGGCCGGGTAGGAAAACGCGAGTCCGCCGCTGCGGTACTGCTTTGTTTGCGCCGAAGGTCTGGCCGTTGCCGGGTTTCCCGCATTGCGGAAGTCCGTATTCGCTTTCTTCGGTACGGGAAGGGATTTCACAACCGCCTGCTCACGATGCAGGCGGGCGCTGTCGCCCTTCGAATACTGCCGCGCCGGCATCAGCCTGATCTCCGCCTCCACCGCCTTCACACGATTCCCCGGGCTCGGATGATCGGATAAAAACTGCGGGATCGAGCGCCCCGAACTCTTCTCTTCCGCCTCGAGTTTTTCGAAAAAGCGGGCCATTTCCACCGGATCGTATCCGGATTTCGCCATGATCCGCGTACCCAGCAGATCGGCTTCGGTCTCCGCGCTTCGCGAAAACTTCAGCAGCAGCGAGTTGGCCCCTAAACCGGCACCCAACTGCGCCAGTTGCCCCAGCAACCCGCCACCGAGCAAAGACCCTCCCAGGCCGAACATCAATTGGACGGCCTGCGCCTTGGTCACCTGGGAAGTCCCGTGGCGCAGGGCCACGTGAGAGATCTCGTGCGCCAGCACGCCCGCCATTTGCGCCTCGTTATCCGCCGCCGAAATCAGGCCCGTATGGACAAACGCCGGCCCCCCGGGAAGAGCGAACGCGTTGATCGACTTGTCATAAACAACCTTGAAGGAATATGGAAACTGACCCGCTTCAGGCTGCGAAGCCAGCTTCTTTCCGATGCCCGCGATATAATCCGTCAACTCGCGATTATCCACTATGGCGACCTGCTTCTCCACCTGCGCGGCCGCTTCCTTCCCAAGTTGGATATCCTGCTGCGGAGAAAACAGATTCCACCCGGGCTTCAGCTTCCGCTGCTTTTGGGCATAGGTTACTCCTGTTGACAGCAACAGGATACAGGCAATCAGACTAAGTCTGCGCATTCCACCTGACCTCCTTCGGAAACCTCACGGTTCTTGGCATAAGTCGCTGTAACAGGCTTCAAACCCTACAGCCCCGTATCTCTTCAGTATAATAGCTTCATGTTGAAGCCCACCGAAAAAATCTGGCACAACGGCTCCTTCATTCCATGGGACGAGGCGAAAATCCACGTCCTCTCGCACACCGTCAGCTATGCGAGCGCGGTATTTGAAGGCATCCGTTGCTATCACACGCCGTCCGGCCCCGCCGTCTTCAGGCTTCGGGATCACGTACGGCGGATGGTGGATTCCGCCAAGGTTTACCGGATGGACATTCCCTTCACCATGGACACGCTCGCCGGCGCCATGGTGGAACTGGTCCGCGTCAACAAACTCGATTCCTGTTACCTGCGCCCCATCGCCTTGCGCGGCTATGGGGAGATGGGTGTTCTCGGCATCAAGAACCCCACGGAAGTTTACATCGCCTGCTGGGAATGGGGCCAATACCTCGGCAGTGAGGCGCTGGCGCAAGGCGTGGATGTTTGCATCTCCTCCTGGAAACGCATTGCCCCGAATACGCTCCCCGCGCTCGCCAAAGCCGCCTGCAACTACATGAACTCGCAGTTGATCCGCATGGAAGCGCACACCAACGGCTACGCCGAGGGAATCGCCCTCGATGAAGCCGGCTACGTCAGCGAAGGCTCCGGTGAAAACATCTTCGTGATTCGCGACGGCAGGATCCACACGCCTCCCCTGGGAGCCTCTGTTCTGCCGGGCATCACCCGCGACTCCGTCATCCAACTCGCCCGCGAAGTAGGCATCCCCCTCGTCGAGACCATCATCCCCCGCGAGATGCTCTACATCGCCGACGAGGTTTTCTTCACCGGCACCGCGGCCGAAATCACCCCCATCCGCTCCGTGGATCGCATTCAGGTTGGCGGCGGACGCCGCGGACCGGTCACGGAAAAACTCCAGAAGGAGTTCTTCTCGATCATCAACGGAACCGCGCCCGACCGCCATGGATGGCTCACCCGCATCCCGGTCGATCAACCCGTCACCGCCTGAGAATCCTCGGTGCCCGGCCCCGCGGTTTCCACCAGTGCCACCGCCCGGCAGCGCCGAAACAGCCATACGATCGCTGTGGCGCTTCATCATCGGCAACCCGCCCCACCCTGCCGCTGACTTTACTGGAAGCAATGGTGGCTGGCCGTAGCGTAATGCTGATACCGGAAAGCGCGGAACTGGCCAGCGTGCAGGCCGCGGACGTGTAAAACGTCTCGCTTCCGTTCCTCATCAAACTCCTCGAGGACAACGTCCTGCCGTACCGCAAGGCCGGCAGGCGCCGCCGTATCCGCATGGAAGACGTCGTGAACTACAAGGCGAAGATCGACCGCGAGCGGGATGCCGTCCTCGGCGAACTCACCCGGGAAGCGCAAGAGTTTGGAGATGGGCTACTGACCCCGTGAGCCGCCACACGGCGCTGCTCGACGCGATAGGTTCTATCTGAACGGCACGGTAACCAAACTGCCGCACAGCTTCTGAACCCACCGTTTGGCGTTAACTTACTAAGAGGCTGAGCAGGAATGGCCGCGCCCAACCGGCCGCTTGAAGGGAATCTCTTCAATCCCGCGGGCGCTCGGAAGACGGCCACCTCCCCCGAGATCACCCATCTCCCGAACACCCGCAGAGGATCTTTATCTTTTCTACCAGCGCCGCACCCGGTGCGTCCATGCGAAATACATCCTCCCCCATCCCTTTCCACAACTTCTTTTTGCAGTACCATCAATTATTTAGCCCACCCTTGCTGTGGGTATCCTGTGAATAAAACATCCGCGGAAGGATTTGTATCCCCATTATGAACATCCATGGCATTGACGCCTTCACCGGCGAGGCGATCGAGATACGTTTCGAAAAAGCGATCACCGGAGTCGATCCCCTGCTCTCCCGGCCCGAAGGCAAACTCCCCCTCCTCGCCCCCGGTTGGGTCGAGTTGCAGGTGAACGGATTTGCCGGAGCCGACTACTGCGATCCACACTGCTCCCTCGAAGATATTGACCGTTCGCTGCGCGCTCAGTTCGCCACCGGCGTCACGCGCCTGCTCGCCACCATCATCACCGGCGGCGAACCCGAAATCACCGGCTCCCTCCGCAACCTCGCCGCCGCCAGGGAAAGTCTCCCCCACGGCCATGCCATCGAAGGCTTCCATGTGGAAGGTCCCCATATCTCGCCCGAGGACGGGCCGCGCGGCGCGCACCCGGCGCGCTGGGTCCGCCCGCCCGACACGGACGAATTTCATCGCTGGCAGGAAGCCGCGCGCGGCCTCATCCGCCTCGTCACCGTCTCGCCCGAATGGCCGGAAGCCCCCCGCTATATCGAGGCCCTGGTGAAGGAGGGGATCGTGCTCAGCATCGGCCATACCAAAGCCACCGGCGCGCAGATCGAGGATGCCGTCCGCGCCGGAGCCACCAAGTCCACTCACCTCGGCAACGGCGCCCACCCCACCCTCCCCCGCCATCCCAACTATATTTGGGAACAACTCGCCGATGACCGCCTCGCGGCCGGCTTCATCGCGGACGGCTTCCACCTCCCCGCTAGCTTCCTCAAGTGCGCCATCCGCGCCAAGGGCATCGAGCGCTCCATCCTCGTCACCGACGCTGTCTCGCCGGCGGAATGCTCCCCGGGCGACTACCGCCTCGGAGAGGTCGACGTCGAACTGCTCCCCGAGGGACGTGTCGTGGTGAAGGGAGGCATGCGTCTCGCCGGCTCCGCCCTGCGCATGGACACCGCAATCGGAAACACTGTTCGCATGGCGGGAGTCTCCCTCGCCGACGCCCTCACCATGGCCTCGCGCAATCCCGCGCGGGTGGCGCGCATCGCCGGCCGGCGCCGCGGCCTCGTTGCCGGAGACCGCGCCGATATCGTCGAGTTCGAATTCGATGCCGCATCGCACCGGATTCACGTGCGCCGCACCTGGCTCTCCGGGGAAATCGTCCACCAGTCCTGATCCGCCTCACCCACGAAGGCTGTTTCCCGGGGCGGGCGGTAATTCTTTCCCTCCCCGTTCGCCCGCAAACGGAAATGTTTTCTCAAACAGCCCTTAAAGCGGCTCTCACCGTACTGAATTTACGCCAGTTACATGTTTGGCTTTCGGCGTGCTCATATAAGGGCACGGGGAGAAAGGCAGGCAGGCGGCAAAGGGCCAAATGCCTCGAGCAGCTTGCCTGTCTCCATTACTTCAAGTCCGTCGACTCTGCAAGCCCACAAAAAATTAAAGGAGGGCCATCGAAATGAACGCTGTTAGTGTGTCCGAAGACAAACCTAAAGAATCCCGGTTCACCCTTGCCGGAGCCGCCGCTGTGATTCTCGGTGCAACTCTCATCTTCGGGAATATCTACCTGCTGAACAGGACCAGCCGGTTGGAAACTCAGATCAGAGAACTGCGCGGCGCGGTGCGCACCGAGTTGGCCAACCTTCAGCACGATACCATCGCCACCACGTCGGAAAACAGCAAAGCCCTTGCCGGGTTGCGCCAGCTTCTCGATGAAACCGGATCGCGCAACCAGCAGGCCGCCTCCCAGGCCACCCTGCTCGCCAGGCGCTACTCCGAGCAACTGGCCAAGAAGCTCGAACGCCAGGAAAAACAGGTCTCCGAGCAGCACCAGCAGCTTGTCGCTCAGCTCGGTGAGATCACCCAGACCACCAGCCAGACCGACCAGAAAGTCTCCGGAATCGCCACCGAAGTCACCGGCGTGAAATCGGATGTCGCCGAAACCAAATCGGCGCTGGACAAGACGTTCGGCGACCTGCGCAGCGTGCGCGGCGACCTCGGCATCCAGAGCGGGCTCATTGCCACCAACGCCAGGGAATTGGCTGCCTTGAAGGCCCTCGGCGAACGGACCTACTTCGAATTCCAACTCCCCAAGACCAAATCCCCGCAGCGCATCGGCGACGTGGCGGTCCAGCTCAAGAAGTCCGATACCAAGCGCAACCGCTACACCATCGAGTTGATCACCAACGACAAGCGCGTCGAAAAGAAGGATCGCACCATTAACGAACCGGTTCAATTCTACATGGCCAAGGCGCGCCTGCCTTACGAGATCGTTGTCAATGAGGTTCAGCGCGACCGCATCATCGGCTACCTCGCCGCCCCCAAGGTCCGCGATGTCCGTTAGCTCTCTGTCTCTCTAGTCTACTGTCCGCGGGTTAACTTCCCTTCCGCCGCTTCGTCTCAAGCGAAGCGGCGCTTTTTTTATGCCTCGCCCGTCGCCGCCCTCTCGATCTCCTGCTCCGCCACGTCCTCGTTGAAGCTGTAGCCGAATCCCCGCACCGACCGGATGAACCTCGAACTCGCCGCGTCCGGCTCGATCTTCTGCCGCAACCGGAGTATGTAGACGTCCACCGTGCGGTCCGTGACGGCGCGGTCATGCCCCCAAACCGCATCGAGCAACTGCTCCCTGCTGAACACCACTCCCGGACGGCTCATGAGAAACTCGAGGAGCCGGAATTCGGTCGCCGTCAGGGCCAGCGATTCGCCCTCCAGGCGCACACGGCAACTCTCGCGGTCCAGCTCGAGCCCCGCCGCCTTCAAGGGACGCGCGGCCATCTGCCGGCCCCGAAACTGGATCTTGATCCGCGCGATCAGTTCCCGGATGAAGAATGGCTTGACTATGTAATCGTTGGCTCCCAGTTCCAGACCCACAATCCGGTCGGTCTCCGAAGCCCGCGCGGTGAGAAAAATCACCGGCAGGTGCGCCAACTCCGGATGGGACCGGATTCCCTTGCAGATATCGAGCCCATCCGAATCCGGCAGCATGATGTCGAGAAGAATCAGATCCGGCCGCTCCCGGCGGCAGAGTTCGATCGCCCCCTTCCCGGTCTGCCCGCCCACTACTCCAAACCCCTCCTTCTCGAGGTTGTACTTCAACAGCGCGTACAGATCGGCGTCATCCTCGATCAGTGCGATTTTCTTCATTTTTCTAACACCTTATCCCGGCGGTCATTTCAGTTTCATTACAGGACGGTTAACTGTCCTTGAAGCGAGATCTCTTCCGGCAGCCCCAGGTCGTGAACCGGAAGGCTGAAGGCGAACGTCGATCCCTCCCGCGGCCGGCTCGAAACGCGCACCTCGCCCCCCATGGCCTTCGCCAGGTGCTTCACAATCGCCAGCCCCAGGCCCGTACCCCCCAGTTCCCGCGAACGTGCTTTGTCCACGCGGTAAAAACGCTCGAAGAGCCGCGGAAGATCCTCTTCCGGAATGCCTATTCCCGTATCCTTGACAAAGATCTCCACGTAGTCCCGCGCCCCCTCTGCCGGCCCCCCGCCAATCACGATGGAGCCCCCCGCCGGTGTGTACTTGATCGCGTTGTCGAGAAGGTTGCTCAGAATCTGGTGCACCGCCTCGGCATCGCAAAATACCTCGGCCGCCGCCTCCGGAGCCTCGGCGCGCAGCACAACCCCCTTCTTGTCCGCGATCGGGCGCATGGCGTCCACGCTCTCATGAATTAACTGGTGCACATAATATGAAGCGAATCGGAACTGCTGCGTCTTCAACTCGATTCGCGACAGCGTCAGAAGATCGGAGGTGAGACGGCCCAGCCGCTCCGCGTTTTGCCGGATGATCGAGAGAAACTTCAGGTTATTCGCGTCATCGTGCACCGCGCCCTCGAGCAGTGTCTCCGTATAGCCCTGGATCGAGGCCAGCGGCGTCCGCAATTCGTGCGAAACGTTAATCACGAAATCTTTCCGCACGCGCTCCAGTTTCTCGAGTTCAGCCTGCTCTTTCCGTAGTTGCTCCACCGTATGTTGCAGCTTCTCGCCGGTGTCGTTCAACTTGCGCTCCAGAATGCCCAGTTCATCCGTCCCGGTTTTCTTCAACCTTGCCTCGAACTGCCCGTCCGCGAGCTTTCCCGCATAGTCGATAATGGCGCCGAGCCGCGCCGATACATACCTCGCGATCAGCGCCGCCAGAATCATCGCCGGAATCAGCGCGATCCCCACCGCCGCGAGCAACTGCCCGCGGATGGCGTCGGACCCCGTGCGCACCTCGGCCACCGGCACGGCCAACCGCAGCGCTCCCGCCTTCACCGGCACCGCGACATACAGAAAAGGAACACCCAGCGTCGGGCTGGGGCGCAGCGCCGCTCCCCCTCGCCCCGAGAGCGCCTCCAGAATCTCCGGCCTGTGCGCGTGATTCTCCATCCTCGCGGCGTCGGCCTCCGAATCCCGGACCACGGTCCCATCCCTGGCGATCAAAGTCAGACGGCCGCCCAGCGCCCGCGCCATCCTGCGCCAGGATTCCTCGCTCTCGCCCCGGAACCCGCCATCGAGAACAGCCTCCAGCATCTTCCCGCGCGCCGTCAGATCACGAGTCAAACCATCAATATAGGTGCGCTCGGCGACTCTCGACGCCAGTAACTCCACGGCCAGCACAGCCACCACCAGGATGCTGAGCGCCGCCAGAATCAGACGGAGAAAGAGACGTCCGGTCAAGTTACTATTTTAACGGTAGAGCCGTTGCGATTTGATGTATTCGAGCACCGCCGGCGGCAACTCCCCGGGCGACTCGCCGGCTGCCAGTTTCTGCCGGATCTCGGAACTCGAAACCGGCAGCGCCAGTGTTTCCAGCCGGTGCACCCGCGCGCGCGGCGGAGTCTCGTATTCATGCCCGGGACGGGTCACCACGACGAATTCCACCAGTTCCATCACGTCCTCGGCGCGGTACCAGGTCTCGATCTCCGCGAACGCGTCCGCCCCGATAAGAAAGTACAGCCTGTCGTCCGCGCCGAGCGTCGCCCTCACCTTCTGAATGGTGTGCAAGGAAAAGCTCTTATCCGAGCCTTCCTCCAGCCGCGATGCCACAAATCGCGGATCGGCCGCGCATGCCATCTCCACCATCGCATACCGGTGGCCATAGGGCGTCGTCGTCTCCGTCTTGTGCGGGGGATTCGCGGCCGGCACGAACAATACCCTGTCCAGATGAAACTCATCGGCCGCCTCCCGCGCTACCGTCAGGTGCGCCGAATGAATGGGATCGAAGGTGCCGCCGAATATTGCGACTTTCAAGCTTTCCGGTCTGCTCCAGCGAATTGGGAAAAACCTCAAGGTAACATAAGAAGGTCAATATGTTCGAACTTTCTCATCCTGATGTCGAGCGCGTTCTGCGCTTCGCCCTCGACGAGGATATCGGAGCCGGCGACATCACCACCCGGGCCACGGTCCCCGAATCACGGCAGGCCGAGGGCCGCTTCTTCGCGCGCGAGCCGCTCGTCCTCGCCGGCGTCGAACTGCTCCCCCGCCTCTACGGCTTGCGGGGCGGAGTCTCGAGCCTCGAGCTCCACCGCCGCGGCGGGGACTCCCTTTCCCCCGGCGATTGCCTGGCCACGGTGCGCGGCAAAGCCTGGACCCTCCTCGAAGTGGAACGCACCGCCCTCAACTTCCTCCAAAGACTGAGCGGCGTCGCCACGCTCGCGCGCCAGTACGCCGACGCCGTGAAACACACCCGCTGCCGTATTCTCGATACGCGCAAAACCACTCCCGGCCTCCGCCGCCTCGAGAAACTGGCCGTAGCCGCCGGCGGAGCCGTGAACCACCGCATGGGATTGTTCGATGCCATCCTCATCAAGAACAACCACATCACCGCCGCCGGAGGCGTCCGCGCCGCCCTCGAACGCGCCCTGCCGGCGGGCGTCCCCGTCGAAATCGAAGTCCGCACTCGCGAAGAACTCGAGGAAGCCCTCCACTGCGGTGCCTCGCGCCTCCTGCTCGACAACCTCACCCCACTCCAGGCCGCCGAATGGATCCGCTTCATCAACGGCCGCGCCACCGTCGAGCTCTCCGGCGGCATCACGCTCGAAACCGTTCGCGCCTACGCCGAAACAGGAGCCGACTTCATCTCCTGCGGAGCCATCACCCACTCCGCCCGCGCCATGGATCTCAACTTCCGGATTGAACTCGATGCCGTTTGACGCCGATTTCGCCGCCGCGCAACTGCCCGGACAAATGATTCTGTGGCTCGAACAGACCAACTCCACCATGCTCGATGCCGAGCGCCTCGCCGATGCCGGCTGCCCCTCGGGAACCGTCATTGGAGCGGATCTCCAAACCGCCGGCCAGGGCCGCCAGGGCCACTCCTGGCATTCGGAAAAAGAGAGCGGCTTGTATTTTTCCCTCGTGCTCCGCCTTCCCCTCCCTCCCGGCGACCTTCCCGTCCTCACCATGGCCCTCGGTCTCGCCGCCGCCGAAACCATCGCCCAGCATTGCGGGATCCCCGTCGACCTTCGCTGGCCCAACGACGTGCTCGTGGACGGCAGAAAAGTGTGCGGCATCCTCGTCCAGCAGGCCCGCAATGCCCTCATCTGCGGCATCGGGCTGAACGTGAACCAGCAACTGTTCCCCGCCGGCCTCGCCCCGATCGCTACCTCGCTGCGCGCCGCCTCGGGGAAAGTCTTCTCCCGTGAGGCGCTCTTCGTCGCCCTGCTCTCCTCCATCGCCCGCCATACCTCCATCCTCACCGGACAGGGCAAACAGGCGGTCCTCGACCTGTTCACCCAGGCCTCCAGCTATGTGCGCGGACGGCGCGTGGTGGTCGACCAGGGCGGCGAGACTCTGTATGGAACCACGGAAGGAATGGACCCCGGCGGCTTCCTCATCCTGCGCCGCGACGATGGCTCCAGAACGCTCATCTTGGCCGGCGGCGTCCGTCCGGCTTGAGGGAAGAAAGGACCCTGTATGCTTCTCGCGCTCGATGTCGGCAACACCAACGTCACCATCGGCATCTTCCAGGGCGAAACGCTCTCTTATCACTGGCGCCTGCGCACCGTGCGGGAACAGACGGCCGACGAATGGGGAATCCTGTTGCGCAATCTGTTTGCCCTCAGCCACCTCGCGCTCGATGGAATCAAAGGCATCGTCGTTGCCAGCGTCGTCCCCATCGTCGATTCGAACCTCGCCCTCATGGCGCGCCGCTATTTCCATACCGAAGCCGTATTCGTCACCCCCCAAACCGATGCCGGCATCGCCGTTCTCTACGACAATCCGAATGAAGTCGGAGCGGACCGCGTGGTCAATGCCGTCGCCGCCTTCCACAAGTACGGCGGCCCCTGCATTGTCGTCGACCTCGGCACCGCCATCACCTTCGACGCCGTGACAGCGGCGGGAGAGTACCTGGGCGGCATCATCTGTCCCGGCATTGGAATCTCCATCGGAGGCCTCTTCGCCAAAACCGCCCGCCTGCCCATGGTCGATTTCCGCGAACCCGAAAAGCTGATCGGCTCCAACACCGTGGGCAGCATCCAGTCCGGCCTGTTCTACGGAACCATTGAAATGATTGACGGCATCCTCGACCGTATGAAAAATACGATGGGCGCGCACGCCAGAACGGTCGCCACCGGCGGACAGGCCGCCCTCATCACCGGAGCCTCACGGCATTCGCTCACCCTCGACGAGGATCTCACGCTCGAAGGATTGCGGTTGATATGGCAGAGGAGATAACCCAATCCGCCGAACACTGGCCTTCGAACTACTTCAACTACTTCACGGAGATTGAGGAACACTTCCAGCGCGCCCGCGGCACGGGCCTCTTCCTGCTCTCCCCCCTCGATTGGGCGCTCATTGAAACCTGGAAGAACAGCGGCGTCCCCCTGGAAGCGGTCGTGCGCGGCATCGATGCCGCATTCGCCAAGTGGCGAGCCCGCAAGAGCGGGATCCGCCAGGTGAACTCCCTCGCCTACTGCGCGCAAGCGGTGATCGAGGAAGCCAGGATCCTCGCCAACGCCGGCCCCGCCGCCCCGCGCGAGGCCGAGGCTCCCTTCTCCGCTTCCGAACTCGAAGCCTTCCTCGGTGGAAACGCCCGCCGGTTGCGCGAATGCGGCCGTCCGGCGTTTAGCGAAATCGCCGCTTCCCTCGACCGTCTCGCCGCCGAATCCGGTGAATACCTCCGCCGCCTCGAGGAACTCGAACAGCGCCTCACCGCCCTCGAAGACAAACTCCTCGCCTCCGCCCGTTCAGAACAAACAGAAGAGGATTTGTTTCAGGCGCGCCGTGAACTCGACTCCTACCTCCGCCCGTACCGGGGAAAGATGTCCGCCAGCCAGTTGACCATGCTCGAAAAACAGTTCCTCGACCGGGCGCTGTTTGAAAAGACAGGCGCGCCCCGGCTCAGCCTCTTCTACTTGCGTTGAGTGCGCGCCGCTTATCCATCCGGCCGTCTTTGCTATGATTCCAACGGTGCTCCGGGGGCTTCTTCTTATCCTCTTGCTCGTGCCGCCCGCGGACGGTGAAACCTTGGAAGACGCCGTTCGCACATTCGCCAGGCTCATCTCCCCATGCTGGCTCCCGGAGCGCCCTCCTGGCTTTCCCTATCGGCATACCCTTGCCACCCCCCGTGGTCGCCAAGCCGGACTTTGCGATAGAATTCACGAGCGCCACCGAAATACTCCGGAAGCGGAAGGATACCCATTTCCCAACGCCGTTGCACAAGTGGAGGAGCAGGCGCGGCCGCCGCATCCGTTCCCGGTTGCCGATGGCCGCGCCCACCTTTTGCCTGCCCTGGAACTTGTCCCACACCCGCCGCGTCCTTATCATTAACCGCGCTATGTGGTTAACGTTTCCCTCTCATGCAGTCGATGGGAAGAGTGGAAGGCTTGAAAGAGACCAGGTGATCGAATGGATATCATCGGCGCCCGCAAGTTCGTGGAAATCCCAGGCGGGAAGCAGCATGAGCTTCCTCCCCTCCTCATCCACCGTTCTCTCCATTTCCCCAGACTCGACAAACTGATGAACATGGCCGCCGGCATCGTCGAAAGCGAGGACATGCTGGCGCCTTCCCCCTTCCCCGAAGAGTTGTCCGTCCTCGACCAGCGCA
This sequence comes from Bryobacteraceae bacterium, assembly GCA_019187195.1. Classification (GTDB taxonomy): domain Bacteria; phylum Acidobacteriota; class Terriglobia; order Bryobacterales; family Bryobacteraceae; genus CADEFT01. The sequence continues at coordinate 147,943 of JABAQT010000002.1, forward strand.
AAATGGAACTCGCCATCCACCTCGTCGAAAACTACCAGGGCCTCGTTCTGCACTGGCGTTGGGGCGAAGACATCCTCGAATGGATCCGCCAGTGCGAGATCACCTTCGAGTCCCGCCAGGATCTGCGCCATCTGCTTCATGGCGACGTGTGGCCTCACGCCGGCCGCAGCAGCTTTGTTCAACTGCTCGAGGACAAAGACGTCCCCACCGATGGCATCGACATGGAAAAAGCGGTCGGGCTCCGCCTCACTTTTCGCCACCCCCCGCCCCTGTCCTGCTTCTCCAACCAGTTCCTGTTCTATTTGAAGGACTCGGTCGGCAATTCCGCCTACCAGGCCTGGGCCAGCAAGAACCCCGCGCCCGTCAGTTCTCTCCCTCCCGAACGCTTTACCCTGCAAGTGCTCGAAATGTGATCGCGGAAATCGCGTTATCTCTTCGGATAACGCAGCAGACGTGCCCGGGGCGTCGGGAACGTCTTCGACATGTGGTCGTGCCACGTGAGATGCTCTTCATCCACCAGTCCCCACACCAGCCCCAATCCCCCGGCCGCCAGGCTGATGAAGGATCCCAGAAGCCGCTGCATGCGCTGTCCGCGGTGCGGAACGACCCCATCAAAAGAGATCAGGCGCAACCCCGACCACCGCATCCCCACGCTGTCCGTCCCCGCCAGACACCACAGCAACCGGTACAGCACCAGCGTCGCAAAAGCCATGAATCCATAGAGCGGTAGCGTCGTCTTGTTCAGTATCACCTTCGCCCCCGCCAGATGGAAAATGATGAGGAAAATCCCCAGGCTGATCAGCATCATGCTTCCATCGAGCATCGCCGCCATTATCCGGTGAGCCGGCAACGCCACCGGAGCGTCGCAATAAATCGATGAGTCGGCTGGTGCATGGTCCGGCTGGGCAACCGGAAACGCCAGACGCTGCTGCCCTTGATCGCGCGCCGTAACCGTCCGTGTTCCCCCCGGCAAAGTTACCCGCCCGCCTGCCTCCTTCCGGGTTGCTTCCCGGCGCCCCGGGCCACCCGGCAGTTCCACCACCCGCAGCCGTTCCCGCGAAGGCCCCGAAGAGGGAGGAAACAGAGACTCCTGCCGCGGTGCGGCCGCTGGTTCCACCTCGCTGCGAACAGCCTGGCTGCGCTCAGGCTGCAGGACCGGCGCAACCGATAATCTGCTCACCGGAGCCGCTGCCCCCGCAAGCCGCGGCGAAGCCACTGACAGTCTCCGCCCGCATCTCACGCAACGGTGATCATGCGCCGTGTTTCCTGCCCCGCAATAGCGGCAATTCATAGTGCGTCCCGTCGCGAAAAGGCGGGCTTGCTTTGCGCGCAATCACCATGCTAGGGTTGCGGGTTGAAGCGCGCTCGCCGACCTCTCCAGTACCCCTCATACCTAAGTAACATAGTTCGCTCAATTTGTCACTTCATTTTTTTCTGTAACTTGTTGTTTTATTTCTGTACTAACTTCGCCCGGGCCCAAGCACCCGGTCCGCCAGCCCCTCCCTTCCATCGGCCCATCCCCCGCCCGCCGGCCTCCACCTCTCAAAATCCCGCCCCCGGAGCCGTGCGCGCCGGAGCCCCCGAACCCGATGAGATCCTCGTCTCCGCCGTCACGCAGGAGCGTGAAGGTTCGGTCTACAAACTCCGCGGCAAAGTCCGCCTCGAAACCCGCGAAGCGCTCCTCGAAGCCGACGAGGTCGACTACGATGAAGACACCGGTGATTCGGAAGCCCGCGGCAACGTCCACTTCAAACACTTCGCCGGAAGCGAAGAACTATGGTGCGCCCGCGCCGTCTACAACTTGAACGAGGAGACCGGAAAATTCTATAACGTACGCGGTACGTCACCGGCTAAGATCGACCCTCGCCCAGGCATTCTCCAAACCACAAACCCCTTTACGTTTCAAGGAAATTGGGCGGAACGTCTCAAGGATCGCTACATCCTGCACGACGGCTTTATCACCAACTGCAAACTCCCCAACCCCATCTGGACCCTGCGCGCCCCGAAGTTCGACATCATCCCCAACGACCGCGCCCTCGCCTACAAAGCCTGGTTCAAGGTCCGCTGGCTGCCCCTCTTCTACACCCCGATGTTCTACAAGAGCCTCCGGAAACGCCCGCGCCGCAGCGGCCTGCTCACCCCCAACATCGGAAACTCCTCGCGCCGTGGAAAAATGATCGGAGCCGGCTACTACTGGGCCATCAACCGCAGCTACGACCTCTCCTACCGCTCTCAGTTGTTCACCCAACGCGGATTCGCCCACACCATCGATTTCCGCGGCAAGCCCACCCAGCGCTCCGACTTCAACTTCTACTTGTATGGCGTGAACGACCGCGGCTATGATCCCGGAAACGGGGAGTTGATCAAGCAGGGCGGCTTCCTCATCACCATGGACGGCCGCGCCGACCTGGGACGCGGCTTCTATGCGCGAGGCGTGGTAAATTACCTGTCCTCATTCACTTTCCGGCAAGCCTTCACCGAAAGCTTCAATGAGGCTATCTTCTCCGAAGTCCAGTCCGTGGGCTTCATCACCAAACACTGGTCCACCTTTGGACTCAATTTCGTCTCCTCCCGCAAGGAGAACTTCCAGAGTCCTGCCGAAGGCGACAAGATCACCATCCGCAGGCTCCCTCAGGTCGAGTTCAACTCGCGCGACCGCCTCATCAACACCAAACTCCTCCCCGTCTGGGTGTCCTTCGATTCCACCGCCGGTCTCCTGCGCCGCACCCAGCCTCAGTTCCAGTCCCGCGCTTTTGTGCAGCGCATGGACGTCGAACCGCGCATCATGACCGCCATCCGTTGGAAGGACTTCAGCATCCTTCCCTCCTATTCCATCCGCGAAACCTACACCGGATCGTCCTTCGATCCCTCCACGCAAACCGTCTCCGGCCGGAACATTACACGCAGCGCGCGCGAACTCGGCATCGACATCGTGCCCCCATCCTTCGCCAGAACCTTCGACGCGCCCAAGTGGCTGGGAAAGAAGATGAAGCACGTCATCGAACCCCGGGCCAGCTTCCACTACGTCAGCGGCATCGACAACTTCAAGGACCTCATCCATTTCGATGAAACCGAACTGATGACCAACACCACCGAAGCCGAGGTGTCCGTCGCCAACCGCTTCTTCGTCAAAAAGGAAAGCGGCGAAGTCATCGAGGCCTTCAGTTGGCAGGTCTGGCACAAGCGCTACTTCGATCCCACCTTTGGAGGAGCCCTCAACTCCGATCAGCGCAACGTCATTCTTTCCTCCGCCGAACTCTCCGGCTACGCCTATTTCAACGGCCCGCGCAACTATTCCCCCATCGTTTCCGCCATGCGCGTCTCCCCCATGGGGAACGCCGGCATCGAGTGGCGTACCGACTACGACCCTCTTTTCAAGCGCTTCACCAACTCCTCCATCACCGCCGATGCCCGCTTCTCCCGCTATTTCCTCTCCATCGGCCACGCACTGGTCAAGAACGACGACAAGCTTTCCCCTCCTTTCAACCAGTTCCGCGGACTGTTCGGAATCGGAAACGAAAGCCGCCGCGGCTGGAACGCCGCCTTCAGCGCCTACTACGACTTCAGCCGCGGCGTGATGAACTTCGCCACCACCCAGGTCACTTACAACTCCGATTGCTGCGGCCTGTCCTTCCAGTTCCGCCGTTTCAACTTCGGAGCCCGCAACGAGAACCAGTTCCGCGTCGCCTTCGCCATCGCCAACATCGGCACCTTCGGCACCCTCAAACGGCAGGAACGTATCTTCTAAAGCCCACAAGCGCTGTGCCCCTCGCAAAAAAGCCTACGCCCGCCGCAAACCCAACCCCGGCCCCTCCGGCAAAATCAGCTTCCCCTCCTTCACCGTAACCCCCCGGTAGGGATCATTGGCGATCAGCAGGTTCCCATCAAGGTCCGCCATATCCACCAGCGGCGAAAGATGGGCCGCCGCCGTCACCGTCACCGAACTCGAAATCATGCACCCCAGCATCACCTTCATCCCCACTGCCCGCGCCACCTGAATCATCCGGTAGGCCTCGAGCATCCCGCCGCACTTGTCCAGCTTGATATTCACTCCGTCGTATGCCTGCGCCAGTTTCGGAATATCCGATGGATGCTTGCACGCCTCATCCGCGAACACCGGAATGTTCACCTTGCCCCGCAGCCACCTCATCTCTTCAAACATCTCCGCCGGCATCGGCTGCTCGATCATCTCCACCCCGTGAGCCTCCAGCCACTTGATCTTCCCTAACGCCTCCTCCTTCGATTTCCATCCCTCGTTGGCATCGACGCGCAGCGGTTTCTTCGTCACACTGCGCACCGCCTCGATGGTGGCTTCATCCGTATCGAGACCCACCTTCACCTTCAGCACCGGATAGGGAGCCGCCTCGCGCGTCTTCTGCCGGGTGATCTCCGGCGTATCGATTCCGATCGAAAACGTCGTCACCGGCGTGTCCCGCGCGTCGAGTCCGAAATAGCGGTACAGCGGAATCCCTATCTTCTGCCCCACCCAATCCATCACCGCGATGTCGATCGCCGCCTTGCCCGCCCACTCCCCATCGATCCGCCGGAAAACCTCCCCGAGCGTCTTCGAAAAAGCCCGCGGATCGGCCGCCTTCAGAAATCCCCGAACCGATTCCACCGCCTTGCGCGCCGATTCCGCCGATTCGTGATAACGGACAATCGGAGCGCCCTCCCCCCGCCCCGTCATGCCGTCGCGCGTCAATCGCACGTGCAGCGTATCCCGGTAATCGCTCGACGACATGACCGTGGTCCACGTATGCCGTAACTTCAGCCGCACTATCTCCGTCTCGAAACCGTCCTTCCCCGCCGCCAGCATCGCGGCCGGAACCGTGCCCAGGAACTCTCTGCGCTTCATTTCAATCTCCCGCACGCCACCAGCAGATCCCTCCAATGCGGCTCATCGAGCCTGCTGATCTGAATCACGGGTTCGCCGTGGGCCGTGGCGTGAATGAATTCTCCGTTTCCAATATAGACTCCGGTGTGGCTGATCTTCGCCCTTTCCGCGCCGAAATACAGCAGGTCTCCGGGGCGCAGTTCGTCCTTCTTCACCGCTGTCAGGCCGCTCCATTCCGCCTGTGGCCGCGCGTCCCGGGGCAGGAGCCTCCCCATCCTCCTGCACAGCATCTGCGTGTACCCGGAACAGTCATAACCGAAGCTGGACGTTCCGCCCCACGTATACGGCAAACCCAGAAAACGCTTCGCCAGCGCGATCATCTCGGGCACATCGAGCGCCCGCGCATCGAAACTCAGGTCGCCCCGTTGCACCCAGGCCGCCCTGTCGTCGGGAAGGCGCACCTCCAGCCAGCGCCGGTCTTCCGCTTCCGGTTCCGCCACCACCTCGAGCCGTGTCTCATAGGGAACGGTCAGCACGGGAGCATGCCGCGTCACATTCGGCTCGCGGTAAAGATGAGCCGCCAGGCTCCGCACCATCGCCACGCGGCCGCTTTGCGCATACTTGCCCCGGCGAACCCCAACCGCCGGAACCCACCCGCTATACTCATCCCCCGTCTGGATGCGCACCCATCCCTCCCTCTCCTCGAGAATCGAGACGTTCGAGGCATAGATCGCCTGCGAAACGACACTGCCATCCTCGCCCGGAACCGAATACATATTCAGCACGGGACGGATAACCACGGCTTCCGTCATCGCCATCGCCAGCAACCCTACTATCCCGGGAAGCATCATGCCTCCATTGTGGCGCGATTATACTGATGGCGTTATGCGCGTTTCTTCCCTGCTTCTGCTGCTCGCGCTCGCCCGCCTCGACGCGAATGATCTCCCCCTCCGCGCCGGAGTGGCCCGCGCCGAATTGACTCCCACCTCATCCATGCCCATGTACGGCTACGCCAACCGCCGCTGTGGCCCTTCAAACGGAGTCCATGACCCGCTCTTCGCCAAAGCTCTCGTCCTGGCGTCGGGCGATACCAGGATGGCCATTGTCACGCTCGACCTGGGCAACATCACCTCTTCCTCCCTTGCCCGCCAGGTCAGGGACAAACTCGGAATCCCTCTGCTGCTGCTGTCCGCCTCCCACAGCCACTCCACCCCGGCGCCCGGTCCGGACGGTTACCCGCCGGACATGGAAGCAAAGATCTTCGATGCCGTCAAACGCGCCTCGGAATCCTTATTCCCCGCGCGCCTATCCATCGGCCGCGGCGATATCCAACTCGGCTACAACCGCCTGCTGATGCGCGATGACGGCCGCGCGCGCGCCCTGTTCGACAACCTCGAACGCATCCCCTACGGCCCCGTGGACCCCGAGTTCGTCCTCTTGCGCGTCGAGGATCAAAACGGCGCTCCCAAAGCTCTGCTTGTCCACTACGCCGTTCACGCCGTCGTCCTCGGACCCACCAACTGCAAGTTCTCGGCCGATTACCCCGGTGTCCTCCAGCAAACAGTCGAAGCGGAAATCCCCGGCGCGCAGTGTATGTTCGTCCAGGGCGGAGCCGGCGACATCAATCCCCTTTTCATGGCCCGCTCGGGAAACGAGGAGCAGGATTTCACCGTCGTCCGCAAGATGGGAGAAACCCTCGCCGGCCGCGTGTTGCAGGCCGCGCGCCAAATGAAGCCCGTCTCCCCGAACCGCTACCCCATCGAGTGGCGTAGCGAACTGCTTCGCTTCGCTGGCCGCTGGGAAAAGGAGAAAACCCTCGATGTCGGCATCACCACCGTGCTGATCAACCGGGAAATCGCCATCGCCGCCACCCCCGGAGAACTGATGCACAAACTCCAGCGCGCCTGGAAGCAGCGCGCCGATGTCCCCTATCCGTTGTTCTACGGCTACACCTATTCAGCCGGAGGCGTTTGGCCCGGCTATGTGCCCGACCTCAAAACCGCCGCCTATGGCGGCTATGGAGCCGATACCACCACCCGCATCGAAATCGGAGCCGGCGAAACCATCATCGAACGCCACCTCATCCATCTCTATGACATGCTCGGCATGTGGCGCCCCGAGCCGGGCAAACCCTGATCCACCGCCAGTTCACGAAAGGAAACTCCGCGAACCGGGCTGGAAGCTAATAGTGCACCAGTGAATGGATCGGGTAGTTCACCAGCTTCTCCCGCCCCTTCAGAAAATCGAGTTCCAGCACGAATCCCAGTCCCGCTACCGTGCCTCCAAGTTTCTCCACCAGCTTCGTCACCGCCTCCGCGGTCCCGCCCGTCGCCAGAACGTCGTCGATAATCAGCACGTGCTGCCCCGGCTTGATGGCGTCCTTATGGATTTCCAGCCGGTCCGTGCCGTATTCCAGTTGGTACTCCATCGTTTCCACCTGCCATGGCAACTTCTTCGGCTTTCGCACCGGCACGAACCCCGTGCCGAGCGCGTACGCCACCGTCGGGGCGAAAAGAAAGCCGCGCGCCTCGATGCCCAGAACAACGTCCACGCGCTTCTCCGAGTAATGCTCTTCGAAGATATCAATGACACTCCCAAAACCGTCCTTGTCCTTGAGCAGCGTCGTCACGTCGTAAAACAGGATTCCCGGCTTGGGAAAGTCCGGAACTTCTCGGATAAGCTTTTTCAGATTCATGAGCTGTGAACTATCTTTCAATACGGAAGGACTTGTATTCTACCAAAGCGGCCTCCACGGCTTCGACACCGCGCACGCTCGACCGCATCGGACCTTTCGCCAGCAGCCCTTCCAACTCCGCCATCGCCCGCGGCGAGCCCGTCGCATAGACTTCCACCCGCCCGTCCTCGAGGTTCCTCGTGTAACCCCGGATCCCCAATTCGGAGGCGTGCCGCTGCACGTAGTACCGGAATCCCACCCCCTGCACCACCCCCCGAACAAAATAACGCCTGGCAATCGGTTTCAACGCCGCATGGTAGCACACGGCGGATCACCTCTTTCACGGTTGCGATATGATCAAGACCTTGGGAACAGGATGAAAACCACCGGCAAACCGCGCCTCGAGCGCTTCACCTCGCCCGAACGCCTCATCCATTGGCTGACGGCCATCAGCTTTGTCTACGCGGGCCTTTCCGGCACGGCCCTCTGGTCGCGCCGCATGTGGTGGACCGCCGCTCTCCTCGGCGGCGGCGAAACCGTGCGCGCCTGGCATCCCATCGGCGGCGTCATCTTCGCCCTCCTGCTCGCCCTGATGTTCCGCAATTGGGCCAGGCAGATGAAACTCGACTCCGATGACCGCCAGTGGCTCCTCCTCTCTCACAAGTACGCCGTCCATCAGGAAGAAGCGCTCCCCGAAAGCGGCCGCTTCAACGCCGGCCAGAAAATGCTCTTCTGGCTGCAATCCTCGAGCGCCGTATTGCTGTTCCTCAGCGGAGCCGTCCTTTGGTTCCCCGCCCTGATGCCCCGCGGTTTGCGCCTGGCCGCGGTCCTGGTCCACCCATTGGCTGCCGTCGCCTCCCTCGGCGGCATCATCATCCACATCTACATGAGCGTCTTCGTCGTTCCCTCCTCCTTGCGCGCCATGCTCCGCGGTTGGGTCCGCCCCGCCTGGGCCGCCTCCCATCACGCCAAATGGTACCGGGAGATCACACGCTCTTGAGCCGCTACCTCGAGCGCGCCGCCCGCGCGCGCCTGTTGGCGGAGCGCTATCCGGAATCACGCGAAGGCCTGCTGTTTGCCGCGGCAATCTTCGAATGGCAGTCAAAGGGTGAGGGCCTCGAGGAACTCCGCGCTCTCGTCCGCCGCATCGGACCACCCGTATTGCGGCGCGCCCCGCCCTCGCATGAGTGGTTCTCCCGCGTTATCGCCGAATTCGAGCCCCCCGCCATCCGCGGCCGCGCGCCGCGTGACAACGAGTGCCCGCTCTGCGGCCATCCGCCGCAACTCGGCGTGCTGCGCCCGGAAGGACACGGATCGGCCCTCACGCTCGCCTGCTCCCTCTGCCGGCACGAATGGCCGTATCCGCGCGCCACCTGCCCCGGTTGCGGCGAAACCGATCCCCATAAGATCGCCTTCGGAACAACGAAGGCTTTCCCCGCCATCCAGACCATGACTTGCGATTCCTGTTGGTCTTACCTCCATCTCATCGATCTTGGCAAGGACCCCCTCGCCGTGCCCGAAGCCGATGAACTCTCCGCCCAACCCCTCGACGTCTGGGCCATCGAGCAGGGTTACCGGAAATTGACCCCCAATTGGATTGGGATCTGACAAGGGTGTATCATCACCCCCATGGAACCTAAACTGACACGCCGCCGGATGATGCATGCAGCCGGACTGCCCCTTGCAGCCCAAGCCTCGAAAGCCGCCACTCCTTCGCCCTCCATCTACGCGCGCCTCGGCCTGCGCAGCTTCATTAACGCCTACGGCACCCTGACAACGCTCGGGGGAACCCTCATGCTCCCCGAAGTGAAGCATGCCATGGAGGAGGCTTCCCGCGATTTCGTCGCCATTCACGACCTCCAGAAAAAAGTCGGAGAGCGCCTCGTCGAGCTCACCGGAGCCGAAGCCGGCTTCGTTACCTCCGGAGCCTCGGCCGCCTTGTGTCTCGCCACCTGCGCCGTCACCGCCGGAGCCGATAAAGACAAGATCAACCGCCTGCCCCACCTCACCGGCATGAAGAGCGAAATGATCATTCAGAAAGCTCACCGCAGTCCCTACGATCACGCTTTCCGCATGGTGGGCGTCCGGTTGGTCGAGGTCGAAACCGCCGATGAAGTCCGCAAGGCGATCAACTCGAATACTGCCGCTCTCATCATGGTCCTCAGCCACAACTCCCTCGGCCACAAGGTGCAGTTGCCCGATATGCTCGAGATCGCTCACTCCTCGAATCTGCCCCTCGTTCTCGACGCCGCCGCCGAGGTCCCGCCCGCCGAAAACCTCCGCCGGTTCGTCAAAATGGGCGTCGACCTCGTCGCCTTCAGCGGTGGAAAGGAACTGCGCGGCCCGCAATGCAGCGGACTCCTGCTAGGCCGTAAGGCGCTCGTCGAGGCCGCCTATGCCAACAGCTCCCCGAACAATCACTTCGCCCGCATTGCCAAGGTAGGCAAGGAGGAAATCGTCGGGCTGCTGACCGCCGTCGAGATGGCCCTCAAACGCGACGAGGCCTCTGAAAGGCAGCAGCGCGAGGCCACCTTGCGCCGTGTAGCCGCCAAACTCAAGGGAATTCCCACCGTCCACACCGAGTTCATCCCGAATCTCGATCCCAGCCACTCCCCACGACTCTCCGTTCAGTGGGATGAGGCCAAACTCGGACTCACCGTCAACGCCGTATTGACACGGCTGCGCGATGGCGACCCCTCCATCGTCACCGCCGACATGACCCGCTTCCGCCCCTCCTGGAAAGGCCTCGGCATCTTCGCCAACGAACTGCGCCCCGGTGAAGAACTGATCGTCGCCGAGCGCGTGCGCCAAATTCTCAAAGGCTGACGAACCGTCAGCATTCGCCTTCAGCCGCCAGCATCTCGAGCGTGGCGTCAAACGCGTCCACGGTACGGCGCACATCCTCCTCCGTGTGAACCGCGCTGACCACGCCGCCCGGCCAGCCGATGATATCCACGCCGTGCAGCAGAAAACCCGTACGCATCTTATGCAGCAGGCGCGGTGAAATTCCACCCTTCAGCTTGTTCCAGGGCACTCGCCCGGCGTAGATGTCTTCGGCCGTCGCATCCCCACAGTAAATGTGGAAATCCGAGAACTCTCCATACACGCACCACCCCAAACCGCGCCGCCTCAGAACCGCGTTCATCCCATCGCGAATCGCCGCCCCGGTTCGCTTCGCCCGCTCCACCGCGTCCGTGTCCCTCACCTGCCGCAACGTCGCGATCCCCGCCGCCGCGGAGATCGGACCGGCGTTGAAGGTGCCCTGATGAAGCACCGGCGGCGGTTGGATATCGTCCCCCGCCTGCCGGTAATCGAGCATCCTCATTACATCCGCGCGGCCCACCAGCGCCGCGCCCGGATATCCTCCCGCCACGATCTTGGCAAGCGAGGTCAGGTCGGGCTTCACCCCGTAAAATCCCTGGGCCCCGCCGGTGGAACAGCGAAATCCGCAGATGACTTCGTCGAACATGAGCAACACCCCATGCCGCGCCGTGGCATCCCGCAACCTGCGCAGTGCCTCCCCTCCCATCGGAATCTGCCCGAAAGTCGCGCCCGTCGGCTCCAGAATCACCGCCGCGATGTCGTCGCGCGAGGCAAGCAACCCCTCGACTCCCTCCGCATCGTCCGGCGGCAGGATCAGCGTGTCTTCAACTATCCCCGGTATGATTCCCGGCGCGCCGCCAACCGGGAAACATACATGATCGTGCCACCCGTGAAAATGCCCCGAAAAGCGGACGATCTTCCGCTTCCCGCTGAAGGCCCGCGCCACCCTCAGACCCAGATGTGTAGCCTCCGTCCCCGAGATCGTGAACCGTATCCTCTCGGCCGAAGGAACCAGTTCGTGAATCAGTTCCGCCCACTCCACCTCGAGTTCGTGGGAGGCGCCGAAATGAACCCCCTTGGGCATCTGCGCCGAAACAGCCTCCACAACGGCGGGATGATTGTGACCCAATAGCAAAGCCCCGTGCCCGCCGAAGTAATCGACGTATTCATTCCCATCCGTGTCCCATTTCCGCGATCCCGCCGCGCGCTCCACGTACACCGGATGCGGCAACAGAAACCGCCCGATGTGTGTCACCCCGTTGCTCAACAAAGCGGCGGCGCGCTCATGCAGCACGCGCGACCCGGGCGTCTTGCTTGCATAGGCGCGGAGAATCTCGGACTTCATCAACGGAACGGCGTGCGTGGAGGCCATGCGTGTTATGGTAGCGCGGTCCGCGCCATTCGCCGGATGATATCATCGTCCCATGCAAAATCGTCCCGCCCCCCGCCGGATGCTTTCACCAGTCTCCGGACGGGAAAGCAGCGAGCCTGCCTTCACGCGCTGTCTTCTGCTCATCCTGCTGCCGGCTTTTGGACTGGGCGCCCAATCGCTGCCGCGCTACGATATTCACCGCGCCCCCTCGCCCATCACCATCGACGGAAAACTCGACGACGCCGCCTGGCGCGACGCCCCCACCGCCACGGACTTTCATTTCAACTGGTGGAAGGAAGGAGCCAGGGAACAGACCGCCGTCAAACTGCTCTGGGATGACGGGAATCTCTACGCCGGCTTCTACTGCCACGACAAACATATCTCCGCCAGGGTCACCGAGCGCCACGGACCCGTATCGCTCGACGACAGCGCCGAAATCTTCCTTAGTCCCAATCCATCCAAGGTTCGCAACTACTACGGCTTCGAGATTAACGCCATCGGAACAATGCTCAACTTCATTCGGGCCGACTGGTACACCGGCCCCAAAAACTGGGAACCGGACGGCGTGCGCTACCGGACCTCCTACCATGGCCTCCCCGTGAAAAACGAATCACCCGATGACGATCACTGGATTCTCGAAATCGCCATCCCCTTCCGGAATTTCGCCAGGGACGCCGCCCACACGCCTCCGCGCGATGGCGACACATGGCGGCTGAACCTGAACCGCGCTGGCGGAAAGACGGACGCGCAATACAGCACCTGGTCGCCTGTAACGACGCCGAAGCCGAGCTTTCACGTGCCCGAAGCCTTCGGATGGGTGCGTTTTGTGAATCGCCCTCCCTCCCGGTGATAGGATTCCCGCATGTCCGTGCCGCGCCCCGCCGCAATCCTCTTCTTCCTCGCCGCCCCCCTCCTCCCGGCGGCGGATAGCGTCACCCCGGGCAGGTTCGTCGTCGAGCGTCCCACGCTGATCTGCCTCGGCTTCGAGTGGCACATCGCGGGCGATGACAACCGCAACGCCGTTGTCGAGGTGAGTTACCGCAAGACGGGTGAGCGGAACTGGAAACAAGCGATGCCCCTCTTCCGCCTGGGCGGCGAAAAAGTGACTCGCCCGGACCTCGGCCTCGACTACACTACCCCGGACATGTTCGCGGGCAGCATCCTCGACCTCGAACCCGGCGCCGCCTACGAGGCGCGCTTCCGCATGCTCGATCCGGACGGCGTCCGCGGCGAGACCGTGCATACCGTCACCGTTCGTACCCGCGCCGAACCGAAAGAAGCGCCGGACGGGCGCATCCTTCACGTCTATCCCCCGGGTTGGAAAGGTCCGAAGCAGACGCCCGCTTTCCTCGGCCTCAAGGAGGCCTACTTCGGATCCGGCCACGGCGATTGGGCCGTGCTCAGTGAACGGAGAGTCCGCCCCGGCGACATCATCCTTGTCCACGCCGGCCTCTACAAAGGAGACCGCTTCCAATATTCCGGCGCGCTCGGCCTCGATTTCGATGGTACCTACGTCCTCACCGCCAAAGGCACGCCGGAACGGCCCATTGTCATCCGCGCGGCCGGAGATGGCGAGGTCATCTTCGATGGCGACGGAGCCCACGAACTGTTCAACGTGATGGCCGCCGATTACCACATCTTTGAAGGCCTCACCATCCGCAACGCCGATATCGCCTTTCAGGCCGGCCTCAAGGACGTGATCGGCGCGAATGGGCTCACCATCCGCAATTGCCGCATGGAAGACGTCGGCATCGCCCTCAACGCGCAGTACGCGGGCTCCCGGGATTTCTACATCGCCGGCAACGTCCTCCTCGGCCGCGACGATCCTTACCGCCTCCTTGGCTGGTACAACCCCGGCATCTACGGCGGCAACCGCCTGAAAAGCTACTACGCCATCAAGGTCTATGGAGCCGGCCACGCCGTCGCCCACAACTACATCGCCTATTTCCACGATGGAATCGACGTCTGCACTCACGGCTCACCCGATGCCCGTGAAGACCACCACGCCTCGTCCATTGATTTCTACAACAACGATATCCACCTCATGGCGGATGACTTCATCGAAGCCGACGGCGGCGTCCACAATATCCGCGTCATGCGCAACCGCGGAGTGAACGCGGCGCAGTGCGGCCTCAGCGCCCAGCCTGTTTACGGCGGCCCCGCCTACTACATCCGCAACGTTCTCTACCATGTGCCGTCAGGCTGCGGACTCAAGTTCAACGTCAGGCCCGCCGGCATGGTCCTCTACCACAACACCATCATTTCGGAAATCCTGCCCGGCGACATCTTTTCGAACGTCCTGTTCCGCAACAACCTGTTCCTCGGCATCGACGCTCCCGGCCGCGCCGTCTTCCGCTTCTCGAACGCCACTGCCTACTCGAGTTACGACTACAACGGCTACCGCCTGAATCCGAAAGCCAGGGACCAGTTCCTGTGGAAGTCGCCGGCCCCCGGAACGCTTCGTGACTATACCCTCGGCCAGGCGCGGCCCCGTTCTTTCGGATCTCTGGCCGGATTGCGCGAGGCAACCGGACAGGAAACGCACGGCCTCGAGGTGGATTATGACGTATTTGAAAATCTTCACCCGCCTGAGGCCGCCAAACCTCACGCCATCTATCAGGCCCGGGACCTGAACTTCACCCTCAAACCCGGCGGCAAAGCCATCGACGCCGGCGTTCGCCTGCCGAACGTGAACGACGATTTCACCGGCGGCGCGCCTGATCTCGGAGCCTACGAATTCGGCCGCCCCATTCCCGTCTACGGCCCGCTCTCCCGCAAGTAAGAAGACCCTGTCCCCTCACTTCGAAGCCGTTACATGAAAGCTGGCGGTCATATCGTCCTGCGTGCCGATAATCCCCAACAACGCGCTGGGCGGCTTCATGTCATAGCTGGTCATCTTGAACACGCTCTTGCCGTCAATCACCATGCCCGCCGGCTGCAGCGTGGCGGCAATCGTGATTGGCCTGGCGATCCCCCGAATCGTCAGTACGCCGTCCACCTGAAACTGATTTCCTCCCCGCGGCGTCACCTTCGTCGAAGTGAACCGCATCTCCGGATATTGCCGCACCAGCAGCATATCGCTCAGCGCCGCGTCCATGATCTTCTGAAGATCCTTCGGACTCACCCAGGTGTCGTGACACGCCATGCTCGTGGCTTCGATCTTCAACTCGACCTTGGAATTCGCCGGCGTCTGCGGATCATAGGTCAATTTCCCCTGAAAATTCGGAAATTCAAAATGGTGTGCCTTCCCCTTCATCATTCCTGTCTTTTTCACTTCAAGAGTGATCAGGTTTCCCCCGCCTGAAAGGATCTTGTATCCGATAGGCTCGGCAAAGAGGGCGGTGGAGCCGAGGAATAGGAGCACGGGAATCATACCATTCTCATATTACCTTCTATGACTCCTTTAATCTGCTCCCTCCTCATGGGAATATGTTTGAGTTGCCTGTCCGCATCGGTCTTCACGTCTCCATCGCCGGGTCGCTTGCCGCCGCCGCCGGACGGGCTCGCGAGTTGGGAGCCGCCACCCTTCAGATCTTCTCCTCGAGCCCGCGCATGTGGCGCGGATCTTCCCCCGCCCCCTCCGATATCGCCCGCTTCCAGACGCTAAGACGGCAATACGGCCTCTACCCTCTCGCCATTCACGCCAACTACCTCATCAACCTTGCATCAGACGGTCCCGAAGTGCGCCGCAAATCCATCGCTTCATTCCGCGCGGAATGTCAACGCGCCGCCGCCATCGGAGCCGACTACCTCGTCCTCCATCCCGGTAGCTGGCGCGGCCAGACCATCGGCTCGGCCATGGATACCTTCGCCGCCTCTCTCGCGAAAGCCACCGAAAACCTCTCTCTGGAAAACCTCACTCTCCTGCTCGAATGCACGGCCGGGCAAGGCAGCGCCTTGGGCTGCCGCTTCGAGGAACTCGCCGAACTCGCTCACCGCTCGGCCGGATCCACCAGCCTCGGGCTCGGATACTGCCTCGATACCTGTCACCTGCTCGCCGCCGGATATGACATCGCCTCCGCCGAAGGACTCGAGGAAACCCTCCGCCGCGCCGAAGCGGTCCTCTCGCTCGCCAGCGTCCCCGTCATCCACGCCAACGATTCGAAATTCCCCCTCGGAGCCCGCCGCGACCGCCACCAGCACATCGGCCAGGGCTACATCGGCGAGGCGGCCTTCCGGAGAATTCTCCGCCATCCCATGCTCGACGGCAAGGCATTTCTCCTGGAAACTCCCGTGGACAGCGAAGAAAGCGAATTGCGGAACCTCAACACCCTGCGCCGCCTCGCCGCTACACGTCGTGCTGATGGCCGGCGCTGAATCCCCCATCCACCGGCAGAGCGATGCCGGTGATCCATGAGGCGTCATCCGATAGCAGAAACAGCGCCGCCTTGGCGATATCTTCCGCCTCCCCCATCCGTCCCAGTGGATGCATCGCCTCGATCTTCGTCCTCCGCTCCGGATCCCCCAGAATGGCCCGCGTGAGTCCCGTCTTCGCAAATCCGGGGCAGATGCAGTTCACACGGATCCCCTTCGACGCGTAATCGAGTGCCATGTTCCGCGTCAGCGCCACCAGCGCCCCTTTGGTCGCCGTGTAAGCAGCCCGGTTGCGAACCCCGATCAGCGCCACGGCCGAGGAAATGTACACGATGCTGCCTCCCGCCGGCATCCGCGGAATGGCTTGCTTCGCGCATAGATACGAACCCTTGAGGTTCACATCCATCACCGCGTCCCACCCCGCTTCATCCTGGTCGGCCAGCGCATGCCGCACCGCGATCCCCGCCGCCGTCACCAGACCATCCACCCTCTCCACCCCGCGAAACGCCGCCTCCACGGCATCCGCGTCCGCTACATCGCAGTTGTGCCGGTCGAGCAGGATCACTTCCGCTCCTTCCGCCGCGCACAGGTCCGCCGACGCCAGCCCGATTCCCGAGGCCGCGCCCGTCACCACAATCACTTTCCCTTCAAGCTTCCCCATGTCAGTGCATCGCCCATCCGGCGTCCACGTTCACCGTCTGTCCCGTCATGCCGTCGCTCATCGGCCCTGCCAGAAACGCGCACACCCGCGCCACGTCCACCGGTTGCAACCGCCTCTTCAGACTCTGCATCGTCAGGAACTCCCTGCTCTGCTCCTCCGTCACGAAGAACTTCTCCGACGCCGTCTGAATCGCCCCCGGAGTGATGCAGTTGACGTGGATGTTATACTCGCCCAACTCCTTCGCCATCACGCGCGTCAGGCCGATCACGCCGCCCTTGGTCGCCACATAATGGCTCAAGAGCTTCGTCCCCAGGAAGAACGTCACCGAGGAGATGTTGACGATCTTCCCGGATCTCTGTTTCACCATGTGGGCGGCCACCAGTTGCGACATGCGGAATGTCCCCGCCAGGTTAATGTCCTGCATGTCGCTCCACTGCTCCTCGGTCAATTCGAGGAACGGCATGCGTGGATAGACGCCGGCATTGTTGATCAGAATATCGACCCGCGAAAACCGCTCGATCGTCGCCTCCACCGCCGCCGCCAGCCGGCCGCGGTCGCGCATGTTCGCCTCCACCGCCATCCCGTTCTCGCCTATCCGGTTCGCCACATGCCGTGCCGCTCCTCCGTCCCGGTCGAGCACCACTACCTTCGCGCCCATCTCGGCAAAAAGGAGCGCCGTCGCTTCTCCAATCCCAGCGGCGGCGCCCGTGACTATTGCAACTTTATCGTTCAACACGGACAAAAGCGTAACACACTCGCGCCTACTCTCGCGGCGAAATGAATCGCACCGCCGGGAGCTTGGCGAGCGCCTCGATCTTGTCCAAGCTCACCCTTCCTGTCACCGCCTGCTCGCCTGCCTCCTGCCGCAGAACCTCGAACCCGAGCGTCTTCAAAGCCTCGATCGCGGCGGGGCTCAGGTTCGTCAGGTACACTTTCACTTCCGCCTTGCCGTTGCTCACAAACCGGGCTTTGGCGCCCTGCAATGCCGCCGCCACATCCGGATGGAGCTTTGCCGCGGACGCCGGACGCCGCGCCCCGTCCTCTTCCGTTTCCTTCTTGTCCTTGTACACCGGAGGTGGAGCCGTCGCCATTTGCGCGAACCCGCCCAGCACTCCCTTGGACGTGGGCATCGGCCGGTTCGCAATCGACATCCGCGCCGTCATCGGAGCCATCGAGCCCGCCCGCTCCCTCTCGCCGAATACTCCCTCATAGCTCACCCCATCGGGCATCTCCACCGGCGTCTCGATGCGCCGCGGTTGCCCCCCCTCGTACACCGTCTTCTCCTCCACCGCGACAAACGCCGTAAACTGCGTCATCAGCCGGTAGTCGAGGCCCAGCTTCGTAATCTGGTTCCGCAATCCATCCGCCAGGCTCCCGTTCTGAATCCCGCGGAAATCCTGCCCCATCAAATCGTCGATCTTCGTCCGCGCCCACAACGAAGCGAGCGTGTCATGACGCGCCTCACTCGCCGGCAGATCCACCTGGATGTTCCGTACGAAATCCCGTCCCGCGCTCTTTCCGTACACCCGCACCGTGCCTTTCCCCGCCGCGCTGTACCGTCCATGAATCACCAGCGGCTTCGCCGCGAACAGGTCCGGTATCTGCTTCGGATACACATCCTCCACCTGCAATCCTCCCCAGTCCACGCGAATATCCGTCAGCAGGGGATTCCGCATCCGCTCGAAAAACCTCTTGGCCGCCGCCGGTCCGTCCGCCTCCAGCGTCACGTACTCCACTTCCCCTCTCCCGAACTCCGCCATCTTATCGAGCAGAAACCGGTTCACCGAATTGCCGATCCCGAAGCTGAACACCCGCGCGTTCGTATACTTCTTGACCTCTCCGATAATCTCCATATCGTTGCCCACATAGCCATCGGTCAGAAACGCAACCACTCTCAGGTGGTCCTGGCTGCGCGTCGGTTCAAGCGCCGCCCGGATCGCCTTCATCATCTCCGTCCCGCCGCCGCCTCTCCGACCTTCGATGAACTGCCGCGCTCTCTCCACGTTCTCCGCCGTCGCCGCGACCGGCCGCGGAAATAGAATGTTCGTGTCACCGGCGAACGTGATGACGTTGAAGGTGTCCCGCGGGTCCATATTCTGAAGCGCCATGCGCATCACTTCCTTCGACTTCTCGAGCGGAAAGCCCATCTGCGAACCGGACGTATCCACCACGAAAACCAGTTCCCGGGGCGTGATCTCGCTCGCGCTCACCCGCTCGGGCGGCTGCAGAATCAGGCTGAAAAATCCACCCCTTGAATCGCGGTGCGTCAGCACCGCGTCCTCCACCTTCCGCCCCGCCACGTCGTACTTGAGAATGAAGTCCTTGTTCGGAATCACGGCCAGATTCTTCAGCCGCACGACGGCATGCCGCGAGTCGGGCCGCTCCGCCGCCACCTCGTGCGACGTGCATCGCAAACCGTCAATCGGCACGCCCGCATCGAGCGAAACCTCCAGCGTGATGTCATGCCCCGCCCTCGTGCCGGGAGCCGTCACCGGCGGCGTGATGCGCGAAGCGTCCGGAACGCGGTTCGTGTCCACCGCCCATCCCCCGCCCTGCCGCCCTACCGGCTTCCCCGGAATGTAGCGCGGCCCCACCACCATCGGAAATACGAATTCGTACGTTCCCGCTTCGTATTTCAGCGTCTCCACGTAGCTGATCACGATCTTCACCTTCTCGCCGGGCCGGATATTGGCCACCGACTGCGTGAAGATGTTCGGCCGTTCCTGTTCAAGCAGCGACGCCGTCCGGCCGCTGTTCCGCGCCGCGTCATAGATCGCCCGCGCTTCCTCCCGAGGCTTGATCTTCCCCTTTATCGTCCGCTCCCCCGTGAACATCGTCATATCGTCCACGGCCGCGTTCTGCGGCAGGGGGAATGTGTAGACCGCCTCGATCGTCTCATTCAGCGGATTCTCGAAGTTCTGCGTGACCGTAACTCTCGAGACGAAGCCGCTGATCTCCGCCTTGACCTCCGTCCGCTTCAGCGGACAGACCGCCCCGGGTCTCCCCTCCCGGTCTATGACGGTCAGAGCTCCGGAGCCATCCCCAAGTCTTGCGTCCGGCTTCGCCTCCGCGCGATAGCCCGGCCAGATTGTGAGCAGCCATGCCGCCGCAGCCGCGGCGGACAGGGTGAGTAGCGTTTGGTTCGTGTGTTTCATGGACAATCCTCACTGGGAAATGTCCCGGCCCGCACGATCCTTTCAGAAAAAATTCCGCCCGGATCACCCGCCTCAGAGCCAGTGCTGGCAGGAAAACGCTACCTGGTTCAACTTCTTCACAAACGTATCGAGCGTCATCCACCGCGGCTTGTTCAACCCGTACTTGAACCCGCTGTATGGATCGTTCAGGCACACCTCGGCATCCCCCGTCCACGGATCCCGCACGCCGCGCAACACCACGATGTGCTTATACCGCCCCTCGCAGTAATTCCCCGAAACCCAAATCGGCCCGTAGGTCTCCAGCTTGTACTTGATGTCGCTTACCGTCGTGAACCCCTTATACGTGCTCGAACTCAATCCGAGCGCGCCCCGGCAAACAGGAAACTCCGGATCGAGTATCCCGCGCTCCCTCATCTGCGCGTCGTTTGGCAGCGAATCCGCGCCCGAAACCGGCTTGTTCTTGTACTTCAGCATCATCTTGTAGGCGGCGTTCCAGCAGGTGGCGTTGGTTTCCTGCGCGATGTATGGCACTTCAATGATGTATTCCATGTTGTTTCCTCATCCGGACAGGCGTAAGCAGGCCCCCGGATTCTGTCACCGCGCTCGACTCTTTATCCGCCGCGCCACCATCCACGCCGCCAGCGAAATGCCGAACCCCGCCGCGGCATCCACCGCATAGTGGTATCTCCCATACACCGTCGCGGTCGCGATCCCCGCCGCCAGCAACAGCAGGCCTCGCCACACCCACGGCTCCTCCGGCAGGATCTCCTTCATCCCGAAAGCGGCCGAAAAGGCCCCCGAAACATGCGCGCTCGGAAACACGCTCATATGAATCCCATACCCGCCCACAAGCGCCAAATTGAACCGCCGGAATACGGTGAACACACGCGGCAGGTCTTCGTTCGGAAATACCGTCCGCGGAGGCTCCGATGGAAAAAACGGGAACAGCGCGTACGCGCTCAGAATCCCCGTGAGAAACACCGTCACAAAAGCGTCCATGCGTTCCATCTTGCGGCGCGCATACAACCACCCCATGCAGAACGGAGCGATTGCATACACCAGCGAGTAACAGATCTCGAGCAGCGACGGACCCGCCGCGCCCGCCGCCTCCACCAGACTCCGCAATCCCCACTGGTTTAACAACACCCGGTCCCACGCCACCCATCCCTGCTCCAGCCTGTATGTATGCGTGTGCGGCGCCAACCATCCCATCTCCCTGTAGGAAAGCAGCATCAGCGGAAGCGGATACCAGTCCCGCATCACGTTCAACAGCCTCGAATGCCTCAACCCTTCCGCGTACCCGAGCAGCAACAAACCCGCCATCACCATCGCGTTCGTCGCGATCGTAACGCGCGTGATATCCCCCCGGACCGGCAGAATGACGCTGCACGCCGAACAATAAAGGAAGTACGCCGCCAGCATCCACTCCGATCTCCGTAACGTCATTCTCAACCCCATGAGGCAAATTTCCAGTATCGCCAATGCGCGATACACTGAGGCTTCCGATGCTTCCCTTCCTTGCTCTTCTCCTCGCCGGGCCGGCGCCGGCCCAGTCCCTGTGGAACGGCTATGAAAAGCGCGAGTTCACCGTCGATGGCGTCAAGGGATACGTCGTGCTTCCGCGTATCCCCGCCCCCGGCAACCCCTGGCTGTGGCGCGCGCGATTCCCCGAATACCACCCCGAAGCCGCCATCGCCCTCCTCGGCAAAGGCCTGCACATCGCTTATTACGATCTTCCGAACATCTTCGGCAGCCCGAAAGCGGTGGAAAGCTTCGATCACTTCTATGCCTACGTCACACGGGCCTTCCACCTCTCTCCCAAAGCCGCGCTCGAAGGCGTCAGCCGCGGCGGCCTCTTCGTCTACAATTGGGCGCTGAAGAATCCCGAAAAGATCAGTTGCATCTATTGCGAATCTCCCGTCTGCGACTTGAAAAGCTGGCCCGGCGGCCGCGGCAAGGGAATCGGATCGCCGCCGGACTGGAAGCAGGCCCTCGAGTCCTTCGGCTTCACCGAACAACAGATGCTCGCCTTCCGTCACAATCCTCTCGACAACGCCCGCGCGCTCGGAGCTTACCGCATCCCCGCGCTGCACATCGTCAACGAACACGACACCGTCGTCCCCCCGGAAGAAAACACCGCCCCGTTTGCCGCGCGATACCGCGCAGCCGGCGGTCCCATCACCGTGCACTACAACACCAGCCTCCCGGAATCCCTCGGCGGCCATCACTTCCCGCTCGACGACCCCGCCCTGACCGTCAACTTCGTCCTCAGTCACACCGCCGGACGCGAGTCTCTCGCCGGAACCGGAATGACTCCGCACGGCGTCGAATACTTCCGCCTGCGCGAAGGTTTGCGCAACTCGCTCGCCCGCTTCTCTCATGGAGGCACGGCGCGCGTCGTCTTCCTCGGCGGCTCCATCACTCACATGAACGGCTGGCGCGGCATGGTCTGCGCGTATCTCCGCAAACGTTTCCCGCAAACTGAATTTGACTGCGTCGACGCCGGCATCCCTTCCACCGGCTCCACTCCCGGAGCCTTCCGCCTCGCGCGCGACGTCTTTTCCCGCGGCCCGGTCGACCTTCTCTTCGAGGAGGCCGCCGTCAACGACGACACCAACGGCTTCACCGAACGCGAACAACTCAGGGGAATGGAGGGCATTGTCCGCCACGCCCGCCTCCTCAATCCGGGCCTCGACATCGTCCTCATGTACTTCGCCGATCCCGGCAAACTTCGCGAGATCCGCGCCGGCCGCACTCCTCTGGTCATCCGCACCCATGAACGCGTCGCCGGACAGTACGGCCTGCCCTCCATCGACCTCGCCCGCGAAGTCACCGAACGCATCGATGCGGGCGAATTCACCTGGGAAAAGGATTTCCTCGACCTCCACCCCTCGCCCTTCGGCCAGACCCTCTATTTCCGCTCCATCGAGCGGCTGCTCGAAGCCGCATGGAAAGACCCCGCCGGTCCCTCCACCACGGTCCGCCCTTACTCCCTTCCACCTCCTCTCGATGAGAAGAGCTACTTCCGCGGCCGCCTCGTCTCCGTAAACGAAGCGAACCCCGGCGCGGGGTGGTCCGTCATCGAAAACTGGCGCCCCGGCGATGGCGTGGCGGCACGCCCCGGCTTCGTCGATGTGCCCGCACTCGTCAGCCTGCGGCCCGGAGCCGAATGCAGCTTCTCCTTCGATGGGACTGCCGTGGGAATCTTCGTCGCCGCCGGACCCGATGCGGGCATCGTCGAGTACAGCATCGATAACCAGCCCTTTCAAAGCCGGGACCTGTTCACTCAATGGAGCCCGAAACTCCACATCCCCTGGGCTTACGTCCTCTCCGCGGACCTTCCCCTCTCACGCCACCAGCTCCGCCTTCGCGTCAGCGCGCGCAAGAACCCCCAAAGCGCCGGCCATGCCATCCGCATCATTCATCTGCTCGTGAACTGATCTACTTCGTCTCCACCATCCCCCGGTAGGGAACGTAACGCCCCCCCCAAAGCGCCGGCCATGCCATCCGCATCATTCATCTGCCCGTGAACGGATCTACTTCGTCTCCACCATCCCCCGGTAAGGAACGTGAATCGACATCGGCCCTCTCCAACGCGCCGGAACTTTCCCGCTGGCGCACCAATGAATCGCGTTGATCACCAGCCGCTGGAACAGAACCCGAAACCACACACCCTCTGGGCTTTACGTCCTCTCCGCGGACGTCTCCCCTTCGTTTCAGCGCAGGCCCCCCAAAGCGCCGGCCATGCCATCCGCATCATTCATCTGCTCGTGAACGGATCTACTTAGTCTCCACCATCCCCCGGTAGGGAACGTGAATCGACATCGGCCCTCTCCAACGCGCCGGAACTTTCCCACTGGCGCACCAGTGAATCGCGTTGATCACCAGCCGCTGGAACGGAACCACATCGAAATCTTCCGGATGCCCCATCGACGTGTAGAAGGCGCGCCCGCCGTGCTTGTTCCTCCACGTCCACGCCACCGGATTGTCCTCCGCCGGTTTGTTCGGATTCACGGCATGCCCCATCAGCAGTTGCTTGGCATCCTTCGGTGGCCACTTCGGCAAAACGCGGTACAGCCAACTGCGTACATGAAACGGCCCGATCCCTTGCAGAATCGGATCCCCCGCCGGAGCGATCACCGAAACATCCGTGCTCGCCTGGTGGCCAAAATGCGTGTGTCCATCCCCGCCCCAACCCGGAGGCGTGCCGAACGTCTCCGCTCCCCAGGCGTTCCAGCGCGCCAGCGGGCTATCCGCCGGGTACCTGAAGGCGTGCGAAGTGGTGCGGAACCCGAAAACCGGCTTCCCCGCCCTGACATAGGCGTCAATGTGCGCCAGTTGTTCCTCGGGCAGTTGCCGCCATCGCAGATAGAAAACCGCCACATCCGCGCTCCCCAATGCTTCAAGACCCGGTATGTCCTTCTCCCCGTTCTGGTCCGGCATGGACTTGAGCACCGTACACCTCATTCCGTAATGCTCCTCCAGTTCGCCCGCCACCACCGGCAGCGTGAACTCGCCGCTGTACTCATGATCTCCACACACGAAAACCACATGAGGCTTCCCCGCCGCCCTCAGTAGCGCCGCGCCCCCCAGCGAAATCGCAAACTCGCGCCGTAACACTTCCCACCTCCTTACAGGTTCCCTCTCCAGCACTCCCGATCCTTGCCCGGCAGCCACCGTGGAGCCTGATTCAGCATACCCCGCGCCGCGCCTTGCCGTGCTCTCTCGCGCCCCTACGCTGCTAGACTCGAACTCATGCCCTGGCACAGCGATCTCGCTCTCTCCCGGCGTCTCGAGCGCGCCGAAGCCACCGCCAACGCCCGCTTCGTCGAAGCCCGCGCCCTTGTCTTCCCCGGCTGTGGGGCCGGTTGGATCGAAGTCGCCGGAGCCTACGCAATGTTTGATGGCCCCGACTCGCCTTGTACGCAGACCTTCGCCCTCGGCCTCTTCGAAATGCCGCTTCCCGAAGACATGGACCGGATCGAGTCGTTCTTCGAAGAGCGCGGAGCGGCGGTCTTCCACGAAGTCAGTCCTCTCGCGGACAGGCGGATCCTCTCCCTGATGACAGCACGGGGATACAGTCCGTTCGAACTGTCCAACGTCCTCTGTTTGCCCCTCGAGGAGGAAATCCTCCTGGCGCCGGACAAGTCCGTAAGCGTGTGTCTTGTGGAAGATGGAGAGAGAGAAATCTGGGCGCGCGCCGCGGCCGAAGGATGGAGCGACCATGCCGAGGTCTCCGGCCTGCTCCCTGGCGTGATGCGCGTGATGTGCGCGCGCCGTGATAACTTCACCTTCCTCGCCCGCATCGAAGGCCATCCCGTTGCCGCCGCGTCGCTCGCCATTCATGAACGCGTCGCCCTGCTCGCCGGTGCGAGCACGATCCCCGAATGGCGCCGCCGCGGTGCTCAACTCGCGCTGCTCGAAGCACGTCTCTCCCATGCCCGGCAATCCGGCTGCGACGTCGCCATGATCGCGGCCGAGCCCGGCAGCGCCACGCAGCGCAATGTCGAACGCCTGGGGTTCCGCCTCGCCTACACGCGAATCAAGTGGGGGCGGGAATTGAATTGATTCGAGAAAATTCAACCTCCATTCGCACTGTTATTTCAGGGAGGTTGAACAGAGAGAACAAGTAACATACAACTTCGGGACAACAATACGAGAGAATGCGGAAGGGTTGACCCCGCTTGAAACGCGGCTTCAACCCTTTTGCATTTCCATCCCTCCCGTCTGTGCTACGTTGCCCATATGCGTGTTCAACTCGCCTTCGGCAAGGCCGGTCTCGATGCCGCCTTGCCGGAAGGCTATAACTACCGCCTGCTCGAGGCGCGGTCGGCCACTCCGCTCGCGGACGCGGACGGCGCGCTCGCCGCCGCTCTCGAAAAGCCTATCTCCGGCCCCGCCCTCGCGGACCTGGCCAGGGGAAAAACGACCGCCGCCATCTCCATCTGCGACATCACCCGGCCCGCACCCAACCGCATCGTGTTGCCTCACGTGTTGCGTAGCCTCGCCGAAGGTGGAATCAAACGGGAAAACATCACCATCCTCGTCGCCACCGGCCTGCACCGCCCGGCCACCGATGCCGAGATCGTCGAAATCGCCGGCCGCGATTTCGCCCCCCTCGTGAAGAATCACAACGCCCGCGAACCGCGCGAACATCGTAATCTCGGCTTTACGTCAAGCGGCACTCCTGTCTGTATTGACGAACGCTTCCTCTCCGCGGATCTTCACCTTACCCTCGGTTTCATCGAGCCGCACCTCATGCTCGGCTTCTCTGGAGGCCGCAAACTGATCGCGCCCGGCCTCGCCGCCGAGGAGACTATCAAGGCCCTCCACAGCCCCAGGTTTATGCGTGAAGCGCGCGCCGTCGAGGGCTCCATCGAGGATAACCCCCTCCATAAGGAACTCCTCGAAATCACCGCCATGGCGCGCCACGATTTCATCGTCGACGTGGCGCTCACCCGCGACCGCCGCATCGCCGGCGTGTTCGCCGGCGCTCCCCTTGAGGCGCATCGCGCCGGCGTCTCCTTCGTGCGCGGGACTCTCCTCGAGCGCATGGCCGGACCCGTCGATGCCGTCATCACCACCGCCGCCGGCTATCCCCTCGATCTCACTTTCTATCAGGCGATCAAAGGCGTCACCGCCGCATCGCACATCGTCAAACCGGGAGGAGCCATCCTCCTGTTCGCCCAATGCCAGGAAGGACCCGGAGCGCCCGAATTCCGCCGCATGCTCAAGGAAAATCCCGATCCCCGCGGCTTCCTCGACAAGATCCGCTCGAGTCCCGTCGAAGTCGACCAGTGGCAACTCGAAAAACTCGCGCTCGTAATGGAACGCCTGCGCGTCCTCTTCCATGTGCCCGGACTCGGAGCCGAATACCACCCCACCCTCTGGGGAGCCGCCTACTCCACTCCACGGGACGCCCTGAACGCCCTCTTCGCCACACTCCCGCCACGCGCCACCGTGGGAATCATCCCGGAAGGACCCTACGTCCTCGCAAGGATAGACAAGTAGCTCCCTCCACGAGTCACCATCACCGCATCTCCACCGCCGCCGGAGCCGGAGATTCCATCTCCTTCTCTTTCCCCTTCGCCCCCCCCATATGCAGCTTCCCCACCAGGATATAGAACACCGGCGTCAGATACAGCGTCACCAGTTGCGAAAACAGCAGTCCGCCCACAACCACCAATCCCAGCGGCTGCCTTGCCTCGCCCCCCGCCCCATAGCCGAGTGCAATCGGTATCGCGCCCAGCAACGCCGCCATCGTCGTCATCATGATCGGACGGAACCGGATCAGACATCCTTGATAGATCGCCTCCGCCGGGCTCATCCCTCCGCGCTCGGCCTCGAGCGCGAAGTCGATCTGCATGATCGCGTTCTTCTTCACAATGCCGATCAGCATGATCAGCCCCACGAATGCGTAGATGTTCAAATCCATCTTGAAGAAGTACAGCGTCAGCAGCGCCCCGAAACCCGCCGACGGCAACCCGGAAAGAATCGTCAGCGGATGAATGTAACTCTCATACAGAATCCCCAGCACGATGTACACCACCATGATGGCGATCACCAGCAGCACCCACAGGTTCGTCAGCGAACTCTGGAATGCCTCCGCCGCGCCCTGAAAGGCCGTGCTGATCGTGTCCGGCAGCAGCGCGTCCGCCGTCTCCCGCACATCCTTCACCGCCGACCCCAACGAATACCCCGGCTTCACGTCGAACGACACCGTCACCGCCGGCAACTGTCCGTAATGGCTGATCGTCTGCGGCCCTACGTCGATCCTCTGCCGCGCCAGCGTATCGAGCGGCACCAGTCCGCCGCTCGCCGACTTGAAATACAGCAGCGACAGCGCCTTCGGATCTTTCTGGTAGTGCGGCTCCAGTTCGAGCAGCACCTTGTATTCGTTCACCGGCGAATAAATCGTCGACACCCACCGCGGCCCGTATGCGTCATACAGCGAATTCTCAATCTGCTGCGCGCTCACCTGCATCGCCGCCGCCTTGTCGCGGTCGATCGTCACGTGCACCTGCGGATTCGAAATCAACAGCCCGCTCGAAACATCCTGCAATCCGGGCTTCTGCCGCAGTTCCTCCTCCAGTTGCTGCACCGCCGCGTACAACGCCTCCTTATCTGGAGACTGAAGCGTGAACTGATACAGGCTCTTCGTCACCTGGCCGCCGATGCGCACCACCGGCGGATTCTGCAGGTACACCCTCATCCCCGGCATGCCCTCGAGCTTCGGACGCAGTTCCTTCATCACCTCCATCACGTTCAACTGCCGCTCCCGCCGCGGCTTGAGGTGAATCACCAACTGCCCGAAATTCGGACCGCCCAAAGTCACCGCCGCCGCCCCGCCGATGCTCGATACGAATGCGTCGATATTCGGGTCCTTTCTCACAATCTCCGATACCGCCTTCTGGTACTCCACCATCTGCTGGAACGATGTGCCCTGCGCCGCCTCCGTAATCGCCAGCAGCTGGTCAGTGTCCTGCTCCGGTATGAAGCCCTTGGGAATGTCCACAAACAGGTAGCCCGTTCCCGCCAGCACCGCCACGAACACCAGCATCACGAAGCCGCGATGCCGCAGCGCCGCCTGCAGGCTCACATCGTAAACCCGCAGCATCCCGTCGAAAAACCGCTCCGTCACCCTGTAAAACCACGAGCGCTTCTCCTCGTGCGCCGCCTTCAGGAAACGGCTGCACAGCATCGGCGTCAGCGTCACCGACACCACCCCCGAAATCAGAATCGCCGCGCAGATCGTTACCGCGAACTCCTTGAACAGCCGCCCCAGAATCCCGCCCATGAACAGCACCGGAATGAACACCGCCGCGAGCGACAGCGTCATCGAGACAATCGTGAACCCGATCTCCTTCGATCCCTCCACCGCCGCCCTCATCGGGCTCTCGCCCTTCTCGATGTGCCGGACTATGTTCTCCAGCATCACGATGGCGTCGTCCACCACGAACCCTATCGAGAGAATCAACGCCATCATCGACAGGTTGTCCAGGCTGTAATCGAGCAGGTACATCACCGCGAACGTCCCGATGATCGAGAACGGCAGCGCCAGGCTCGGAATGATCGTCGCCGAAAAATTCCGCAAAAACAGGAAGATCACCATCACGATCAAACCCAGCGTCAGCACCATCGTGAACTTCACGTCCTCGAACGACTCCTTGATCGTCTCCGAACGGTCGTAAAGCACCCTCATCGACACCGCCGGCGGCAGCTCGCTCTTGAACACCGGCAGAAGCCCCTTCACCCCATTGGCCACGTCCATCGTGTTCGTGCCCGGCTGGCGCTGAATCCCCAGCACGATCGCCCGCTCCGCGATGTCTTTCGTGTACAGCCACGACGCCGTCTTGTCGTCCTCCACCCCGTCGACAACCTTCCCCAACTCCTCCAGCCGCACCGGTGATCCCTTGCGAAACGCCACGATCAGCGGCCGGTACTGCTCCGCGCTCGTCAACTGCCCCGTCGCCTGCAGCGTGAACGCGCGCTGCGGTCCGTTGATGGTCCCCGTCGGCAGGTTCACGTTCCAGCTCTTCAGCGCCGTCTCCACTTCGTTCAATCCCACCTGCCGCGCCGCCAGCGAGTGCGGGTCCATCTGGATGTGCACCGCGTACTTCTGCGCCCCCAGCACCTGCACCTGCGCCACGCCCGTCACCATCGAAATCCGCTGCGCCACCCGTGTTTCCGCGTACTCGTCCAGCGTCCACAACGGCACCGTCCTGCTCGTCATCGCCAGGTACAGGATCGGCTGGTCCGCCGGGTTCACCTTCGTGAACGTGGGCGGTGTCGGCATGCCCGGGGGCAGCAGGCGTGCCGCCTGCGTAATCGCGCCCTGTACGTCCACCGCCGCTCCATCCAGGTTCCGGCTCAGATCGAACTCCAGCGTGATCTGCGTCGAACCAAGCGAGTTCGTCGACGTCATCGACTGCAACCCCGCGATCATGGAAAACTGGTTCTCGAGCGGCGTCGCCACCGATGATGCCATCGTGTCCGGACTCGCCCCCGGCAACTGCGCCGTCACCAGCAGCGTCGGAAAATCCACGTTCGGCAGATCGCTCACCGCCAGCGACCGGTACGCCACCGTCCCGAACAATGTAATCGCCGCCATCAGCAGGCTCGTGGCGATCGGCCGCTCAATAAATCCTATCGATATGTTCATTGTTCAGCACCAAGCAGCTTCTCCGGAATCTGCCGCGCCCTCACCCCGGCCGCTTTCCGCGCCCGTTGCAAAATCGACGCCATGTACGTGTACACCACCGGCGTCAGGTAAAGCGTAATCACCTGTGAAAACGCCAGCCCGCCCATCACCGCCAATCCCAGCGGACGCCTTGCTTCGCCCCCCGCCCCATACCCGAGCGACATCGGCAGCGCCCCCAGAAACGCGCACATCGTCGTCATCATGATCGGCCGGAACCGCGTCAGACATCCTTCAAATACCGCATCCCGAGGGCTCTTCCCTTCCCGCCTCTCCGCGTCCAGCGCGAAGTCGATCTGCATGATCGCGTTCTTCTTCACAATCCCGATCAGCATCATCAACCCGACAAACGAGTAGATGCTCAGGTCCACCTTGAACAGCGTCAGCGTCAGCAGCGCGCCAAAACCCGCCGACGGTAAACCCGACAGAATCGTCAGCGGGTGAATGTAGCTCTCATACAGCATCCCGAGCACGATGTACACCACCAGAATCGCCACCGTCAGCAGCAGAGCCATGTTCTTCATCGAACTCTCGAAGACCTTCGCCGTCCCCGAAAACTCCGTCTTGATCGAGCCCGGAAGCGTCCTCGCGGCCAGTTCCTCCACCTCCGTCACCGCGTGCCCCAACGGAACGCCGGGCTTCAGGCTGAAGGAAATGCTCACCGACGGCAGTTGCCCCGTGTGATTGATGCTTTGCGGCCCCGCGTCATGCACCATCCGCGTCACCGCCTGCAACGGCACCAGGTCGCCGCTCGACGACTTCAGATACACCTCCGACAGCATATCGGCATGCCGCTGGTACTGCGGAAGCAACTCCAGCATCACCCGGTGCTGGCTGATGTCGTCATAAATCGTCGAAATCCAGCTCGGCCCGTAGGCGTCATAAAGCGACGCCTCGATCTGTTGCGCGTTGACCCCCAACGCCGCCGCCCTGTCCCGGTCGATCTCCACCTTCACCCGCGGCGTCTTCAATTCGAGGTCCGACGTCACGTCCAGCACCGACGGCAAGCCCGCCACCAGTTTCTCCAGCCGCTGCGACTCCTGTTGCAGCCTGTTCGTATCGGGCCCCTGCAAGGTGAATTCGTACGTGCTCCGCGATCCCCTTCCTCCCACCCGAATCGCCGGCGGCAGCGTGAGAAACACCCGCACCCCGGGAAATCCCGATAACTTCGGCCGCAGCTCGTTGATCACCTCCTCCGCCGTCAGCTTCCGTTCCGCCCGCGGCTTCAATTGCAGAAACATGCGCCCCGTGTTCGCGCTTCCAAACGTGCTGTTGCCCACCATCGAGAAGAACGACTCCACGTTCGGGTCCGCGTTCAGTACTTTGTTCACCATCTCCTGCAACTGCGCCAGCCGGTAATAGGACGTCCCCTGCGCCATCTCCGTCTGGCAATAGAACTGATCGTTGTCCGTCTCTGGTATGAATCCCTTCGGCACAATCACGTACAGGTATCCCGTCGCCCCCAGCACAGCCAGGAACACCGCCAGCATTACCGGACGGTGGTTCAGCACCCAGTTCAGACTGTGCGCGTAGCCCGCGCGCATGCCATTAAATGCCCGCTCCGTCACCCAGAACAGCGATCCGTGCCGCGTCTCCCCCAGCGGCCGCAACAGCCGGCTGCACAGCATCGGCGTCAGCGTGATCGACACCAGCCCCGAAAACAGCACCGCCGCGCAGATCGTGACCGCGAACTCCCGGAACAGCTTCCCCAATATCCCGCCCATGAACAGAATCGGAATAAACACCGCCGCCAGCGAAAGCGTCATCGAAACGATCGTGAATCCCACTTCCTTCGATCCGTTCAACGCCGCCTGCACCGGCGTCTCGCCCTTCTCGAGGTGCCGCACCGTGTTCTCCAACACCACAATCGCATCGTCCACGATGAAGCCCACTGAAAGAATCAGCGCCATCATCGACAGATTGTCCAGGCTGAAGTTCAAAATGTACATCAGCGCGAACGTCCCGAACACCGAAAACGGCAGCGCCATGCTCGGGATGACCGTCGCCGGCACGTTCCGCAGGAACACGAAGATCACCATGATCACCAGTCCCAGCGTCGCCATCAAAGTGAACTTGATATCCCGGAACGCCTCGCGGATGTTCTTCGAGCGGTCCCCCCGCAACATCAGCTTCACCGACGGCGGCAACTGCGCCTGGAAGTACGGCATCAGCCGCTTGATCTCATCCGTAACCTCGATGACGTTGCTGCCCGGCTGCCGCATCACCATCAGGTTGATCGCCCGGATGGCCCCGTGCTCCTTATCGATCAGCCACGACGCCGTGCGGTCGTCCTCCACTCCGTCTTCCGCCCGCGCCACCTGGCTCAATCGCACCGGCACCCCGTCCCGCCACGCCACGATCAGGTCCCTGTAGCCCGCCGCGTTCATCAATTGCCCGTTCGCCTGCACCGTATAAGCCAGCTTCGGCCCGAACATCGTCCCCGTCGGCAGGTTCACGTTCCAGTTCCTCACCGCGTCCGATAATTCGTTGATTCCGATCTTTCGCGCCGCCAATTGCGCCGGATCCGCCTGAATGTGAACCGCGAACTTCTGCGCCCCCATCACGTTCACCTGCGCCACCCCGTTCACCATCGAGATGCGCTGCGCCACCAGCGTCTCGGCGTACTCGTGCACCTTGTATAAAGGCAAAGTCTCCGAATACAGCCCGAAAAACATGATCGGCGAATCCGCCGGGTTCACCTTCCGGAACGATGGCGGATTCGGCAGTCCCGGAGGCAGCAGCGGCATCGCCGCGCTGATCGCCGTCTGCACATCCACCGCCGCCCCGTCGATATCCCTGCCGATATCGAATTGCAAAGTGATCTGCGTGTTCCCCAACCGGTTGGTCGAGGTCATCGAATCGATCCCCGCTATCGTCGTGAACTGCCGCTCGAGCGGAGTCGCCACCGCCGACGCCATCGTCGAAGGATCCGCGCCTGGCAGACTCGCGTACACCGTAATCGTCGGGTAATCCACGTTCGGCAGATCGCTCACCGGAAGCGCCTGGTAGGCGATCACCCCGAACAGCGTAATCCCCAACATGATCAGGCTGGTGGCTATCGGCCGCCGGATAAAGGTTTCCGAAATATTCAACGGACTACCCCCACTTACAGTGTTCCTAGCCGTCGCCCGCCTTCGCCCTTGCCCCGCCCGGCCGGTCCTGACGCACGCGTACTCTCGCACCCGGAGATAGCCTCAACTGTCCCTCGGTCACCACTGTCTCCCCCGCCTGTAGCCCGTTCTCGATCACCAGGTCCTCCTCGACTCTCGCTCCCGCCGTCACCGCGCGAACCTCCACCGTCGAGTTCTGCTTCACCACGTAGACGTATGACCCGTCCTGTCCGCTCTGCACCGCCTGGTTGGGAACCACAATCGCGTTCGGCTGCGTCGTCAACCGCAGCACCACCCGCACGAACTGCCCCGGCCACAACTTCCTGTCCTCGTTCTGGAACGTTCCCTTCAACTTGATCGTCCCCGTCGCCTGGTCCACCGTGTTGTCCACGAATGTCAGAAATCCCGTCTCTTTCCCCGAAGGATCATCCTGCGGCGTCGCCGTCACCAGCAGCTTCCCTTGCGCCATGTACGTCTTCACCGCCCTCAACTGCTGTTCCGGCACCGCGAATGTCACATAAATCGGTTGAATCTGGTTAATCGTCACCAGATCCACCGAGTTCGCCGCCACCAGGTTCCCCTGCTTCACCATCAGGTTCCCCGTCCGCCCGTTGATCGGCGACCGGATCTCCGTGTATGTCAACTGCACCCGCAGATTCTCCACCGCCGCTTTCGTCGCCGCGATATCCGCCTTCGCGCTTTCAATCGCCGCCTGGTCCGCGTTGATCGTCTCCTGCATCGCCGCCGCGCTTGAAAACGCCTGCTCGCCCTGATCCTTCGACAAAACCCCTTCTTTCACCAGCCGCCCGAAACGCTCCGCCTGCGATTGAAGGTACTGTTGCTGTGCCGTATCGCGCGCCAGGTTCGCCTGCGATTGCCCCAGGCTCGCCTTCGCCTTCGCGTAGTTGGCTTCCGCCTGGCTCAACTGCGCCTCGAGTTGGCGGCGGTCGATACTGAACAACAGATCCCCCGCCCTGATGTAATCGCCTTCCTTGAAGGAAACCTTCGTCAACTCTCCGCCCACCTGTGACCGCACCGCGATGGTCGAGTACGCTTCCACGTTCCCGATCACCTGAACCTCCACCGGCACGTCCCGCTGCACAGCCCTCGCCACTGTCACCGGCGCGGCCATGTCTCCCTTCTTCTTGCCTCCCTTTCCTCCCTTGCTGTCAGCCGAAGCGGTGCCGCCCCCCGAACACCCCGCCGCCACCAGCGCCGCCGCAACCGCTGCCACCCCGCACCATCGGATCGCGCTCCGCCTTCGCTCGCCCGCGCATCGAATGGTTGACTCCAAGCCCGTTATCCACATAGTTGAGTAATGAAGAAGAAGTTCACCGCAAATGATTGACCTGTCAAATACTTCCGAACGCGGAAAGAACCGCGTCCGGTCCGCCGGCGCGTTCCACCCCTCGCTTCGATAGGCGACAAACCACCTACTAAAGGTTACATCGCCTGACCCTCTGACAGGCCCCTCCGGCCTCCACTCAACCCTAAAATACCGTCCGGAACACCAGGTATAAAACGATCGCGCCCGCCACGGACATCAGGAAACCGGCCGCCTGCCCTTCCTTGTACCACCCCAGCGCTTTGCCGATGTAGCCCCCCAGCCACCCTCCGGCCATCCCGATTATCGCCGTCAGCACGATTCCCCCAGGTTGACGTCCCGGAATCACCATCCGCGCGATGATGCCCACCACCAATCCGAACAATGCATGCCCGATCATGTGCAGCATGGAAAAAGGTCCCTCCCAGAGCTTTGTATGGTCTGGCCTAGGAGAATACCACAATTACGCCCCGCTCCAGTAAAGGCCCAATTCCGAAAGCGCCACGCATACCGGCGACTGCGTCACCCGCAGCCGCACCCTCCGCGCCGCAACCGCCTCCCCCAATCGCACCACCCGGCACGCCCCCACGCTCGTCCCCCCGGCTAGTGGCTGCCACCCGT
Source organism: Bryobacteraceae bacterium (assembly GCA_019187195.1). Taxonomy (GTDB): domain Bacteria; phylum Acidobacteriota; class Terriglobia; order Bryobacterales; family Bryobacteraceae; genus CADEFT01. The sequence continues at coordinate 183,029 of JABAQT010000002.1, forward strand.
CCTTCCAATAATCCAGCGCGAACCCCTCCACCCTCTGGCCTAACGGAATATACTCCCTCAGCCGCACCACGTCGAACCTCACTTCCCTCCCCATATCCACCACTACCTCCGGCGTGTTCACGCCGTCCGCGCTGCTCCAGTATGTGCTCCGCGATCCGTCCACCAGGTTCCGCGCCTCAAACCCGCGCCTCTCGCTGGACGCCTTCACCTTCCCTTCCGCCAGGTTCTTTCCAAAGGTCCGCTTCATCCGCGCCCCGAACTCCTCGAGCGAGGCCGCGTCCCTCTCATGGATCAGCCCGCGCCGGTCAGGCGGCACGTTCAGCAGAAAGCTCGCTCCCCGTCCCACGGACTTCGAATACAGGTCCCACAACTCCGCCGCGCTCTTCACCCGCACGTTCTCACGCTCATGGAAAAACCACCCCGGCCGGATCGACACGTCGCACTCCGGCGGCAGCCAGTGCTTCCCGTTCCGGTGTCCCGTCGCCGCTTCCTTATACCTGGAATACCCCGGAGCGGCCGCCCCTCCATCCTCTCCCACCGGATCATACGTGGCCCAACACGTCTCATTCGCAAATCCCTTCTCATTGCCCACCCACCGCACATCCGGACCCACATCGCTGAAGATTACCGCGCCCGGAGCCAGTTTCCGCGCCATCTCCCACGTCGCCGGCCAATCATAGTAGGTCCGCTTGTCGATTGTCCGCTTCTCCCGCGCCCCGCCATAATAACCGTCCCCTCCGTTCGCCCCGTCATGCCAGATCTCGTACACCGGGCCATACTCCGTCAGCAGCTCCCGCAACTGCTCCCGGTACATCTTCACGTACTCCGGCCCCCCGTACAGCGCCGAATTTCGATCCCATGGCGAAAGATACACCCCGAACTTCAACCCTCTTCTCCGCGCCGCCTCCGACACCTCCTTCACCACATCACCCTTCCCGTCCCTCCAACGGCTCGAGCGAACCGAATGCCGCGTCGTCCTGGTCGGCCACAGGCAGAACCCGTCGTGATGCTTGCACGTGAGAATCACTCCTCTCATCCCGCCCGCCTCGAGCGCCGAGACAATCGCATCCGCGTCGAAAGCCGCCGGAGCGAACAGGTTCGGATCCTCGTCGCCGTATCCCCACTCCTTGTCCGTGAACGTATTCACCGTGAAGTGCAGAAAGGCGTACACCTCCAGTTCATGCCACGACAACTGCCGCGCCGAGGGCAGCGCCCCGTACGGCTTCGGCCCGCCCACCATCGCCGCGCCCGCCGCGGCCAACAGAAATCCGCGCCTGCCCGTTTTCATGTCCCCATCACCACAACAGCCCGCTCAACGTCGCCTGCCGCAAATCATCCAGCAGAAAATCGGGACGGTGCGCCGCCAGTTCTTCTCTCGTCGCTATCCCTGTTGCCACCGCCACCGCGATAACACCGTTCTCCCGCGCCGCGCGAATGTCGTTCGGATGATCCCCGATCAGCGCCACCGGCGCTGTCCGCGCGACCCACCCCTTGGCACGGGCCTCGCGAATCGCCATCTTCACCAAATGTCCCCGCGTCGGCCCTCTCTCCGCGAACGAGCCGAACCGGAAATAGCGCTTCAGCCCCGCCCGCTCCATCTTCTTCCATCCGATCCGGGTCAGATTTCCCGACACCAGCCCCGCCATCGCGCCCGCCCTCCGCATGGATTCAAGGAACGGACCCACTCCAGGACAAACCTTCTCCGTCAGATCCTCCGGACACCTCCGCGCGTAGATCCACTGCGCCCGGCGCACCAGCAGCGGCATCCATTTCCGGATTAACCTGTCCGGAACACCCGCATCGCGCAACATCACCGTCAATATGTCCTGGTCCAGCATCCCCTGCACCGGAATGTGCCCGATCGGAGCCTCGATCCCCGCCACCTTCCGCACCGCCTCCACCAGAGCCTCGCGATGATGCGGTCCCGCCCGCCGCAGCAGAGTCCCGTCGATGTCGAACAACACCAGCGCGCTAGCCTGCCGGCCATCCGTCTTACGCATGAATTCTTATGATAACGGGCCGCCCTCTACTGCAAGTCGTGGCACTGCCGGCACACCACTTCCCGCGCCGCGCGCAGGTTCCCCTTCGCCGTCGAGCCGTGCGGATAGTGGCAGTTCTGGCAATCCGCCAGCGTCCCCGTATCGTGGGTGTGGATCCTTGGAAATGCCGGCAGATCGTGACAGGTATGGCAGATGGGAGACAGCGTCGCGCGCTTCATCGCCCACTCCCCATTCTTCACCGCATGGCAGGTGTCGCACCCTATCCCCTCGATCGGCGGATGAGGCCGGAACATTTTCCAGCCTCCATGTTCTTTACCGCTGAAGAACGCCGCCTTCGCCTCTCCCCCCTCGCCCTTCAGCAACAACTCGTGCAGCCCCGGCCCCGGCTTCAGTTCCGCGTGCACCACCCCCGGAGCCGGCGATTCGAACCGCACCGCCTTCCCATCGAGCAGCAACTCCGCCTTCCCCGCCGCCTTTCCCACAACCCGCAAATTCCCCGGAGCCACCACCGACTCATTCATCGGCGCGAACAATACCACCGTCTCCTCCGCCAGCCCCCGCCACGATAGCAGCAGCAGCAAAGCGGCCCCGAACCTTACCACTTGGTCTCCCCGCGGAATCTCACCAGGCTGCGGTCGATCGAAGCCAGGTTCGGCACGCCCGCCAGCGCCATATCGAGCGCCAGTTCCGTTCTTAACAACTCGATCACCCGCTCCACGCCCCGTTGCCCGAATGCCGCCAGCCCGTACAGATACGGCCGCGCCACCGCCACCGCCGTCGCTCCCAGCGCGAGCGCCTTCAGAATATCCGTTCCCCGCCGGAATCCCCCGTCAATCATCACCGGAATCCGGTTGCCCGCCGCCTTCACCACCTCCGGCAGCGCCTCCATCGTCGATCCCACGTGGTCCAACTGCCGCGCCCCGTGGTTCGATACGAGAATCCCGTTCACTCCCGTTTCCACGCACCGCGCCGCGTCCTCGCTCGTCAGAATCCCCTTGATCACAATCGGCAGCTTCGTCATCTGCCGCAACTCCCGCACCGCGTTCCACGTCGGCGTCGGACGCGGAAGCGATGGATAGAGCCCCGCGCGCCAGGGATGCTTCGCCGCCGGCATCCGCCCCTGCGCGTCCCGCTTCGGTATCCCCGTCTCGCACCACGACCGCTCCAACTGGTTGTGCATGTCCCTCTCCCGGTGCGAGACGTGCATGATGTCGACGCTGAAACAAATCCCTGAAGCGCCCTGCGCTTCCACCCTCTTTACGAAACTCCGCATCGACTGCGTATTCGCCAACTGCCCGCCGGTCGTGAGCTGCCACCAGACCTTCGCCCCGTTGCCCGACTCCAGCACATCGTCGATGCCCCCGTTTGTGATGTGCAGCGTGTTCGCGTTGTGCGCCGCCTTCGCCACCGCCGCCTCTCCGCCCATGAAGAAGCAGTTCTTTCCCCCGGCCGGATCGAGCAGAATCGGATGCTCCAGCTTCTGCCCGAACAGCGTCAACGAAAGATCGATCTTGCTTGTGTCCACCAGCATCCGCGGACGGATGATGATCTGCTTGAAGATCTCCCGGTTGTCCCTCAGGGATTGTTCATCCTCGGACCCGCCGTCCAGGTAGTCCCAAACATAGGGGTCCAGCTTCTTCTTTGCCAGCGCGGCAAAGTCGAATACGTTGATCGGACCATACAACGGATCGCTATAGTCCACGCCAAGGGCATATCCGGATCCGGCTGCCCAACCAAAAAACGCTCGCACCGCGTCGCGGCGGTTCAGTTTCATACGCGTCATCGCCTCCAAACGGGAACCACCATTCCATCACACACGTCACTCCCCGGCAAGCGCCCTATCGCTGCGCGTTCCACGCCCACTCGATCGCTCCCTCCGCCACTCTCTTCACCTCGCCCTCCACATCCGCCGCCGGTCGAACCCGCTTCCCCCTGCCATGCCCTACATCTCCGTCACTCCTTCCTCCTCCTGTACTCCCGCGCCATTGCCGCCCTAACCCTCCGCTCCGCCATCTCCCAGCTACACTGAACGAATGGCCAAGCTCTATGCCGGCACATCCGGCTTCGCCTACTCTGCCTGGAAGCCGGACTTCTACCCCGCCGGCCTCCCCTCCAATAAATTCCTCTCCTACTACGCCACCCGCCTCAACACCGTGGAAATCAACTACACCTTCCGCCGCCTCCCCACCGCCGCCACACTCGAAAACTGGGTCCAGGCCACGCCCGAAACCTTCCTCTTTGTCCTCAAGGCCCACCAGCGCATTACCCATATCCAGCGCCTCGGACCCGCCCCGTTCAACGAAATTTTCTTTCAGGCCATCGACCCCCTGCGCGTCGTCAGGCGTCTCGGTCCCCTCCTCTTCCAACTTCCCCCCAACCTGAAATGCGACGAGCCTCTCCTTGAAGCCTTCCTCGATTCCATACCGCCCGGTCTCCGCTGCGCCTTCGAATTCCGCCATGCCTCCTGGATGCGCGACTCCGTCTACCGCCTCCTCGAACAACATGCGGCCGCTCTCTGCCTCGCCGAAAGCGATGACTTCGCCGCCCCCGATATCATCACCGGCGGATTCGTCTACTGCCGCCTCCGCAAGTCCGAATACACCCCCGCGGACCGCGCCGCCATCAGGGAGAAGGTCACCCGCCTCGTCCAGGAAGACAAGGATGTCTACGTCTTCTTCAAGCACGAAGAAACCCCCGCCGGAGCCCTCTACGCCGAGGAACTCCTCCGTCCCTGACTCACCGCTCCATCTCGCTCCCCGCCAGCAGATACGCGCCCGTCCCCCACGTCTGCGAACCCGCCGGCAACTTGCCGTAATACTCCTTCCCTCTCGGTTCCGTGCCCGCCGATACTCCGATCACCACTCCGTCCCTCACGTACCTCTGGTTCACCGCCTTCCACCCCCGCTCCGCCATCGACCTGTACTTGCCTTCCAACACCCCCAACCGCGCCAGCTTCTTCAACCCGTAAACCACCATCGAAGTCGCCGACGATTCCGGATAGCTCGAAGGCTCATCGAGCACCGTGTGCCACAGCCCATCCCCATCCTGCGTGCGCGCCAACCCTTCCGCCTGCCGCTTGGCGATCTCCACCAGTTTCCCCCGCAGCGGATGCCCCGCCTCCATCACCTCCAGCGTATCCGCCAGCGACATTGTCACCCACCCGTTCCCACGTCCCCACAACGCCGGCGTCCGCTCCCCTGTCTTCCAGTCCCACATGTGATAGAACAGCCCGCTCCGGTCATCCTGCAAATGCTTCGCGTACACCACAATCTGCCGCGCGGCGTCCGTAATGTACTCCGGCTTCGAAAATGCCTTCCCCGCCTCCGCCAGCAGCGGGCATGCCATGTACAGCGTGTCCACCCAAAGTTGATGGCTCCCCTGCCAGTGCCCTAACGCTCCCTCGCCGCTCCGCTCCGCCTCGTTCGTGATGTAGTCCACCACGCGCCGCGCCAGCTTTGCGTATTCCGCCCTTGGCCTCGCTTCATTCAATAACAAGATCGCCGTCCCCGGGCTCCAGTGACCGCAATATCCCTCCCGCACTCCGTTCAACAGGACCCGCGGATCCCGTCCCGCATAGGAAGCCGTCCAGCGTTCCATATAGTCCACGTAGCGTTTCTCCCCCGTCCGCTCATATGTCTTCATCAACCCGATCCATTGCACGCCCTCCCCCCAGTTGAACTCGTACAACCCCGGGTCCGTCTCAACTAACCGGTTCGCTACCGATAACCACTCCGGCTTGTACCGGTCGGCCCCCGGCATGCATAGTGGAAGAAGCAACAGTAAGCAGGCAATTCGCATGAGCTTTCCGCCTGCACGCCAGTGACCAACAGTTAGCGCCCCAGGCTACGTTGCTCCTCGAGGAGGTTGTGTGTTTTGGCTCAATTGCCTGCGAATCTTCGCCGTCACCACCCTGACCCTTTCCGCCGAGCCCCATCGCCTCTTCCTCTGTGGAGCCGCATCCAAGGGCTACGTCGTCGGAGCCCAACTCCCGCCGAGCGGCCTCTTCACTCTCACCGCGCGGGAAACCTGGGATCACCTCGGCTACAACCACCCGTTCCTCTCCTCCCTCGACTATGACCGCCGCGACCCTCGCGTCCTCTACCTCGCCGCCGGCAACGGTTGCATCCGCTCCGCCGATGGCGGCCGCACCTGGCGCATCCTTACCTCCTGGAAGGTCACCGAACTCCAGGACGTCGCCGTCGATCCCCACCACCCCGAAACCCTCTTCATCGCCCTGCCGGATGGCATCGCCGTCTCCTCCGATGATGGGCGCACCTGGAACCACGCCGACTCCGGCATCACCCGCAAATTCACCAAGACCATCCGCATCGACCGCGCCATCAAAGGCCGCCTCCTCGCCGGCACCGAGCTTGGCGTCTTTCTAACCACCGATAACGGAGCCCATTGGAGCCGCGCCGCCGGAACCCCCGAAATGATCACCGCCATCGAGCAATCCCCCCACCAACCCTCCGAGTGGCTCGCCGCCACCCAATCTTCCGGCCTCTACCGTTCCCTCGACAACGGCTCTTCCTGGCAACCCGTCCCCGCCATCCCCGCCGGACCCACGCTCTACAAGATCGCCTACGATCCGCGGCAACCCCGCCGCCTCGCCGTCTGTGGCTGGGGCCCCGGCGTCCTCGTCTCCGAAGACAACGGCCGTACCTTCACCCCCCGCAACGCCGGTCTGCCCTCCACCCGCATATGGAGCGTCGCCTTCCACCCCGATCACCCCGGCCGCCTCTTCGCCGGCGTCCACGAAGAAGCTGTTTTCGTCTCCGGGGACGCCGGTCTCCATTGGACCCGCCGCGGCATGGAGGGCAGCATCGTCCAGGGCTTCTTCTTCGTTCCGGAGGCAAGGCCATGAACGCCCTCTTCACGGCCCTGCTTCTCCTCTCCCCCGCCGCGGCGCCGCAAACCGCCTTCCCGGACCGCGTCCGCAAGGTCATCGAAGCCAACGCCGCCCTCCCCAACGGAAGCTACCAGACCATCGCCGCCAAACTCTATCTCCACCGCGATCCCGAATGGTGCTCCCGCCGCCTCGAGGAACTCCTCCAATCCCCCAGCGGCGACATGTTCTGGATGTTCCCCGTCACCGCCGTCGCCTACCTCGACCGCGGCCAGCTCTCGCCCTCCGCCCGCAACGCCCTCCGCCAGTCCTGGAAAACCTACATGCCCTACCGCGGCGATACCGAAAACCACTGGCTCATGTACTACGTCTCGCTCTACCTCATGTCCCAGCTCTATCCCAACCAGCCCGGCAACACCTGGTACACCGGAAAATCCTCGGCGCAGAACTTCGCCGAATCGGAAGAGTACCTCCTGCACTGGATGAAACTCACCACCACCATCGGGCAGGGCGAATATGACTGCACCCATTACATCGGCGTCTACCTTCTGCCCCTTTCCTACCTCGCCGCCTGGGCCGAGGATCCCCAAATGCGCCTCCGCGCGCGCCGCATGCTCGACTGGATCATCGCCGATTACGCCATCGACAGCCTCAACGGCATCTACATCGGAGCCCACGCCCGCACCGACGACACCCAGGTCCTTGAAAAATGGAACGGCGTCTCGAGCGACTTCGGCTGGCTCCTCTTCGGCCTCGGCTATCCGCTCCCCGGCTACAGCTACTACGCCCTCTTCTACTCCGTCGCCTCCGCCTACCAGCCCCCTGAAGCCATCCGCCTGATCGCCGCGGACCGCTCCCGCCCCTACCTCCATCGCGAGTTGAAGCGCACGCGAAACCGCTGGCGTTTCACCGATGTCCGCAACGCGCCCGTCTACAAAACCACCTACATGACCCGCGACTACGCCGTCGGCTCCGATCAGGGCGGCATCCTCCAACCCATCCAGCAACACTCCTGGGATGTCACCTGGGCGCTCGATGATCCGCGTGGCAGGCGCAACACCATCTTCTCCATGCACCCCTACTCTTCCACTTACGAGCTCCAGATGTACTTCACCGCCATGCCCGACTTCGTCACCGAAGCCGTCGTCCGCTCGAAGAAATCCTACGACTCCCCGGACAAGTTCCTCGGCGGCTCCCCCTTCGAGCAGATCCTCCAGGACCAGGACACCATCATCGCCCTCTACAATATCCCCTCCGCCACCCGCTTTCCTCACATCAACGGCTTCTTCCCGGACACCCTCTCCCGCTTCGAGGAACACCCTTCCGGCTGGATCTTCGCCCAGGGCGGCAACACTTTCATCGCCTACCGGCCCCTGGCCCCCTACGAATGGAAACCCGTCTCCGGCGGCGGACGGCGCCTCTTGAGCCCCCACCTCCACAACGGAACCATCCTCCAGGCCGCCTCCGCCTCCGAGTTCCCCGATTTCGAAGCCTTCCGCCGCGCCATCCTCGCCCTCCCGCTCGATTTCCAGCTCGACCCCGTCCCCACCGTCCGCTTCCGCTCCCTCCGCGGCCGCAATCTCCACTTCACCTACGGCCAGCCCCGCGACTTCTCCCAATGGAAGCTCTTCGACTCCCCCTACCTCCAGTCCGCCCCCGGTGGCCGCCTCCTCACCGTCACTCACGGCAGCCAACACTACACCATCGACCTGCGCTCGCTCCTCCCCTGAGGTGCCGCCTGGCCCGGCTAGCATTGAGGAGCTGCGCACGCAATTCCAATCCCTCGCTGCAGCCAACGCCTGCGTGTACCCACCTTGCAGGCGGATACTTGCTGCGGTCAGTTCTCGTACGGTTCGGTTGCGGCCAAGGCCGGAAAGCCAGACGTCGGCCTCCGGAGAGATCTGCGTGTACTAAACGGCGCGGACGTGACCGGCAACATTCGTCCCAACACAGCAGCTCACGGAAATGTTCTCAGCGAAGTGTATTTAGATAGACCTGGAGCATTAGTCTAGAACCGGCCGGGACCTCGGCGCGGCAGCCAGTCGTCCTTCTTTCCGGGTGCCGAAGGTGAGTCTGTTACATCGCCCCCCATCATCAGTTGCATGGCTTTCAACACTTCGACTTTGTGCGCAAAAATCTGCCGCACAATGGCTTCCGACTCTGCGTCGGAAAGATGGATATTGAGTTTCTTCAGTTCATCCCTCATTTGAAGCCCCAACCTCTTTAGATCGCTTGCGGCCAGCCCCGCCATGGCAACGATGCGGATGCCGACAAAAGTCGCGGCCCACATTGCGATATCTTTGATTGTCTTCAGCAACTGACCCGGGACATGACGGCCCAGCCGTCCTAAGACCCGGCCAACAAAATGTGCTGTGGCGGCCGACATCAGACTTTGCCCCGCCCCCTCCAGCATCTTATCGACGAATCCCGAAAACAGTTTGTCGTAGAGCAGCGGCGCGGCCTCCTTCAACATCCGGCGTGCCCGCAGCAACTTCGGCACGTTCCTGATCAGTTCAATGACGTCTACCTCGGAAAATAGGTGAATCACGTCGGTGGCGGTCAAAGCCCAGTGAGCAACTGGACCACCAGCCCCAGCCATGATCCCCATGCAAAGCTCTACCTGCATTTGCGCGACGATCATGCTGCCCCTGGCCCAGTGAGCGCCCGTCTGAAACGCCTCCATCCAGCTTTCTTTCCAAAAGTAGAGTGCCTGGTGCACGTATACCTTTCCGCTTTCGTAATACACCACTTCCGCGCTAGGTCCACTACCTCGCACGCGTAGTACAAAGCGGCCGCGGGCGCGAGAGGGGAAGTAGTCACCCACGCGGATCGTCTCGGACCCATTCCCCGTTACGAAAGTGATCGAATCTGGTGTGCTCGGGATTGCTTGCGCCTCCACGCCTGTGATTTCCCTGCGCTTCGGCTCCACTATCGTCGCAGGACGGTAAGCATTGACAGTTCTTGACATATAAGTAATCACGACAGCCGGACAACTTCACTCGTCCGGCAGCCCCTTCATTTGAAGGACCTCCTGTTTGAGTTACGGGAATGAGCCCCGAAATCCGTCATGAGTGCGTAAAAATTCTCTTAGGGAACTGTGTAACGGCAAAATGATAATGTCCCTCTTGGCAAAGTAAAAATGTCCTCTTGACAGCCTCCAACCTGGGAGGATGCCGGAAGGGCAACTACTCGCGACCCAGGCCGGCCGCGACCGGTTGGTAACACTGAAATATGCCAAGAAGCGGCTAATCACGCAACGAGAGGCGCTAAGGAAGTAACGCTACGCTTATGACCCGGCGGAGCCAGGGGTAATTCATGTGAGCCGTTCAAAGCGGCTACGCGAAGTCGCTAACGCGCCGGCCGGCTCGTGCCCATGCAGTCTGTTCCTTAGGAGATCCCGTCTCTGCTTCGCTGGCAGGATGAGCTCAACGTGCACTTCCTGGGATGCTGGGTCGAAGGGGACATTTCTATCGAGGAGAACATGGGGACATTTCTAAAGAGGCTTGACATAGACAAGACTAACTGTTGCCGTTCCGCATACTGGATGATATACTCTCCTAACCATTATGTCGGACTTGAAGGAACCCCCGGATGGATCGGTTACGGAGTTGCTCAACCGTTGGTCGGCCGGGGATCGTGCCGCGTTGGACGACCTGATGCCACTAATCTATCGGAAATTGCATAAATTAGCCAGCCGTCAACTCGCCAGCCACGGTTCGAACCACACGCTGCAAGCCACAGCGCTGCTCCATGAAACCTACGTGCACCTCGCTGGTTCCCCCGGAACGGACTGGCGAGACCGCAATCACTTTCTGTGCGCGGTTTCCAAGGCGATGCGACACATCCTGGTCGACTACGCCCGTCGTCGCCGGGCAGCCAAACGTGGTGGCATGCTTCAGATTGTCCCGATCCAGGAGGGCATTGATTCGGCGAGTGAATACTCGCAGGATATCCTCGCGCTAAATGACGGGTTAGCCTTACTCGAAGCGTCTTTTCCCCGGCCAGCCAAAGTGCTCGAACTTCGATATTTCGGCGGCCTTGCCATGGAGGAAGTCGCACTGGCGCTGCAAATCTCCCCTGAAACGGCGGGCAGAGACTGCCGCTTCGCGAGGTCCTTCCTCAGGCAGGAACTCAGTCAAGGACAGTCTCAGGCTAGGCTATGAGCCCTGGGCTCGATGACCTGTTTCATCGTGCCGTGAGTTTGGCCCCCGAGGGGCGCTCCGCATTTCTGGACAGTCTTCATCTGGACAAAGAGACCCGACGCCAACTCGAGTCTTTGCTGTCACACGATGCGGGTGCAACGGAACCACCCTTGCCGCAACACATCGTCACAGCCGCCAACCGCTTGATCAGTGAATTGGAGCCTGGCGGTATGCGTTGCGGACCATACCGGTTGCTCGAAGTCATCGGTCGAGGTGGAATGGGCGTCGTCTATCTTGCCGAGCGCGTCGACGGCGAAGTAAACCAAAAAGTGGCGATCAAGCTCCTCCCAATGGGCGCCGGTGAGATCCAACGCGAGCGTTTCCTGCGAGAGCGGCAGATTCTCGCCTCCCTCGCCCACCCCAACATCGCACACATGCTCGACGCAGGCCACCTCGAAAGCGGCCAACCGTATCTCACGATGGAATACGTGAACGGCAAGCCGATCGACCAGTTCGCCGATGGCTTTGCTCCGCGCCAGAAGATCGAGCTGTTCCTCAAAGTCTGCGCTGCTGTCGAATACATGCACCGGAACCTGATCATTCATCGCGATCTCAAGCCGGGCAACATCCTGGTTGCTTCCGACGCGGAGCCGAAACTGCTCGACTTCGGCATCGCCAAGTTGTTGGACGTCGCGACCGATTCCACCCACACGAGCCTGCGAATGATGACTCCGGACTATGCCAGTCCCGAACAGGTGTCCGGCCAGGGCTTTTCCACCGCTACCGATGTCTACTCCCTGGGAGCGGTCCTCTACAAGCTATTGACCGGAATGCCCGCCCATCAATTCGACTCTAATGCTCCGGAAGCTGTCGCCCTCGTCATCCGGGAAAAAGAGCCGAAACAACTCAGTCACTGGGCGCCCGACCTACGTGGCGATCTCGACATCATCCTTTCCAAAGCCCTGCGCAAGAACCCGTTCGAGCGCTACGGTACCGTCGTGCAGTTCGCCAATGACCTCTCCCGTTATTTGCGCAATGAGCCGGTAACGGCACGCCCGGATTCCTTGCTGTACCGTGCTCGGAAGTTCGCCGTCCGTCACAGGGGTGGTCTTGCCACCGGTCTCGTCGCAGTCCTCGCACTGTTGTCCGGCGCGGGAATTGCTATCAGACAGGCGACCGTGACGTCGCGCCAGCGCGACCGTGCCTTGACCGAATTGCGCCGAGCCGAGGCCACCAACGACTTCAGCAGTTACCTGCTTTCCCACGCCACGCCTTCGGTGGACAAGCCGATCTCCCACTCCGAACTCCTGGCGCGCGGAGAGGCCCTCATCGACAAGCGTTATAGTGATCCGGACCTCCGCGTCCACCTGCTCATCAACCTCGCGGACCGGTACTTCGAAAACCAGCAGTTCACCGACCGCGCTAGGGTTCTGAAAAAGGCTTTCGAAGAATCCCGCCAACTCGTTGATCTGACCCTGCGGTCTGAAGCCGTCTGCCAATGGGCCAGTCAACTCGCTGAGACTGGCGATCACAAGCAGGCGTTTCAACTTCTGAGCGAGGTCTTCCCGCCCTTGGCTTCTCCGGATCACGCCGCCGTCGAGGCTCGTTGCCGCGTCATCGAGAGCATTGTCTCCAAGAATTCAGACCCCTGGCGGGCTGTTCGGGCCGCCGGGCGCGCCGTTCTCCTCGAGCGCCGCAGGGGTGGCTCAGCCATACGCGAACGAGAAGCGTTGATGGCCCTCGCTACCGCCTACAGCCGCGTGCTTCGCTACCAGGAGGCGGACCGGATCTTTGAGCGCGGCCTGATGCTGCTCGACGCGGGCGGTCCCGACAGTTCTCGTGAAACATCCGTCCTACTGAACAACTGGAGTGCCTTGCTTCAGGATGGCGGGCAGGTCTTGCGAGCCGCTTTCATTTCCGAACGCGCGGTTCGTATCGCGCGAGCGCTGGACGCAAAGAACGGGGCTTCGTTATCGATGTTGGCAACCTATGGAAGTGCGTTACTTAGCTTGGGACGCTATCCCGAGGCGGATCAAGTGATCACCGAGGCTCTGCAAAAAGCGAGAATCTCCGGTTCTACGGCGCGTCTCGTCCCAACTCTATACCTGGCAATGGAATCCGCCTGCGAAACGCGTAACTTCAAACGGGGTGAAATGATCCTGGCCGAAGCAAATTCCGCCTTGAAGGGCCCCTCCTCCAAGTACCTTCTGGGAATTGTTGAAACCATGACGGCTCGATTGGCCCTGGAGAAGCAAGATGGAGAGACGGCGCTGGCATGGTCGACCCGCGCTCGCGCGACATTGGAGACCGCCACGCCGACCCAAATGTCGCTTTCGCGCGCGCTGTACCAACAAGCCCGCGCCCTCAATCAGCTAGGACGCTTTCAGGAAGCGCTGCAAGTTGCCGGTGCCGCCACTAGCCATGCACGCGTCAGGTCTGGAGGATTCAAGTACACCTATCAGTTGGGAAGGAACCTGCTCGAATTGGCGACGGCCCATGCCGGTCTTGGCAATACCGCCCAGGCGATTACGACATTGGACGCCGCAACCGAAAATCTGATCGCATCGGCTGGAACCGCATCACGCGCTACGGTACGGGCTGAGTCGCTTCGCCGGAAATTGGCCCAGCAATGAAAGTGGTCTCTCTCCAAAGTGATGCTCGGCCTCCTATCCAAGTAAACCTGCGTAGCCCTTGTCTGGCCCGGCTATCGCTTCCGCATCGCCTCCACCGCCGCGCGATCATGCTCCAGCAGCTTTTCCAGCGTCCCGAAGTCGCGCCAGTGCAAAATACGGTCGAACCCGTAGAAATCCTTCGAACCGTTCGGCTGCTTCCGCGCCAGCGCCTCGCCCTCCACCAGCACCGCGTCGAGTTCCTTCACCGTCTGCCGGCGCGGCGGCACGCCCGCCGGCGGATCAATGAGCGCCTCCGCCAGTATCCGCCCGTCGGCATTGGGCGGAGGCTTCACGCCCATCAGGTGACACAGCGTCGGCACGATGTCGATCTGCTCGGCGTACTCGAAGCGCTGTCCCTTCTTGATGCCCGGCCCCACGGCCACAAGCGGCATCGCCCACGCGTCGCGGTCGTCGAATGGATGCCAGCCGCCATCGGACTGGCCGTGGTCCGCGCTCACGAACAGCACCGTCTTTTCCCTTAACCCGAGCTTCTCGACCTCCGCTACGATGCGGCCCAGATACTCATCGGCCTTGAGCGCGTTCCTGCGGTAAGGCGAGCCCTCCGCCCATATGTTCCCCCGCCATGGCGCCGCCGGGTTCTTCTCGGAACGGCTCATTTCGCCGCCCCGCCCCGTGTCCTGCAGATGAATCTTCATGAACGCCGGCCGCGCCTTGCTCAGAAATTCGGTGGCCCAGTAGACCACCTCCGCGTCCTCCACCGGAGCCCCGTCCGACCCTCGCAGGAAGCTCAAATGAAACCCCACGTTCAGGCGCCGGTAGTCGATGTCGTTCGCGGCGTGGGCGGTGATTCTATCCGGATAGAAGCAATCCTGCACCCACCGCTGGTCCGGCCGCAGCAGCAGCGTGCCCGCCAGTATCGCCGGGTTCGGAATCGACGAGGAGTGATAACGCGCCCACTCCCCGCTCTTGGGATGCGCCGGAACAATGTTGTACGATCGCTCCCAATACGCCCCCTCCGCCGCCAGCGCCTGGAAATTCTTCATCCCGATACGCTCGGGAGCCTTGAAGCTGAGCCCGTCGATAAGCAGGATAATCGCGTGTTCCACCCGCCCTCCGGCCGCTGCCGGTAACGCGCTTAGTTGTAGGATCATCACAAATGCAGCCAGTCTCATACCGGATAGTTTGCCGCAAACACCCGCCCCCCGGCTTCGACCGCTCCGGAACTACGACACCCTCGTCCACAACACTTGCACCACCACGTCATCCCCGCCTACCTTCGTCGGCGTCGATCGCAGCCTCAATTCATCCCCATCCACCGAAAAATACCGCACCTGGTCCATCCCCACCCAGTTCGGAAACAGGCTGAACTCCACATGGTGCGTCACCTTGTCCTTCTCGATCGTGTAGCGTCCGCCATAGGATATGTAGGTCTCCGCCGCGTGCGCCTTCTCTTCCTTCGTCCCCATCAGCGGGTCCTGAGCCGCGAAATTCCCCCGCCCCGGCTTCATCAGCGTCACGCACATGTACCCGTCCGCCGAATACATCAGGTACCCCACCACATCCGGACCCCAGAACTTCCGCTCCACCCCGCCCGGATCCACCGTGAAGTAATCCGTCAGCCGCCATGTGCCGGTAATTTCGCTCCCCATACTGCTCCTTCTGCTCTCACTCCATGGACGCCATCACCTTGTCCTTGGAATAACACAGGCTGTTCACGGGACACTCGCCGCACTTCGGCTTCCGCGCCACGCAGATGTTCCGTCCAAAAAGAATCACCTGGTGCGCAAACAGGATCCATCGCTCCCGTGGAATCGTCTTCATCAGGTCCCGCTCGATCTTCACCGGATCCTGGTTCCGCGTCAGGTCGAGCCGGTAGGAAACCCGCTGCACGTGCGTATCCACCACCACCCCCGCCGCGATTCCGTACGCCGTCCCCAGCACCACGTTCGCCGTCTTGCGCGCCGCGCCCGGTATCGTCAACATCTCTTCCATCGTGCGCGGAACCTCTCCCTGAAAGTCATTCATCACCTTCCGCGCCGCCCCGATCACCGATTTCGCCTTGTTGTTGAAGAATCCCGTCGAACGGATATCGTTCGCCAACTCCTCCTGGCTCACCGCCGCGAAATCCGCTATCTCCGGGTACTTCGCAAACAGCCCCGGCGTCACCTTGTTCACCCGCTCATCCGTACACTGCGCCGAAAGAATCGTCGCCACCAGCAGTTGCCAGGCGTTGTCATGGTGCAGCGCGCATGTCGCGTCCGGATACAGCTTGTCCAACTCCGCGAGAATCCGCTCCAGGCGCGCCTTCCGCTCCGCCGCCGTCTTCGGCTTCGCTACCGTAATGGTCCTGACCGCTCGCAAGCCCTTAAAATAGCACAGTGCGCGCTACGCTCCTCATTCTCACCGCCGCCTTTCTCGCCTTCGCCGGAGCCCTTGCCGCGCCCTTCTATCTCGACGATCTCTCTCTCCTCAATGACCCCGCCGTCACCTCGCCCGGTGGCTGGCTCCACTCCTGGTCCATCACCCAAACCCGCCCCCTCACGTGGTTCACTTTCTGGGCCAATTACCAGATCGGCGGACCCCATCCCGCCGGCTATCACCTCGTCAATCTCCTCCTCCATCTCGCCTGTGTCCTGCTCATCGCCGTCACTCTCCGCCGCCTCATCCCCTCTCCCGCCGCATGGATCGCCGCCGCGCTCTTCGCCCTCCATCCCGTGCAAACAGAAGCTGTCGTCTATGTTTTCGCGCGCGCCACCCTCCTCATGACATTCTTCTGCCTTCTCGCCCTCCGCGAATGGACCCTCCACCGCCACTGGCGCGCCGCCGCCTGGTTCCTCCCCGCACTCCTCGCCAAGGAGGAATGCGCCGCCTTCCCCCTCTTCCTCCTCCTGCTCCACTTCTTCACCTCCCGCGACCGCAAGGAGCTAGCCCCCATCGGCCTCATGTCAGCCTTGTCGCTCGCCGCCGGAGCCCGTGTTCTCTACGCCGCCGCCGTCACCGCCGGTTCCGGGGCCGGCTCCCAATCCGGCATCTCCCCGCTCTCTTATTTCCTCGCCCAGGGCATCGCCCTCTGGCGCTACCTGCGCCTGCTCGTCATCCCCTACGGCTTCACCATCGAATCCCCCCTCCAACCCTCCCTGTTCGCCGGCCTCTGCGGATGGCTCGCCCTCGCCGCCCTCGCCCTGTTCGCTCTCCGCCGCTTCGCCCGCGAAGGCTTCTGGGCCCTCTCCGCGCTCGTCCTCATCGCCCCCAGTTCCACCATCTTCCCCGCCGCCGACCTCGCCGCGGATCGCCGCCTCTACCTACCCATGCTCGCCCTCGCCGCCCTCGCCGCCCTGCTCCTGCAATCGCGCCCCACTTGGCTCCCGCTATCCATCCTCGCCCTCTTCTCGCTGGTCACCCTCCGCCAGGTCTCCCTCTGGCGGGACAGCGCCGCCCTCTGGCGCGAAGCCGTTCATTTCAACCCTCTCAGGATCCGCCCACGCATCCAGCTCGCCCGCCAATTGCCCCCTCCCGCTGCCCTCAAAGTCCTTCAAGAGGCCCTCGCCCTCGCTCCGGACGATCCCGCCATCTTCTCCGAATTGGGAAAAGTCTACCTCCAGTCCGGCAGCCGCCAGGACGCTCTTGCCGCGTTCGGCCAGGCCCTCGCCCTCGACCCCAACGACCCCGCCGCCGTCAATAACCGCGGCGTCGCCCTCCTCCGTCTCGGCCAGCGCCACGCCGCCGAAGCCGATTTCCGCCGCGCCCTCCAGATGAACCCCTGCCTCTTCGACGCCCTCGTCAACCTCCGCGCCCTCGGCTTCACCGCCTCCCCCCCGCCCGATTGCCGCTATACTCCTCAACAGAGGGGCGCTCTGCGATGACCTACACCCTGCGATGCCAAATGATTGTTCCCGTCTCGATGCTCGATTCCTTCGAGGTCTTCGAAAATCCCCGCAACCTGGCCCGCATCACCCCCCCTTCGCTCAACCTCCGCATCCTCACCCCCGAGCCCCTCAGCATGGCCCTCAACGCGCGCTTCGACTTCGAGTTTCGCTACCACGGCCTGCCCTTTCGCTGGTCCAGCCGCATCACCGAATACGAGCCGCCCTTCTTCTTTGTAGCCGGCATGGTGAAAGGCCCCTACGCCGCGTGGAGCCACAAACACACCTTCCACCCCATGGAGGAAGGCACCCTCATCACCGAGGAGGTCGATTACAGCCTCCCCCTGGGCTGGCTCGGCCGCGCCGCCCACAGGTTCTCCATCGCCCGTCAGCTAAAGGACATCTTCCGCTACCGCCAGATCTCCCTCAACGAAATCCTTTGCGGCGGCAAGGCCCACTGGACCGACCCCGTCATTACGGAGAAACCACCTGAAAATCCGCCTTCAGAAACTGCCAGTCCGGAAACTCATACGCGCGCAGTTTAGTCACTGCCTCGGCCTTCAGATCCTTACTCTCGAAAGCCCCTAACGGAGGTACTTTCACCGTAAACGTGCTGATCGGTTCCGAATCCGCCGCCGCCGTCGTCGGCCTCAGGTTCACCACCAGTTTCAGCTCCGGCAACTCCGCCGCCGAGTGGTTGATCACGATGAGATGCACTTCCAGTTTCCGCCCCGCGTTCTCCACCACCCGCAGTCCCGCTATCTCCAGATTCCTGGCAAACGGCGACGCCTGCTTCGCCTCCTCCCCGGCCGCCGCCGCCTTCACATCCGGCTTCGCCGTACCCGGACGCAGAAACGAAATTCCCGCGTACCCCGCTCCGATCAGCACCACCGCCACCAGAACAACCACCGCCCAACTCGGCAATCCTGACTTCGGCGGCGGGATCAGATACGTCTCCTGCCGCGGAGCCGGAGCGCTCGTATCCACCACCCACTGTGATGTCTGCCCCGTCAACGGTGGAGGAGGCGCCGGAGGAGGCGGCGGCGGAGCCGCCATCACCGGCTGTTGTTGCGTCTGAAACGGCGGCGGAGAGTACGCCGGCGCCGGTGGAGTATAAGCCGGAGCGGCCGGAGCCGGAGCCGGGACCGCTTGCTGCGCTCCCGTTTGCCCCATCGCCTTCGCGCACCGCGGACAATCCGTCTCCGAGGGCGGAACCTCGGAGCCACACTTTGGGCAAATCCACGTAAACATGTGCCTGCTACCATCTTGACACATGCGATTTTTGCGTAAAGCTCCGCTCTCGCCCCGCCGCCTCGGCATCCTCTCCGGAGCCTTCCATCCCCCCACCCGCGCCCATCTCGCCCTCGCACAATCCGCCCTCGATTCGTTTCAAACAGACGAGGTGCTTTTTGTTATGCCCGAAACTCTGCCCCACAAACTCTACGAACACGTCACCCTCCGCCAGCGCCTCGAAATGCTCTCCGCCGCCGCTCCCGGCCCCCGCTTCTCCATCGCCGTCGCCGAAGGCGGCCTCTTCCTCGAAATCGCCCGCGAATGCCGCGCCTTCTATACAACGGATACACGCCTCCGATTTATCTGCGGCCGCGACACCGCCGAGCGCGTCATTGCCTGGAACTACTCGCGCCACCCGCCCATTGAAGCCCAACTCGAAGAGTTCGAACTCCTCGTCGCCCCGCGCCAGGGCCCCTTCTCCCCGCCCATCCACCTCGCCTCCGCAATCGACCATCTTCCCGTCGATGAGTCGTTCGACGATGTCTCCTCGACCGAAGTCCGCCGGCGCATTGCCGCCGGAGAAGACTGGACGCACCTCGTCCCCCCCGCCATCCTCCCGCTCGTCGCCGATTGGTACCCCGGCCCCCCGCTACCCCGCTAATTCCGGAACGTGCCTCCGCAACACCGCCTCCGGCAACTCCACTCCCAACCCCGCCTTCCGCGGCGGCAGGTAATAGCCGTTCTCGAAAGGAGCCGTCAGGCGCTCCATCATCTCGTTGCCCTCTCCCGTCCCGAAACTCTCCGCCATCAGGCAATTGGCGTGCGACGCCGCCAGGTGGATCGCGAACAGGCTCCCACCCCTATGCGGCAACAGCGGCACTCCCTCCCTCGCCCCCATCTCCGCCACCTTCCGGATCGTGCTCAGCCCCCCACCCCATGTCAAATCCGGTTGCAGAATCTGCGCCGCGCGGTTCCGCAAAATCTCCGCGAACCCGTAGTGCGTGAACTCGTGCTCCCCACACGCGATTCGCGGTCCTTTGACCTCCCGGCACAACCTCTGGTACCCCACCACATCGTCCGGCGGCAGCGGTTCCTCGATGAAGTACAGGTTCAAGTGCTCCGCCCGTCTGGCGAACTCGAGCGTGTGCTCGACGTTCCACCGGCACAGGCAATCGAGCATCAGCTTCGCCTCCGCGCCCACGATGCTCCGCGCCCTCTCGAGCGCCTCGATCAACCTCCGCATGCTCTCCCTGTCCGTTCCCCCGCCCGCTTCGAACATCCCCATCTTGAATGCCCGGAATCCCAACTTCACCGCCCTCTCGAAATTCGATCCCGTGTAATACGCCGGAATCCTTTCCCTCACCGCCCCGCCCAGCATCCGCCACACCGGAACCCCCGCGGCCTGCCCCGCAATGTCCCACAAGGCCAGGTCGATTCCGCTGATCGCCATCACCGGCAAACCCCGCCGCCCGTAGAAACTCGTCGAGGCGAACATCTGCTCCCACAGCAACTCCACGTTCAGCGCGTTCGCCCCCAGCAACAGGTCCTGCAAGTGATGCTCGATGATGTGGACCGCCGCCGTTCCCCCGCCGCCCATCCCGTACCCCGTCAGCCCCTGGTCCGTCCTGATCCGCACCAGAATCGCCCCCGTCAACTGCGAAAACGGGCCGAACCACCGGAACCGCGCCGGATCATAGTCCGAAGTGAACTTCTTCGTCCCAAATCGCGACGCCGGCAACAACCGCAGAGGAGCCGCCTTCACCGCCACGATCTTCTGCTTCCCCTCACCCATGGCCGCCGCCGATGCCTGCGCAAGAAACAATCGCCGCGATGTGTTCACTGGCATAACTGACAGTCTACGGCAATCAATTGTTACCGCTCGCGCCCCCGTCCCTGATCCTTTCCCTTTCCCCGCCCGCGCTCGCCATGGTCCTTCACTTCCCGCTCGTGCCGCTCCACCCGCGGTCCCGCCGGCCGCGGCGGAGGAGCCGCGTACCGGTGTTGATACCGCGCCCGGTTCGCCCATGTCCGCTCCCATGGCCGCCGGTCGATGATCACCGTGTGCGCCCGCCAGTCAAACCCCGGCCCTGCCCATCCATACGGCGCAAACGCCGCCCCCAGAAAAATCCGCGGCCCGAACGTGATCCCTATCCCGATCCGGATCCCCGGCCGCGGCCGCACATACACCACCCGCGGGTCATATACCGGCACGTAATAATACCCCTCCTGCGCAGGCAGAATCTGAATCTGTCCGTAGTTGTCCACCACCACCCGCTCCTCGGGAGAACTCTTCAGATACCCGTTGTCGAGCGCCTGCCGCCGCATCCTCTGCACCGCGTCCATCACCCCCGCCCGGTCCGCCAGCACCGCGTTCCCCAGTTGCTGTGTCCACCCCATATCCCCCGCCATCATGTCCAGCACGTTCGGGAACGGCAGCAGCGCCTGCACGCTGTAATCCCAAGGCAAGCGGTCGTCCGTAATCGCCCGCGCCAGCGCCTCCCCGCTCAGGTAGCGGTGCCCGCTCGCCCACGACGCCGCCCCCGGAATCTGATCCCCATACGTCGCCGCCGTCAATATGTGCGCCAGCAATGGATCCGGATACAACGCAATCCGCCCCACCAGTCCATCCAACTCCTCCGGCCGGAACGACGGCGGCGGCCCATACTGCCCAAACGCCGGCATCCCCACGAACGCTAACAGCGCCAACGCCGCATGTCCTCTTATCTTTCTCTTCATGCCTGCCTCCACTCCTGGTGGATGCCCCAACCCGAGGCAACGTTCCCTCCCCCATTCCTCCGGACCTCCACATTTGCAAAACTTAATGGTTCTCCTCCGCGCAACCTCCCCGTCATCCGCCGCGTCCCACCCTCCGCATGCGCCCCCTTCTCTCACGCCGCTGCTTCCTCTCCCTCGCCGCCCTCCCCCTCCTTGCCCAGGACGAACCCGCAACCACCTTCACCGCCGGCGTCAACGTCGTCAATCTACTCGCCACCGTCCGCGACAGAAAAGGCCGGTTCGTCCAGGACCTCCCCAGGGACGCCTTCATCCTCCTCGAAAACGGCCGCCCTCAAACCATCCGCTACTTCTCCGCCGAATCCGGTCTCCCCCTCACGCTCGGCCTCCTCATTGACACCAGCCTCAGCCAGCAGCGTGTCCTCGACGCCGAACGCGGAGCCAGTTCCCGCTTCCTCGACCAGGTCCTCCGCGACAACAAAGACAAAGTCTTCATCATGCAGTTCGATTTCGCCGTCCTCGTCTCCCAGCCCCTCACCTCCTCCCGCCGCGACCTCGACAACGCCCTCGCCTTCGTCGACACCCCCAGCCGCCGCGAACTCCAGTTCCAGGGCAGCGGAGGCGGCACTCTCCTCTACGACGCCATCGTCTCCGCCTCGGACAACGTCATGAAACCCCTCACCGGCCGCAAGGCCCTCATCGTCCTCACCGACGGCGAAGACAACGGCAGCGAAGCCACGCTCTCCCAGGCCATCGACGCCGCCCACCGCGCCGATACCCTCATCTATTCCATCCTCTTCTCAGGCTCTGGAGCCAATCCCCACGCCCTCTCCAGACTCTCCCGCGAAACCGGAGGAGCCTACGCCGAAGTCTCCAACAAGCGCCCCATCGATCAGGTCTTCGATTCCATCCAGCAGGAACTCCGCAACCAGTACAGCCTCGGCTTCGTCTCCGATCAGCCCGTCCGCGTCTCCGGGTTCCGCGAGCTCAAGCTCACCACCACCCGCAAGGACCTCACCGTCCGCGCCCGCAACCGTTATTGGGCCCGCCGCTGACAATCCGTCCCGGCCCCTGGCAGGCTCAGAAGTCCTTCCCCACCCCGAAATGCTAAAATCACTCTCTTTATGAAACCTGTCGTCAGCTTCGGTGAGATCATGCTCCGCCTCGCCCCCCCGGGCTTCGAGCGCTTCCTCCAATCCCCACAGTTCGTCGCCACTTTCGGAGGCGGCGAAGCCAACGTCGCCGTCGCCCTCGGCGGCTTCGGATACCCCGCCCGCTACGTCACCGTCCTCCCTCCCGATAACCCCATCTCCGACGCCTTCATCGGCGAAATGCGCCGCTTCGGCGTCGACACCTCCCACATCGTCCGCGGCAAGGGTCGCTTCGGCATCTATTTCGTCGAACCCGGAGCCAACCAGCGCCCCTCCAAAGTCGTCTACGACCGCGAATACAGCTCCATCTCCCTCGCCAAACCAGGAGACATCGATTGGAACAAAGCCTTCGACGGAGCGGGCTGGTTCCACGTCACCGGCATCACCCCCGCCATCTCCCAGTCATCGGCCGAACTCGCCCTCGAAGCCGCCCGCGCCGCCCACAACCTCGGCCTCACCGTCTCCTGCGACCTCAATTTCCGCAAAAACCTCTGGAAATGGGGGAAAAAAGCCCATGAGGTCATGCCCGAACTGTTCGCCCTCACCGACGTCGGCATCGCCAACGAAGAGGATTGCCAGATGACCCTCGGCATCGAAGCCGGTGTCGATGTCCACTCCGGCAAACTCGAACGCGAACAGTACCGCATCCTCACCGATAAGGTCCTCGCCGCCTACCCCAACCTCAAAGCGCTCGCCATCACCCTCCGCGAGTCCAAGTCCGCCTCCCACAACGGCTGGTCCGCCTGCCTCAACAACCGCGCGGACTTCCTCCTCAGCCGCCACTACGAGATCACCCACATCGTCGACCGCGTCGGCGGCGGCGATTGTTTCGCCGCCGGGCTCATCTACGGCATGCTCACCCAGCCCGATCACCAGGCCGCCCTCGAATTCGCCGTCGCCGCTTCCTGTCTCAAACATTCCATCCCCGGCGATTTCAACCGCTTCACCGCCGGCGAGGTCCACGCCCTCCTCAAAGGCGGCGGTTCGGGCCGCGTCCAGCGCTGAACATTCTCTTCCGGTCCATGCCGGCGCTTCCGGTTTATACTGGATCAAAGGGCGATCCATCTATGCTGTTCCGCGTGCTGTTTCTCGGCCTCATCACCGGCGTTGCTCCCGCGCAAACGCCCGCCCAGGCCCCGGCGCCTTCCAACATCAAAGTCTCCGTCAACGAAGTCATCGTTCCCGTCACCGTCACCGACGATAAGAACCGCTTCGTCAGCGATCTCGACAAGGAAGATTTCCTCATCTACGACGAGGGCAGGAAGCAGAAAATCAGCTACTTTTCCCGCGAGCGCAATCAACCCGTCGTCGTCGGCTTCCTCCTCGATCTCTCCAACGCCAGCCGCATGCACTGGAAAACCTACCAGGAAGCCTCGCGCGAACTCGTCTGGAACCTCCTCCCCGGTGACGAAAAGTTCAGCGGCTACCTCATCGGCTACAGCACCGACGCCGAACTGATGGTCAACACCACCCGCGATTCCGAAAAAATCGCCGACCGCATCCTCAAGCTCAAACCGAGCGGCGGAGCCGCCCTCTTCGACGCCATCTACATGGCCTGCACCCAGCGCAGCCTCGTCAAGGGCGAACCCATCGAACCCCGCCGCGTCCTCATCGTCATCGGGGACGGCCATGACACCGCCAGCAAAAAGGGCCTCGAGGAAGTCGTCGAACTCGCCCAGCGCAACCTCGTCACCATCTACGGCGTCAGCACCGTCGCCTTCGGCTTCAGTTCCGAGGGCGAAAAAATCCTCGAACGGCTCAGCGAAGAGACCGGCGGCCGCGTCCTCTACCCCCTCCAGGGACTCTACAAGGACGTGAGCGGCTATCTCTCCACCCCCTCCGATGAAGGCAACTTCGCCCTCAAGGTCGGCACGGGCGGTTACGCCGCCGAAATCGCCAGCGGCATCTTCCGCTCCATTGCCGCCGTCGCCGGCGAAATCACCACCCAGTACATCATCCGCTACATCCCCGACGTCGACGACCACGGCAAGATCTTCCGCAACATCCAGGTCCGGGTCCCCAAACTCCCCAACGTCAAAATTCGCGCCCGCCGCGGCTATTATCCCGCCGCCCCCTAATCTTTCCCCTCCCCTTCCCGATGCGGTATTCATAATGCCCCTCTCCACCCTCCACGCCGACTTCTCCCTCCTCGAAGTCTGCCTCCCCGGCCAGCCTCCCGTCCCCGCCGGCATCATCCTCCGCGACCCCGCCTCCGGCGACTTCCGCCTCCGCTTCCGCCGCGATTGGGAATCCTTCGCCGGCGCCGAAGCCGAAGTCCTCTCCCTCCTCGCTGATGATCTCGCCTCCAAACTCAGCGAACCCGCCGCCGCGGACTGGCTCCGCCTGTGCGAGGATTCCTTCTCCAACACGCTCCGCCTCTCGCCTCGCGAATCCATTCTCGCCGCGGACCTCGACAAGACCGCCGATCGTCTCTACTCCCGCCACATCCGCCCCAATATCCTCCCCTTCGTCACCCACCTCCCCAAGTACTCCGCCCGCGTCGCCGCCGGGCGCTTCCTCGAAGACAACGAGGTCGAAGCCGAAGAGTGGATCGAGACCCCTGAAAACCTCCGCCTCGACCCCGGCATGTTCATCGTCCGCATCACCGGACACTCCATGGAGCCGCGCATCCCCGACCAAAGCCTCTGCGTCTTCCGCGCCCCCGTCACCGGTTCCCGCCAGGGCAAACTCCTCCTCATCGAGCGCCGCGACGTCTCCGAATCCGGCGGACGCTACACTGTCAAGCGCTACCACAGCGAAAAAGCCTCGGCCGGCGAGGAATGGAGCCACCGGAAAATCCGCCTCGAACCCCTCAACCCCGATTTCGAAGCCTGGGAACTCAACAACGACCCCGATCTCTTCCAGGTCATCGGAGAATTCATCCGCGTCCTCGACTGACCCTCCGCGCCAACCCGAATTGCTGCTATCCTCGTTTCCAGTGCAGCATCTCTTTCCGAACGGCCGTCTCCTCCGACTGGTGCAGGGAGACATCACCACACTCCCGGCTGACGCCATCTGCAACGCCGCCAACTCCGCCCTCCGCCCCGGAGGCGGCGTCGACGGCTCCATCCACCGCGCCGGCGGCCCCGCCATCCTCCAGGAACTCGACTCCATCCGTAAGAAGATCGGCGCGTGCCCTCCCGGCAGCGCCGTCGCCACCGCCGCCGGCAACCTCCCCGCCGCATACGTCTTCCATGCCGTCGGCCCCATCTACTCGGGAGGCGGCAACAGCGAATCCCAGGTCCTCGCCTCCTGCTACCGCGCCTGCCTCGCTCTCGCCGATGAGCGTAAAGTCACCCGCATCAGCTTCCCCTCCATCAGCACGGGCATCTACGGCTACCCCCTCGAGGAAGCCGCCCCCATCGCCATCGAAACCGTCGCCGAGTGGCTCACCGAAAACGACACCTCCGTCAGGGAGGCCATCTTTGTCCTCTTCGATGAAACCACCCGCCGCGCCTATGAGCGCGCCCTTGACGATGTCTGACCGGCCGCTCTTCCCCCCAATGCTAAAATAGGATTTCCCATGCAGGTATTGCAGGCTGGCGCGCATAAGATTCTGCTGCTCGAACTCGATCCCGAGCTCGTCTCCAGTCTCGCCAAACAGGCCGGATTCGACAGCAAGATCGCCGATACCGATCGCGCCCTCGTCCTCGAACTCTCCGCCGGCGAACGCGAAGCGCCCCTCCTCCTCTTCGATGCGGCCGACCCCGGAAACCTCGGCTGGTTCTCCCGCTGCCAGTTCTATGTCGATGCCCGCACCGGAACCGTCCTCCAGACCCCGCTCCAACTCGCCAATCAGAAGGACCGCGGCGGGCGCCCCCTCCCTCACACCATCCGCCTCCAGATCCTCAAGGAACTCCCCCTCAACTTCCGCCTGCCCGGTAAACGGTCCGTTACCGAACAGTACGTCTACGAAGTCCTCTTCAACTTCCTCCAGGCCCTTACCAACGTCGGCGTCGGCGTCTGCGGAGCCGGCATCGTCCGTCCCCTCGCCGGACGCGTCGAAGCTCCCGCCGGACGCAATTGACCATCTCCGTCATCATCCCCACCCTCAACGAAGAGTCGGTCATCGAACCCCTGCTTCTGCAACTCGCCCGCGAAGCCCCCTTCGAAATCCTCATCGCCGACGGCGGCTCCACCGACCGCACCGTCCAACTCGCCGCTCCCCACGCCGCCGTCCTCTCCTGCCCCCCTGGCCGCGGACCGCAACTCAACCATGCCGCCCGCGCCGCCCGCGGCGAAGTCCTCCTCTTCCTCCACGCCGATATCAGCCTCGCCCCCTCCTCGCTCGCCGCTATTCAGCAGGCACTCGCCGATCCCTCCATCGCCGGCGGCAACTTCGACATCCTCTACGAAGGCAACGACGCCGCCGCCCGCATCTTCTCCTTCATCAACCGCCACCGCTACCGCTTCGGCATCTTCTATGGCGACTCCGGTTTCTTCTGCCGCCGCCGCGTCTTTCACGAAATCGGCGGTTTCCGCGACATCCCCATCCTCGAGGACTACGACTTCGGCCGCCGCCTCTGGAAGCATGGCCGCTTCCTCACCCTCCCTCGCCCCATCCGCGTCTCCGCCCGCCGCTGGCGCAAAGCCGGACTCTTCCCCACCCTCTGGGCGTGGTTCTGGATTCAAACCCTCTATCTCGCCGGCGTCTCCCCCCAGCGCCTTGCCCGCCTGTACCGCAACGTCCGCTAGACGTCAGGCGGGTCCGGCGATGCCAGGCCGGAAGCTGAACAACGGCCCGTGCCTGACGCCGGTCTCCGGAAGAACACTCCGAGCCCCAATACCGATCCCGAACGAACGCCGGGCCGTGGCAGCGTTATGGAAAGAGCAGTCGAAACCTGTGAACGTGCTCATAATCCCGGCGGTTGTTCGTGGCAAGCGGAGCATCAAGCGCCAATGCGGTCGCGGCGATCCAGGCATCCTGGGGGCTCATGGGCCGGCCCGCCGCGCGGGCGTCCGCGCGAAGCCTACCCCAGAGCGTGCAGAGGTCGTTGTCGGCATAAAATAGCTCGAAGCCTCGTATGAATTGTTCGAGTAGAACTCGCCGGCGGGCCCCCCCAACCGGCTGAAATCGCACCCATGCGCAATTCCGCGATTGACATGAAGGACAGAACCAACTCGGAACCGGGCAATGCGTTGGCGTAGTCTTGCGCCAAGTGAGTGCCAATTGAACAGATAGGACGCGACGTCCGTGTCGACAACAATCTGGTTCATTCAGACGAGGAGTTTTCGGTGGACTGGCGCCGGTCCGAGTAGATCGCCTCCACAAAGCGCTCGATTTCTTCATCGGGCGCGGGATCGATGTGCCCCAATATCTCGTCGAACGAAAATGGTTGCGGCCCGGCCAGCACTGGCTTGTAGCCTGTCTTGCGAAGTTCCTGTAACTCATCGTTCATGCCACAACTCCTGATATCAATATATCCGCGCCGCCAGATCGGGACCAGACTGATGGGGAGCCACTCCGCTGGCCAATCGGGCAAGCCTTGGCCACCGGTGCAGCGGGCCGGGCCGCAACCGGAATCAGGTTCGGTGAATCGCTGAAAAATGCTTCAGCAGCCCGTCAAGCCCCATCCCCATAGCATTTTCTAATCCAAAGATGAGCCTGAACGGCGGAAGGCTGTGCCATCCCGTGGACAACTCCTTTCTTCGTGTTCTTCAAAGGTGAATAGCCGCCGTCGCGGCTGTGG
>JABAQT010000020.1:0-83698 GCA_019187195.1 Bryobacteraceae bacterium
CCGCTTCCACGGCCCGCCGGATCTTCATGATGATCATTTGGATCTTGCCGGTGATCCCGTCGAAACCCAGAAAATCGGGAAGACGGCGCAGAACTCCCAGCACAGCTTCGAGCGCGGCGGTAATTTTCTGGAAGGCGGAACGAATAGCACCGGCAAGAATGTTGGCGGCCGATGCCGGCGCCGCGCGTGCTACCCGGCCGGCCTCCCGAAGGGCCGAGACCGCTGCCTGCAAGGGGCTCGATAACAGGCCGCGGATTTCGCTCAACACAACATCGGGCAGCTCCTCGATTGCGCTGAAGACAGCGAGAACCTTACCGTGAATTGCGGTGAGTCCCTGAATCACGGCTTCGACCAATTGCGAGATGCTATTGCCGTCACCGGACGCGGGGATCACTGGAGTTTCGCCCGGAAGCGGAGGGTGGGGCGAGGGGGAGGGCAGTGGCGCCATGGCAACGTAACGCAGGCCGAGGGCCGCCGCCGTACGCGGTCCAACGATACCATCCATGACCAGGGAGCGCGATTGTTGGAACATCCGTACCGCCGCGTCCGTTTTCGTCCCGAATGCGCCGTCCACTTGAAGAGAAAAAGCGGGCAACAGCCGGTTGAGTGTGGTCTGCAATATCTTCACGCCGGGTCCATGGGAGCCCAGGGCGAGAGGACCGGAAATGGAAGGCACGGCGGAGTTCATAGGTGATACCTCCAGCTATGACCGCCGGAAGAGCGCTTCCGGCTGAAGTCTTCGATTAGCCCCAAACCGCCCCCAGTATACACCCAAACGGCGCGCCCGGCCCCCGAACGGCAATTGGATGGCAGCTTGGCAGGCCGCCCAAGCCAAGCCGCTGGCCGAAGGCGTCCTCCTCCCTCCGGCCCGTTTGAGACAATCACCTCATGTGGTTCGTCATCCTCGCCCTGCCTCTCCTCCTCCAGGCCCAAACCATCCCGCGCACGTGGAATGCCGCCTCCGTCTCGAGCTTCGAACTTCCCTTGGCGAACCCGGCCTTCTCTCCCGTCCAGATATCCGAGGAGGCCTACTACCGCATTCCTGAACGCGTCCTCTATAAGACCTACCCGGTCTACTATCCCGGCCGCGAACCCGCCGGCTACTTCGAGATGCTCAAGAACCAGGAACCGCGAATCGCCTTCAACCCATCCGAATATCACACTCCCGAACAGTGGATTGCCGCCGGAAAAATCGTGTTCGAAGCTCCCACTTCCTTCGAGCCCGTCTTCTTCAGCGCGGCTGACTTGCGCGACCCCGCCTTCTACCGGGAAACCGGAATGCCCGTGGCCGCCGATGGAACCATTCCCTTCGCTCGCTGGGTGATCCGTGGAAAGGGCGTTGTCGAACTCGGCTCGATGGGATGCGCCACCTGCCATACCCGCGTTCTCGAAGATGGCCGCATCGTGCCCGGAGCGCCCAGCAACAACCCGGCCGACCGCCAGGGCGCGCGCATGCTTCGCAAGGCCGCCTCCCAGGAAAAACTCATCGCCCGCTTGCGGCTCTTCGCCCGCCAGTTCGAGGTCCCGTGGGTCCCTGACGATCCGAACGCCGCCGCGCGCTCCTTCTCCCTCGAGCAGTTCATCGAGGCTGGCGAAGCCATTCCGCCCGGCGTCACCGCGCGCGCCCGCACCAGCATGGTCGTTCCGCCCCAGATCCCGGATATCATCGGCGTGCGGGAGCGCCGCTTCCTCGATCACACCGGCCTCATCCGCCATCGCGACATCGGCGACCTGATGCGCTACTCGACCGTCTCCCAGGATGTCAGCGCGTTTGCCCGTTATGGCCCCAACGACAAGCCTCCCGAACCCCGCGGTTCACGTTACAGCGACCCGCAACTCTACGCTCTCGTGCAGTACATCTACTCCCTCCAACCCCCGCCCAACCCCAATCCCGCCGGCCCCGCCGCGCAACGCGGCCGCGGAATTTTCATCCGCCAAGGCTGCCCCAGGTGCCATACCCCGCCGCTCTATACCAACAACCAACTGATATCGTGGGACCGCATCGGGACAGACCCCCGCTACACGCTCGAGACCCGCAAGGGCACCGGCTATTACAAGGTTCCCTCATTGAAGGGCGTCTGGTATCGCGGTCCCCTCGAACACAACGGCTCGGTGGCCAACCTCGAGGACTGGTTCGATCCCGCGCGTCTGCGCCCGGACTACCAGCCCACCGGATTCCGCGGAGTTCCACCGGCCCGCCGCGCTGTCCCCGGCCACGAATTCGGCCTGAAGCTCGATGCAAAGGACAAGGCGGCGCTGATCGCCTTCCTCCGTACGCTGTGAGATGCTCGCCGCACCCGGCCCGGTTGTACGATTACTTAGGCGCCGGACCACGGTTCCGCGCCGTGATTTGCCAAAATAGTGAGTCACCCCCCCAGGAGGTCCTTCATCATGGATACGAAGCTTTCCCGCAGAAAAACACTCCAGCTTGCCGGTATCGGTGGCGCCGCCTCCCTGGCGACTCCGGAGCTCGCCAAAGCGGCCGCCGCGAAGTGGCCCATCTCCGTCATGGGCGATGGCATCCCCAAGATCTGCGCCTATGCCGGCCCCAGCGAGGCGGCCAACCGCGCTTTGCAGCAGGTGGGCGTCTATCACGTCATCGGCGGCATCGGAGGCCGTACCCCCTGGACCGAGGAGGCGATTCGCGCCACCATTGCCCGCCTCAAGAGCCAGGGCATGACCGTGGTGAACGCCATGATCGGCGGCATGCATGACATTATCCACGGCGGCCCCAGACGCGACCAGGAGATCGAAAACATCATCCAGTCCACTCGCGCGGCGGGCAAAGCCGGGCTGCCCTGCATCGAGTACAACTTCTATGCGCACCGCCTGGTGGAAGGCTACGAAGAGGAGATCGGGCGCGGCGGCTCCGGGCTTACCCGCTTCAACTACGCCCGCGTCAAGGATCTGCCCCCGCTCGAACAGGAAGGCGCGCACACCATGGAGGATCTCTTCGGGCGTGCCGCATATTTCCTCAAAGCCGTCATCCCCGAAGCGCGGAAAGCCAACGTCCGCTTCGCCCTTCATCCGAACGATCCGCCGGCCCCCATCTCCCGCGGCTCCCAGCAGATGTTCGCCACCTTCGCCAACTGGAAGCGCTATCTCGATCTGGTGAAGAGCCCCTACAACGGCATAACATTCGATTGCGGCGTCACGCGCGAACTGGGCGAGGATCCCGTCGCGGTCTGCCGTTACCTGGGCTCGCGCGACGTGATCAACCATGTCCATTACCGCAACGTCACCGTCCGCCAGCCTTACACCGATTACACCGAAGTATGGCTCGATGAGGGCCAGGTCAACATGTTCGAAGTCATGAAGGAACTGGTCCGCCAGAAATACTCCCGCAGCCTGCTCCCCGAACACCCGCGGGCCATCGACATCGACCGCGAGCGCGGCATCCGCGGCCAGTACGCCAAGGTGGGCGGCGGCGGCTTTGTGGGAGAAATCTACAACTACGCCTTCACCAAGGCGATGCTTCTCGCCGTGCTCTCGCAATGAGCGAAACAATGCGATTCGAAGCGCCGCTTACTTGAGCACGCTCAGCAGACTCGAGTAATCATCGGTCCACAACGGCGTCCGGAACGCCACCTGCACCGGTTGTCCCAGACCCTGGAAGACCTTGTGCTCGAACACCCGCGGGGTTGAGGCCACCAGAACCCAGGTGGAGCTGAAACAGTTTCCTTCGTCGTCCTCGAAGCTCTCGACGTCGAAGGTGGCCTTGCCCAAATCCGCGGCAATCCTTCTTACGACCGGCTTCAGCTCCAGGTAGCGGTTCGAGACGTGCACGGCCAGAATGCCTTGCGGCTTCAGATTCCGGAAATACAACTCGAAGGCCTGCCGCGTCAACAGGTGGACGGGAATGGAATCTCCGGAAAAGCAGTCAATCGCCAGAACGTCGAAGTTCTGTTGGTCCTCCCGCTCGAGCGATAGGCGGGCGTCTCCCAGCATCACATCCACCTTCGCCGGCGTCGAGGTGATGTAGTAGAACTCCGACTTCGCCAGGCTCACAACCAGCGGGTTGATCTCGTAAAACTTGTAGTAATCTCCCCACCGCGCGAAGCCCGCAATGCTGCCCACGCCCAGGCCGAACACGCCGACCTTCTGCGGTTGACCCGGTTCCCGGGTGCGTATGGCGCGGCCCACACCGCTTTCCGGACAGTAGTAGGTGAGCGGGTCGAGCCGCCGTTTCGCGTTGGTCCATTCCTCGCCATGGTTGATGGCTCCGTGCAGAAGGGTCCGGTAGGCGCTCCACTCGTCCGGCTTCCCCGTCTCCCGCACACGCAGAGAGCCATAAAAGTTTCGTTCCACGATCTTGTAGTCGTGAATGTTCCGCCTGACGGCGCCGCCGAGGAACACGCTCAGCAGCAGGACTCCGGTCGCCATGAGCGTGAGCGTCCAGGAAGTCCATTGCCGGTAGAACCGCGACTGCCTGTCGGTTACCAGCACCACAATGGCGAGAATGCCGCACAACACCAGCGAGATCGGAAACTCGATATACGAGAGGAAGAGGTAGGGGGCGATCAGCCCGACAAACACTCCCCCGAGCGCTCCGCCAACGGCCAGCATGAGGTAAAACGAGGTGAGATGCCGGGGGTGAGGCTTCCGCTTCGCCAGTTCCCCGTGGCACACCATGCAGCATACGAAGAAGGCCGCCGAGAACACGCCTAACAACGCCTTCATGCGCACGTCTGCCGTTCCCGCATGCAGGAAGTAAGCCATGGAAGCCAAAGCCGGAACCAGCAGCAACAGAAACAAAGGACGGCTGTACCAGCCGCCGGCATCGAAACACAGAATGAAGGAGAGAAGGTACAGGACCAGCGGCACAATCCAGAGGAACGGGATCGAGGCCACATCCTGGGTGAGGTAATTCGTCACCGCCAGCAGCAGCGCGGAGGGACATGCCGCCAGCGCCACCCACAGCGCGAGCGTCCAGCCCCGGGGCGGCTCGCCCGAATCATCCCCGTACTCCGCTTCCATCGGATGTTCGGCACGGCGCGTTGTGACGAACGCGGCGAAGGCGCAGAGGACGGCGAACGCCACGTAGGCAAACGACCAGACCATTCCCTGGCGGCTGGAGCTCAGGTACGGCTCCACCACCACCGGGTAGCTGATGAGCGCCAGCATCGACCCGAAGTTGGAGAGCGCGAACAACCTGTAGGGCAGCGCGCCTTTCCCGGCGCGTGAGTACCACCATTGCAGCAGCGGGCTTGTGGTGGACAGGAGAAAATACTGCGCCCCTACGCAGGCGGCCAGCAGGAGCAGAATTGCGATGGAGGGATTCTCCCCGCCCGCGGGCTTCCACTTGGCGGCGGGCGTAATGGGCAGCAGGAGCGCGCTCGCGGCGAGCAGCCCCATGTGCAGATAGGCGTGATGCCTGGGACTGAGACGCTTCACGCTCCAATGCACATACAGGTAGCCGAGCAGCAGGACGGCCTGGAAGAACAGCATGCATGTGGTCCAAACCGCGGCTGACCCGCCAAACCAGGGAAGAATCATCCGGGCGATCACCGGTTGAACCTGAAAGAGCAAAAACGCACTGAGAAAGATCGTGCAGGCGTAGATAAACATCCAATCCCACTAGCTTACAATGGGAGGCTTGGCGAGGACTGATCCGCATCGTGCTCCGCGCGGTTTGGGCCGCTTGTTCGGCGACCTTAAGGTGCGCCCGAAGCTGATTGTGCTTCACAACACATTCTTCCTGATCCTCGCCTGCGCGGTCTATTTCTCGCTCCTGCCTCTATTCGAGGAGCGTGTCGCGGGCGAGCGGCTGCGCGAAAACAGCCTGCTCATTCAGATCCTCTACGATGACCGCCCGCTTCCCAATACGCCGGGGACGGAACTCTATGATTTCCGCGAGGGCGGCGGGGAGGAATTGCGCATTCCGGCCGAAATCCGGCAATGGCTGGACGCCAATTCGGGCCTCATCTGGAGGAACGCCGCGCAAAGCGATCTCGCGTGGCGCAGGATGCCGTCGGGAACCTACCGCCGCTTGCGGATGCCCGACAACTTCTACCGCAACTTGATCTCGCGCGCCAGGCGAACCCTGTTCATCGTCCTCGGAGCCATCTATGCGCTGGCCGTGCTGGCGCTCGAGTTCCTGATCATGCCGCAGTACGTATACCGCCCCATCCAGGTGATGCTGCGGGCCGACCGGGCGACGCGCGAAGACGACCGCGCACATGAGTTGATTCGCGGCGAGGAAATTCTGGACGATGAAATCGGACAGATCATGCGCTCGAGAAACGCCACCGTGGAGGAGTTGCGCCGGCACGAGGATAGCCTCGCGCGCGCGCTCGAGGACCTGCGCGCGAAAAACGAAATGCTCGAGGCGGCCAAGAAGCACCTCGAGGACCAGGATCGCCTGGCGAGCATCGGAATGCTCAGCGCCAGCGTGGCGCACGAGATTAACACGCCTCTCACCGTTCTTCATGGATCGATCGAAAAGCTGCTCGAGACAGCGCCGGAGAAGCCGGCCCGCGACCGCCTGGCGAGGATGCTGCGGGTCACCCAGCGGATGCGCCGCATCAGCGAATCGCTCGTCGACTTCGCCCGCGTCCGCCGTCAGGAAGTCGAGCCCGTCTCCATCCGCGCGGTTGTGGAAGAGGCATGGAGCCTGCTAGCCATCGACGACAAGGCGGCCGGAATCCGCTTCAGCAACCAGACGCGGGAGGAGCATCGCGTGATGGGCAACACGGACCGTTTGATCCAGGTGTTCGTCAATCTTCTGCGCAACGCTTTGAACGCGGTGGGTCCGTCCGGCTCGATCCTGGTGACGTCGCGCGTGGTGGAGGAGGGAGGAAAGAACTGGGTGCTCACCGCCGTGGAAGACGACGGAGCCGGGATACCGCCCGACGTGTTGCCGGGGATCTTCGAGGCTTTTGTCAGCACGCGGCTCGATGCCAAGGGCACCGGTCTCGGCCTCACCGTGTCGGACGGCATCATTCGCCAGCATGGCGGGTCCATCAAGGCGTCGAACCATCCCGGTGGGGGAGCGCGCCTGGAGGTGAAGCTGCTTCATGCCTGAAAAGACCCCTGTCGCGGTGCTCGACGATGATCCCGACTTCCGCACTTACATTGAAGATCTGCTGGTGGACGAAGGCGCCTACACGGTGGAGACTTTCGCCAGCCCGGATCAGTTGCTTGCCGCCTGCGAGCAGCGCCTGCCCGCCATCGTGCTTCTCGATATGAAGATGGGCGAGATCCGCGGCGATACGGTGGTCGAGCAGCTCCTGGCGCGATGGCCGGGGTTGTGCGTCATCATCGTCACCGGATACCCTTCGCTCGAGGACATGCGGAATACGTTCCGGATGAAGGTCTTCGACTATCTGCCGAAACCGTTCACGCTCGCCCAGTTGAGACAGACTCTGAAGAGCGCCGTCGAAGCCTTCGGATTGGGGAAGACGCCGCGCCAACTGCTGCGCGAGCGGCTCGGACAGCGCATCAAGCTTATGCGTGCCGAACGCGACTGGTCGTTGAAGGAGCTGGCGCAATCGACGGGGCTCAGTGTTTCGCAGATCAGCTCCATCGAGCGCGGAGCCCACCTGCCGAGCATCGAGAGCTTCCTTGCCATCAGCAGGGCGTTCGGCAAGCGCCCGAGCGAGGTGCTCGCGTCCATCGATTTCTAACGCCGCAGGTTCTCTTCAAACAGCTTCAGAATGCGCTTATACTCGTCCGCCCATGAGGAAGGCTGGACGAAGCCGTGGTTTTCCACCGGATAGACCGCCAGTTCCCAGTTTTCCTTTCGCAGTTCGATGAGCCGCTGCGCGAGCCGGACCGAATCCTGAAAATGCACATTCGTGTCCACCATGCCGTGACAGATGAGCAACGCGCCCTTGAGCCCCGCGGCGTGATAGATGGGCGAGGACAGCCGGTAGGCTTCGGCATCCTTCTGCGGCGAATTGAGGATGTTCGATGTGTACTCGTGGTTGTAATGCGCCCAGTCAGTGACCGGACGAAGGCTCGCCCCGGCGGCGAAGACATCCGGTTGCGTGAACATCGCCATCAGCGTGATGAATCCTCCATAGCTGCCGCCGTAAATGCCCACGCGCTTCGGGTCGACGCCGTATTCCTTCACCGCCCATTTCACGGCGTCCACCTGGTCGTCGAGATCCTTGCCGCCCATGTGGCGGTAGATCGCCGTGCGCCAATCACGCCCATAGCCGGCCGAACCCCGGTAGTCCAGATCCAGCACCATATAGCCCCGCTCGCGCAGCAGGTGGTGAAACATGTACTCCCGCCCGTAGTAGGACC
This sequence comes from Bryobacteraceae bacterium, assembly GCA_019187195.1. Classification (GTDB taxonomy): domain Bacteria; phylum Acidobacteriota; class Terriglobia; order Bryobacterales; family Bryobacteraceae; genus CADEFT01. Next base: position 8,251 of record JABAQT010000020.1, read on the forward strand.
ACTCCCGCGTTACGTTCTGAAGATATCCGGCGCCATGCACGAAGATCACCAACCCCCCTCCGCTCTTCCACTTCGCCGGCTTATAGAGATGAGCGGGGGTCTTCGCGCCGTCTCTCGTGGGGATCCACACGATGGGCGTATCGAGCCACGGATAGGAGAAGAAATCAGGCGCCGGCGAGGATGTCACCTTTTCCGCCTTGCCCCGCGGGTGCTGAAGGTAGAGCTCGGGAGGCTTGTTCGTGTAAGAGTAGACATCGGCCAGCATCGTGCCGTCGGGAGAAAGCGTGGCGTTGTGACCCCCAGGCATGGTGGTGATCTTCTCTCTCGCGCCGCCATCCGTGCTCATCAGGTAATAATGGTCCTCGGCGGGGCTTGTCTCACTCGTCTGCAGGAGGAAGCGGGAGCGGTCTCGCGTCAGTTGCACGCCGCGCACTTCCCATTTGCCCGAGGTAAGCTGCTTCGGCTCTCCGCCGGAGAACGCAACGGTGTAGAGATGGGACCAGCCGTCGCGTTCCCAGGTGAAGTAGATCCGCTCGCTGTCCTTGAGCCATCCGTACGCAGACTCGGCGGGACCGTCCACCCACGCGTCGTCATGGATATCCACCAGCGGGCGTGTTTTCGCGGTCCTGGGGTCGGCGGCCGCAATCCAGACATCCTTGTTGTCCGCCGCCCTGCCCTTCATCACCAGCCTCGATCCGTCCTCGCTCCATTGAGCCGATTCCCACTCGGTTTCGCGGCCCTTCATTCCGTCATCGAGCCACTTCGATTCCCCTGTCCTGACGTCGAGAAAGGCGACCAAGACCCGGCTGGAGGGGTCGCCCACGTCCGTCCTCGACGGGATGTCCGCCGTGTAGCCGCTCTCCGTAACAAAATTGGGGACAATTGTCTTCCTGGAGCCCTCCCGCGCCTCCTCGATCCAGGCGAGCACATACGATTCATCAGGCGATAGACGGAGCCGCTTCACGGATTGCTTCGCGTTCAGGCGGAACGGCTTGCGCGGATTCAGCCGCTTCGCCCTCGCCTTGTCCTCCGCCTCCTTCTTTTCCTTATCGCGAATATAGTCGAACAGCTTTGCTTCCTCGGTCTTCAGAAACTCCTGGCTGGGGGTTCCCTTGCTCTCGTCTTCGTCCTTGCCCCCCTTGCGGATGTCCGTGAGTTGAATCACCTCGCCGGTGCCCGGCGAGAGGACAAACAGATTGTCATTGCGTACGAAGGCGACGCGCTGTTCATCGTGAGTGAAATGCGGATCCGATTCCGCGTCCGCCGTCTTCGTCAGCTGCCGGCGGCGTCCGGCGAGGTTGTCGTAAAGAAAGATATCGCCGCCGCTTTCATAAACCGTCATCCTCCACTCGCGCGTGGCATCGCCGCCCGCCGGGGGCGCTTCCCTGGCCTCATCTTCGTTCAATTTGCGTAAGCCGGACCCATCGCGGTTCACCACATAGGTGGAGTACTCCTGGAGCAACGGGTCATCGCACTTCTTCCAGCGAAAATACACGCGCTGGCTGTCGCCGGACCAGCGCACCGCCTGCGGCGGGTAGCCGTAAAGAGCCGGTCCGCGCATGATGTTGTCAATGCTCAGGACGAACTTCGGCTGCGCCGGAGCGAACAGCAGGAACGCCGGCACGCAAATGAGAATCCGGTACCACATGGAACGAATTCCCCAAGAATAGCGGGATTGACTCATGCCCCGCAAACCGTTTTACCCGATTCTGGTAGCGTGGTCTGCATGCTCTTGCCAATGCTCCTCGCCGTCTCGAGCTTCGCCGCCCAGACGCACACCATTCAGGCCGTTCGCTATTACAACTCCTTCGACCACCGCAACGCGGCGCTCGCGCGCATCGCGCCCGGCGACACGGTCATCACCAAAACCCTTGACGCCGGCGGTTACGATCAGGCGGGTAAGAAAGCCGGCGAGCGCCCCAACCCCCTCACCGGACCTTTCCACATCACCGGAGCCGAGCCGGGAGACGCGATCGCGGTGACCTTCGTCCGCATCCGTCCAAACCGCGATTACGGGTTTACCAATCACCGCCTCGGTGTGTTCTCCCTCAACCCCGAAATGGTGGAAGGGCTCTATCCCCGCGCGTTCAAGCGGGGCGCTGTCTACCCGGATCGCGACGATATTCTCAAGTGGCGTGTCGATCTTGACAGGCGCGTGGTGCGTCTCGAGGATCCGGTGAGCAAAGTCCACAGGATGGAGTTTCCCGCCAACCCGATGCTCGGCTGCGTCGGCGTGGCCGCGCCCGGAGTGTTCGCGCCCACTTCGGCCATCTCCGGCCCTTACGGCGGCAACATGGATTACAACCGTGTCACCGAGGGAGCCACCGTGCTGCTGCCGGTCTATCATCCGGGCGCGCTGCTGTTTATCGGCGACGGCCACGCCCTGCAGGCCGACGGAGAACCCACGGGTACGGGCGTGGAAATCAGCATGGACGTCACCTTCACCGTGCGGCTTCACAAACGCGCCAACCTGCAGGTTCCGCGCCTCGAGACGCCGCAATTCATCATCAGCGTCGGGAGCCAGCCCGAATTTGTCAGCTCCCTCGACCGTGGCCTCCGCCTCGCGACTTCGGACATGGTGGATTGGCTCACCCGCCAGTACGGCATGGAGCCCTGGGCGGCGCACATGCTGATCGGCTATCAGGGACGCTACGATGTGGTAACCGTCGCCGGCTCGATGGCCCTCAGGATTCCACGGTCCGTTCTGCCGAAATAGCCTCGAGAACGGCCGGCAGATCGCGCCATAGCAGAAGATGCCCGCGGGCGGGAGCGACAATGAGACGCGCCCGCGGAATTTCAGCCGCAAGAGCGCGGACGCTTGAAACCGGTGCGAGCTTGTCCTCGGAGCCATGCCAGAAGATCACCTCGCCGGCGATCTCGGAAGGCGCGAACCGCCAGTCGCGGCCCGTGGTCCGGTAGTCCTCGATGACGCCCTCCGGTCCCCTCCGAACCGCTTCATAGAAGAAATCGGTTGCCTCCCGGGCCGTGAGGCCACGGAAAATTTCGCGGTCGGATGGCGAAGAGAGCTGCACCAGCACGGAGAACCGCGCCAGGCCCGGCGGCAGCCACGCGGCCGCGCGGAGAACCAGGGCGGCAAGCCAGGGCGTCCGCCGGCAAAGCGGATAGAGCATGCGATCCTCGATCAATCCCAACCGCCGGATAGCCTCCCGGTCGAGCGGACCGATTCCAGCCACAATGCCCGTGCGCGTGACTCTCGAGGCTAATTGATGGGCGCAGGCAAGAGCATAGGGCGCGCCCGCTGACCATGCCAGCACGCCGAAATGTTCAATGCCGAGAGTATCCGCGAAGCGTCGCACATCCTCGGCCCAATCGGGAAGTACCGCGTCCGGATGCGGATCCGAGAGGCCGATGCCGGGCCGGTCGATCGCAATCAGACGGACATGGGCCAGGCGGGCGGCCTCATCTCCAAATGCGATATCGAGCCGCGAAGAGAGCCCGCCGTGGAAATACAAAACGGGAGCGCCATGAGGATCGCCGTACTCGGCATACCCCAACCGCCTTCCATCCGGCAACTCTACTCGGCCGTCGCGGCGCGGAGTCATGGCGGGTGATATTCTATCGGGTTTCGCATGAGGAATTGAACAATGCACCGGATTCTTTGTTTGCTGCTGCTGTGCGCGCCGCTGGCTGACGCGCAGGAATGGCGCTCGTACGCCGGGAGCCCGGGAGGGCGAAAGTATTCACCGCTCAAGCAGATCGGCCGCGCAAACGTCGGAGGGCTGCGGGTGGCCTGGACGTTCCACACCGGGGATGTGAGCGACGGGAAGGAGTTTCCCGTGCGGAGCGCTTTCGAAACCACGCCGCTGATGGTGGATGGAGTGCTTTACTTCACCACGGCCTTCAACCGGCTGATCGCGCTCGATGCGGATACGGGGCGTCAGAAATGGGCGTTCGATCCGAAGATCAGCCGTACGGTTTCGCGGAATCTCTTTATCCATCGCGGAGCGGCGTATTGGACGGACGGGAGGCGGAAGCGGTTGTACTATGGCACGCTTGACGGGGACCTGTTCGCCATCGATGCGAATTCGGGCGAGCCGGCCGCGGATTTCGGCGTCCACGGGAAGGTGGATCTCAAGGAAGGCATGCTGATTCCCGGCGGAAGCCAGAGCTACGGGATGACCTCGCCGCCGGCAATCTACAAGAACCTGGTGATCTGCGGGTCGATTGTGCCGGATGGCGAGCCGCGAGGTCCGAGCGGGGATGTGCGGGCATTCGACGCGTTGACGGGGAAGCTGGTGTGGAGATTCCACACCGTGCCGCGGCCCGGTGAGTTCGGGCATGACACGTGGGAAGGGGAGGGATGGAAGGATCGGGGCGGGGCGAACGCGTGGTCCATCCTGAGCGTCGATGAGGAGCGGGGGATCGTCTTCCTGCCGCTGACGTCGCCCTCGACGGATTTCTGGGGCGGAGACCGCAAGGGCATGGGACTGTTCGGCGACTCGCTGGTGGCGTTGGATGCCTCGACGGGGAAGCGCCTGTGGCATTTTCAGACCGTGCATCACGACGTGTGGGATTACGATCTGCCGGCCCAGCCGGTGCTGGTGGAAGTGAAAAAAGACGGAAGGCTGATTCCGGCGGTGGCGCAGGTGACCAAGACAGGGTTCACCTTCCTGTTCGAGAGGATGAAGGGAACGCCGGTTTACGACATCGTCGAGAAGCCGGTTCCGCCGAGCAGGATGCCGGGCGAGCAGGCATGGCCCACACAGCCGTTCCCCCTGAAACCGCCGCCTTTTGCCAGGCAGAGCATGAAGCCCGGCGAGTTGACGGACGTCACCGGCGAATCGCGGGCATTCTGCGCGCAGTTGATCGAGGGCGCCGAGTTCGGGCAGTTGTTTACTCCGGCATCGGAGAAGCCCGTGGTTCTGTTTCCGGGGACGAACGGCGGAGCCAATTGGGGCGGGGCATCGTACGACCCCGAGACGCGCACGTTGTATGTCAACTCGCACGACAACGGAATGCTGGTGCGGATGGTGAAACGTCCCGAGGGCTCCGCGGTTCCCTACCGGACACGGGGTCCGGTCTACGGGCGGTTCTGGGATAAGAACCGCTATCCATGCCAGAAGCCGCCATGGGGCCAGTTGACGGCGATCGATCTGGACAAGGGCGAATTCCGGTGGCAGGTGACGCTGGGAGCGTTCGATGAGTTGACGGCGAAAGGGATTCCCCCAACGGGGACATCGAACATCGGCGGCTCCTTGGTGACGGCGGGCGGAGTTCTGTTCATAGGCGCGACGAACGACAGCCGCTTCCGGGCGTTCGACAAGGATACGGGCAGGCTGCTGTGGGAGACGCGGCTGCCGGCAAGCGCGCATGCCACGCCGATGACCTATGTTGGTAAGAAGACGAAGAAGCAGTTTGTGGTGATCGCCGCGGGAGGCGGCAACAAATACAACGAGACATTCTCGGATGCCTTGGTGGCTTACTGGTTGCCCTGACACTGGCGGCGGACGACGCGCCGTTTTCCCACAAGCGGCACGCTCCGCTGAAGATGGCGTGTACCGTGTGTCACGCGGGCGCCCAGCGGAAAGAAGCGGCGGGTTTTCCGCCGGTGTCCCAATGCCGGGTCTGTCACAAGGACTATGCCGCGGCCATACCCTCGCGGCGGGTCTATCAGTTGCCGGACTTCGTATTTTTCAGCCATGCCTCGCATGTGAAAGCCGAATGCCGCTCCTGTCACGGCGATGTGTGGGAGCAGGAAAAGGTGACGGTGTTCCGCATGCCGAAGATGAAAGAGTGCGTCGATTGCCACAAAGAGCGGCACGCGCCGGAACAGTGCAACACATGCCATGAATTGGGCCAGTGACCGCGCACGGAACGTGCCGCGCCTCGCGTACAGAACTTCCAGTATTTCCGGCCGGCCTCGTTCCGCCTTACACTGACAGCCATCCTTCGGAAAAGGGGAACTGTGAAGTGGGTCGGTGCGCCTCCTGTTAGGCAAGCGGTGAAGGTGCTTGCCGCTGTTGCCGCCTTGAGCCTTGCGGGAGTTTCGCGCGCGGAGACGAAGTTCAGCGGCCAGGTGTGGAATGCGACGCGGGCTCCGGTGGCGGGCGCGCGGATCACGGCAATCAAAGAGGACGGGAACCGTGTGTTCGGGTTTAGCGATCCGCAAGGGCGATTTTCGCTCGCATTGCCGGCGCCGGGCGGCTATCGCGTCACGGTCGAGCATGAGGGTTTCTTCCCGGCGCGGTTGAAACCGCTGCGGGTGGGACCGGAGGGCGAAGAACTCACGGTAACGCTCGAGCCGTTGCGGGAAGTGGTCGAGAGCGTGGAAGTCCACGCGACGGCCCGGACGGTGGACATGGATGCCACGAACCCGGCGCGGACGGTGCGCGGAGAAGAACTCCTCAACATCCCCTATCCGAACACGAATGACTTCAAGGCGGCCGTACGTATGGTCCCGGGAGTGGTGCGCGATAACCGGGGCGGGATTCATGTGAATGGTTCGGCGGAAGACCAGGTGCTGTATACGCTCGATGGGTTCAATCTGAACGACCCGCTGACGGGGCGCCTCGAGACCCGCTTGAGCGTCGAGTCGGTACAGGCGGTCGAGATCGCCAGCGGCCACTTGCCGGCCGAGTACGGGAAGGGATCAGGAGGAACGCTGGCCGTCCACACGCAGGCGGGAGACAACCGGTTGCGGTACTCGGCCACGAACTTTGTTCCGGGTTTGGAGAATCGCAAGGGCTGGACGATTGGAGACTGGTCGCCGCGCGTGGGGGTTTCAGGTCCCATCCTCAAGGACAGGGCATGGTTTTCAAACACGGTGGACCTTCAATATTCGCAGGTCTTCATCAGGGACCTGCCGAAGGGACAGGACCGCTACTCGCAGACGAGGCTGGGAAACCTGCTCTACGCGCAGGTGAACCTGACGCCTTCGCAGATTCTGTACGCGGGGTTTCTGGTGAATGCCTTCAACGCGGCGAGGACGGGGTTGACCGCCCTTGATCCGGTGGAGACAACCATCGACCGCCGGTCGCGGCAGTGGTTCTGGCACGTGAAGGATCAGATCTATCTGACCAGCGGGTGGCTGGTGGAGGCGGGTTTCGCTTCCAACCGCACTTTCGGGCGGGAGATTCCGCAGGGCCAGGGGATGCTGATCTACACGGCGAACGGCAAGCGGGGAAACTACTTCATGGATGCGGTGAGAAAAGGAGGACGGGATCAGATCCTGGTCAACTCCTTCCTGCCGCGCTTCAAGGCATTCGGCGAGCATCAACTGAAGACGGGGATGGACCTCGATCACGTCACCTACTGGCAGGACGTGAGGCGGACGGGGTTCGAGAACTACAGCGAAGCCGGCAAGCGTACGTTCAGAACGGTCTATGGCGGCAGCGGGGTGCTGGGCCGCAACAACGATGAAGCCGCGGCCTACGTGCAGGATTCCTGGCGGATTGCCCCTGCAATGTTGATCGAAGCAGGCGCGCGGACGGACTGGGGGCGGATTCTGCATACGTGGAGCCTTTCGCCTCGGATCGGAGCCGCGTGGTCGCCGGGGCGAAAGGGAAACATGAAAGTGTACGCGGGCTACGCGCGCGTCTATGACGCGACGAACCTGCGATTGTTCACCCGGCCATTCGATCAGTATGCGCTTGCGACCTATTTCGGGCCCGGCGGGGATGTGGTCCGGGGACCGGCGCTGACGACCTTCGAGATTCGCAATCCGCGTCTGGCGCGGCCGCGGTTTCAAAACTGGTCATTGGGGCTCGAGGGGCGCCTGGGGGGCGGATTCTCGTTCCGGGCGGACGTGCTGCGGCGCAGAGGGCGGAATGGGTTCACCTACCGGAACACCAATGACAGGCCGGATGCGCCGCCTCCCGCATGGGCGCTGAATGCGAGGGTGGTGGACTCGTTGTTCGAACTCTCCAACTACCGGACGGATTCGTTCGATTCGTTTTCGATTACCGCGCGGCAGAGCATCCGCAATCAGTATGAGTGGATGCTGAGCTATACGCGGTCCCGGGCACTGAGCAACACGGTGGTGGACATCAGCGTCGAAGATCCGATCATGGTGATGAACAATGCCGGCCCCATGCCCTGGGATGCCCCGCACCGGCTCCTGGGATGGGGCTATCTGCCGCTCCCGGTCAGGAACTGGGCGCTCGCCTTTTCCGTGGATGCGCGGACGGGGTTTCCGTTCAGCGCGAGGACGGATGACGGGCGGATCTTCGGAGAGGTGAACTCGATGCGGTTCCCTTACTATTTCGAGTTGAACGTGCACCTCGAGCGGCGGTTCGCGTTCCGGGGCCACCGCTGGGCGCTGCGGTTCGGGGCGAATGACATTACAAATCGCGTGAACCCGGATACGGTGAACAACGTGATGAGCTCCTCGAGGTATCTGCGATTCTATGGTGGCTCCGGAAGGGCGCTGAATGTGAGGGTTCGGTGGTTGGGGCGGCTACGGAAGTGATCAGTAGCGGGTGGTGGTAAGACGGGCATTCGATTCCCCGCGGAGCCAGATATAGAGGGGGGCTTTGGGGGATGGAGAAGGCCAGGGCATGTTCACACGCAGGGATTGCTTCCGTCCGGCAAGGGGAGCGGGCAGTTCGCTCACCTGCTGCCCGGAGCCCGCGTCCCAGGATGTCTTGCCGATCACTTCGAGGTCTTGTCCCGTGAGAATGGCCGGGTAAGTGCCGTCGGGATTTTTCTCGCCGGTGAAAGTAAGCGATTCGATGCGGGGCAGGCGGATGACGCGTCCGAGTGTGACTGCCTCCGAGGTGAGGCCGTCCGCGTTTCGAATCGCGGCCGTAAGAGTGCAGTTCGGGGGGCCGAAACCCGGGACGGTGAAGAAGAGGGAGCCGGGCCCGATGACGGAGAATTCCGTGGTCGTGGTCACGCCGCCGCAGCTGAGTGGAATGCCCGTGACCGCGGCGGAGGAGTCGATCTCAACAGAGAATCCGGTGGACTCGCCGGCGGGGAGTTCACCCTGGTTGAGCGCGACTCCGAGGTCCTTCGGTACCGACGTCCTGACCGACTTGATTACGGGCGCCGGGCCGAGGACTTCGATGGCGGCCGTGAGGCGGCGCTTTTCGGTGGCGCCCTCCTGCAGGAAGAAGAGGTCGATGCGGTCGCCCTTCTTCGCGCCATCGAGACTAATGGTGGCGGTGCGGGTGGCGGGATCGGGGCCCGGCGGATCGAGCTTGATGGAGGCTCGCTCGGCTTCAACCCGGGTGATCTTGTCGAGTCCCCTGCCGCGGAGGGTGATGGCCAGCGGCGCGGTTCCGCCGGGGAGGCGGAGCGGGAGGTTATCGATATGCACGTTGTTGGGCAGCACCTGGACGGGGATCTCCTGGGAGCGTGTGTCGGGCTGCTGCATGGCGAGGAGGTAGGCTCCCTGGCGCACTTCGCGGGTGTCGATTTCGAGATCCATGGTGTTGCGCGGGCCGGAGCGGGGTCCTTGCGGAATGATGAACGGCACGGGCCTGGCGAATTCGGAGGTGGCGCCCACGCGGCGGATGGAGACTCTCCGGACGAACTCGAAGTCCGGACCCTCGAGGGTTACGCCCGCAAGACCGCTGTTTTCGACAAGCCGGGAGCGGGAGTCAGGGGAGAGAGCCGCCTGGGAAAGGTCGGCGAGCGGGGCGAGCTCCAGGCTGCCCTTCACCGGGACGGTATCCCAATCCCATTCGCCATCGAGGCGGTAGCTGCCGGGCTTGCCCGGGAAGCCCCGGAGGTCGATTTCGAGATTGTGGCCGGGGACGGTGCGGAGGCGGACGGGGATAGCGCTGCCGCCCGCCGGAGTCAGACTCCAGCGGTCCATGCGTTCAGCGTTCTGCCAGCTCGCGGGTGTAGCTTTGATGGCGACGGTGGAACGGGCTCCGATGGGCACCCGCAAGCTCGAGGCAAGAGCGAGAGAGGGTGGAGCGGCATCGAGCAGCCGGCGGGCCCAGACGTAAACCTGGCGGTTGCGGCTGCGGTTCAGGACGCGAGGAACACAGAGGGAGAGCGATTCTCCCGACTGCTGGACGAAGGCGGCGCGAAAATCCGTGTCCGGGAAGAGCCAGGGTTTGATTTCCGATAGAGCTCCGCCTCCGGGGAAAAGGCCCCCGGCGTTCTCGAAGAAGCCGGCGCTCGCCTTGTTCATGAGGGTGACGGGGCCGACGGACTTGCCGCCGCCCATGGGATTGTTGGCGAGAACGGTGTTGTTGAGCGCGCGGAGCAGAGTGTAGAGAGCCTGGCTGGTGGGATTCCCGCGGTCGAGGCGGGCCGCGGCGTCCTCGATGTCGAGTTCATCTTCCTCGCTGATCGAGGTCAGAGTGTCGACGGTGTCCTCGATTTCGGTGGTCTGGTCCGCGTAGTCGGCAAGAGCGGAGATGAGTTCGTCGTTCTTGGTGACTAGCGTGTTTACGCGTTTTTCGTCGAGGCCCTGGGGGCCGAGGACGAAGACGGCGAGATCGACGCGGAAGGGAATTTTCCACTCGGCGGGAGAGGCCGCGGGCTGGAACTCGAAGATGGTCAGTCCGGAGGAGGCGGATTCGGCCGAACTCAGGACAAGCGCGACTTTGGCGTCTTTTTTCAAATCGGCCGGCAGGTCGACGGGCTTGTAAAGGATGACGCTGCCTTTTTCAATGCGCTTGATGCGGGAGAGGCTCCGGGTGTCTCCGCCCTGGGGGCGGCGCACATCGACGCGAATCTTGGCCGCTTCGACGCCTCCGGTGCACGCGCGGGTTTTCACGGTGACTCCCGGCGAAAGAGCCGGAAATAGAGAGAAAAGCGCCAGAGCGCGGTACATGAGCATAGTTTACGCCCGCTTGCGGTGCGAGGTCCGGCGTCAATGAACGAGAAGGAACCCCATCCCGACATGCTCGGTCCGGAAAAGAGACGCGGGCCTTGTCACGATACCGCTGCCGGAGTAACGTGCTCGATGTCGGCCTATCGATGAAGAGCCGCTCAGCCATGAAAGGCTTCGTCGATGTCTCCGGAGAGAATGGGACCGGCGCGGATTCCGGCGTTCTTGAGAATCGGGTCCCTTCGACCCCGGCGAATCTGCTCATGAAGATCCTCGAACAGGCGCCCTACTGCCTGGTGTCGAGGGGCCGTTGCGCGGCGTCGAAGAACTCCCGCTGAAGGCGCGGAGCGGTCTCGTCTGCCTTGATGGCCCGGATGGCGGCGGCGACACCGGCGGACCATGCTTTCATGTCGAATTCGCCGAGCTCCTTATTGCCGAGCGTGCCGTCTCCGGCGTAGTGGTTGGGAAACCTCGCGTACCACCAGATGCCGGTATAGACGCCGGTGGGGAGATCCAGGCGGTTGCGATCGGCGCCGGATTCCGAGGCGGCGCGGTCCATGTGAACGAGATCAGGGCGCGAGACGAGAGTGTGGGAGGTTTCGGATTCGCCGGCGTGGCCGTCGGTCTTCGAGCGGAGGGCGGGGCGGCCGGGCGGATACTGGGGATGAGCGTAAACATAGACGACGTAGTCTTTGGACGACTGGAGTTGGGATTGGGCGAAGTAGGGCAACAGGCTGTTGTTGCCTCCGTGCCCGTTGACGATGAGGATCTTCTTACAGCCGTTGCGGGCCATTTCGTCCGCCGTCTCCTGGAGAAGTTCGAGCTGCAGGCGGGAGCTGTAGGCGATGGTCCCGGGTTCGTGTTTAGCCTCGAAAATCTGGCCGTGGAAGTATTCGGGGAAGACGATGGCGTACTCCTGTTCGGCTCCGTGCAGGGAGGCGTAGCGGGCATTGATGAGGTCCGCGCCGAGCGGGAGGTGGGGCCCATGTTTCTCGATGATGCCGATGGGGAGTACGCAGACGTTCCGCGCTTTCCGGATAGCCTGGACAAAGTCGCCCGCCGTGAGCTCTTCCCACTTGACAGGTAGAGATTGAGCGGCGGCTGTGACGGCAAGGAGCAGTAAGAATAGACGCATGAGCGGATTGTAGACCATCGCGGCGCCGGCCGGGAACGCCCTTACTGCTTATCGAAGTGGGCGATGGTGAGCAGGGAGCCGCCATCCGGGGTTTTCCATTCGGTGCGGTCGGTCATCACTTTGCCGCCGCTATCGAAGTTGCTTTCATGGGTGGCGAGGATCTTGCCCTGGCGCTTATAGCGGGTGACAAGGACGGGGGCTTTCCACTCGATCGAGACAGTGTCGAAGCTGGCGTGGCCGGTCACAGGGTAGTCCTTGCCGCCGGGGGCGGCGGTGTAGTGATAGGAGTAGGGGGTTCCATCCTGGAGTTTGCCCGTCGAGGTGAAGCGAAACCCAGCGGGATCAGGCTGGTAGGTGAGGACGACATCTTTCGGTGGTTCGCCGGGGAATTGAGACTTGGCGGGGTCCATTTTCCAGACGCCTGTCCAGGGGTCGGCGGCATGGATACTTGTCGCGACGAGGAAGGCTAACAGAACGCGGCGGAACATACTCGCATTATGAACCAGATCGTCGGAGGTGACCGTCAGCACCATGACGGGCCCTCGAATTTCCGCCTTTGTCCGATACACGTGACTGGCCCAGAAGCAGACCGCGCGAATCGGGCAAGCCGGACTGATCGAGGGCCCTTAAATAGTAGTCGCACGAACACTTGTATTGGTTTCGCGCATTCTTGCGGCAGACCTTGAAAATTGGTGCGGTGCGGAGATACCCGCAACTGGGGGTAGGGTGGCCCCCATCGAGCGTTTGACCGGGAGGGGAATACGGCATAGACTGATGGATTTGTTAGATAGGGCTACAAACAAAGACTTATGCATATGAACTGGTTGTGGATTGCCGTGGCCACTCTGGCCGTCCTGCCGCCGGCACGGGCGAAGACCATCCGGACCATTGCGGGGATCGGAGCCCCGGGTTATGAGGGGGATGCCGGCCCCGCCATCCGGGCGCGGATCAACAATCCTTACGGGTTGGCCGTTGGGCCGGACGGGGCGTTGTATGTGTGCGAGATCGGCAATCACGTCATCCGGCGGATCGACCTGAAAACAGGCGTCATCAGCACGGTCGCCGGGAATGGAAAAGCCGGGTATTCAGGGGACGGAGGGTTGGCCAGGGAGGCTTCGTTGAACGAACCCTATGAAATCCGGTTCGATCGGGCCGGAAACATGTTTTTTGTCGAGATGAAGAACAATATTGTCCGGCGCGTGGATGCCGGAACGAAGATCATCTCGACGGTGGCCGGGACAGGGCAGGCGGGATTCGGCGGGGACGGTGGTCCTGCGGTGAAGGCGCAGCTCCGGCAGCCGCACTCGATTGCCTTCGATCCCCAGGGGCGGTTGCTCATCTGCGACATTGGAAATCACCGCGTGCGGCGCGTGGATCTGAAGACGGGGATCATCACGACGTACCTGGGGAATGGAGAGAAGAAGCCGACGCCGGACGGGGCTCCCGTGGCGGGGACCCCCGTGAACGGGCCGCGGGCGATCGACCTGGACCGGGAGGGGAACCTGTATCTGGTGCTGAGGGAAGGCAACGCCGTATACAAAGTGGATAGCAGGAGCGGGACATTCCACCACATTGCGGGGACGGGCGAGAAGGGGCATACGGGGGACGGAGAGGACGCGCGAAAGGCGAAATTGAACGGCCCCAAGGGAATTGCATGGGCTCCGGAGGGTGCGCTCTACATCGCGGATACGGAGAGTCACACGATCCGCCGAATTGATCTGAGGACTGGAATCCTGACAACTGTAGTGGGAGATGGCGTGCGCGGAGACGGTCCTGAGCCGGATCCCGCCCATTGCCGGTTGGCGCGGCCGCACGGGGTGTTCGCGGGGAAAGACGGAGCCCTATATATCGGAGACAGTGAGTCCCACCGGGTCCGCCTGCTGCGCTAAGAACACCAAACCGTGGGTCACCAGGTGAGCCGCAGGCCCATCTGGATGTGCCGTTCAAGGTTCGTCACCCCGGTGATGTTTCCGAAGTTCGAGTTTGTCGGACTCAATTGCGGGGCCGAGAAGACGGCGTGGTTGAAGGCGTTGAAGAACTCGGTGCGGAACTGAAGCATGACCCGTTCCTTGATCGGCGTGTTCTTCATAATCGAGGCGTCAACGTTATTCGTGGCGTCCTGGCGAAGATTGGCGAAGCGGGTGGGAAAGGTGCGCACGTTGTCGGATAGCTGCTGGCTCGAGACGCGGTTGAAGCGGGTGGTGTCGAAGGCTCCATCAACGCCGCGGGCGTTCCAGTGGAGGTCGCCGCCAAGATAGATCACGTTGCCCCAATCGCCGGCCGGCGCGCCGCTTTCGTAGGAATAGATGCCATTGATGATCCAGCCGCCGATGATGCGGTTGAGGACCGGACCGGCGCCGCCGCCAAGAGGCTTGCCGTGGCCGAAGGGGAGATCGTAGCTGAAACTGGTGACGAAGCGGTGGGGGCGGTCGATCGAGCCGTTGCGCTTTTCCGGGCCTGAAAAGTCGTTGAGGCGGCTGGTCTCCTCGACGGTGCGTGCGAACTGGTAGTTGGCGAGGAACTGGAGGCCGCTCGAGAAGCGCTTCTCGAGGCGCACCTGGAGGCCGTGGAAGTAGGAACCCCCGTCGTTGGCGGATTGCCGGGTCACCGGGTTGGACCCTGTAAATTGAGGATACGCCCGGACCAGTTGATTGAATTGCACCCTCGATCCGTTGAGGTTGGTGCCGGGCAGAAGCCCGGCGAAGGGGTTATCGACATTGGCGGTGTTGCGGTCGATGGTGGGCTGGTCGCGGTAGGGCAGGGTGCTCAGATACTGCCTGGGAACGTAGCCGAGTTGCTGGTCGATGGGAAGATGGACCGAGCGGTTGCCCGTATAGCCGATCTCGAACACCAGATTGCGGGATAGTTCCCTCTGAATATCGAGGGTCCAGCGGGCGGAGTAGGGGTTGAGCGGGTTGGGGTTGAAGAAGGCGACGTTTCGCCCGAGAAAGGTGGCGAGACCGAGCGAGTCTCCTGTCGGTTGCGCGATCCCGAGCGGAAAAGGATTTTCGAGGGTCGACGTGGGCCGGAGGCCCCCGGTGGCCGATGCGCCGAGGATGGGAGTGGATTGGGAGAAGCCAAGCTGGTTGAGTCCGGTGGTGCCGATGGGGAAGACGAAAACGCCCGCTCCGCCGCGGATGACGGTCTTTCCTCCAGGTCCGGCCGGGGTCCAGGCGAAGCCGAACCGCGGGCTGAAGTAGCCGGACTGTGTGTGATAGATTTCATTCCCATTGGGACCGGCGAAGAGAACGCCGCCGCGGACCTTGAAAAGGTCCACGGGGAGGCCGGGAGCTGGTTTGGCCGCGTAGGCGGCTTCGGCCTGTTTGGCGATGGGACTTGGAGAAGTTGTATCAAAGCCGTTGACCGAGCGGTTGAAGCGCTCCGTGGTGGGGAGGTCGCGCTCGAAGCGTAGGCCGAGGTTCAGCGTGAGGTTCGAGCGGACGCGGAAATCGTCCTGGAGGAAGAGGGCGTAGTACTTGGCCTGCTGTGTGCGGAACGTGTTGATGTCCCAGCTTCCGCCGGTCGGATATCCGAGCAGGAACGAGGCGAGATCCTGGCCGAGAGGGGCGCCGGTCGAGTTGTCGAGAGGGCCGCGCAGGAGATCGGAGCGGAACTGGTAGGCGCCGCTCGAGTTGCCATAGCTCGCCGAACTTTCGCGGTACTCGCGGACATCGGTCCCGAACTTGAGGACGTGCTTGCCGTGGATCTTGGTGAGGCTGAGGAAAAGTTGAAAGATATCGAAGGGCGTGTTGTCGCCTCCGCTGTTGCCGACATCGGCGAAGCGGTCGAGATCGATCGTGGGGAGGACATGGCGGGCGGAGTAGGCGAGCAGGGATTTCGAGAATCCAAGCTGCGTAAAATCGTACCCATCGCTCGGACGGGTGTTCGACTCGGTGAACCGCGTCCAGTTCAGGCGGGTGTTCATAACCAGCGTGGGGGAGAAGGTGTAGACGTCATCGATCATGCTCCCCCAGTTGATGCGCCCGAGGAAGTTGCCTGTCGCGATGTTCTTGAAGGCGTTGCCGCGGTTCTCGACGCGGGCGTTGTGACGGAAGTTGTAGAAGAACTTGTGCCGGTCGCTGAGGTTGAAATCGAGACGGCCGAGTTCGCTGTCATAAACATCCGAGCGCACCGAGTTGGCGAGGTAGTTGTCCTGGCCGTCGGGCCTCCCTGTCTGATTGGGGAGCGGATAAAACTGCATGTAGTTCTTGGCGATGGCGCTGAGGCGTGAAGCGGGAAGAATGTTTCCGGCAAACGGCTGCCGGCGGACCCGCGAACCTTCCTGAACGCCGGTCAGCGGGTCGTAGAGCTGATAGTTGGCTCCCACGGTCAGCAGTTGCGAGAAGTCGCCCCCCCGCTCGGCCTGCGTCGGAACGGTGCCGGTGAGCGGTTCGGGGAAAGAGTCACGGATGCCTTCGAAACCGAAGAACCAGAAGAGGCGGTTGCGGCCGTTGAAAACCTTCGGAATGAGAATGGGGCCGCCGCCGTTGACGCCGTACTGGTTGAAATTGCCCGCTGGTTTCTTCTGGCCGGAGCGGTTGGTGAAATAAGGTGTCGCGGCGAGACGGGAAACCTGGTTGAAATCGTAGGCCGCGCCGTGGAAGTCATTCGTGCCGCCTTTCATCACCACGTTGACGGTTCCCCCGCCGGTGTGGCCGTAAGCGGCGTCGGATTGAAACGTTTCCACCTTGACTTCCTGAACGGCGTCGACGGGAGGGTTATAAGCAACCCGGCTGTTCCGGGTGGTGTCGGGCGCTCCATCGATGAGGAGTTCGTTGCTCCGGCTGGGAGCGCCGCCCATCGAAAAGTCGGAGGGGCCGGAGTTGTCGAAGGGACGTGAGAACTTGGGGTCGCTGTTCGGGGTCACGCCGAAGGCCAGTTGGGCGAGGACGAGCGGAGTGCGGCCGTTCATGGGCATGTTTTCGATCTGGCGGGAGTTGATCACCTGTCCGGTCGAGGCGGTGGCGGTTTCAAGCAGGGACGATTCGGCGGTGATAGTGACCGACTGCCCGACATCGCCCAACTCGAGGGCGATGTCGAGCTGCTGCCGCTCATTCGTGGCTACCCGGAGATTGGGGTTCGAATATCGCTTGAAGCCGGGCGCCTCCGCTGTTACCGTATAAGGACCGGGCGGCAGGAACGGCAGGGAATAGGATCCGTCGGCGCTCGAGGTGGTTTGAAACCGGGCGCCGTTGTCATTATTGACGGCTGTGATTTTCACGTTAGGGACGAGGGCTTGCTGCTGGTCGATGACGCGGCCGCCCATGCTGCCCCGGAATTCCTGCGCGAACGCGGATGTTGCCAGGAGAGACACGAATACCCATTCGATGCGGACGATACGGCGTAGCATTTCTTACAGGCTCCCCAAAAATTGAAGGCAGGCGCGGGCCCGCCCGATGTCACACCAACTGGGAGAGATGATACTACAACACGGAGAGAGCCGGGAAGAGTCATACTGTCAAACAGTAATTATTTTCGTTTGACAAGAGACTTCGAACGCCCCTATAATTGAGGCTTCTACCTGGGTCCAATATCGTTCAGCACTAGTTTTGGAGAGGATGTAGCGGCGTAACTTCCCGCCTTGCAGGTGGCTAATGTCTCAGATTTTTCACCCAAGCACCAATAGTGTAGCGAAGGTCAGTATCGTCGCCGTGCTGCTGCTGGCAGGCGGTGCTGGCTACGCGCTAATGGGGGTCAACCGGTCCCCGTATGTATCACGGGCGAAGATCCCGTTCGATCAACCGGTGCCGTTTTCTCATAAGCATCACGTGGCGGGGCTCGGGATCGATTGCCGCTATTGTCACACCACCGTTGAACGGACCGCCTTTGCGGGAATTCCGGAAACCGAGACTTGCATGAGCTGCCATTCGATGATCTGGACGAACGCGAAGATCCTCGAGCCGGTGCGGCAGAGCTGGGCAACCGGGAAGAGCCTGGAATGGACCCGCGTCCATGACCTTCCGGGTTTTGTCTACTTCAACCACAGCATCCACATCAATAAAGGGATGGGTTGTTCGGAGTGCCACGGACGAGTGGACCAGATGCCGTTGATGTACCAGGAAAACACTCTCTACATGGAGTGGTGCCTCGACTGCCACCGGAATCCCGAAGCCCATGTGCGCCCTCGTGACAAGGTTTTTCAAATGGACTACAAACATCCCGAATGCCTTCCCGGGCTTGAGGGTGGGGAAGGCAAAGAGGGAGAGAAGCCAAAAGAACCCTGCGTTTCCCAGGAAGAACTGGGCAGGAAGCTAGTGGCCGAATACAAAATCCAGAAGCTGACGGATTGCTACACATGCCACCGATGAGTGGAACACAACCTTTCAATATATTCGGGCAGGGCCCTCGACTGGATCTCGAGGCCGTGCGGGAACGGCTGAGCCGGAAATCCGGCCAGGAGTACTGGCGCAGCTTGGAAGAGCTCTCCGATACCCCTGAGTTCCAGGAGTTTCTCGACAACGAGTTTCCGCAGACCGGCGCGGACTGGCGGAATCCGCTGGACCGGCGGAACCTGCTCAAACTGATGGGAGCTTCCCTGGGGCTGGCGGGGCTGACGGCGTGCACACGGCAACCGCTCGAGAAGATTGTGCCTTACGTCAAGCCGCCGGAGGAGTTCGCGGAAAACATTCCGGTGCATTATGCGACTGCTCATTTGATGGGCGGATACGCGACGGGCGTGCTGGTGGAGAGCCACCAGGGCCGGCCGACGAAGGCGGAAGGGAACCCGGACCACGCCGGCAGCCTGGGAAGCACGGATATCTTCGCGCAGGCGAGCCTGCTGTCGTTGTACGATCCGGACCGGTCGAAGACGGTGTTGCGCGACGGGGAGATCAGCAACAACACGTCGTTCTGGGCGGCGCTGACGGTGCTGCGCGAAAAGCACTTCGAGGCCAAGGGCGCGGGGATGCGGATTCTCACCGAAACCATCACCTCGCCGAGCCTGCTCGAGTCGATGAAAGAGCTCCTGGCGATGATGCCGGAGCTGAAGTGGCATGTTTGGGATCCCGTGAATCCGGACGGGGCGCGCGAGGGCGCGAAGCTGGCGTTCGGCGAGCCGGTGTCGCACCACTACAAACTCGAAACGGCGGACGTGATTTTCTCGCTCGACGCGGATTTTCTCTACACCGGCGTGGGCGCGGTGCGCTACGCCAGAGAGTTCGCGGCGCGGCGCCGGCCGGAAGAGGGCCGGAAGCGGATGAACCGCTTTTACGCGGTGGAAACGCACCCCTCGGTGACAAGCGTGTTGTCGGACCACCGGTTGGCCGTGAAGCCGAGCGAAGTGGAAGCGGTCGCGCGCAGCCTGGCCGTGAAGCTGGGGGTGGCGGCGGACGCGCCGGGAGTGCTCCCCCAGGACGCCTGGATCGCCGCGCTGGCAAAGGACCTGGCAGCGCATAAGGGGACGAGTCTCGTGGTGGCCGGCGAGCATCAGCCCGCGATCGTCCACGCGCTGGCGCACGCCATCAACGAGAAATTGGAGAACGCGGGCAAGACCGTAATCTACACGGAGCCGCTCGAGGGCAACCCGGTCTCGCACGCCGGTTCGCTCAAGGAACTGGCGGCGGACATGAACGCCGGAAAGGTGGAGACGCTGCTCATCCTGAGCGCGAATCCGGTCTACACGGCTCCCCCGGACCTGAACTTCCGCGAAGCGTTCCTGAAGGTGAAGAACCGCATCCAGTTGAGCCAGTACCACGACGAGACAGCGGCGCTGTGCAACTGGCACATTCCGGAAGCGCACACGCTCGAGAGCTGGGGCGACGCGCGCGCCTATGACGGGACCGTGACCCTGATGCAGCCCCTGATCGACCCCCTCTACAGCGGCAAGACGGCGATGGAAATCATCTCGGCCCTCGCCGGCGTGCAGGGAACCAACTATCAGAACTGGCGCCGCTACTGGCGCGGGAAAATCGCCGCGCAGGATTATGACGCCCAGTTGCAGAAAGCCCTGCATGACGGATTTTGGGCGAATTCGGCTCCTCCGCCGAAGACGGTGGCGGTGAAGGGGGACCTGAAAGCGGTCGCCCCAACGCCGGTGGGTGGCGGCATGGAGATCAGCTTCCGGCCGGATCCCACGGTTCTCGACGGGCGGTTCGCCAACAACGGATGGCTGCAGGAACTGCCGAAGCCTGTCAGCAAAGTCACCTGGGACAACGCCGCCTATATTGCTCCATCAACGGCGCAGAAGCTGGGAGTGACCACGGACGACGTGGTCACCATCAAAGCCGGCGGCGCGCATGTGAAAGCGCCGGTGTGGGTGACCCCCGGTCAGGCGCGCGACACGGTGACGGTACACCTCGGCTACGGACGCGCGAGCGCGGGCAGGATCGGGACCCGGATCGGCTTTGACGCCAACGCGCTGAGAACTTCCGCGGCGCTGTGGGCTGCCTCGGGAGTCGAGATCACGCCCGCGGGGAGCCGCTACAAGCTCGTGTCCACGCAGACGCACCACGGGATACAGCAGATTACCGAGGCCGACGAGGCGCAGAGCGAGCGCCGCCTGGTCCGCGTCGCCACCGAAGAGGAGTATCTGAAAAAGCCGGATTTCGCCAGGGAGATGGTCGAGGATCCGGCTCCCGCGTTCAGCCTCTACTCGCCGGGCTTCGACTATTCGCAGGGGTACCGCTGGGGAATGGCGATCGACCTCAACGCCTGTAACGGCTGCGGCGCGTGCACGATTGCCTGCCAGGCGGAAAACAACATCGCGACGGTGGGCAAGGAAGAGGTCCTGCGCGGAAGGGAGATGCACTGGATCCGCGTCGACCGCTACCACAAGGGCGAACTCGACAATCCGGCGGCGTACGCGCAGCCGGTGCCGTGCCAGCATTGCGAGAACGCTCCGTGCGAGACTGTATGTCCCGTGGCGGCGACCGTGCACAGCAGCGAGGGGATCAACCAGATGGTTTACAACCGCTGCGTGGGCACCCGCTACTGCTCGAACAACTGCCCCTACAAGGTGCGGCGCTTCAACTTCTTCCTCTACAGCGACTGGGATACGCAGAGCCTGTGGGGTTTGCGCAATCCGGATGTTACCGTGCGCAGCCGCGGCGTGATGGAAAAGTGCAGCTACTGCATCCAGCGGGTGAGCCGGGCGAAAATCCAGGCGGAAAAGGAAGACCGCCGGGTGAGGGACGGCGAAGTGGTGACAGCCTGCCAGCAGGCGTGCCCCACGCAAGCCATCATGTTCGGCGACATGAACGATCGCGAGAGCAAGATCGCCAAGTGGAAAGGCGATGCCAGGAATTACGGAATTCTCACGGACCTCAACACCAAGCCGCGCACGACGTACCTGGCGCGCCTGGAGAATCCGAACCCTGAACTAACGCAGGCATGACAGGAGAAGGACGCGAGAAATGGAGAGAGTAGAGAAGGGGACATTGACGGCGCAGACGGGTCCTGATCCAATGCTGGCTCCAGGCCACAGTTATGCGACCGTGACGGACAAGATCGCGGCGGTTCCGCTCGAGGTGGGGTGGCCCAAGTTCTGGATTGTCGGCTTCACCATCGCATTCAGCATTCTGATGATGCTGCTGGCCACAATCACCTACCTGGTATTGAAAGGGATCGGCATCTGGGGCGTGAACGTGCCGGTCGGCTGGGGCTTCGACATTATCAACTTTGTGTGGTGGATCGGCATCGGACACGCCGGAACGCTGATATCGGCGATTCTGCTGCTGTTGAAGCAGCAGTGGCGGATGTCGATCTCCCGCTTCGCCGAAGCGATGACGCTGTTCGCGGTGGCGTGCGCGTTCCTGTATCCCGCCCTGCACACCGGCCGCCCGTGGGTGGCCTACTGGCTGCTGCCGTATCCCAATACGATGTCGATGTGGCCGCAGCCGCGCAGCCCGCTGCTGTGGGACGTGTTCGCCGTCTCCACCTACGCGACCATCTCGCTGGTCTTCTGGTATGTGGGCCTGATACCGGACCTGGCGAGCATGCGCGACAAGGCGAAAAGCAAGTTCGCGCAGATCAGCTATGGAATGCTGGCGCTAGGCTGGCGCGGATCGGCGCGGCACTGGAACCACTATGAAATCGCGTCCCTGATTCTGGCGGGCATGTCGACGCCGCTCGTTCTTTCCGTGCACACCGTGGTGAGCTTCGACTTCGCGGTGGGTCTGATTCCCGGGTGGCATACGACCATCTTCCCGCCCTACTTTGTGGCGGGCGCCATCTATTCCGGCTTCGCCATGGTGTTGACTCTGGCCATACCGCTGCGGGCCTGGTACAAGATGGGCGACTTCATCACGATGAAGCACATCGACAACATGTGCAAGGTGATGCTGGCCACCGGGCTGATCGTCGCCTACGGATACTTCATGGAAGCGTTCATGAGCTGGTACAGCGGAAACCTGTGGGAAATGTTCATGTTCAAGAACCGCACGACGGGGCCCTACGGGTGGAGCTACTGGACGCTGATTCTGTTCAACATTCTGACGCCGCAGGTGCTGTGGTCGAAGAAGGCGCGCGCCAACGTGCCGCTGGTGTTCGTGATCTCGCTGGTCATCAACATCGGCATGTGGCTCGAGCGTTTCGTGATCATCGTAACCAGCCTGCACCGCGATTTCCTTCCCTCGAGCTGGGGGATGTACTACCCGACGAAGTATGACTGGAGCATGTTTATCGGCACGATGGGGCTGTTCCTGACGCTGCTGTTCGTCTTCGTGCGCCTGCTGCCGGCCATCTCCATCTTCGAAGTGCGGACTCTGATTCCGCGAACGGGGAAAGGAGGCAGCCACTAAATGCGCAAACCTGTGTACGGCCTCATGGCCGAATTCGAGACGCCCGAGCAACTGGTGCGCGCGGCCGAGGCCGCGCATCACGAAGGTTACCGGAAGATGGACGCCTACTCGCCGCTGCCGATCGAGGAACTGCATCACGCCATGCACCTGCCGGATTCGCCCCTGCCGAAGTTCGTGCTGGTGGGGGGAATTCTGGGAATGATCGGCGGCTTCGGGTTGCTCTACTGGATCGCGGCCATCACCTACCCCCTGAACGTCGGCGGCCGGCCGTACAATAGCTGGCCGGCGTTTATCCCCATCACGTTCGAGACGACGGTGCTGCTGGCCGGTCTCACGACACTGGCGACCCTGTTGTTTCTGTGCGGGTTTCCCATGCCCTACCACCCGGTGTTCAACGTGCCCCGGTTCAAGCATGCCTCGCGCGACCGGTTCTTTCTCTGCATCGAGGCGGAGGACGCGAGGTTCGACCTGCAGCGCACAAAGGAATTTCTGCAAACCCTGCATGCCCATGAAGTGGCGGAGGTGGAAATTTGAGGTACGCATTCCTCATCGTGGGTGGATTGACGCTGCTCGGCTGCCGCCAGGACATGCATGATCCGCCGCGCTACCGGCTGGACGCGGGAACGGATTTCTTTGGAGACCGTCGCGCGGCGCGGCCCGCGATCAAGGGCACCGTCGCGCGCAACATGGTCAAAAGCGCCAACCCCGCCTTCTGGACCGGGAAGGCGGACGGGAAGGAAGTGGAACAGCTTCCGGTCCCCTTCAACAGGGAGATGCTCGAGCGGGGGCGGGACCGCTATAACATCTACTGCACTCCCTGCCACGGTTATACGGGCTATGGCGATGGAATGATTGTGACGCGCGGGCTGAAAACCCCGCCGTCCTATCACACCGAGGCGCTGCGCGACGCGCCCATCGGACATTTCTTTGTCGTGATTACCAACGGAAGCGGAGCGATGGCGAGCTACGCGGCCCGCATCCCGGCCAGGGACCGCTGGGCCATTGCGGCGTATGTCCGCGCTCTGCAACAGAGCCAGAACGTGAAAGTGGCCGCGTTGACGGCGGATGAGATGCGGAAAGTGGACGCCGGTCCGGCTATCACCGGGCCGCCTCCGCCGCCCAGGGAGAAGGAGGCTGCGAAGTAATGACGGAAGCGATGCGGCCATATCTGGACCGTTTACAGAGCCGCGCCCTCGTGGTGGGCGTGGTTGGTCTGCTGGCGACGGCAGCCGGGTTTGCGATGAACTCGGAGCAGTTTTACCGCTCCTACCTGCTGGCCTTCATGCTGTGGTCGGGAGTGGCGTTGGGGAGTCTGTCGCTGCTGATGCTGCACCACATGGTGGGCGGCGGATGGGGTGTCGCCATCCGCAGGGGCCTCGAGGCGGGGACGCGGACGCTCCCCCTGGTCGTGCTCCTGTTCCTCCCCCTCGCCTTCGGAGTGCACAGCCTCTATGAATGGTCTCACCCGGACGTGGTGGCGCGGGACCCCGTTCTCCAATCGAAGCAGATGTACCTGAACCAGACGGGATTCTACGTCCGCGCGGCGATCTACTTCGTCATCTGGTTTTTCCTGACGGCGCGGCTCAACAAAATGACCGAAGAGCAGGAGCGGGTCGGCTACTGGGCCATCCGGCCGCGGCTGCAGAGGCTGAGCGCGCCGGGCATCATCGTCCACAGCCTGTGCATCACCTTCGCCTCGGTGGACTGGGTGATGTCCATCGAACCGCATTACTTCTCGACAATCTACGGCGCCATCTTCATGGTGAACCAGGCCCTGTCGACCTTCGCCGTAATGATCTTCGTACTGTGCCTGCTGTCGACCAAGGCCCCCATGCAGGGCGTGGTCAAGACACAGACGTATCACGATCTCGGAAGCCTGATGTTCGCCTTCAACATGCTGTGGGCCTATGTGAGCTTTTCGCAGTTGCTGATTGTGTGGTCGGCGAACCTGCCCGAAGAGATCGCCTACTATGTGAAGCGCATGCGCGGGGGCTGGGAATATGTGGGGCTCGCCGTGTTCCTGTTCCACTTCTGCGTGATCTTCGTGCTCCTGCTGATGAAGAAGATCAAGCGCAATCCGCACCTGCTGCGCAGAGTGGCGGCCTACGTGCTACTGATGCGGGTGTTGGATCTGTTCTGGGTGATCCGGCCGGCGTTCAGCCACGGAATGGAGAACGGAGCTCCGGCTTCGCACTTCAGCATTCACTGGCTGGACATCGCCGCTCCCGTGGCGCTCGGCGGAATCTGGATGGCGTTTTTCGCCTTCCAATTGAAAAAGCGGCCGCTCGAGCCGCTGGCACTCGAGTAGGGGACTAACAGCAATGGAGACCATTCATCATCACATTCCGGCGGCCGAACCCGAAGCCACGGACGCGAACATTCCTCTGGTGGCGTGGTCCACAATCGGCATTCTGACCACGCTGGCCGTGTGCATCATCTTCGCGGGGCTGATGTTCCGCTACGAGGAAAGCGCCCTGCCGAAGCCTTCGGGAATCTTTTCGAATCAGCGGCATCTGCCCCCGTCGCCGCGCCTGCAAGCCTTTCCGGCCAAGGACCTGGCGGCGTTTCAGGCACAGCAGTTGAGCCGGGCGGAAAGCTACGGCTGGGTGGATAAACAAGCCGGCGTGGCCCACGTCCCCGTCGAAAAGGCGATGGAGATGTTGCTCAAGAGCGGCCTCCCCGTTGCCGCCAACCCGGCGGACGCCACGAAACCGGCAAAGCAGTAAGAGGAAACATGCGCAGGTGGATTGTAGCATTGGGGATCGTTTCAGCGGCATGGGCGCAGTCCTCCCGGCAGAATCCGGGCGGCCAGACGCAGTTGTTGAAACAGGTCGCATTCGAGCAGAAGTTGAACGCACAGCTCCCGGTCGAGTTGCCGTTCCGGGACGAGACCGGGCGGACCGCTCCGCTCGGCGAATACTTCCAGGGCAAACCGGTCGTGCTGGTCCCGGTCTATTACGAATGCCCCATGCTGTGCAATCTCACCATGAGCAGCCTGGTGAAAACGCTGAAGGCGCTGCCCCTCACGCCGGGCAAGGATTTTCGCGTGGTGATGTTCAGCTTCGATCCGCGTGAGAAGCCGGAATTGGCGGCGGAGAAAAAGAAGGCCTACCTGAAGCGGTATGAGAGGACGGGGACCGACGCGGGGTGGAGCTTCCTGACCGGCGAGGAAGCGAACATCCGGAAGCTGACCGAATCGATGGGTTTCCGGTACGCGTTTGATCCGACGATTCAACAGTACGCGCACGCGGCCGGATTCGTGGTGGCCACGCCCGACGGGCGGCTGTCGCGATACCTGTACGGCATCGAGTATTCGGCGCGGGATTTGCGCCTCGGGATTCTCGAGTCCTCGAAGGGGAAGATCGGCGATCCCGTGGGGCAACTCCTGCTCATGTGCTTTCACTACGATCCCTCGAGCGGCAAGTATACGCTCGAGGTGCTGACGGCCCTGCGCGCGGCCGGCGTGCTGACGCTGGCCGTGATTGGTGGATTTCTTATTGTCAGTTTCCGGAGGGAGAAGCGCCAGAAGGCCTGAGCCGGCGGCAAGAGATCTCGCATGAACAAGACATTCTCTTTACTACCTGAAGCCGCGAGCAATCTGGCCACGCAGATTGACGACCTGATGACGGCGGAGATGCTGTTTTCCGTGTTCTTCACGGCTTTGATTTTCGTTACCGTATTCGTATTCGCGATGAAATACCGGCGGAGATCGGCGGAGGACCGGCCGCCGCACATCCACGGTTCGCTGTTGCTCGAACTGGCGTGGTCGCTGATTCCGTTCGCCATGATCCTGGGGTTTTTCGTCTGGGGCGCGAACATCTACTTCCGCGCCTACGCCACGCCGCAGCCCGACGCGATGGAGATTTTCGTGACCGGCAAGCAGTGGATGTGGAAGGTGCAACATCCGGAAGGGCAGCGCGAGATCAATGAACTGCATCTCCCGCTGGGGCGGCAGGTGAAGTTCACCATGATCAGCGAGGACGTGATTCACAGCTTCTTCATCCCGGCGTTCCGCCTGAAGAAGGACGTGATACCGGGGCGCTACACAAGCTACTACGTGACGCCGACAAAGCTCGGGGATTACCATCTGTTCTGCGCCGAATATTGCGGAACACAGCATTCGGGGATGATCGGGACCGTGCACGTCATGCAGCCCACCGAATACGCCAAATGGGCCGGCGGCGGAGACGAGTCGATGACGGCGCGCGGCGAGGCCCTCTTCAACCAGTACGGCTGTTCGACCTGCCATCTCCCGGACGGCAAGGGACGCGGACCGTCGCTCGTGGGCGTGTACGGCAGCACGGTGAAACTGCAGGGCGGAAAGACGCTGAAGGCCGATGACGCCTACATCCGCGAATCGGTGCTGAACCCGCGGTCGAAAATCGTCGACACTTATGCCGCCATCATGCCCACCTTCCAGGGGCAGATCAGCGAAGAGGGATTGTTGCAGATCATCGCGTATGTCAAGAGTTTGGAAAAAGAGGAGGGAGAGCAGCAATGAGTGAGCACGTTGCAACGTACGATTCCGCTTCCGAATCCGAGTTGAACTATCTGACTAACGGCTGGAGTTGGAAGAGCTGGCTGCTGACGACGGACCATAAGCGGATCGCGATTCTATACCTCATCTCGATTACGATCTTCTTCCTGCTGGGCGGTGCGTTCGCGGGAGCGATCCGGCTCGAGTTGTTGACCCCGCAAGGCGACCTGTTGGAGGCGCAGACCTACAACAAGATGTTCACCATGCACGGCGTGATCATGATCTTCTTTTTTCTCATACCGTCCGTGCCGGCGACGCTTGGCAATTTTCTCATTCCGATCATGGTGGGGGCGAAGGATCTGGCGTTTCCGAAGATCAACCTGTTGAGCTGGTACCTCTACATCGCGGGCGGCGTGTTGGGACTTTTCGCCGCTGTTTCGGGCGGCGTGGATACGGGCTGGACATTCTACACGCCATACAGCAGCACCTATTCGAACACGGCGGTGATTGCCACCGCGATGGGAGCCTTCGTGGCCGGGTTCTCCTCGATTCTGACGGGGCTGAACTTCATTGTCACCATCCACAAGATGCGCGCGCCCGGGTTGACCTGGAGCCGGCTGCCGCTGTTCGTGTGGGCCCATTACGCCACCAGCCTCATCCAGTTGCTGGGGACTCCCGTGGTCGCGATCACGCTGGTGCTGATGATGCTCGAGCGCGCGTTCCACATCGGCTTCTTCGATCCCGCCCTGGGCGGCGATCCCGTCCTCTTCCAGCACCTGTTCTGGTTCTATTCCCATCCGGCGGTCTATATCATGATCCTGCCCGGCATGGGTGTGATCAGCGAAGTGGTGACCTGCTTCTCGAGAAAGTCGGTGTTCGGATATCCCTTTGTCGCCGGCTCGAGCCTGGCGATCGCGATTCTGAGCTTTTTCGTGTGGGGCCATCATATGTTCGTGGCCGGCCAATCGACGTACGCGAGCCTCGTATTCAGCCTGCTGAGCTTCGCCGTGGCAGTTCCTTCGGCGGTCAAGGTCTTCAACTGGATGGCTACGATGTACAAGGGGTCGGTCAGCTGGGAGACGCCCATGTTGTACGCCATGGGCTTCATCGGACTGTTTACCATCGGCGGAGTGACCGGCGTGATGTGCGCGACGATGGGCATCGATCTGCACATTCACGACACGTACTTCATCGTGGCCCACTTCCATTACGTGATGGTGGGCGGCATGGTGATGGCGTTCCTCGCGGGAGTGCATTTCTGGTGGCCCAAAATGACGGGCAAAATGTACAATGATACGTGGGGACGGATCGCGGCCGGGTTGGTGTTCATCGGCTTCAACCTGACGTTCTTCCCGCAGTTCATACTGGGGTGGCTTGGAATGCCGCGCCGGTATCATGCCTACCCCGAAGAGTTCCAGTCATTGCATGTCTTGTCGACCGCCGGCGCTTCGGTGCTGGGTGTGGGTTATCTGATTCCGATGGTTTATCTGGTGTATTCGGTCTTCAAGGGTCCGAAGGTGACCGAGCCGAGCCCGTTCGGAGCCAAGGGGCTCGAGTGGACAATTCCGTGCCCGCCGCCCACCGAGAACTTCTTTGCTCCGCCGGTGGTGAAGGAGCCGGTGTACGCTTACGCCGAGGCACACGAGGAGAACACGCTTGTCTGATCACGCCGTTGCTCTCGATTCGCACGACGAAAAACACGTAGCGCACCAGTTTTTCAGCGCCCAACAGCAGTATGAGTCGGGCAACCTGGGGATGTGGCTCTTCCTGGCCACCGAAGTCATGTTCTTTGGCGGCATGTTCGCCACCTACACGATCTACCGCATCTGGTATCCGGACGCTTTCCGCATCGCCAGTTCGGCGACCAACGTGTTCCTGGGGGCGGTCAACACGGTGGTGCTCATTGTGTCGAGCCTCACCATGGCGCTCGCGGTCCAGAGCGCCCAGTTGGGAAAACAGAAACGTCTCGTGGCGATGATCGTCCTCACCATGATCTTCGGCTCGATCTTCCTGGGCGTGAAGGCCGTCGAATATACGCACAAATGGCAGGAAGGGCACGTTCCCGGACCGTACTTCCACTGGGACCAGGCCGAAGGCGGCCGCGAGGTGCAGATTCTCTTCTGCCTCTATTTCGCCATGACGGGCATGCACGCCGTGCATATGATTGTCGGGTTGGGCATCATGGCTTGGCTGCTGGTCACGGCGATGAAGGGGCGATACGGACCGAAATACTATAATCCCGTCGAGATCAGCGGGCTCTACTGGCACTTCGTGGACATCGTGTGGATTTTCCTCTTCCCGCTCCTGTACCTGATCGAGAGATGAACATCATGCAGACCGAACTACACGCGGAAAATCACATTGCATCGACGAAGATGTATGTGACTGTCTTTTTAGCGCTGATCGTGGGCACAGTGTTGACCTACCAGGTATGGAAGATCAACCTCGGCCTGCTCAGCGTCATGATCTCCCTCGGAATTGCCGTGTGCAAGGCGACGCTGGTGATCCGCTACTTCATGCACGTGAAGTGGAGCCACATCCTGTCGAAGATGGCCCTCGCGGGGGCGGTCCTGTTTCTCGCCATCATGCTCGTGCTGATGTCCATGGACTACGTTTCGCGCGGATGGCAGCCGCCTTCCATGCCGTGGGATCATCACCAGGTCTTGAATAACTAGAACGGCGCCGGGGACTCAGCCCTTCCGTTCGTAAAGGTAGGCGCAATTCTCCAGCCGGCTCTTGCCCCCGTCGTTCACCGCGAACTGGCGCGGGCGCACCTGGCCGTTCTTCGCCGTCCCGCTCCAGAGCGCCGCTGATCCGTATTGCCCGTCCCTGCCGAGCGCGTAGAAGCTGATATCGAATTTCGCCAGCCTCGCCCGGTCGTTATCGTAGTTGCGCGCCACGCGCTTCACCGCGTCGAGGCATGCTTCCCGCGGAGACATCCCGTGACGCATGTTCTCGACGATTGTGTGGCCGCCGGCGATGCGGATATTCTCCTCCCCTCGGCCCGTGGATCCCGCCGCGCCCACGTCCTGGTCGACATACAGCCCCGCGCCGATGATGGGCGAGTCCCCCACGCGCCCGGGGATCTTCCACGCGAGGCCGCTGGTCGTCGTCACCCCGCTCATCTCTCCCTTCGCGTTCAGCGCCAGGCAGTTGATGGTGCCGGTGGGCGGATTCACCGCCCTCTCCCAGGCATAGGCAAGCAACTCATCGCTGGCCTCGGGAAACATCTGTTTCAGCCGCGCCGCGGGTTTCAGCGCCCCGGGACCCCCGATCCAGTTATTGTGCCCCGAAGCGTCTCGCAGGCTCCGCTTCCAGACAAGCCATGCCAGCCGGGACTTCTCCGTCAGAAGGTTCTCTTCCTTGAACCCGTAGGCCTTCGCAAACCGCCCCGCCCCCTCCCCTACCAGCATGATGTGGTCGGTCTGCTCCATCACGAGCTTGGCGACTTTGGACGGCGTCTTCACTCCCCTGATGCTCGCCACCGATCCGGCGCGGCGTGTCGGCCCGTGCATCACGCAGGAATCGAGCTCCACGACCCCTTCCTCATTCGGCAGGCCGCCATAACCGACGGAATCATCTTCCGGATCCTCTTCCACTATGTTGACTCCGGCCACCACGGCATCCAGAGTATCCGCCCCGGACCGGATCATCTCCATGGCCCGGGCGCAGGCGCGCAACCCGTTGGCCGAGGAGATCACTATGGGCTTGCCCCCGGCCGGCAGCGCCTGTGGAGCCGCGGCCAGAACAGCCGATGCCGATAACCAATGACGTCGTGTAAACATCGCACCCCCGGACTTATTGTCTGTCCCGTCCGCGAAAGAAGGCAAGCCTCCTCCCGCTCTCTCCAGCATGCGGCGGGAATTTACAGTTTTTACAATCTTTTTACAAACAAACCACCATCTCCTTTCGTATCAACCTTAGTATCGAGTTGATCGGAAAAAGGGGCTTTCCATATGTTTCCAGCCAGACTAAACAACCCCGAGAAGAAATATCAGGATCAGCATCTCTTCTTTGACTTCCACAACCTCTCCGCCTATGTCGATTTGCGTGAGGTTCTTCTCACGCGCAAAGAGCATGCCTTACTTGGCCTTCTGTTGGACAACGCCGGCGAGATCGTCCGCCGCGAGATCCTTCTCGAGAAAATCTGGGGGTATGGACGCGGCATCCGCACCCGCACTCTCGATGTGCACATCCGCCGCCTTCGCAAGAAGCTGTTTCCCTATGGTGACACCTATATCGAAACCATCTTCGGGGCCGGATACCGTTTTCAGCGCTACCGTGAGCCGCGCGGCTACCCGAACTACGTTCCGGAACTCGTCGCCGTCTAGCGCCCTCCGCGGACGCCGCCATCCCGCCACCCGGTACAATGGATGGTTTCCGCATGGTCGAAACCATCCAACCTGCTCGAGCCCTGCAAGGGTCCATCCGCCTTCCCGGCGATAAGTCCATCTCCCACCGCTACGGCATGCTCGCCGCGATTGCCGAGGGTGATTCGAGAATCCACAACTACTCACAGGGCGCCGATTGCCAGTCCACCCTCGCGTGCATGCGCGCGCTCGGCGTGGAGATCGAGGCGGACGGTCCGGAAACCCTCATCCACGGCGTTGGTCTGGATGGGCTCAAAGCTCCAGCGGCAATGCTGGACGCCGGCAACTCGGGTTCCACCATCCGCATGCTGAGCGGCATTCTGGCGGCCCAGACCTTCACCACGCGCATCACCGGAGACGAATCCCTCAGCCGCCGCCCGATGGGGCGCGTCATTACGCCGCTGACCCAAATGGGAGCGCGCATCGAAGCCCGCGACGGCATGTACCCACCGCTCGCCATTCACGGCTCGCAACTGCGCGCCATCGATTATCACCTGCCGGTCGCCAGCGCCCAGGTCAAATCGTGCGTCCTCTTCGCGGGGCTCTTCTGTGAAGGCGTCACCACCGTCCACGAAACCCTGCCCACCCGCGATCATTCCGAGATCGCGCTTCGGCAGTTCGGCGCGGAGGTCGAGTCGGTAAGAGGAGCCGTCTCGATCCACGGCCGTCCCGCGCTCCGCGGCCGCGAACTTGCCGTTCCCGGCGATCTTTCCTCCGCGGCGTTTTTCCTCGCGGCCGCGCTGCTTGTCCCGGGCTCCCGTATCGCCATTCAGGGAGTGGGGCTCAACCCTACCCGCTCCGCGCTCATGGACTTTCTCGCCGCCGGAGGCGCGCCGCTACGCGTCCTCAATATCGGCGAATCCTGCGGGGAACTGGTGGGCGACATCCTGGTCGAATACGCCCCCTGGCGCGGCGGCATCCTCGAGAAGTCCACCGCCGCCGCCCTGATCGATGAAATCCCCGTGCTCGCCGTCCTCGGAGCTTCCAGCCGCGACGGCCTCATCGTGCGCGACGCGGCGGAACTGAGGGTCAAGGAGACCGACCGCATCGCCACCGTGGCCGAGAATCTGCGCCGCATGGGGGTCGCCATCACCGTTCACGATGACGGCTTCGAGGTTCCCGGTAATCAGACCTTCCACTCCGCCGAACTGGACTCCTTCACGGATCACCGCATCGCCATGGCTTTCTCCGTGGCCGCTCTCGCCGCCGGCGGGCCGTGCCGCGTCCTGAATGCCGAGGCCGCCTCGGTCTCTTTCCCCGAGTTTTACAACATGCTACGCTCACTGGGCGGGTAACGGCATGTCCCCATCCGACGCGC
This sequence comes from Bryobacteraceae bacterium, assembly GCA_019187195.1. Lineage (GTDB taxonomy): Bacteria > Acidobacteriota > Terriglobia > Bryobacterales > Bryobacteraceae > CADEFT01. Next base: position 41,034 of record JABAQT010000020.1, read on the forward strand.
AGGACCTGACCCTTCCTGGTCTCGTCCACGACCTCAACAACGTGTTTCAAACAATTCTCGACGCCGCTGACCTCTTAGCCGGCGACCCGCGCTGGGAATCCGTCGCGGGAGCCATACAGCGCGGAGCCGAGCACGGACAGAGGCTCGTTCGCGGAGTCTCCCAGGTCAGTGACTCGAGCTTTGATTTCGCCGTCATCGCCGGAATCGCCGTCCAGTTTGCGGGCGACTTCCTGCGGGCCACGCACGGACCCTCCATCGATTTTCAGCGCCGGATCGAACCCGGCCTCCGGGTCCGCGGCAATCCCGTCGGCTGGGAGCGGGTGCTCGTCAACCTGCTGCTCAACTCCGTCCAGGCGATGCCGCATGGCGGCCGTGTGCAGTTGTCGGCTTCCTCGGGCGAGGACGGCACGCGCATCGTGATTGCCGACAATGGCCCCGGGATTCCCGAAGAGATCCTGCCTCGCGTCTTCGACGCCTACTTTTCCACAAAACCCTCGAACACCGGCATCGGCCTGAACATCGTCCGCTCGATTGTCCGCTCGAACGGCGGCCACGTCCGCGCCGCCAACCGCCCGGAGGGCGGAGCCGAGTTCGTCATCACGCTCGGCCCCGCGGGTTGAAATGCTATGCTGTTTCTCGAATGACCAAGGTCGACTTACGGTATGATCTCGCGCGTCCGCTCGGCGACGGCGATCTCGGAGCCATCGCCCGTGTCCACGCCGTGTATGGAATTCATCGCGTGATTCTCGAACAGCCATCCCTCGGGGCCGTGCGGGTGGAATACGATGCCAGCCGGTTGAGCGAACGCGCCGTGGAAGCGGCTCTAGTACGCTGCGGGATTCCCATCGTCCGCCACTCCCCGGCCGTCTGATTCAGGCGCGCACCGCCGCCGTCAATTTCTTGACGTACTCGAGGCTCGGCTCGAGCAGCCGTTCGCTGTCCGCCCGGAACGAAAGATCCACGCACCACCACTCGATGCCCGGCACCGACAGCAACTGGGGAGCCAGTTTCGGAAAATCGATCACCCCTTCTTCAAACGGGCTGTGCGTGCTCGTCTCGTCCCCGTAAAGCGTTCCGTCCGTGTTGACAATGTGAATGTGCCCGATGCGCCCGCTCAGCATCTCCAGGAACTCCGGCACGCCTCCCGCCAGCCGCTCGATGGTTCCCCGCTGCCGCGCCCCCACCACGCCGCATAGGTAGGCGTGGCAGGTGTCGAACAGGATCTGAAAATTGGGATGCCCGACCTTCTCGAAAATATTCACAACCTCGGAGGGCTTGTTGAACACAAACCCGGGCTCGAATTCCCACACCAGCCGCACGCCCTCCCTCGACGCCAGTTCCGCCGCGTCGTGCCACAAGGCGGCCAGACGGCCGGCGCACTCCTCATAGTCGGAATCGGCAACTGATCCTGGAGCCGCAATCGGATCCACGCGCAAAGCCGGGCCCCCGGTCGCGGCGCACAACTCGACCGAACGCTGTATCCGGTCCAGGTACCTGTTCCGGTTCTCCTCCACCAGGGGGTTTACCATCGTGAAATCAGGAGCGTATCCCGACACCCCCAGCCCGAGGCCGGAGAGCATCCGTCTCAACTCCCGTATCGAGGCGGAGCTTGCGTACTGCTCCAGGGTCACATGGGGTGGGAAGCCGCCAAGCTCAATTCCGTCATATCCGGCGGCGGCCACCAGGCGCGCCGCTTCGTCAAGAGGAAGGGGACGCCGGGCATAAGGGCCGAATGAGAAGGCCCAACTCCCAAACGAAATCTTCATCGAAGCACGGCTTTCTTCTAATACTCTTTCACCTTGTCCGCTCCGGCGCAAGCCGATGCGGGTCCGTCTCAATAGGTGAGCCCGCTCATACAGCGCGCCTCCCCTCCGAAGAGGTTGGTATGAGTATTTTCTGGGAGAACGCCGCCAGGTTGCTCGACGCCGCCCTCTCGGCCGCCCGTTCCGGTTCCGCCAGCGATTCCATGACAGTGCTCATTGGTCAGGAAGGTGGCATCTGTGTCCTGCCGGATAACGATTGGCCCCTCGACCGTCTTGCGCGGGACCGGGGCGCGCGCATGGCCTATCGCGTTACCCGGGAAAACGGCCGCATCGCGGTGAGCGGCCTCGATGGAAACAATACCTGCCGCCTCGAAACGGAACAACCCGCTTCCAGAATGAAGGAGTTGCTGCGCGACCAGCCACGCTACTTCCTGGCCGGGTCCGGCTAGCTCAATCCCGCATCGCGCAGGAATTTCGCCGCTTCCTCGGGCGGCGTCGGGTTCAGATAGAAGCCCGTGCCCCATTCAAACCCCGCCACCTTGGTCAGCTTGGGTATCACCTCGATGTGCCAGTGATAATGCGCCATCGGCCCTTCGTGTATCGGAGTCGTGTGGATCACGTAATTGTACGGCGGCCGCTCGAGCACCTTATCCATCTTCCGCACGAACGTCCGCAGCACCCAGGAAAGGTTCTCGAGCACCGGCGCGTCCGCTGTCTCGAAATGAGAGGCGTGCCTCCGCGGTACGATCCACGTCTCAAACGGAAACCGCGGAGCGTAGGGGCATACGGCGAGAAAATGATCCGTCTCGAGAACCACCCGCGTTCCCGCCTCCGCATCCTGCCTCACCATATCGCAATATACGCACCGCTCCTTGAAATCGTAGTAGCGTTTGGCGCCGTCGATCTCCTCCTGCACCCGCTTTGGAACCACCGGCAGCGCGATCAGTTGCGCATGTGAATGTTCGAGCGTCGCGCCCGCCGCTTCGCCGTGATTCTTGAAGAACAGGATGTAGCGCAACCGTATGTCCCGCTTGAGATCGAGCGTCCGGTCACGGAACGCCCAAAGCACGCTCTCAATCTGTTTTTCCGGCAGGTCGCCGAGCGTCGCCATGTGATCGGGCGTCCCGATGATCACCTCATGCGCCCCCACGCCGTCCATCTTGTCGTACATCCCCTCGCCCTGCCGCTCCATGTTGCCCTCGACGCGCAGCGCGGGAAACTTGTTCGGTACGACGCGCACGGTCCATCCGGGCTCATTCGGCAGCCCGCTCGTCCGGTACGCAAGCACTTCCGGCGGTGTTTTCAACTCGTTTCCGGGACAAAAGGGACAGAACCGTCCGCCCTTGATGGTCACGGTTTCTCTCGCGAAATCGCTCGGACGCCGGACGCGGTCCGTCGCTATGATCACCCACCGGCCGGTGATCGGGTCTTTGCGCAGTTCTGGCAACGATCCCCCTTCGAACAGTATGCAGCTTAATGGCTTCTACCAGGATGTCCGCATCGGGACGGTCCGCGATGCGGGCGCGAAAAGGCATTATACCGCTCCCCGTGCCGGGACTTCTTCCTCGCCGCGGTTTCCTCAATACCCGCCGCGCGCCGCCGCGTCCGTCTTCGCGAACGCGTCCCGGATCAGCGTCACGCCTTCCGGCTTGCGCCACACCACGCTTACGATATCGAAGCGTGTCTTCTCCCATTCGACGCCCGCGTGCCGCGCATAGTCGCGGGCGGCTATCAGCAGGCGGCGCTGCTTCTCCGGATCCACCGCCCGGTCAGGGCTCCCGAACTCCTCCGTCCGGCGGGCTTTCACTTCGATGAATGCCAGCGTCTTCCCGTCCCAGCCGATCAGGTCGACTTCCCCCGATCCCGATCGTGTCCGGTAGTTGCGCGCCACAATAGTATAGCCGCGCGCCCGGAGGTAGCGGTGCGCCACGTCTTCGCCCCGCCGCCCCCACGCCCGGTCATGATCCCACCGCCGCAGGCGTGCCCGGTGCCGCAGCCAGTCAAACACCCTCAACGCGTTCAAATTCAAATTCCATCACCTTTCCACGCACCACGAAGCATAGGTAGTGCTCCCAGAACCGCCGGAAACGCGGAAAGGCGTTCACCAGCAGTTCGAAGCCGCAATACCTCCACAAAGCAAGTAGTTTCACGCGCGTGGAAATCTCCCGGAACCGCGCCCGCGAATAGTAGCCGAAACCCGCGTTGTCACGGCCGAAGTAGCGGAAGGAAAAGCTGTTCAGGTGCCAGCGGTGGGTCGGGTCGCAGAACGAGCTGAAATCCGTATAGTGAGGAGTCACCAGAATCACCCTGCCGCCGGGCCGCAGCATGCGGTGAAACTCCTCCATCGTCCGGATGACATCGGCCACATGCTCGATGACGTGAATCGCCCGTATCTGGTCGAAACTCCGGTCGCGAAAGGGGAACGGGAAGTGGTCCAGATCGGCCAGAACGTCGGCATCGCCCGCGGGATTCCGGTCGAGCCCGATAGAGCCGGGGAATTTCTTCCTCCCGCAGCCGACATCCAGGATCTTCACCGTTCCATCTTACGCCACCGCCTGGCGCAAACACTCCTCGAGCACATCCACCGCGTAATCGGCCTGGTCGCGCGTCACCACCAGCGGGGGCGACACGCGGATCGTATTCTGTCCGGCGCCGAGCACCAGGACGCCCCGTTCAAACGCCAGTTGGCAGATCCGGTCCCGAAGGGCCGCATCCCGCTCCCGCGTATCCTGGTCCCTGACGAACTCGATTCCGATCATGAGACCCGCACCACGCACCTCGCCCACCCGTCCGTACCGCGCCGGCCACTCCCGTAAACGGTTCATCATATGGGCCCCAACCTTGGCCGCGTTCTCGACCAGGCCTTCCTCCAGTAGTTCCAACGTGGCGAGCGATGCCGCCACCGCCACCGGGTTCCCTCCGAAGGTCGAAGCATGAGCCCCGGGCGGCCACTGCATGATCTCCGCCCGCGCCATGGTCGCCCCTAGCGGCAGTCCGCTGGCGATGCCCTTGGCCACCGCCATGATGTCTGGCGTCAGCCCGAAATGCTCCGATGCCCACATCTTTCCCGTGCGTCCCATCCCGCTCTGCACCTCATCGGCGATGATCAGCGCCCCCAGCTTCTCCGCCACCCGCCGCAACTCGTCGAAAAACTTCCGCGGCGGCGTCACATAGCCGCCCTCTCCCTGCACCGGCTCGAGCACGATCGCCGCCAGCTCTTCGGCGGGCAGAATCGTCTTCACCAGTTGCTCCTCGATCACCTTGACGCACTCGACGGCGCAGGTATCCGGCGACTTCCCGTAGGCACAGCGGTAGCAGTAGGCGTAAGGAATATGGGTCACGCCCGGTACCAGCGGTCCGAACCCCTTGCGCTGCACGCTCTTGCTCGCGGTCAGGGACAGCGAGCCGAGCGTCCGTCCATGAAAGCCCCCGAGGAAGGCGATAAACTTGTCGCGCCTGGTATGATAGCGCGCCATCTTCAGCGCCGCCTCGACAGCTTCCGTGCCGGAGTTGCCGAAGTACACACGGCGCGGCTCATCGCCGGGAGCAAGCCGAGCCAGCCGCTCCGCCAGCCTCACCATGTTCTCGTAGTAGAAATCCGTGCCCGACATGTGGATCAGGCGCGCCGCCTGCTCCTGAATAGCCTGCACCACCTTCGGATGGCAGTGGCCGCTCGCCACCACCGCGATGCCGGCATTCATATCGAGGAACCGGTTTCCGTCCACATCGTGTACGATCGCCCCCTCGCCGCGTTCCACCACCAGCGGATAGGGCCGGGCATAGGAAGGCGAAACCACCGCCTTGTCGCGCGCGATCACCGCCGCCGCCTTCGGGCCTGGAAGAGCGGTTACAATCCTGGGAACATCCGTTCTTCCTTCATCGAGCGTTCTCGCCATGGTAATCTCCTTCCATTTCCGGACAATAGGTAGACGCTCAGGCCGCGGTTGCTTGCTAACCTCCCGCCCCGGGGCGCCGCCTCTTCCTCAAGGCCGGTCCGGTTTTCATACGCACCGGGAAGGTTCCGCACTGCACCGCGAAGCGGACAAAACGTTGATGGCCGTTTCCAGCGAATAGCACTCCCCAATGGCTTCCCGGGCGCCCATCATCTGGTAGATCTTCGCCGTGAATTCATAGGCCGGGGGCATGTGGTGGAAGAAATGCAGCGGCCGCGGGGCGAGCAGGCCGGCCGCCTCCGGCAGATCCGTATAGCGCAGCACGTTGAGCAATACAGGCCCGTCCCAGTGACTCTCGGTAGGCTCGATCATCAGCACTCCGCCGATCCTTGGCTCGAGCAGCGCCGCATACAGCGCCACTCCGGCGTCTGTTCCTCTTCCCGCCACCGTGATCTGCGCGGCCTGCAAGCCGCGGACTACACGCAATACCTCCTCGACGCGCAGCGCGTCGGGCGAGGTCCCCACGTGCATCGCATTGCGGAGCGTGTCGCGGTTCGTGGTGAACCGCGGATACACCAGCATCCGCGTAGCGTCCTTGGGAAACCCGGCAAAGCGGAAGAAATTCGCCGTCGCGGCGGCTTCTTCGTCATGCGGTACAAGATAGACCAGCGCCCGGCTGTTCCCGCCCTGCGCCCTTGAACTCCCTTTCTCGAGTGCCGCAAACACGCGTTTCTCGAGCAACTCCGTCAACTCGCGGCGGCGCTTGATCCATGCCCCCCGGTTGCCGGGGACGGCCGGTTTCGCCGCCGGGCGGAAAACCAGGTCGATCTTCGGGTTGATGGCGTCCCTTGGAGGATGCCCCTGGAAGACCGCCAGTTGCCGCGGTTCGGCGTTCACATAGCGCATCTCGAGTTTCCGGCCCGGCTTGCCGAGCAGGTGCGTATCGAACCAGGCGATCGCTTCTTCCCTCAAGTAATCCGAATCCGCGTGGCCGGTATCGACCACAATGTTCCGGAACCGGTCCGGCTTCCCATAGCTGCCGTAGAGGACCTTCATCAGCTCTTCGAACTTCGTATAGCCCGCTACGGGAAACAGCGAATCCTTGCGCCCGTGCGCCATCAGGAGCGGGCGGGGGGCGATCAGCGCTCCCTGGTGCGCCATCTCCTGGCGGTGGAAGTTCAACGGGAACATGCAATCGCAATGGCCCTTCTGCGTGTTCTCGTGGAGGTTCGCGACGTAGGTGCTGATGCCCATTATGGGCGCCGCGACGCGAATCCGGTCATCGAGCGCGGCCGTAAACCAGGTCATCGCGGCGCCTCCCGACCGGCCCGTCATCCCCATCTTCTGTTTGTCCACTTCCGGGCGTGTCTCGAGGTAATCCATCGCGCGGATGGCGTTCCATGTCTCCACCCCGGCCGGCGTATACCCCCTTGCATACCAGTCCCAATGCTTCAGCCCGTACACCCCGTGGTGCACTGAATAGATCTCGCCGATTTGTATCGTGTCCGGAATCAGGCAGGCGTACCCGTTCCGGGCAAAGGAGATTCCGTGCCGCTGGTATGCCGTCTTCGAACCTTCGGCGGGACCGGCGTGCCCGCAAACGTAAACGATCCCCGGAACGGGCCCGTCCCTTCTCGCGGGCAGGTACAAGTTCGCCGTTACATAACACTTCGGAATGCTCTCGAAGACCACGCGCTCGACCACATAATCTTCAAAGTCGAGTTTTCCCGTGACGCGCGCCCGGAGATCGGTCCGCGCGGGCCAGGGGTCGAGCCCGAGCATGTCCTGGAGTTCCTGTCTCCTGCGCTTCCGCAGTGGCTCCCATGTCTCCCGGGAGGCCAGTTCCGCCTCGGTTCCAGCCATTATTTTCGCGGCTTCCTCTTCGAGAACGGAGAGATAGGCCGGCGGTGCGCCGGATTGAGCGGCTCCGGCAACCGCCGCCCCCGGAAACAGGCGGAACATCTGACGGCGATTCATTATGACCCCCGATTCAAAATACACTACTTTCCCTCATGGGTGAAACGCCGCAGGTGTGTCCCATAACCCATTGATCCCCTGTAACGGACACGCGTCACGAATACTTTTCAACCGTCTGCCGATTGGCAGACGGTTTGCTCATACAACCTGGTGAAAGGAGTAGCGGCAATGCCGGACGAAGTTCTCTCCATGGCAACCGAATGGATCGTCCTGGCGGTGTTGACGGCTGCCGTCATCGGCTTGGCCCTATACCGGCATCTGATTACCCAGAAGCAGGATTTCCATCTTCATACGGAAACTCGGGAGGCCTCCATCGCGGGCCGGCAATCCATGACAGCGGGCCGTCTGCTCGCCATCGACAGGTGGGGTAAGGTTCTGACCGTGGTTACCATCGTGTATTTCCTCGCCCTGCTGGCTTGCATGTTGTATAGGGAGTTCCAGAAATCAGCCAATCAGATACTTATGAATTGAGACATTCCTTTTTGACGGAGCATGCTTTCTTCCACCCGGCGGCTCCGCGAAGTGCAATGGGTTCAGGGCAGCGCGCCATCCGCTCGGAGAACGCGTTGCCCTTTTCTGATTCCGAGCATCAGGAGGCGTTCGTCTCGGGGCTTTTCCTTGACAACGGGAGTTGTGCTGTTTCCGTCTCTCACCGTCGCTCACCTGCATCGCATGGGCAAGACCATCCCGCCCGCCATTTCCGTCCTCCTTCCCGGCCTCGCTTCGAATTCGTGCCGTCTGCGCCAGGCGGTTGATGAAATCTTTCGCGTCCTCATCGGCAGAGGTTGGGCCCACCATGAGGTGGCTCACCTGGTGGCCCCCCTCCTGACTCTTTCGAGTGACCCCGGCCTGTGCGAGGGCCGCAAGTGCGGCATGGCGCTCTATTTGAGCCGCTGCGGATTCCACTGTTTCGAGGTTCCCGCCGATGTCCCCGAAACCGTTGTCGTTTCCACTCACTTCTACATCAAACCTCTGCTCGAATGGCTCACCGCGCCGAGAGACTTCCTGATCCTCGAGCTGTCTCTGGCGGGAGCCGGGCTGAAGCGTGTCTCCAACGGCATGCTGACCGAAGTCGCCCTCCCGCGCGCCGTCCCCACCTCGCTCGAGGAGATCGCTTCCTCGGACGCCCCCGCCCGCCCTCCAACCCGCCTCGCGGGCAAAGGTTCTCCCCCCTCGAACGCCATCTCCTTCGGCATCTCTTCCGCCAGTGAAGAGCGGCGGATACGGTTCTTTTGCGCCATGGTGGACCGTGGCCTCCATTCCTACCTCCAGGATCTCGGCCTCCCCCTGGTGCTGGCCGGACCCGCCCACATGGTGAATGCTTATCGCAAACAGAATACTTATCCCGCCACGATCATCACGCCGCTGCTCGGCAACGCCGAATCGATGCCTCCCGGGGAGTTCCTCGACCGCGCCAGGGCGCTCGTGAGGGATGAGAAAGTGCAGCAGGCCGTCCGCCACCTCGCCGGGATGGAGGAATACGCCCCCGGCGACCGCTGGTCCACAACGCTCGGCAGCGTTCTTCGCGCCGCCGCCGAGGGCCGCGTTTCCAGGCTCTTTCTCGCATCCGGCGGGGCGTGCCAGGGTGATTTTCACGAAGCGCTCGGTGACTCCACCGGCCCTTTCCCGGTCGAGGAGGATCTCCTCAACGTCATCGCCATCGAGACTCTGGCTCAGGGCGGAGAGTTGAACCTCATTCCCTCCGACCAGTTGCCGGCCCGCGCCCAGGTGGCGGCGCTGTTCCGCTACTCTCAGGATTCCGTTGAAGAATAGAGGCGCGCGTTACCGGCTGATGATCCCTCTCTCCAATAGCCAGTCCTTCATTCTCTGGGGCCACTCCATGACCGGAGCCGGCTTCTTCGTGGGGCGCAGGCCGAATCCGTGCCCCCCATATGCGTAGATGTGCATCTCCGTGGGGATGCGCCTCGCTTCCAATTCGAGGTAGAACTTCACCGTCGGCTCCACGTGTGAAGGGTCGTCGCCGGCGCACACCAGAAATGCCGGCGGCGCATTCGCGGGAACAGGAAACAGCGGGTCCGCGTCTGGTTTCATCGCGCCCGGGCGGTACCACGGGTAGACCAGAACCGTGAAGTCGGGCCGCGAACTCTCGCGCTCGACCGGATCGGAAGCATCCGCCCTGCCGCCATCGAACTTCGTTTCCACCATGCCCGCTACCTCGCCCCCCGCCGAGAAACCGATGAACCCGATCTTCCCCGGATCGACGCCCCATTCCGCCGCATGGCTCCGCGCCAGGCGGATGGACCGCGCCGCGTCCGCATAAACCTCGCCAGGCAGCGTGTACTTCGACCCCTCCGCCTTCGCCAGCCGGTATTTCAGCACGAATGCGGCGATGCCCTGGGCATTCAGCCAGTCCGCGATCTCCCAGCCTTCCTTCTCGATCACCAGTTGCCGGTGCCCGCCTCCGGGCGCTACCACCATCGCCGCTCCCGTGGCCTTATCAACCGGCGGTAGAAACACATAGATCGCCGGATAGTGTGTCACGGTGTAGTTGGCGGGCCATCCCTGATACTTTGGATTCGCCGACGGCTTGGAAACCTCCGGCCCCGTGACCCCCTCGGACCCGGGCGCGCCGTGCGGCCACAGTTTGATCTCTTCTCCCCGCCGCGCCGCCGCGGCCACGCAGGTCAACAGCAGACACGCCTTCAGCAGTCTTGAAACCATGGCCATCCTCCCGCCCTACGGAATAATCAGCGACGGCGATTGCTGCTCCGCCGCCAATGGCCGCTCCTGGCCGTAGCGCTGCAGCAGGAACGAAAGGAAAGACCGCCCGCGCGGGCGCTTATTGTCCCAGTGAATCCCAACGCGCTGCAGAAATACAAGCACGCCCAGCACATCCGCGTCCCTCATGCTATGCACACCCGTCTGCCGCGCCTCCGCCTCCTGAAACCGCCCGATTTCCTCGAGCGTCCGCTGCTGGATCAGGCCGGCCACCGGGTTCGTGGGCCGTGATTCGTAAATCAGCCCGCTCTGCCTCGTACGGTAAGTCCGGATCATCGTCTCCAGCGCCTCCCGCAGGTCGTTGTCATTCGCCCCGGCAGCGCTCAGCGTGGCGCCGAGAAGCATCCGCGCAAGAGCATCCAGCAGCGCCTCGTGTTCGTTCATGAACTCATCCGTCACCCGGACATCCTGGTTCGGAATCAGCTTCGGATCGACTTCGGTGAACTTCTCGTGTTTTCGCGCCTCGAGCAGGTACTCGCAATCGAGTGGACAGTCGATGCTGACCTCGCGCTCCGTTCCACAACACTGGGAGCAGATGTCACCCCCCACCCCGGGACAATACCGGCGTGCTTTCCGGGTCTCGCAGATTCGGCACTCCACGTTGCCATCGTATCATTAGGTCGATGGCACGCACGGACATTTTCCTGAAAGTAGTGGTCGAGCACGAGGAGGAAGAAAACGCTTCGCGGCTGGCCGAAGAGATCTGCCGCCGCCTCGAGAAACTCTATGGAGTGCGTTACGCCGAAGTCTCGAGCATGGTTCGCCAGGGAGCGTCGGAAAACTGACCATCACGCCGTCTGAATCCGCGACGCCGCCTCCAGTCCGCGCAACTCGATTTCCGCGTCCCGCATCCGGAACTTCTGCAGCTTCCCGGTCACTGTTACCGGAAACGCATCGACAATGCGCACATACGCCGGCACTTTGTAACGCGCGATGTTCTCGCGGCAGTACTCGCGAATCTCCTCCCCCGTCGCCTTCCCCTCGGGCTTCAGCCGCACCCAGGCGCAGACAATCTCGCCCAGCCGTTCATCGGGCAGGCCGAACACCGCCACCTCGGAAATCGCCGGGTGCGTGTGGAGAAACTCCTCGATGTCGCGTGGATAGATGTTCTCCCCTCCGCGAATAATCATGTCCCTCGAACGTCCGCGAATGCCGAAATAGCCGTCGGCATGCATCACCGCCAGATCCCCGGTGTGCAGCCACCCCTCCTCGTCGATCACTTGCGCCGTCGCCTCCGGATTGCCGTCATAGCCTTTCATGACCAGGTAACCCCGCGTGCATAACTCGCCGGTCTCGCCCACCTCGACGATCTCGCCCCCAGGACCCGTAATCTTCACCTCCGTTGAAGGCAACGCGCTGCCCACCGTGCCCACACGGTGCTCGAGATCGTCGGTGGGATGCGAAAGCGTAATCACCGGCGAACTCTCCGTCTGCCCATAAGCGATCGTCATCTCCGTCAAGTGCATGTCCGCCACCACGCGCCGCATCACCTCGACCGGGCACGGCGCTCCCGCCATGATCCCCGTTCGCAGGCTGGTGAGATCGAAGCGGGCGAAATCAGGATGCTGAAGTTGGGAGATGAACATCGCCGGCACCCCATAGAGGGCCGTCGCGCGTTCCGCTTCCACCGCCTCGAGAGTCGCCAGCGCGTCGAAACCCGCCGACGGCTGGATCAATGCCGCGCCTGTCAGAAAACAGAGCAGCGAACTCATCACGCATCCAAAGCAATGGTAGAGCGGAACAGGCATGCACAGCCTGTCCCCTTCGGTAATCCCCAAACGCCGCGCAATCAGCCACGCGTTGTTGACCAGGTTGCGGTGGGTCAGCAGCACTCCCTTCGGCGACCCCGTAGTCCCCGACGTATATTGGATGTTCACCACATCCCCCGGCTTCGCCCCCGCTTCGTAAGGCGCGCCGGCCTCGAGAAACCGCCGCCAGGACGGGTGGTCGAAGTAAACCTCATGCCGGAGCGCCGCCCGCCCGTCCTTGCGGGCATCCGCCAGGATCCGACGGTATTCGGAACGCTCATCGGCTTCCCGCAGAAAAATCGCCTTCATCCCCGAACGTTCGAGCACGTAGCGCAGTTCGTAACTCCGGTAGGCGGGGTTCACGTTCACCAGAACGATGCCCCCTCGCGCCGCGGCCAACTGGAGCAGGATCCACTCCACGTTGTTCGTGGACCAGACCCCAACCCTATCGGCGGGCTTGAGGCCCAATCCCGCCAGGCCACGCGCCACCAGTTCCACCTGCTCGTCCAACTCCACCCAATCAAGGCGGATACCCTGGTGCCGCGCCACCAGTGCGTCCCGCCGCGGATGCGCCGCTACCGTACGGCGGAAACCTTCGTCAATCGTGAACTCGAGCAGTGCCTCTTCCGGGCCTCTTGCGTAGCTGAGCATTCCCCTCTTCCCGTCTCGGCATGATAGCAGGACATGTTCCCGTTTGCCGCTCCCGATGTGCCGGTTCCCGGCCTTACCCCCGGCTCATGCCTGCTTGCGCGCCAGATAGAAGGTCCGGTACCCGGGGCGGACGAAAGGGTCATCCTTGAAAAATGGAGCGGCATCCCACTTCCGGATGGAACAAAAACCAGCATCGCGCAGCGCGCCGCGAATCTCCTGGTCCGTCCAGCAGACCTGTTCGATATACTCGTGGCGCCGGCGCCACAAACGGCCTTCGCGGATGAACCATTCGGCGTCGGCGAACGCCTTGCCGGCGGACCTGTCGTATTCCCCGCGCATCACCAGAACCACGCCGGGTTTCTCGAGCCACCACGTCACGGGCCATATCCGCTCGAAAGCCAGCTCCGTATTCACATCGAAATAGAAATGACCGCCCGGATGCAACGCGCGCGCGACTGCCCTCGTGACGGAGCCCAAATCCTTCCTTTGCGGAACATGGTTCAGAGCATCGAACTCGCAAGTCACCAGCCCTACCTGCCGCGGAAGATGAAAATCTCTCATGTCGGCCCGAATCACCTGCGCCGGCAACCCCGAAGCGCGAATCTTCCTCCTCGCCAGGCGGCACATCGCCGGAGAGAGGTCGACGGCGTAAACTTTCAGTCCCCGCCGCGCCAGTTCCACCGCCGCCGTCCCGGTCCCGCAGGCCAGATCGCAGGCGGCGTCGATCCTCGGGAACACATCCGCCAGCAGGTTCGCGCGCGCGAGCGCTCCCCACGAACGGGTGAACCCGAATAACTCATCGTAATGTTCCGCGAGTAGTTTGTAGGGACGAACAAGTCGGGGCATGGCTGAGTAGCCCTGACCGCTATCTTACCGGGACCGGCCGGACTGCCTCCGCGTCCTTCTCAACCCGGCCCACGCCAGGATCAGGGCCGTACCCGTCAGTAGAAATGTGCCCGGTTCGGGAATGAGCGGGTTCTCTCCCCTGAACTGCACCAGCACATCCTGCACGCCACCCACGAGAGTCAGAGCGCCCACGTCCTGCATGTAGGGCCCGCCGGTTCCCGTAAGCGAATCCAGCCAGAGTTGAGCAAGATCCTGGACGCACGTGTACTGGCCCGGCGTGCATGCCCCGGAATCGGACCAGTTCCGGTACTGCACGTCCCCGGTGGACAGCGCATAGGTTCCAACCCCCTGCTGGTTCTCACGGACAATCTCCCAGATCGACACTTGCAGGGCCGCCGCGTGCAACTCGTCCACCGCTACCGAAAAATCCGGGTAGTAATCGTTCAACAGTTCCCTTAGCAGGTTGGCCTTCGTCGCGCCCATGCCGCCGATGTTGGTGGCCGCGTCTTCGACCCTCGCCAGGTTGTAAGTATAGGTTTGGCCGGGAGATAGAAATTCCCTCGGCTCGACGCAGAAGGTGTAGAACTGCGATGGAATCCCATTGGGGCCGCTAACCAGCGAAAAGTTGAATTGGCCGGGATCCTGCAGATACCAGTTCGCTCCCCCATCCACCGTGCGCTCAACCGTGATGCTCGGAGAGTAGGGGGCGTTGAACAGGACGGTCACCGTGGCGGTGAACGCCGGTGCGGCGGAGAGAAGAAGGGGGAGAAGCACCCCCCTGCCTAACCTCCACCTACGTGACAGTAGATGGTTCGGCATCGGTTTTCACTTAGAAGAATAGAAGAAGTATTGCTATGTAAGAATAGATCGGTAGTTCGAAAGAAATCTTAATACCCCGAAACATAATAGGCTTAGTACGTTTGATCGATGGTACCACTTTCCCGGCTTGCAAACCACCGCTCCCCTCAATAATGATGGACCCATGACCCCGAATATGCTTGGCGCATACGGCGATTGGGCCGCGCACGCCGCCGCCGACCCCCCTCGCCTCTCCTTCCGGCAGCCGATGTTCACCAACGTGGATTCCTGGCGCCCCGTCGCCCGCGCGCGTTACCGCGAGGCGCTGCTGGGGCCGGGCGGAGCCGCCACGCCGGTCCCCTCCATTCAGCACCACATCGAATTCGATGGCTTGTCCATCGAACACATGCGGTGGCAGCTTCCCTATGGCCCCCCCACGGAGGCCCTGGTGCTGAAGCCCGCCGGAGCTACCGGCAGGTTGCCGGGCGTCGTCGCGCTGCACGACCATGGCGGGAACAAGTACTTCGGGCTGCGCAAGATCACCCGCATCTCGAAGGATCAGCATCCCTTGATGGTGAAGCACCAGGAGCATTACTACGGCGGCGCGGCATGGGCGAACGAACTGGCCAGGCGCGGATACGTCGTTCTGGTTCACGACACCTTCGCGTTTGGAAGCCGCAGGATGCGCCTGGCGGATCTTCCCGCCAACATCCGCAACAACATGGTCGAGACGAATCCGGAAGACGAAGCCGAAATCCAGCGCTACAACCAGTTCGCCGGGGGGCACGAGCACCTGATCGCCAAGAGCCTCTTCTGCGCCGGCATGACCTGGCCGGGCGTGTTCGTGTTCGATGACCGGCGGGCTCTCGACTACCTGGCGTCGCGGCCCGACGTGGACGCGACGCGGCTTGGTTGCGGCGGTCTTTCCGGAGGCGGGTTGCGCACGGTGATGCTCACCGGCGCGGACGAGCGCATCCGCTGTTCCTGCTGCGTGGGAATGATGACAACGTGGCGGGACTACCTGTTGAACAAGTGCTACACGCACACCTGGATGGTCTACATCCCCGGTCTGCCGCGGGATCTCGACTATCCGGAGATTCTCGGCCTCGGAGCGCCGAACCCCGTCCTTGTGCTCAACAACAGGCAGGATCAGTTGTTCACCATGCCTGAAATGCGGAGGGCGGACGAGATCCTGACCGCCGTCTACCGGAAGGCCGGGGCAGCGGACCGCTACCGGGCCAGTTTCCACGACGGACCGCACAAGTTCGACCTCGAGATGCAGAAGGAAGCCTTCGCGTGGTTTGATAAGTGGTTGAAGGGCTGAAAGGATAGGAGGTTTTCACGTGATCCACTCCGTAAAGAGCGCTTTCCACAAATACCTGGGCGGGCTGAACCGCCGGGAAATGATTCAACGGGCCGGCTGGCTCGCCGCTATTCCCGGACTGATGAAGGGCAGGGAGGCGCTGGCCGCGCCCGCCGCCACGGTGGGCAACCTCCATGTCAGCCCGGATCAGATCTATCAGTCGATCGGTGTCCGGCCGGTAATCAACTGCCGGGGCACGCTCACCATCGTGGGCGGATCACTCGAGCTTCCCGAAGTCCGCGCGGCCAAGGAAGCGGCGGCGCATCACTTCGTGCAACTCGACGAATTGGCGGAGGCCATTGGGAGCCGCCTGGCGGAGTTGACCGGAGCCGAGTGGGGCATGGTCAGTTCCGGCTGCGCCGCCGGTCTGGCGCATGCCACCACGGCCTGCGTCACGGGCGGCAACCCGGATCTCCACGTCCGTGTTCCCGATCTGACGGGATTCGCGAAAGATGAAGTGGTCATCCCGAAGCATTCGCGCAACGTGTACGACCAGGCCGTGCGCTCGGTGGGCGTGCGGATCATCGAAGCGGGCGACGCCGCGGAGTACGAGGCCGCGCTCGGCCCGAAAGCCGCCATGGTGTACGTCTTCGCCGGCCCGCGGGCCGAAACCGGATCCCTCCCCTACGATGCGATTTACAGCATCGCGAAAAAGAAGAACGTGCCGGTGCTGGTGGACGCCGCCGCCGAGATGCTGACGGTCCCCAACGTTCATCTGCGCCGTGGCGCGACGCTGGTCGGCTACAGCGGCGGCAAGTGCATCCGCGGTCCGCAGTGCGCCGGCTTGCTGCTTGGCCGGAAGGATCTGGTGCGGGCGGCGTGGATGTCGAGCGCCCCGCATCATGGCCACGGCCGCACCATGAAGGTAGGCAAGGAAGAGGCCATCGGCATGCTCGCCGCCATCGAGATGTGGATGAAGCGCGACCACAAGGCTGAAATGGAGATGTGGATGTCGTGGATGAGGAACATCGGCGCCCGGGCCGAAAAAGTGCCCGGCGTGAAGTCGAGCATCCGCGAGCCGCGCGGCCTGTCCAACCACAGCCCGAACCTCAGCATCAGTTGGGATGCCGATAAACTGGGGATCACCGGCGAAGAAGTGGCGCGCATCCTCTACGAGGGCGAACCGCGCATCGCGCTCAACGGCGGAGGCGGCAGGAGGCGCGGCGGGGAGTCTGCCGAAACCGGCATCTTTATCACGGCCTATATGATGTCGCCCGGCGAGGACAAAATCGTCGGCGACCGGATTCACGAGGTGCTCTCGGCTCATCGCGCTCCGAAGAAAAAAGAGGCTCCCGCCGCCCCTGCCGGGAATCTCAGCGGAAAGTGGGAAGTCCACATCCAGTTCGCCGCCGGCGCTTCCCAACATATCCTTCACGTGCAGCAGGAGGGCAACCGCCTCGTGGGAACCCACCAGGGCGACTTCGTCTCGCGCGACCTCTTCGGAACCATCGAGGGAGCCGACGTGCGAATCGCCAGTTTTGTATCGGAGGCGCACGGAGCGGCGCTGTCCTACCGCTTTACCGGCAAACTCGACGGCGGCGCCATGTCCGGAACGCTCGACATGGGCGAATATCTGACGGCGTCGTGGACGGCCAAACGGCACCTGTTCGCCTGAACGGAAGAGTCGAAAAACTTCAGTATTTAGGGACCGAAGGGTCCACTTTGTCGCTCCAGGCGAGAATGCCGCCCGCCATGTTGCGTACGCTGCGGAAGCCCGCTTCACGGAGCACTACGCATGCCTTGGCGCTCCGCACGCCGCTGCGGCAATGAATGATGTATTCGGCGGCGGGATCCAGTTCTCCCACGCGCTTGGGCAGTTCCCCCAGAGGAATCAGCCTCGCCTTCGGGATGCGGCAGATCTGGTATTCGTGAGGCTCGCGCACGTCGATCAGTACGAAATCATGGTTGCGGTCGAGCAGTTCCTTCAAGCCCACGGCGTCAATCTCTCCGCCCGCCGCGACAGGCTCCGGTTGAGCGGGCTGCTTCGGAACGCCGCAGAACTGGTGGTAGTCGATCAGTTCGCGGATGGTGCGGTTGGGCCCGCAGATGGGGCAATCGGGGCTCTTGCGCAGCTTCATCTCGCGAACCTTCATGTTCATCGCGTCGTACAGCATCAGCCTGCCAACGAGCGTCTCTCCCTTCCCGAGAATCAGCTTCACCGTTTCCGTGGCCTGCACGATGCCGATCATCCCCGGCAGAATGCCGAGCACGCCGCCTTCGGCGCAGCTTGGAACCAGGCCCGGAGGAGGCGGTTCCGGATAAAGACAGCGGTAACAGGGACCATCCTTGGTGGCGAACACCGAAGCCTGCCCCTCGAAACGGTAGATCGAGCCGTACACGTTCGGGATGCCGAGCAGCACGCAGGCATCGTTTACCAGGTAGCGGGTGGGGAAATTGTCCGTTCCGTCCACCACCACGTCATAATCCTTCATGATCTCCAGCGCGTTCTCGCTCGACAGCGCCACCTCGTGACGCACGATGTTCACGTTCGGATTGATGTCGATCATCGTCTCCGCCGCCGAATCGAGCTTCTTGCGTCCGATATCCTTGGTGCCATGGATGATCTGCCGCTGCAGGTTGGTGCGGTCGACAACGTCGAAATCCACCATTCCGATGGTCCCCACGCCCGCCGCCGCCAGGTACATGCCGAGCGGCGCCCCCAGTCCGCCCGCCCCAATGCACAGCACGCGCGCCGCCTTCAGCTTCAACTGCCCGTCCATCCCCACTTCGGGCAGAATCAGGTGCCGGCTGTAGCGCAGCACCTCTTCATTCGAAAGCGCAACCGGTACCGCCGTTGCCATTAACGCCCTCCCGCTATCGATGGAACGATCGAGATGGTATCCCGGTCGCCCGCCGCGGTCGCCGTCTTGTCCAGGTAGCGGATATCCTCGTCGTTCAGGTACACGTTCACGAAACTGCGCAGCTTTCCCTCGTCGTTGAAGAGATTCTTGCGTAGGTCGCCGAAATCGGTGGTGAGCTTTTCCAGGCACTCGCCTACGGTCGCGCCCGCGATCTCAACGGCGTCCTGTCCGTTCACGAAATGACGCAATGGAGTGGGTATGAGAATCTTTGCCATGTAATCTAAACCTGTTAAATCGAATATTCTAACTGTTCTTTCTCCGCCGCGGTCTGGTCGAAGTTCGGCAGAAAACTGTTCGCGTGGTCGAATTCGCCCTTCTTCACGGAGAGCACGACGAAGGAGTACCAGGGACACGAGTTCTCGAGGTCGCGCCGCGAAAAATAGGCATCGCAATCAGGATGCGAGTGAAAGATGCCGAGAACACTCAACCCGCGCGCCCGCGCCTCCTTCTCCACCTGAAGCTGTTCGCTCGGGTCGAGAACATAGGTATCCTCCTGCGCGCCTTCAAACGCGTTGCGCATGGGCCGCGCGACGCTGACCCGCCGCGCTCCGTCCTTTTCCACGCCCAGCATCGCTCCGCAGCACTCGCGTGGATAGGCGGCGCGCGCATGCGCCACCATTACCTCCCAGGCCTCTTTTTCGATTTGGATCATCTTGTAGTGTAGCGCTAGTCTTCCTGCTCCCAGAATGGCTCGCTCAGATACTTCGCCGCGCCGTCGCAAAGCACCGTCACAATCACGCCCTTCTGCCCCTTCCCCGCCAGTTCTTCGCCGATCTTGCGCGCCGCCACCACGTTCCCGCCCGCCGAGATGCCCACCAGCAGGCCCTCTTCGCGCGCCAGGCGCCTCACCATCGCATACGCGTCTTCCGTATCGAGCCAGATGTTATCGTCGGCGAGGTCTTTGTCGTAAATGGCCGGGACAATCGCCGTGGGCATGTGCTTCAGTCCTTCCAGGCCATGAAAGCCCGACGATGGCTGGGCGGAAATGCAGCGCACGCCCGGCACGTCGCGCTTCAGCCGCCGCGTCGTGCCGACGAACGTTCCGCTCGTCCCCATGGAGGTGACAAAGTGCGTGATGCGCCCTTCCGTCTGGTGGATCAACTCCGGTCCCGTAGTCTCAAAGTGCGCCTTCCAGTTGGCCGGATTGCTGTACTGGTCCGGATAAAAATAGATGTCCGGGTCGGTTTCGTAGATCTCATGGCACCTGCGAATGGCGCCATCCGATCCTTCGGCCGGATCCGTAAGTACAATGTCCGCCCCGAATGCTTTCAGAATCTTCTTGCGCTCCTCGGACGCGTTCTTCGGCAGGCAGAGCTTGACCCGGTAGCCCTTGGCCGAGCAGATCATCGCATAGGCGATGCCCGTGTTCCCACTGGTGGAATCGAGCAGAATCCGGTCGCGCGTCAGCCTCCCCGTGCGCTCCCCATCCACAATCATGTTGAGCGCGGGGCGGTCCTTTACCGAACCGCCGGGATTGAGGAACTCGGCCTTTCCATAGATCTCCACCCCCGGCAATCCGGCGGCGATCCGCTCCAACCTGATGAGCGGGGTATTGCCGATGGCGGAGAGCAGGGAAGTGGCGTGTGTGCTCCAGAAATTCGGTGCGGTGATCGGGAGTGCCATTGCCTCTTATAACTATAATGCCTCTTCCCACCATAATACCGCAATCTTGAGCAAGATTAGGGAGATTGCCCCCCCTCCCTCCTTCGCTACCATCGAAAGAAAGTGCCCCTGCCCTCCGTATCGAACTTACACCGGAATCCCGGACCCGCCCTCGCCGCTCATTGGAAAGCCTGTGGCATCGACCGCGCCTTCCTCCGCCGCATGACCGGACATTCGGACAACCTTCGCCACCCGCTCACGCCGGTCCGCGAAGCACAGCTCCGCGATGACCCGTCGGCCGTTCTGCTGCGCCTGTTCTTTTGCGCCGCGCCCACCCCGGCGCCTGAGGCCGAAGCCGCGCTCGGAGCCGGACTGCTGCGCGCCGCGCTCGAGTGCGGGCTCCTGCTGTCTGACGGCGGCCAGCTCACCGCGCCATTTCACCTCCGGCTTGTACGCGGACTCTATTTGTTCAGCGACTACCTGAACGGACACTCGGAAGCCGTCATGGGAGCGGGTGAAACCACCGCCATCCTCTACCAGGCCGGGTGTCCCGTCCTCCCTGTCCAACGCGCGCTCGATCTCGGTTGCGGCGCGGGAACCCTGGCGCTTCTGCTGGCGGGCGCGGCTGCCCATGTGGTGGGAACCGACATCAACCCGCGCGCGGTCTCGCTCGCCAGGCTCAACGCTTCGGTGAACGGCATCGGCAATGTGGAATTCCGCCACGGGGACGGTTTTGCCCCCGTGCGCGGCGAGCGGTTCGACGTCATCCTTTCGCAGCCGCCCTACTACCCCGATCCCCAGGGGGCCCACGCTGAAACCTACCTCCATGGCGGCGCCCGAGGTGACGAACTCGCCTGGCGTCTCACCATGGAAACCCCGTCCTACCTTACGCCCACCGGCAAGGCGGTCATCTTCGCGTCCTGGACCAGTGGACGCCCGCCTATCCACGCGCCGGACCGCAAGGTGTTGGAACTCAGCGCCAACCGCCTCGAGTTGCATGGAACGCGCCAGGGAATCACCGTTCTCGCGCATGCCGCCGGCGGCGAAGCCTGGCACGCTGGACGCGAGGTGCCGGCCGACCGCTGGGGAGCCGTCACCCGATCCGCCATCGAGGAGATCTTCGCCATCGAGGACTACCTCTCGCGGCCATCCCCCACGATGAGGTTCGATGTGCCGCCAGGCCTGACCCTATTGCCGGAAGGCTCGGACATCATAGCCCAGGGAGGTCCCCGGTCATGGGTGGGAACGGTGCCGGTCGACGAGGCCATTCGCGCTGTCCTGGAATCGCCTGATGCCGGCCACCCTCCGCACGCCATTCGTGCCGCCCTGCGGCGGGGGCTGCTTACGCTCAGGGATGTCCCAACTCCGCCATGATCGGAATCAGCCGCCGGTAGACCGCCTCGGGCACCGTCCCCTCCCAATATCCGCTCACCATGGCAAATCCCACGACGCCGAGGAACACCGCCGCGATCGCCGCCGCCATCACCCACGGCCGCACTTCGCGTCCGCCTGGAGCCGCCATCGCCAGCGCTCCTTCCGCCGGACACGCCGCGACGCATTCCATGCATCCGAGGCATTCGGCCGAGCGGACTCGCGCCAGCGTGTCCACGGGCAGCTTCGCCGGGCAGGCCCTGGCGCACTTGGCGCAGTCGATACAGCGCTCCGCGTTGCGCCGGATGCGCAGCGGGCTGAGCAGCGAGGCGATGCCCATCAGCGCCCCGTAGGGGCACAGGTAGCGGCACCAGAAGTTGCGCACAAACACCGATGCCGCCACCAGCACCGTTAACACAATCGCGGCGGTGACGCTGAGATGGCGGAAGAAATCGAGCATCTTCACGTCGGCCAGCACACCATAAGGAGAGTGCAGAAACGCCCGGAGATCCGCCGCGTCCATGCCGGCCACCGCGTATGCAAAGAATCCAAACAGCAGGTATTTCAATCCCCGGAGCGGTACGTCGATCCATCGCGGCGGCGAAAAGTTGCGGCCAAAGGTGTCGCGCCCCAGTTTCCACAACTGCTCGGAAACGGCTCCCACCGGACAAAGCCACCCGCAGAACGCCTTCCGCAGCAACAGGCTCATGCCGAGAAACGCGGCGAACAGAAACATGGCCGCCGGATGCACGCCCGGAACCTCTCCCGTGAGCAGGAAGTACTTCGTGTTCATCATCCCGGCGATGGGCAGCCACCCCTCTACGCCGGCCGGGCGGGTCCACCCTCCGCTTCCGGTCTCCACTCCGCGCACGAAAAAGTAAAACTGCGCTCCGATCCAGAGGTTCAGCACAAAGAAGAGGCCCTGTACGGTCCTCCGGACCATCTGGGACTCGTCAGGCGGCGTTCGGCGAATCAGCACTTTCCTTTGCGCGTCCATGCCCTTTTCCTACGGGCAAATGGCGAGCCAAACCGCCGCGCGCGTCACAGAATCGCGATTTCCCCTTTCCCCCAAACCGTTTGCCGCCCAACTCCGGTATGTGCCGCCGCCTCGAGATAGGGCACAAATTCCGCCAAATCCCCCTCGTAAGCGGCAGTTCCCACAAAGCCGCCCAAAGGATGGCGCTGGCCGGTGCGGCGGCTTTGGCGCTCGGCGTCCACGCGCCGTACATCGCGGGAGGAGAGGCGAACAGCCGCGGCGCGCTCCCCGAATTTACGGAAATCCATCTCCAGCGGACCCGCCCCATAAAGCGCGCGCAGCGTGCTGATGCGATCCCGGATCCGCGCCATCAGGATGCCGAAGAGCGGCTCCCGCAACAACCCCCCGTCTCCTTTTATCTCCGTTGGGGTAATGAAGCGCACTCCAATGTGGTCGAGGTTGCCGGGGCGTTCGGACAGGTCCACGCAGCATGGCTGTTGCCGCCAGTCGACCAGTGCTGCTTTCCCCCGGCCCGGACCGAGCCCCTCCCACCCCAGCCGGCCGAACGCCTCCGCAAAGACTCGTCCCCCTTCCCCACCCTCCTCAAACAGGTTCATCCCGAAAACAAACCGTTCTCCCGGCTCCGCCCGCAATCCCGCCTCCAACTCCGCCACGCGGAATACGAAGGGTCGCGGCGCGTCGGCGAATCCGCTCGGGCCGCCCGCCGTACGCGGCGCGAACATCCTCTCATATGCCCCCGCATCGGCTGCGCGCAGCATCAGCCCCAGGGACCCGCGCAACACGTTCCCCGCTTTTCCCGGCGGCAGATACACCGCCTCTCTCGCTTCCATCTCGAAACGCAGCCGGTGGAAGTGGAACCGCATTCCCTTCCCGCCCTTACTCGGTCAGAAATGCGATGGTCTTGGTTCCCGATACGTCGAAAGGCTTGCGGCAGCGCTTGCAGGATACCTTGTCCTGCGCCAGAACCATGTAGCTCTGCATCTTGGCGAACTTCGCGCGGTCGCGCTCATCGGCCCCGCGCGGGACCGCGCCCTTCTTCCTGCGGACAACCCAGGGCAGTTCGTAAGATTCCTTGCCCCGGCAAAAGCTGCACACCAGGTCAATCGCCTTCGTGGTCCTCGACTCGACGAAGAAATCGCGTTCGTCCATTTGGATGCGGCGTCAGTTCCGGCCGCAGAAATCCGGGCTTCCGCACATCCCGCCGGGACATTGCGGCATTTCACTCCGCGCCGGAGAACCGTTGGCGTGCGCGGAAAACGTCGAGAGTTGCTGCGTCAGATGGCTCGACGCGCACTTCGGACATTCGATGGCGTCCTCCGCCCGCCGCACCAGCTTCTCGAACTTCGTTCCGCATTCATCGCATGCATATTCAAAGATGGGCATATGAATCAGTTCCCTTCCCAATCAATCAACGCTAATCCAATTCTATCAATCACCCGGCGCACCTCGGAAGAACGCATCGTATAACCATTGGCAATGATCGAGAAAGCGAGGCGCGCCTTGCGCCTCGTGGTGACATATCCGGAAAGCGCGCTTGCCGTCGAAAGTGTTCCGGTCTTGGCATGGATGGCCGAGGCGAGACGAGCCTTTTCAAACCGCGACTCGAGAGTCCCGTCCTCTCCCCCAACCGGCAACATTCTGTCCCATCCATCGTGCTCCCGGCCATCCATGTAGACCAGCAGGCGCGTCACCGCCGCCGGAGTCACCAGCGTCCGCCGCGACAGCCCCGAGCCGTCCTCGAAATGATAGGCATCCACCGGCACTCCGATTTCGTCGAGAAACTCCTTCATCTCCTTCAATCCGGCCTCCCTTGTTGCGTCCTTCTCTCTTACCCGGGCCACTTCGCGCAACAGGATCTCGGCGTGCAGGTTCTGGCTGACTTTGTCCACCACCCGCGCCACCTCGGAAAGCGGAGGCGATTCCCGCCGCGCCAGTTCCACGCCTTCCTTCCGATCGAAGGGCTCCTCCGGAGACCAGCGATGACGCGCCACCGGAACTCCGTCGATCCGCACGCCTCGCCGCGTCAACTCGTCATGCAGAACATACGCCGCATAGAGCGCCGGATCGTTCACCGCCAGCAGTTGACGCACTCCCTTGCTCCGCAACCGCAACTGTCCTGTTATGCGCACCTCACGCGAGCCCGCCAGTCGTTTCACCTGCACGTCCGAAACACTGCCGTCGCCCACCGTGGTCACCTGGTTGTCGATGACAAGGGGAATCGCCGGAGGACTCAGCATCACGCGGGCCGGCAGGCCCTCTCCCGCGCCCGGCCGCACCGCCAGGGTGAACGCATTGTCGTTGAAAACCAGCGCGCTCACCGGAGCGCCGTACTCCCAGATGCTGTCATCCACGGTCCAACCCTCCGGGTAGGGGTCATAAGGAAACAACCTGTCATCGCCCACGACGTCGCCGCTGATCACGCGAACCCCGCGGTCAAGAATCGCGTTGCACAGCGCTTCCACCGGCTCCAGCGGATTCGGCGCATCGTCGTCTTTCCGGTAGGGATATGCTCTCCCCGAGAATGTGGGGTCGGCCCCGCCAACCAGGCGCAAGTCGCCCTCGATGCGCCCCTCACCGTCCGGGTTCTGGTCCGCCCGCACCGTGGTCACGAAACGGTAATCCTTGCCCAATCGCGACAAGGCGAGCGCGGTGGTGAATAGCTTCATGTTCGAGGCGGGGGCGAAGCGCCCGCCCGCGTTGTGTTCGTACACCACGCGGCCGGTCTTCAACTCCACCACATGAATCCCCCAGTGTGCGTCCCGCGCGGGTTTGGCCGCCAGCAGTGCGCCGATACGGCGCTGCAGGCTGAGCGGGCGCGATGTCCTCTCTACCGGCCTTCCGGCCTCCGGTTCCGCGTGCGCGGCCATCGCTGCCAGCGCCGCTACCCAAATCACTCCGCGGGACATTCGCATGCAGATGGTTTCCTTCCGGAATGTACCACGTCACGCGGCGCCGGAGTGCCCGCTTCAATGCGCGGCCGAAGCAAATTCCTCGGTCTCGTCGCCCGCGCTCTCCACCGGCCCCTTACCCTCGAACAGCCGGTAGATAGTGGGCACCACGATCAGCGTCAGCAGCGTCGACGTGAACAGCCCGCCGATTACGACGATCGCCAGCGGACGTTGCACCTCCGAACCCGGACCGGTGGCGAACAGGAACGGTGCCAGCCCCAGGGCCGCCACCGTAGCCGTCATCATCACGGGGCGGAAACGCATCAGCGCGCCTTCCACCACGGCCCGTTTCTGATCGAGCCCCCCTTCCCGCAGTTTTCGTATGCAGGATACGAGCACCACGCCGTTCAATACCGCGATTCCCCACAACGCGATGAAACCGACCGACGCCGGAACCGACAGGTACTCTCCCGTGAGATACAGCGCCACCACCCCGCCGATCGATGCAAACGGCAGCACCGTGATGATCAGCGTGGCGAAGCGAAGTGAGCCGAACAACAGGAACAGCAGGAAGAAAATCGCGCCGATCGTGATGGGCACGATGATCTTCAAATG
This sequence comes from Bryobacteraceae bacterium, assembly GCA_019187195.1. Classification (GTDB taxonomy): domain Bacteria; phylum Acidobacteriota; class Terriglobia; order Bryobacterales; family Bryobacteraceae; genus CADEFT01. Next base: position 67,146 of record JABAQT010000020.1, read on the forward strand.
CCGCAACGCCCTGTCCATGTTCTGGAACTGCCCGCCCCACTCGATGTAGTAGCCCGCTGGAAGCGTAACGCGGCGCGCCACTTCCTGGCGCAGTTCATCCACGAATCCGCCCAGATCGCGGTTCTGTACGTTCACCCCGGTAACAATGCGGCGCTTTGCCATGTCCCTGTTGATCTGCGCCGGACCTTCCACCACCCGGATATCCGCCAGGCTCTCGAGCATCACCTTGCCATTGGCCGGCGTCTCGAGAATGATCCGCTTGATCTCCTCCACGCTGTTGCGCAGCGATACGGGAAACCGGACCACCGCCTGAAAGCGCCGCTCCCCTTCATAGATCTCCGTCGCCGCCTTGCCGCCAATCGCCATCTCGATCACGTCGTGCACGTCGGAGGCGTTCAGCCCGTAGCGGGCGATCGCCTGGCGGTCAATGGCAATGTTCAAATACTGCTGCCCGCCGGCGCGGTCGATCCTGATATCCCGCACGCCGCGAATGGTGTTCGCTACTTTCCCGATTTCGTTGGCCTTCTCGATCAGAACGTTCAGATCATCGCCGAAAAGCTTCACGGCAACGTCCGCGCGAACTCCCGTCACCAGTTCATCCACGCGGTCCGAGATCGGTTGCGCCATCACCAGGTTCACCCCCGGAATCTTCAGAAGCCGGCTGCGGATTTCGTCGGCGATCGTGTCCTGTGTCCACCCCTTCGGCCATTCCTCGCGGGGTTTCAGGGAGGCCGTGACGTCGGCTTCGTTCGGTCCCGCCGCGTCCGCCGGAGACTCTCCACGCCCGATGCGCGAAACCACCTTCTTCACGCCGGGTACGGTTCGCACCATGCGCAGCGCCTCCATCTCCACCTTGATGGATTCATCGAGCGAGATGTTCGGCACGCGGTCGATGTTGGGAGAAATCGATCCCTCTTTCATCTCCGGGATGAACGACGTTCCGAGGAAGGGAAATAGAGCCAGCGCCCCCACGAACAACGCAAGCGACAACGCGATGGTCTTCTTCTCGTTTTGCAGCCCCGCGCGGAGAACGTAAACGTAGGGCTTCTTCAGCGCCCGCACCAGCAGCGTATCGTGCTCGCTGCCGCCCTTCAGCAGATAGGACGAAAGCACCGGGGATAGCGTCAGGCTCAACAACAGCGAAATCGCGAGCGCGATGGCGATGGTGTAGGCGAGCGGAGAGAACATCTTCCCCTCCATCCCCTCGAGCGTCATCAGCGGAAGAAACACCAGAATGATCACGCTGATTCCGAAGATCACCGGCGTGCCCACTTCCTTCACCGCCTCGAACACCATTTGCAGCTTGTTGCCCGAGCGCTGGTGGCTGAGCTTGGCGAACACGTTCTCCACCACCACCACCGACCCGTCCACAATCAGTCCGATGGCGATCGCCAGGCCCCCGAGCGACATCAGATTCGCCGAAAGGCCCGCGTGATTCATCACGATGAACGTCAACAGCGGAGTCAGCACCAGCGTGGCGATCACGACCAGGCTGCTCCGCAGGTCGCCCAGGAAAAGAAACAGAATCACCACCACCAGCGCGATCCCTTCAATCAGCACCTTGATCACCGTGTGCAAAGCGGCGTCCACCAACTCGGAGCGGTCGTAGAAGGGTACAATCTGCAATCCCTCCGGCAGCATCCCGCGTGAGTTGATCTCCGCCACGCGGGCCTTGACGCGGCTCACCACTTCCTTGGCGTTTCCTCCCGCGATCATCATCACGATGCCGCCCACCGCTTCCGTGTAACCGCCCTTGACCATCGCCCCGTAGCGAACTTCCTCGCCGAATTTCACCTCTCCCACGTCGCGAATGAAAACGGGCGTCGAGCCTACCTCCTTGAGCACAATCGTGCGAATGTCATCGAGGCTGCGGATCAGCCCGACTCCGCGAATCAGGTACTGCTCCGCGCTCCTCGGCAGGATGCCTCCTCCGGAGTTCGCGTTGTTCCTTGCCAGCGCGTGATAGACATCCTGAATCGTGACGCCGTAGTAGCGCATCTTGAAGGGGTCCACCAGAACCTGGTACTGCTTGACATACCCGCCGGTGGAGTTGATCTCCGCCACCCCCGGAATCGAGCGCAGCAGCGGCCGCGCCACCCAATCCTGCACGATCCGCCGCTCGACCAGTTCTTCCTTGCTCAATACCCGTTCGCCGTCGTCCTGCCGCTCGAGCGTGTACTGATAAACCTCCCCCAGGGCGGACGACACCGGACCGAGTGTCGGCGTGATGCCCGCTGGAATCTTCTCGCGTGCCTGGGAGAGCCGTTCACTGACCAGTTGCCGCGCGAAGTAGACATTGGTGCTGTCCTCGAACACCAGCGTCACAAGCGACAGGCCCGGCTTGTTGAGCGAGCGCATTTCCGTCAAACCCGGCAACCCCGTCATCGCGATCTCCACGGGCACCGTAACGAATCGCTCCACCTCTTCCGGTGACCTCCCCGGCGCCTCGGTGGCAATCTGCACCTGGACCGTGGTGACATCCGGAAACGCATCCACGGATAACTTTTGCGCCGCGTGTATCCCGAAGAAGAACAGCGCCGCCGAGATAACCACCAGCACGAGACGCTGCCGGAGCGCCGACTGAACTACAAAATCGAGCATCCCTCAACTCCCCTGCGTCGCCCGCCGCTTGCGTTCGTTGTTGAGATGGAACGCGCCGTCCAACACGATCTTCTCGCCCGGACGCACCCCCTCCGTCAGCACGCACTGCTTGCCGAATTCGGCGCCCAGGGTGACCGGCCGCAGAAGAAAGCTGCGCTCCCCCGTCTGAATAAACACGTGGTCCTGGTTGTCCTCACGCACCACGGCCGTGTCCGGCACCACCTGCTTGCGCTCCGTGTTGTCGGAAAGCATCACCGTCGCCAGCATGGCCGGCTTGAACCGCCGGTGAGGGTTCTTGAGATCCATCCGGATGCGGACCGTCCGCGTCTCCGGATTCACCGTCGCGCTGACGAAAGTCAGCTTCCCGCGCACCGTCACTCCCGGCAACGCCGGAATCTCCGCCTCCACCGTCTTTCCGATATCCACCGTCCCGGCCGCCTGCTCCGGCACATCCGCCACCAGCCACACGTTCGACAGATCCGCCAGCACGCACACGATCTCCGCCGCCTGCATCACCTGTCCAATCGTCGCCTTGCGCTCGAGAACCGTGCCCTCTATGCTCGCCAGCACTTGCGAGAACGAACTGATCGACGGCGACGTCTCGAGTTTCGACAGCGCCTCCTCCGACATGCCAAGTACCCGCAATTGGTCCCGCGAAGAAGAAAGATCCACGGCCGCTTGAGCCACCTCGGCTTCCCTGCGCTGAAGTTCCGCCTCCCCGATCACCCCCGCCTCGAGCAGCAGTTTCGCCCGTCCGACGGCCCGTTCGGCCAGCCGCTTCTGCGATCGCGCTTTCAGATAGGAGGACTGCTCGTCGGCAAGCTGCGTGCTGTGGATGATAGCCAGCACCTGCCCTTTGTGAACATTCTGTCCCTCGACCGCGTTCAACATCGTGATGCGTCCCGTCACCGGTGCGCTCACCCGCGCCATGCGGTTTTCATCCGCTTCCACGCGGCCCGCCACGCGCAGCGTTCCCGCCACCTCGGACCACCGCGGCTCTCCAATCTTGATCTGGCTGAACAGATCGTCGCTGATTGTGATTTCCATCGGATTGTGCGCCGCCGGATTGGACGCGGCAGCCACCTCGCCGGAACTGCCCTTCTGGCATCCGGCGAGAAGGAAGCTCAACAGCGCCAAAATGACGCCGCGAAAGATGTATGGATGATTCATGGCTGTTTCCCCAAGTTAGCGGCGCGCAATCCCTCGACGTCGATGAGCGCCGCCTGCAAATCAAACTGAGCTGTAAGAAAGTCGGACCGCACCGTGCGCAGCACGCGCTGCGCGTCCAGCACCTCGATGATCCCCCGCTCGCCAAACTTGAACGCCGCCTCGGCCGCCTGCAGCGCGGCTTCGGCTTCTTTCAGAACGCCTTTCTCGAACGAAGCCACCTGCTGGCCCGCTACTTCGTATTGCCCGTACGCCCGCTCGAGCGCCGCCGTCAGTTCAATGCGCCGCATCTCGGCAAACGCCCTGGCTTGATTCAAAGCCGCCACCGCTTCGCTGATGGGGCCTTCCCGCTTGTTCCACACCGGTATCGGCAGCGTCACCCCGAAACGGTAAAAGCCCAGGTCCGGCTGCCGCTCCCATTCGGCATAGATCGAAGGCTGCGGCTTGCGCAGCGCGATCTCCGTACCCAATCGCCGTTGTGCCCGTTCAATCTCCGAGCGCGCCAGCGACAAACCCGGATGGTGCGCCATCATTTCTTTCTGCAAGACCTCGAGCGGCGGCAGATGTTGCGAGATATCGAGCGCTCCGCGCGGGTCGACATTCGCGGGTAGCGGCGCGCTCACGGCCGTGCGCAACGACGCCACCGCATTGAGAAAACGCAACTGCGCGCTGTTGACGAATGTCTGCGCGGTCGCAACTTCAGCATCGGCCCTCGTCAACTCCAGCCGCGCCGCTTCCCCCACGTTCACCTGCACCTGGATGCGCCGCCGCAGATCCTCCACCAGCCGCAGGTTCTCGCGCGCCAGCCCGATCTCCGACTTCCTCCGCAACACCAGGTAGAAGGCTTGCTTGACGCTGGTTCGCACCCCCAGTCGCGCTTCCAACTGGCCATATTCGCTGCTTTTTCGCCCTTGCTCGGCCGCGCTGATCCGTGCCCTCCTCAGCGAAGGCAACTCGATCGGCTGCGAAACGCTGTAATGCTGCAGCAGTCCCGGTTCCGCGGTTGGCATGCGGCGGTACTGCGGCCCCGCCATCGTGGCGAATTCCGGGTTCGGATATGCGCGGGCGGTCACGATTGCCGCCTCGGCCCCCTCGCTGACAGCCGTCGCGAACCGCAACTGCGGACTGTACTGATCCGCCAGCTCGAGCGCCCTCTCCAGTGTCAGAGGATCGTCCGCGCCGTGTGCCACGGAGTAACGGGCGGCGGTGGAAATCACGAATATAAGTAGAAGTCGTATGAACATGGATCGATAACAGGAAACACCACGCGCCAGGGAGACGGGCCGCGGCAGGTCTAACAGGGCTATGGAAACAGTGGAGAGTTACGGCAACCGCGAAGCGCGTGGTGGGCCGCGGCCGGCTTCCTTGCACGGAAACAGGGTAACCGGGGTGTTCTCAGGCAGGTGTTCCTTCGTGGGGGGTGGGTCGCTCAATGTCCATTCGGGCCGCGTGGATACGAGCCCCATCCAGACTTTGCGCACATGGCTCGACAGCGAATGACCTAACTCCTGCCCCGCTTCAATCGCCAGAGTCGCCACTTCCGGCGAATCGCTCTCGTCCGGTGTGGCTATGCATACATCCGTCGTGTTCGCAGGGCTGTCCGCTCTCGCGCAGATGGCGAGCGCCAGGAAGAACGCGAACGTTAGGATCCGACTCATGTGCCGTCGCAATAACGATTTCCGAAGGTTAATTCATTTTAATCAATCCCGGCCCCTTTCGCCACTCTAGCGTGCGCCGAACATCGAGAGCAGATGATTTTGCGCGGATTTTCTCTTGCGGATTCGTCGCCACGTCACGAAAATCTCCTCCGCAAGATCGATCGTTCGCTTGGCGCCGCTCATTCGCCGGTGCTCGACTGGTCAGGGAGCTGCCGGTTTGCCACGAACTCCGCAACCAGCAGGTGAAACGCGCTCTAATAGGCCGTCGAAACCTACGCTTCCGTCGCGCAACCTCCTTCGCGCGGAAGCGTCAGCCCGGCCGACGCGAAAGAAAATGGCCCATTGACCAGTCCTCACCGTCGGAGGGTCGTGTTGGCATCCCCCTCCCGTCTACGCTACCCTTCCCCTAAGGCATGACGTCCCCGCATCACGATCTTCTCCACATCCGCTCCATCGGGAAGGTCACCCTGGAATTCACCACCCGCTGCAATCTCAAATGCACCTACTGCGCCGTGACCCGCCCCTGGCACCGCAAGAATGACCTCGATCTCGCCTCCTTCGATGTCCTCGTCGAAGAGATGAAAACTCTGGGCGTGCGCACCGTGCAGATTTCCGGCGGCGGGGAAACCACCATCGTGCGCGGCTGGGATCTTTACCTGGCCAAACTCCTCGATGCCGGTTTCCAGGTTTCCATCATCAGCAACCTCGCCAAGCCCATGACGGATCACGCCATCCGCGCGCTTTCCCTCTGCGGCGAAATCACCGCCAGCATCGATACAACCGACCCCGCGCTCTACGAAGCCATCCGCAAGGGAGGCTCCTTCGACACCTTCACCGCCAACATCCGCCGCATCCGCGCTCAATGTGATCAGGAGGGACGCAAACCGCCGTATATGATTTGGAACGCCGTCGCGAGCGACAGGATCATCACCCTCGTGGACCAGTGGGTGGCCAGCGGCATCGCCCTCGGCATCGATCATTTCCAGATCTCCGAATTTTTCCAGTACGACGATCTGCCCGGCGCCATCTCCATCAATCCTGTCGGCTCCATGAGCGATGAGGATCTCGCCCGCGCCCGCCGCGCGGTGGAACGCGCCCGCTGGCTCGCGAAGGATGCGGGCAAGTGGTTTGCCGTGCTCCCGTCGGTCGAAGAGGCTCTGCATGGCAGCCGCAAGGTCATGCGCACCGAAGTGGAGCTCGACCACGGTGAAGGCAGGCCGGTGTTCAGAAAGTCCCGCACCTTCGTGCAGATCGTCCACGCCGATGGCTCCCGTCACGAAGCGCCGCAACCGCCGCCCGGCCCCATGCTTCCGGGAAAAAAGACAAAGAACTGCTTCATGCCGTGGACCGAGGCGTTCGTCTGGGCCACCAATGACGTCGCCCCCTGCTGCATGTACAAGCGCATCCGCCCGTTCAATGGAGCGGACCTCGCCGCCGCTCTCAACTCCCCTCCCTTCGTCGAAATCCGCGAAGGCCTCCTCACCGGGAATCTCTCCCACACCTGCAACCTCTGCCCCATGTTCGAAATGGTGGACATCGAGGAGTTCCGCCGGAGCGTCGCCGAACGCCTCGGTGTGGATAGCCTTCTCGCCACCCCCGTTCCTCGCTCCTGACTTCACCGCCTCCTCTCCCCAAAAAACCAGTCCGCGCCCAACCCGCTGCTACAATGGCGTCGATGTTGAGTGCTAAGTTGGACCCCTCGCTGCGGGCATGGCTTGAAGCCGCTCACGCGTTGGGGAAGCCCCCGATGTGCGAGTTGACGCCGCTCGAAGGCCGTGCCGCCGCCTTGGAAATGATGAAATCCGCGTGCGCGGAGCCCGAACCGGTGGCGCGCGTCGAGGACATCCGTATTCCCGGCCCGGATACAGAGATTCCGGTTCGCGTCTATACGCCGCAATCCGCGGAGCCACGCCCCGGACTGGTGTTCTTTCATGGCGGCGGTTGGGTGCTTTGCAACCTCGAAACACACGATGTGGCCTGCCGCGCCATCTCCCGCAGGTCGGGAGCCGCCGTGATCTCGGTGGACTACCGCCTGGCCCCCGAGCATCGCTTCCCCGCCGCCGTCGAGGATTGTTACGCCGCGCTCGACTGGACGGCGGCCAACGCCCGGAGCCTCGGCGTCGATCGAAGCCGGATCTACGTTGGCGGCGACAGCGCCGGCGGAAATCTCGCGGCTGTAGTAGCTCTCAAGAGCCGCGACGAAAAAGGCCCCGCCATCGCCGGACAGGCGATGGTCTATCCGGTGACGAACCTCGCCTCCTTCGACACCCCCTCCTACGAAGAGTTCGCCGACGGGTATCAGTTGACACGGGCTTCCATGGAGTGGTTCCGTAACCACTATCTGCGGGAACCGGAGGACGGGCTCCATCCCTATGCCTCGCCGCTTCTCGCGCCGGACCTGAGCGGATTGCCGCCGGCCCTCGTGCTGACCGCCGAATGCGACCCGCTGCGCGATGAGGCCGAAGCCTTCGCCGCGCGTCTCGAAACGGCGGGCGTGGCGGTGGCCCATACCCGCTATGAGGGCATGATCCATCCGTTCTTCTCGCTCTCCGGCGTGTGCCCCCGCGCCTTCGACGCGTTCCAGCAGGTGGCGGATTTTCTACGCGCGGCCTGATGCGTCAACGCTGAAACGGTCCGAACGCATATTCCGCCCGCACCACCTGTAACGCGGAATCGAGAATAGCGGTGGCCACGAAACGCGGCGCCGGGGGCGTGCCGAACCGCAGGTCCATCGCCTCCACGCGAACGCCGCCCTCCGGTTGCGCCACCGGTGAAACCTGCCAGAACGGGAATTGCGCAAACCGCAGGTAGCGTTGGAAAACATCCGTGCGCCGCGCCGCTTCGAGCGCCTCCGTCTGCCGCGGATAGTAGAACGGCGCGCCGCCCGCCGGATCATAGGGCTGCAGCAGGTTGATGCGTTGTATCAGCGCCGCCTTCGGCGTCTCGACGACGGTGTTCCAGGAAAAGGGATTGGCGAAATCCGGAAACGCCCCCACGCGCCGGGGCGCCGAGCCTGCATAGTTGTAGCTCTCAAGCACATTGACCGCCCGCTGGTGGATGAGATAGCGTCCGCCCTCATAGCAGCTCAGCGCCAGCAGCGCGAAAATTGCGGCCCCGCGCCCCGTGCCCGGCTTCGCTCCGATTTCGCTGCTCACCAGGCGCGAAAGCAGCGGACCCGCCACGCAAAGCGCCAGCAGCGCCCAGATCCACAAATCCACCACATTCGTGATGTCCAGCCGCAGCCATTCGCTCGAAAAAGGCAGCAGCAGCTGCACGCCATACGTGTTCGTGAAGTCGAGCAGCAGATGAGACAGGACCCCGGCGCATCCCGCAATCACCGCGCGCGCCCAGGGTAGTCTCCGCCGTCCCGCCACTCGCACGATCACCGCCGCCAGCGCGGCCAGAACCGGAACCGCCAGTAGCGCGTGGGTGATGCCGCGGTGATGATCCAGGTAGTCGAGCGATCCGCCATACGAATAGACGGCATCGATATCCGGAAAATTCGAACTGATCAGGAGAATAGCCGTGGCCCGGGGACACCAGCGGTTGATTCCCGCTCGCGACAGCATCAATCCCGTGAGGGTGTGCGTGAGGTTGTCCATCGTTGCCGTTCACGTTTCGCAAAATCGGCCGGAAGCAGCAAGGTTAGCGCATCGGGAACCACTTCCAACCGCGCGGGAAGCGTGCCGGCTTCTTCGCCGTCCACCTGGATGTGAACAGTCTCCCGGCTCGCCGGCCGCAGCGTAACGCACCGCGCCGGAAGCACGTGAACCCCGCGCATGCGGCCGGCGTTGCCCGCCACCACGCCGGCGAAGTACTTCACGAAACGCAGCGGATTGGCCCCTTCAAACAAAACCACCTCGAAATGTTCGTGCAGCAGGCTGGCCCCGCGCGCAATCTCGAGATCCCCGCCGTAGTTGCGAACCCGGCTCGCGAGCGCGAAACTGCAGCGCACGCGCTCGCTCCCGCACTCCACGTCGAGTTCCTCGAGCCGCCGGAAAGCCGATTGCCAGCCGCTGAGCCAGTAAGCGCCTTTCCCGAGCGCCTTCTTCACCTTCGGATTCAGATGCGCCACGATGTGCGCGTCCAACCCGGCGCCCGCCATCAGCAGAAAGTGCCGCTCCGCGCCCTCCGTCCGCAACAGGCCCACCGCAATCCGGACCGGATCGAGACCGTCGAGGCCGCCCGCCGCCCGCGCCGGACAACTCCCCAGGCGTGTCTCCGTGGCCAGCACGTTCGCTGTCCCGGCGGGCAGGATGCCCAGCGGCACTTGGGACCCGATCATCCCGTTGGCTACCTCGTTGATCGTTCCGTCGCCGCCCGCCGCCAGGATCAGATCGGCGTCCCCGTCCACGCATCGCGCCGCGATGCGGGTGGCGTCGCCCGGTCCGCCGGTGGGCTTCAGTGTCACCGCGTGCCCCTGTTCCTCCAGGCTGCGCGCGGCCGCCGCGAGAAGTTTCGGATTGCGCCGCAACCTGCCGGCATTAGGATTGTAGATGAGGAAGGCGTTCCGGTAGACGGGGATAATGTAATCGATCCTTTGCTACCTGCCATAATAAAACGTTCATGAAAGATTCTGTTGCCGAGCGTATCGAATCCTTGCGGACGCGGATCCGGCGGCACGAACACCTCTACTACGTGCTCGATCAGCCCGAGATCTCCGACGCCGAATACGACGCGCTCATGCGCGAGCTGCAGACCCTCGAAAAGGCCCATCCCGAACTGCTGACACCCGATTCCCCCACCCAGCGCGTCGGCGGAAAACCTCGGGAAGGCTTCGTCAAAGTGCGCCACGGCGCGCCCATGCTCAGCCTTGACAACGCGCTCAACGAAGGCGAACTGCGCGATTTCGACCGGCGCGTCCGCGACCTGCTCGCCGGAGCGGAGTTCCGCTACGTGGCCGAACTCAAAATGGATGGCCTTTCCATGGCCGCGCATTACGAGGACGGTCTGCTGCGCCTTGCCATCACGCGCGGCGACGGCGTCGAGGGCGAGGACGTCACCGAAAACGCGCGCACCATTCGCGCCTTGCCCCTGCGCGTCAACCCGCCCGTGCCGCGGTTGGAAGTGCGCGGCGAAGTGGTGATGCCGCGCCGCTACTTCGAAAGTTTGAACGAGGAGCGGGAAAAGGAGGGCCTGCCTAAGTACGCCAACCCGCGCAACTCCGCGGCCGGCAGCCTGCGTGTGCTCGAACCGTCGATCACCGCCTCGCGCAAGCTCGACTACTTCGCCTACTACCTCCTCGTGGACGGCAAACCCTACTATCCGAGCCAGTGGCAAACGCTCGAAGCTCTGCGGAGCCTCGGCTTCAAGGTCAACCCCAACCGCAAACTATGCGCCGGTGTCGAAGAATTGTACGATGTCTGCCGCCAGTGGGAGGCACAACGCGAGGAGTTTCCGTACGAGATCGACGGCGTCGTGGCGAAAGTGGACTCCGTGGCCCAGCAGGACGCGCTCGGCTCCACCGCGAAAGCCCCCCGCTGGGCCATTGCCTACAAGTTTCCCCCGAGGCAGGCGGAGACGGTCGTCGAGAACATCGAGGTGCAGGTGGGCCGCACCGGCGCGCTCACCCCCGTGGCGCATCTCCATCCGGTCTTCGTCAGCGGAGTGACCGTCTCGCGCGCCACGCTCCACAACGAAGATGAAATCGAGCGGCTGAACCTGCGCATCGGCGATACCGTCGTCATCGAGCGTTCCGGCGACGTTATCCCGAAAGTGGTCCGCGTTGTCAGCCACGGCGGCGAACGGCGCGCTTTTCACATGCCGAAGCAGTGCCCCGTCTGCGGGGGCGACGTGGTGCGCGCCGAAGGCGAGGCCGCCAGCCGCTGCATCAACAGCAACTGCCCCGCGCGCCTCAAGGAGACGGTGCGATTCTTCGCCTCCCGCGGAGTCATGGACATTGATGGAATGGGCGAAGCGCTGGTGGATCAGTTGGTGGACCGCGGTTGGGTGAAGAGCGTAGCGGATATCTACGGACTCACCCTCGAGCAGTTGCTGGAACTCGAACGCATGGGCGAAAAATCCGCCACGAAGATCCTTCAGAACGTGGAACGCTCGCGCGGCCGCCCCCTCTCCCGCCTTCTTAACGGACTCGGCATTCCCTTCGTCGGCGAGCGCACCGCGCAGATTCTGGCCGGCACTTTCGGCGATCTCGACAGAATCGCGGCCGCGGACACAAGCCTGCTGCAAACCGCGGAGGAGGTTGGTCCCAAAGTCGCCGAAAGCATCCGGCGCTTTTTCCGCGAGCGTCACAATCAGGAACTGGTCGAGCGGTTGCGCGCGGCGGGCCTCCAGTTCAAGCAGGAGGTTCGCGCCACCGCCGTCCAGGGTGTTCTCGCGGGCAAGACTTTCGTCCTCACCGGCACGCTCCCCACCATGAGCCGCGAGGAGGCCAAAGCGAAAATCGAGGCCGCCGGCGGAAAGGTGGCCGCCGGCGTAAGCGGCAAAACGAGCTATGTGATCGCCGGCGAAGAAGCGGGCACGAAACTCGCGAAAGCGAAAGAGTTGGGCATTCCCGTGCTCGATGAGGACGGAATGATGCGCTTGATCGGCGGACAGTCGGCTTGAAAAAAATAGTCGCCGTCTTGACTTCCTGGGGGCCTCTCGGCCTTCTCGTTCTCGCAATTCTCGATTCCGCCGGCATCCCCCTGCCCGCCGCGGTCGATGCCCTTGTCGTGGCGACGGCCGCCCTGAACCCCCCCTCCGCCTATCTGGATGCCGCAATGGCTGTCCTCGGCTCCGCCATCGGAAGCATGGTGCTCTTCTACATCGGGCGCAAAGGCGGCCAGGCCTACCTTGACCGCGTCGCCGCGGGCGGACGCGCCCACCGCTTCCGGGAATGGTTTCAAACCTACGGACTGATTACGGTCTTCATCCCCGCCCTGCTGCCCATCCCCATGCCATTGAAAGTGTTCGTGCTTTCCGCCGGCGCGCTCGGCGTGAAGCCGCTCAACTATCTCCTCGTCGTGCTCGCCGCCCGCATTCCGCGCTATTTCGGACTCGCCTATCTCGGATCGCAACTCGGCGAACACACCATGGGCTGGCTCAAAGCCCACGTCTGGCACCTCTTCGTTTTCGCCGCCGCGCTGGCCGCCGCGCTCGCTCTCGCCGTCAGGCTAGTATCTCGCGAATCACGCTCCCCGAAACATCCGTGAGCCGCATATTGCGCCCGTTGTAAAAGTACGTGAGCTTCTCGTGGTTCAGACCCAGCAGGTGGAGCACGGTGGCGTGCAGATCGTTGATCGACTTTCCGCCCTCCGCCACCTTGTAGCCGAACTCGTCGGAACTGCCCGCCGCTATTCCGCCCTTCACGCCCCCTCCCGCCAGCCATACCGTGAACACGTGCGGGTTGTGGTCGCGTCCGTTCATGCGTTGCGAAATGGGCATGCGGCCAAACTCGCCATGCCATAGCACCAGAGTCGAGTCGAGCATCCCTCGTGATTTCAGATCCCGCAACATGCCGGCGACGGGACCGTCCGTCTCCGCCGCATGCATGCCGTGGTTCTCGGCGATATCCCAATGCGCATCCCAGCTCGACTGAAAATTGCCGCCGCCCGAATAGATCTGCACCATCCTCACCCCGCGTTCCACCAGCCGCCGCGCCATCAGACACTGCCGTCCGAAATATTCGGTGATCTTGCTGTCGAGCCCATACAACTTCTTCGTGGCCGCGCTCTCCTTCTCCACATCCACGGCCTCGAGCGCGCTCGTCTGCATGCGAAAAGCCAGTTCATAAGTCGCGATGCGCGCTGAAAGCTCCGAATCGTCCGGGTTCACGCGAGCGTGCGCGGCGTTCAACTCGCCGAGCAGGCGCAGCCATCTCCGCTGCCTCTCCGGCGTCATGTCCGCGCCCGGCTTGAGGTCCACAATCGGGTCCCCCGTCGAGCGGAACTGTGTGCCCTGGTACGCCGCCGGCATAAAGCCGTTCATCCAATTGGGAGCGCCGCCGATGGGACCGCCCCGAGGGTCCGTGAACACCACAAACGCCGGCAGGTTCTGGTTCTCCGTTCCCAGTCCGTAAGTGATCCAGCTCCCCATGCTCGGATGGCCCGGCAGGACGCTCCCGGTGTTCATCTGGAACAGCGCCGGAGCATGATCGTTGCTGATGGCGTACATCGACCGGATAAACGCCAGATCGTCCACCATCTCCGCCGTCTTCGGAAACAGGTCCGAAACGTCCCGCCCGCACTCGCCGTACTTCTTGAAGCCCCACGGCGACGGCATGAGCCCGCCGGGGTTGCCTTGCGACACCACCACCTCACCCTTGCCGGACATCACCTCGCCCCGGCGCTTGTAAAGTTCCGGCTTGGGGTCGAAACTGTCCACGTGCGAGACGCCGCCGTAACAGAAGATCGAGATGACCGCCTTGGCTTTGGCCGCAAAGTGGGGCGCGCGCGCGGCGAGCGGATTGGACCCGCCGGCCGCCCGGGCCTGTTCGCTGTTCATCAGGTCCGCGAATGCCAGGCCGGCGATGCCGCCGCCTGCCCGCTGAAGCAATTCCCGCCGGGAAAGATATCTCATGGCGCGTACACGAATTCGTTGCTGTTGAAGATGGCCTGGCAGAAATCCGCAAGCGATTCCCCGCCGCCATCCAGAAACTTCACCGCCGTTGCCTTCTCCGCGGCATCGGGCGCCCGCTGGAAGGCCAGCGCGAAAGCGAGTTCCACCTGCCTGCCCGGATCGGCGCCGGCCTCCCGCTCCACCCGCTTGGCGAACTGCTTCGCCTCGAAGCGCACGAAGCTGTTGTTCATCAGAATCAGCGCCTGTGGCGCAATCGTCGAGCGGTTCCGCCTCGGGCACGAAGAGATTCCGTCCGGCTTGTCGAACACATCGAGCATCGGCAGTGGAATGCTGCGCTTCGAATGGATGTAGATGCTGCGCCGCCACGTGCTCGGATCGCTGTCGGGCTTTCCCGCCCACGCGCGGCCGGAACTGCCCTGGAACAGCGACGGGTCGATGAAAGGAAACACGCCCGGCCCGCCGGCTTTCTCATCGAGCGTGCCGGAGACCGCCAGCATGCTGTCACGAATGATCTCGCCCTCCAGCCGCTGCCGCGGCATCCGCCACAGAAAACGGTTCTCCGGATCGGCGGCGATGCCCGCCGCATTGTCGTCACTCGACATCTGATAGGCGGCGGACATCAGCATCAGCTTGTGCATCGCCTTCATGCTGTAATCCTTGCGGATGAACTCGTCCGCCAGCCAGTCGAGCAGTTCGGGATGCGACGGCCGCTCGCCCGTCTTTCCGAAATTGCTCGGCGTGCGGACAATGCCCTCACCGAAGTGATGCTGCCAGATGCGGTTCACCATCACCCTCGCAAACAGCGGGTTCCCTCTCGAGGTGAGCCATTCGGCGAATGCCTTGCGGCGGTAGCTGGATCTCGCTCCAGGGGGCGGCGGCGGAAATTCCGGCTCTTGCCGCGCCACCACGCTCAGTACGCCCGGCCGCATCAGCGAACCTTTCGAATCGGGGCTGCCCCGATACAGGAAGTAAGACGGATCGGGCTTCGGCCCACCCTCGCCGATCGCCATCGCCGAAGGTAGCCGCTCCGGCCGCGCCCCCTCGAGTTTCTTGATCTGCCTCTCGATGTCCCCGAGCCGCGCCCTGTCCTCATCGCTCATCGAGGCCACGACGTCCGCTTCCGAAAAATTGCGCGTCTTTTCCACCTGGATGACATTCAGTTTCTGGCCTTCCGTGCGCTTTTCCGCCGGCGTCCGCAGGGCCTCCCGCACATACTCCGGCAGCCGGGCGCGCTCCTCGGCCATCTTCCTGTCGCGATATGGCTTCTTCAGCGCCTCGGCGGCATCCTTCAGCGGCTTCTCGAGATCATCGATCCGCTCGTTCTCCCTCTTGAACCGCCGCGCCGCTTCCTCCTCCACCAGCGGAACATCATGATTCTTAGTCGAAAAGAACACCGCCTGAATCCGGTAGTAATCCTTCTGCGGGATGGGATCGAACTTGTGATTGTGGCAGCGCGCGCAACCCACCGTGACGCCGAGGAAGCTGTTCGAGGTCGTTACTACCAGGTCATCGAGTTCGTCCATCCGCGTCATTTCACTCTTCACGTTGTGATCGAGCCCGTGGCGCAGAAAGCCCGTGGCGATCAGCGCGTTCCTGTCATCCGGCGCGATCTCATCCCCAGCCAGTTGCAGCCGCGCAAACAGATCGTAAGGCATATCGCTCGCAATCGCCTGGATTACCCAGTCGCGGTAGCGCCAGGCATCCGGACGGTCGCGGTCATATTCGAATCCGCCGGAATCGGCGTATCGCACCAGGTCCAGCCAGTGGCTGCCCCACCTCTCGCCGTACCGCGGTGACGCAAGCAGTTGGTCCACCAGTCTCTCCCAGGCATCCGGACGCGTGTCATTCACGAATGCATCCACTTGAGCCGGCGTGGGCGGCAATCCCCACACATCGAGGTACGCGCGTCGCGCGAGCACTCGTTTGCCGGCCGCCGGCGACGGCTCGAGCTTATGATCCTCGAGGGTCTTCCGCAGGAAGGCATCAATCGGAGTACGAACCCACCCCACATCCACAACCGCCGGCGGCGCCGGCCGCCCGATGGGACGGAACGACCAGAACTGCCGCTCCTCCTCGCTGATCGGCTTCTCTTCCATCGCCGCCATCGCCTTCCGCGTGTCCGCCGCTTCGACCGGCTTATCCAGCGGAGCCCCCGTGCCGATCCATCGGGAAACCACCGTAAGCTGCCAGTCCTGGAGTTTCTTGTCCGGAGGCATCCGGGGCTGATCGATGCCCGCCGCATGGCGATAGATCTTGCTCTTCATCGGATCGCCGGGAACCAGCGCCGCGCCGCTCTTGCCGCCCTTCAACATCGACTCGCGAGTGCGCAGATCCAGGCCCGACATCCTCACCGCGGCCCCGTGACAGCCCAGACAGTTCGCCGCCACGATTTCGGACATCTGACGCGGCAAATCCTGGGCCCACGCGCACAAAGACACGAGCACAACCAGAAGGAGGGGTCGAATCACAGTACCCCACATTCTACAGGATCGGCGCCGTCCGCCTGACAGGAGCCGGCCATCACCCCCGCAAGACTGTCGCGAATCTTGACGCCAAACTCTTCGCACAGGGCGTTCGCGGCTTCGTCCGGCAGTCTTTGACTTCAAT
>JABAQT010000020.1:83798-123350 GCA_019187195.1 Bryobacteraceae bacterium
TGTGATTTCGCACGGCCCTGTGAACATCGAGGAACATCATGGCTGCCGCTGACGATCTTGACCGGCTCGTGGCCGACGCTTTTCGTCGGCCATCTTGGCGCGTCCATCACCCCCGGCGAAGCGATGGCCCTCAACCAGACCTCATCGTGGAGGGCGGAGGGCGCAAGTACATCATCGAGATTAAACGATCCTCGGAGGGGCGGAGTGATCGTGTGATTCCGTTGCTATCGCAAGCCATCCTCGAGGCGCAGGCATTTGCCAGGCAATTTCCGGAAACCGTGGTTCCGGTCGCAGTAGTGGGAGCCGAACGATTTCCGCCGGCTGTCGTCGATTCTGTCCAGAGGTATGCGGATCGCGTCGCTCCGCGGATGGTCGTCGGACTTGTGGATGCGGCGGGCTTGCGGGCATTTTGGGGCCACGGATTGGAGATCCTCAACGCGCGCCCTTCTTCTAAGGAGAATCGCGCGCGCCGGCAGATCGCCGGACAGCCGTTGCCACAGTTGTTCTCCGACCTCAACCAGTGGATGCTGAAGATCCTGCTGGCGCAGTCGATTCCGGAGGATCTTCTATCGGCGCCACGATCCCGCTACAGAAACCCAACGGAGTTGGCGAGAGCAGCTGGGGTGTCTGTGATGAGCGCCGTTCGGCTGGTGCGCCGATTGGAAAACGAAGGATTCGTTGATCCGGATCAGGAAGTCCTGGCACTGGCACGGATTCCCGAACTGTTGGGCCGCTGGTCTGCTCGGCGGGAGTCCGCGCGTGAGTTTCCCGTCCGCTGGTTGGTCAAGCGAGATCGATCTGCATTCGCCGGGTTGCTCAAGTCCTACTCCGCCTGTATCCCTTCCGCTGGTCACCCGCAAGCCGGGCGCAGGCGCCAGCCCAGAGCGTGTCTTGGACTCTTCGCCGCGGCCGATGCACTGGGATTCGGGTTCGTCCATGGCGTGCCGCCTTACATCTATATGGAGCGGTTCGAGCCGCTGGTACTCAAAAAATGGGGCCTTTCGATCGAGGGCGCCGGGCACGGCCCGGACGCCTTCATCCGCATCGCCGCAAACCCGGAAGCAGTGTTTCGCGCCGCCGTTGTGAAGGACGGAGTGCCGTGTGCCGACATCCTGCAGGTGTGGCTCGATGTTTCGGAGCATCCTGCTCGTGGCAGGGCGCAAGCAGATGAAATAGCACGCCGGGCACTTGGTCCGCTTCTGAGGAATAAGTGATGGCTCTGGCAACGGATATCGCGGGATTCTCCCGTCTGATTACTGCGCTCGATCCCTGGCTCGAGCGCATGGTCATCGTTGGGGGGCTGGGCCCACCGGTTGTACCACCTGCATCCCGCCGCGCAGAAGCTCGACTTCGCGCCACTGATGACCCTTGACGCCGACGTTGCTCTTCCGCGGACTTTGCCTTCGCAAACGCCGGCCATTCGAGACGCTCTTGTCGCGTATGGTTTTATGTAAGAGTTCCGCGGCGACGACACGCCGCCGGCGACGCTCTATCATCTGGGAGAAAGCGGTAGCGGGTTCTACGCAGAGTTCCTTACGCCTCTCAGCGGCGGCGAGTACACAAGATCCGGAAAGCGGAAGGCGACTGCGCAGATCGCTGGCGTCAATTCGCAGCGGTTACGGTTCATCGAATTGCTCCTGAACCATCCCTGGACGGTTGAACTGGGCGAAGATAATTTCGGATTGCACGCGCCTAAGGCGGTCCGCGTCGCGAACCCGATGGCCTTCCTCGCACAGAAGCTTCTGATCCACGGAAAGCGAAGCGCTGATGACCAGGCGAAGGACATCCTCTATATCCACGACACGCTCCAGGTTTTCGGCGCGCGCTTGGACGACCTGCGGATCGAATGGACCGGCCGGGTTCGGCCCGGCCTGCACCGGAGGGCCGTGAAAGAGATCGAAACTGCGAGCGATTGGCTCTTCGGCGAGATAACCGGCGTCATTCGCAAGGCGGCGGCAGTTGCTGCTGGCCGGAGGCTCAGTCCGGAGGGTGTACGCGAGAGCTGCCGGTATGGACTTCAGCAGATCACGCTGACCGGCTGACTCCGGCATGCGTCGTCATAGCTCGATCACAAAATTCATAGCATGACGTGTCAATCGGGAAAAGCCGCCAAGATGACCTCACTCGGCGAGCTTCATGAAATGATCGGTGCCAAGCCCTGAAAACTTAGGAGGCGCCGTTCTTGCGCCGGTTCCAGCCTTTTTTTTCTGCGTCTGTCCGGGCAGGCGCCGCGGACATGGCGGGACCACAATCACTTCTATGGAATTGCCGCGCGGCTCATCTCATGCGCCAGATTCTGGTGGACTACTACTCTCGTCACCACGGCGCCCGAAAACTCGACCCGAAGATGTCCGGTGCGGGCGTCCTGGCGATTGCCAATCGGCCGATGAGACACGGCACGGTCATCCAAGCATCCAGCATTTGTCTTGCCTGACATGATCTGACCCTGTGCATGCGGTATAGGGCTATTCCCGCTCCCTGCCCGCCCGCCGCTCCCGCTTCCACTTCCTGATCTCCGCCAGCCTTTCCCCAATCCGCGCCTCGACGCCGCGGTTCGAGGGATGGTAAAACTCCGTCCCCGCCAGCGACGGCGGCATGCACTCCATCTCCGTCAAGCCGCCCTCGAACTGGTGCGCGTGCTGGTATCCCTCGTGGTAGCCGAGTTCCTTCATCAACGGCGACGGTGCGTTGCGCAACTGCATCGGAACCGGCTCGGCAAGAGCGTGTCTCGCCCGTTCGGAAGCCGCCGCCAGCGCCGTATACGCCGCATCGGATTTCGGAGCCACGGCCAGATATATCGCCAACTGCGCCAGCGCCTGGTCCCCCTCCGGAATCCCCAGAAAATGTACGCACTGCTGCGCCGCGATGGCCTGCTCGAGCGCCCGCGGATCCGCCAGTCCGATATCCTCGATCGCCATCCGCACCAGGCGGCGCGCAATGTACAACCGGTCCTCGCCCGCCTCGAGCATCCGCGCCAGCCAGTACAGAGCCGCGTCGGGATCGCTCGATCTCACCGACTTGTGCAGAGCCGAAATCAGGTTGAAATGCTCCTCGCCCGACTTATCGTAGAGCAGCATCTTCCGTTGAATCACATCC
Source organism: Bryobacteraceae bacterium (assembly GCA_019187195.1). GTDB lineage: Bacteria > Acidobacteriota > Terriglobia > Bryobacterales > Bryobacteraceae > CADEFT01. The sequence continues at coordinate 86,895 of JABAQT010000020.1, forward strand.
TCGAGCAGTTGGGCGGGAGCCGTGCCGTCCTCCCCCGCCGCCGCGGCCAGCAATTCGAGCACCGTGTAGCCCGCCCGCGCGTCGCCGTTCGCGTATACCGCGATCTGCCTGATCTGTTCGTCCGTGATCCGCAGGTGCCGCGCTCCCAGGCCTCGCTCCTTGTCCTCGAGAGCGCGCCGCAGCAACATCGCGATCTCATCCGGGTTCAATGCCCGCAGCGTGTAGACCTTTGACCGTGAAAGCAGCGCCGAAATCACCTCGAACGAGGGGTTCTCCGTCGTGGCGCCGATGAGGATCACGTCTCCCTGCTCGACATACGGCAGGAACGCATCCTGCTGCGCCTTGTTGAAGCGGTGAATCTCATCCACAAACAGAACAGTCCGCCGGCCGAGTCTGCGGTTGTGCTCGGCCTCCGCCATGACAGCCCTCACCTCCTTGATGCCGCTGGTGACCGCGCTGAAAGGGACAAAGTCGCAGCGCGTCAGCCGCGCGATCAACCGCGCCAGCGAAGTCTTGCCCACCCCCGGAGGCCCCCACAGAATCATGGAAGTGAGCTGATCCCGCTCGATCTGCGCGCGCAGCGGCTTTCCCGGCCCGAGAATGTGCTCCTGGCCGGCGTACTCCTCCAGGCTCTGCGGGCGCATGCGCTCGGCCAGCGGACGCGGCGCATCCGCCGGGGAGGCGAGCGGAGATGGTTCAAATAGGCTCACGTCTATACCGCCACGCGCCGCTGGCGGCCGGCCTCGTACAGGATCACGGTCGCCGCCATGGCCGCATTGAGCGAGTCGACACCCAAAGTGGGGATCGATACCTCCCGCGCCGCCGATCGCAACTCCTCACTCACCCCCCGGCCTTCACTACCCACGATCAGCGCGCACCGCCGGGTGAAATCCACATCCCCCACTTGAATCGGGGCGCCCGGCACGGCCGCATACACGTCGAGGCGCCGCTGCGCCATCGCGGCGCGCGCGAGACCGCCCTCCATCCCGTGCACGACCGGCAGACGAAACAGCGAACCCGCTGAAGCGCGCAATGCTTTCGCGTTGTAGGGACTCACCGTCCCCTTCAGAAACAACACCCCGGTCGCGCCGAAAGCCTCTCCCGCGCGCACAATTGTACCCGCATTCCCCGGATCCTGCACGCCGTCCAGTACCAGCAGCAACGTGCGCCCACGGAACAACTCCTCCATCGTCCACCGCGGCGGTTTCACCAGCGCCAGCACCCCCTGGCTCGACTCCGTGCTCGAAAGCTGCCGGAAAAGAGCATCCGGAACCACGGAAAACTGCACATCCTTCAGATTCCGGACATGCCTCGCGACAGTATCGCGCGCGGTTTCGGCCGAGAGAACCACGGGCACATGGCAATCGCTGCGCAGCGCTTCCTCGAGCAGATGGAAGCTCTCCGCGACCGCGCACCCGTCTTCGGTGAGCGCCCCGCGCAGCAGGGCGCGCCGAATCTCCTTGAGCAGCGGGTTGCGCGGACTGGCTATGGAATGCATATCGTTCAGGTTGGGCAAGTGAGCCAATCCTCAACCCATTCTAGTGCCCCTCCGGCTTCTTGCGGGAATTTTTGGTGCCTTTCATCCCCGAAAACCGCGTTAGATGATGTATGGCAGAGCAGGCCTCCATTGTAAGCCGCGAGACGAATTGCACCCCTGCCCTGTCATCCGGGAAAGATCCCATGGATTCAATCGGCCGTTACCGCGTGATCCGGGAGTTGGGCCGGGGGGCCATGGGCGTCGTGTATCTCGCGGAAGACCCGGCGATTGGCCGCCTGGCCGCCATCAAGACCATCAACCTCGACAACCTGAGCGAGCCGCATGAAGTGCAGGCGTTGCAGAGCCGCCTGTTCCGGGAAGCACGCTCCGCCGGCATCCTCTCCCACCCCGGAATCGTCACCATCTACGACATCCAGTATTCGGGGCACACAGCCAGCATCGTGATGGAGTTCGTCGAGGGCGTCACCCTCTTCGACAGAATGAACCAGGGCGCTCTCCAACCGGACGAGGTCTTGAGCATGCTCGAACAGACCGCTGCCGCCATGGACTACGCCCATTCGAAGGGTGTGCTGCACCGCGACATCAAACCGGCAAACCTCATGGTCACGCCGTCCGGCAAGGTGAAGATCGCCGATTTCGGCGTCGCGCGCCTCGATTCTCAAAAGACGGCCACGTCCGGAATGGTGCTCGGAACCCCGTCCTACATGGCGCCCGAGCAGATCTCGAACAAGTCCCTCAGCCCGGCCGCCGATCAGTTTTCGCTCGCTGTCGTCGCCTTCGAGATGTTGACCGGCCGGAAACCCTTCCATGCGGATTCCATCTCCGCCCTGCTGTACAACATCGTTTTTCAGCCCCCCATCCCGGTGAGGGAGTTGAACCCGTCCTTATCTCCGGCGGTCGAAATCGCGCTTCGGAAAGCGCTCGCCAAGGCGCCGGCCGATCGCTACGCAAGCTGCACGGAATTTGTTGATGCTTTGAAGACTGCTTGCCGGACCCGCAAGACCTGGCGTCCCGCTTCGCCCGCGCCCAAACCGGAGCCGCCGCGGCCCGCCGCTGCTCCCGTGGCGGAACTGCTACCCCCTTCGAAGCCGCGGGGAGTGAAGGCGCTGGCGGGGTTCACGGCGGGAGTTCTGGCTGTTGCCGGCATCTTCTTCGTCTGGTCTTCGAAGCGGAAACCGGACACGCCCACACCGCGTCCGGCGCCTGTTCTGAATACACCGGCCCCGAAATCACCCGCCGCCATCCCTCTCCGCAAGCCGGACCCGGTCCCGCCGCGAACCCAGTCCCCGCCTGCGGAACCTCAGCCGGAAGTGGTCCCCGTCGAGATCCGTACGCAACCTCCCGGCGCGAAGGCGTCGGCAAGAAGCCAGAGTTGCATAACGCCCTGTTCCCTCGACCTGCCCAAGGGTGAATACTATTTGTCGGCGTCGCTTGAAGGCTACATGGATACACACCGTCTGATCCGCGTGCCGGACCAGATTGACGTTTCCATCCAGCTCGACCGCCCCATGGGAACCGTGGCCGTGCACGGGCACACCGGATCCACCATCTACCTTGACGGAAAACCCTGGAAAGAAAAAGCCCCGGCGCGTCTGAGCCTGCCTGCCGGAACCTACACGATTTTCCTCGAATCGCCCGATGGGCTGAGAACACCGGCCCAACCCCTGGAGATTACCTTGAATAAGATCATCGATATCCGCTGACGCCCCTACAGGGTCCGTGTAACCTTGCTCAGCGTCCGCGGTTGGTCGGGATCCAATCCCTTCTCCACCGCCAGGCTCGCGGCGAACAACTGCGCGGGAATGATGTACGGAATCGGCGTGAAAACCTCCTCGGGAAGCGGACCCGCGCGCCGCAACCTGGCCGGAATCGTAATGACGCGCCGCCTGTCGAGCCCGGCTGCCTCCCGGCAGGAAGCGTCGGTGATGAGCAGCGTTTCCGCCTTCAGGCTCGTCAGCTTGTCATGCATCTCCTTCATCGAGGTCCAGGTGACTCCACCCGGCGCGAAAAGAAACACCGGGAACGAACGCTCGACCATCGCAATCGGACCGTGCAGGAAATCAGCCGAAGAGAACCGCTCGGCCACTACATAGCACGTCTCCATCATCTTCAACGCGAACTCGAAAGCGTTCGCATAGTTCAACCCCCTGCCTACAACCACCGAGTGGGTCATGAAACGGTACCGCTCGGCGCGGTCCGATATCTCCTTCTCCAGTTCGAGCGCCGCCGCCGCCCAATCCGGAAGCCGCCGCAGGTCATCCAGTTTCAGCCGCGCCCCCAGCGCGTAGGCAAGCAGATAGAGCATCAGCAACTGCCCCGTGTACGTCTTGGTGGCGGCAACGCTCTTCTCCTTTCCGGCGCGGACCAGGAAGGTATACTCGGCCATCCTGGCGAGCGTGCTTTCCGGCTCGTTGGTGATGCCGATGGTAAGCGCTCCGCCCTCCTTCGCGCGCTCGAGGACGAGATTCGTATCCGTCGACTCTCCCGATTGCGAGATCGCCACGACAAGAGCCCCATCGAAGCGCAGCGTGGCCCCGTACAGCGTGAATATCGAGGGAGCCGCAAGAGTCACCGGAATGCCCGTCGCAATCTCGAGCAGGTAGCGGCCGAACAGCGCGGCATTGTCCGACGTGCCGCGGGCCGCCAGAACGATCATCCGCGGAGGATTCGCCGCCAGGCGCTTGCGAAGCTTCTCGACGTTCCGCAACTCCAGCCGCAGCGTGCGCTCGAGCGCCCCCGGCTGCTGCCGGATTTCATCACGCATCTTCGACATAAGCCTTTGAGGATAGCACCAGCCTGACTCCCGCTGAAGCCGAACGGCACGCATCGTAGGCGAAAAGCCGGTGGCGCGGCTGTCCGGTAATCTCGCGCGGGATGCGCCTTCGCCACCGTGGGACCGGCAGCGACGGGAGCCAACCCGCCGTTGACGCGCGCGGAAAGACTTGTCCGCCGCTCGGTGGGAATCGATCGCACACGCTCATGCAATCGGAGGACCAGTTGGGCCGGACGCCACTATCCGCTCCCTCTTTCGCTTCGTTAACGCTTCGCGGGCGCGGCCCTCCGCGCCGGTACCGCCTTCTTCGTCACCGGAGCCACCCTCTTCTTCGGAGCCGCCCTCACCACCGGAGCCGCTTCGGGTGCGTTCGGTGGAACCGGACCCACCCGCTGGAACGTCACCGAGAGGATCTTCACATCCTCCAGCGGCTTATCCCGTTCATTGCGCGGAACCCGCGCAATCGCGTTCACTACCTCCTGGCCCTCGATCACCTGGCCGAAAATCGTATGTCGCTGATTGAGGTGCGGCGTGGGCGCCTCCGTGATGAAGAACTGCGATCCGTTCGTATCCGGCCGCCCGACGTTCGCCATCCCCAGCCGTCCCGGCCGGTCGTAGTTATACTCCGGGTTGAACTCGTCGGGAATGGTAAACCCCGGGTTGCCCGAACCGGTGCCCGTGGGATCCCCCGCCTGGATCATGAAGCCCGGAATGACACGATGAAAGATGACCCCCGGCATCAGCGGACGGCTCACCATCCTGTTCTCCGCCGCGTCGAACCACTGTTTCCGCCCCAGGCTCAGGTCGGCAAAATTCTTCACGCTGATGGGAGCCGCCTTCTCGTAAAGCTCGAACCGGATCACTCCCATGGTCGTCGTCATGGTCGCGTACAAACCCGGTTCCGGAGCGGAGGCCGCGGGTTTCGGCGCGGCGGAGGGCGTCTGCGCCCACGCAAGCCCCGCGAACAGAAAAGCAAGGAACGCGCGCATCAGCCAAATTATACTGAAAAGTGTCGCTAATCCGCCTTTTTCTGCTGGTTTCCTGCGCCGCCTCCGTCTCCGCCCAACAGGTGAGAATTACCCTGCTCGCCACCACTGACCTGCATGGCAACCTCTACCCGTACGACTACTTCACCGCAAAGCCCGCCGCGCGCGGGTTGGCGAAGATAGCCACCCTCATCCGCGAAGAACGCGAACGCAATCCCAATCATCTGCTCATCGATTGCGGCGACACCATCCAGGGCTCCCCGCTCGAATCCGTCTATCAGAACTACGTGCGCGCCGGAAAGCTGCCGGAAGGCCTCGCCTTCACCGCTCAACCCCTCCAAACTGATCCGATGATGGCCGCCATGAACCTCATCGGCTATGACGCCATGGTGGTGGGCAACCATGAATTCAACTTCGGCCTCCGGAACCTCGAGCGCGCCCGCGGCGATGCCCGTTTCCCCTGGCTTTCGGCGAACATCTCCGCCGTTTCAGCCCCCATCAAGCCGTTCGCTCCCTATCTCGTCAAGACACTGGCCGGAGTGAAAATCGGCATCATCGGCATCACCACCCCCGCCGTACCCGGTTGGGAGAAGCCCGAAAACTATCGCGGCCTCGAATTTCAGGACGCCGTTGACGCTGCCCGGCGCGCCTTGGCGGACCTACGCGCCAGACACCATCCGGACCTGGTTCTCATTGCCGCCCACGCCGGGCTCGATCGCGATCTCAAGACCGGCCGTATCCGCCCTGGAGAGACCGGCGCCGAAAACCCGGTCTACCAGCTCGCCGGGCAACTGCACGGCATCGATGCCATCGTCTTTGGCCATTCCCATCAGCAGTTGGAGGATTTTCGCGCCGGCGGCGTGCTCCTCGTCCAGCCGAAAAACTGGGGCATCTCGCTCGCCCGCCTGGATTTCGAATTGGAGCGTAAAGCCGGCCGGTGGAGCGTGATCTCGAAATCCGGCAAGCTGATTCCGGTAACCAGGACGACGGAAGCGGATGAGAAGATCCTCGCCCTCGCCAAACCGTATCACGACCTCACGGAGCGTTACCTCGAGTTGCCGGTGGCCGAATCACCCGCCGCGATGGACGGAGCCCTCTCCAGGGTCGAGGACACGCCGCTTGTCGATGCCATCGGGCAGGTCCAACTCTTCTATTCGAAGGCCGACGTCTCCCTCACCGCCATGTTCAATCCGCGCGTTCACTTCCGCCAGGGACCCGTCACGGTGCGGCAGATAGCCGCCCTCTACATCTACGACAACGAACTCTACGCCATTGAAGGGAACGGCGGAATGCTCCGCGAAGCGCTCGAGAACTCCGCGCGGTACTTCATCGGCTGTCCCCAGGGCTTGTGCCCGCCCGGCGCTCTGATCAACCCGGCCATCATGGGCTTCAATTTCGACATGGCCCAGGGAGTGCAATACGAGATCGACCTCACCCAACCCGAGGGAGCCCGCATTCGCAATCTGCGTTTCCGCGGCAAGCCCCTCGGCGACGCCCAACCCCTGCGTATCGCCCTCAACAACTACCGCGCCGGGGGCAGCGGCGGCTACGCCATGTTTCGCGGCGCGCGAGTCGTCTGGAAGTCCGGAGAAGAGATTCGCGACCTCATCATCAGCTACTACACCGAACACAAAATCCTGCCCGCGAAGGCCGATGGGAACTGGCGCGTCATTCCCCAATCCGCCCGCGACCGGCTGATCGCGGAAGCGCGCGCCGCCGCGCGAAATGCCGTCTATTGAGGGTCAGCGCTCGCGCCCCGTCGCCGGCACCGAACGGAGTTGCGCATCCTCGAGCCGCGATGTTTCCTGATAGGTGTGCACCATCCGGTGAATCACTGTGATGTTGCCGAGAACGGCGATCACCCACAGCACGGGGGCCATCCGGTCCGCCAGGCATCCGATAATGAGCAGCACGATCCGTTCCGGGCGCTCCATGAAACCCACCTTGCAACTGGGAATCGTGTTTTCCGACCGTGAACGCGTATAGCTGATCATCACCGACGCGGTCATCACAATTGCCGTCAACACCACGTAAAAATAGCGGTTGATGGAAGCGTAATACACCAGCAGACCCATCAGCAGCGCGAGATCCGAATACCGGTCCAGCACCGAATCAAAAAAACCGCCGAACTTCGTCACGCGGTTTGTTTCCCGCGCCACGCGGCCATCCACCATATCGAATATGCCCGCGCCGATAATCACCGCGCCCGCCCAGCGAAAATGTCCGAACGCCAGCAGCACAGCCGCTCCAATATTAATGACGAGTCCAATAAAAGTAAGCGCGTTGGGAGAGATGCGGGATAAAGCCAAACCACGAACGATCAGCACGATGACCTTGTTACAGGCCTCGCCGATTGCCCGAGTATATGTCATACTACGTCCTTTCGACCGGTTCCGCCGCTGGTTAGTCCGCCTGCTCGTGGATGGTGGTTAGTTCGAGAATCTCCACTTCCTTGAAACCACCCGGAACAGGAATCCTGATCTCATCTCCCACCTGCTTCCCGATCAGGCCGCGCCCGATTGGCGAAGAGGTGGAAATGAGACCCTTGGCCGCATCGGCCTCTTCACTGGTGACCAGTTTATAGGAAATCTTAACGTCCTTCCGGAGATCAAGCAACACAACCTTCGAGCCCAGCCCCACGCGGTCGTGCGGAATCTTGGACATATCGACCATCGAAAACTCGCGTAACCGGGACTTCAGTTGCGCCAGCCGGGCGTCCACATAGCGTTGACGCTCCTTGGCGGCGTGGTATTCCGCGTTTTCGCTCAAGTCGCCATGGGCGCGGGCTCGAAGAATCTCCTTGGGAAGCTCGTTGCGCAGTTCGTACTCGAGGGTCGCGATTTCTTCTTGTAGTTTTTTCTTCAGCTCTTCCATTGCGGCGTGGACCTAGGCCCCCAATGCCTGATTATGGCACAAGCGCATTCGGGTGAATACCGGCGGGCCGCTTCGTGACCGCGAGCCGCGGCGGACGTCCGCACGGTGAGAAACCGGGCGCGTGGATCGCGCGGAAGAGCTCGCATGAATGACAGACTTGGCCCGTGGCCAAACGCCAGGATGAAATGGCTTCCCGCCGGCAATGCCACCATGAAGCTCTCGATCCGCCCATCCGCCACGAGGAACGCCTCGGCGGTCTCGAAAGCGGAGCCACCTCCTGACCTGGACCAATGTCCGGCCTCAACCAGCCGCGTCATGCCTCCCGGCGCGGCGGCAGTGAGACAATAAGAACGAGGATGACATGGTTTTCGTGTTGCTATTGCTGTCTGTCAGCGGATTGATGGCCGCCGGGTTCGACCTGATGCCGGCCCTCAAGAAAGTCGAGGACCGCTATAACAATGTCCGCACGCTCGAGATCGACTTCACCCAGACCATGAGTTTCCTCGCCCAGCCCACCGCGAAACGAACCGAGAGCGGCGTTCTCTATCTGCGCAAACCCGGCAAGATGCGTTGGGATTATCAGCAGCCCTCGAAGAAAGTCTTCCTCTCCGACGGCAAGGACGTCTACTTCTACACCCCGGCGGCGAACCGCATGGAACGTTCGAAACTCAAGGAAACCGAAGACATGCGCGCCCCCCTCGCCTTCCTCCTCGGACGCCTTGACTTCAATCGCGACTTCCGGGAATACCGCGTTCGCCAGGGGGACGGCGGCCATTGGATTGTCGCCAAACCGAAATCGGACAAAGCGCCTTACAAGGAGGTCGAGTTCCTGCTCCTCCCCGATTCCCGCATCGGCCGCCTCCGCGTCCTGGGCCAGGATGAATCCCTCATGGAGTTCACCTTCCGCAACGAACGCTTGAACCCTCCCATCGACGCCACACTATTTCACATCGATGTGCCGCCGGGAGTCGAAGTCGTCGAAGTCGCCAACTGAGGCCCGCCCACCTGCCCGTCCGTACACGTCCCGGTTGTGAGACTTCCGGCGTTACAATCAACCAATGCCGACAGGGAAATCCATTCTCTTCCTCCCGCTCGCCTTCACCGGATTCCTATCCGCCCAGGACATCGCCCACCCCGTCCACATCTTTCGGCCAGGCGAGGCCCTGACCGCCGCCGGCGCCCCGAGCCAGACCATCGCCATGGACTTCCTTCGGTCTCAAGCCACGGTTCTCAATCTCCGCCCGGAGGCCTTCGACGGCGTCTATCTCCACAAGGAATATCAGACCGCGCACAACGGCGTGACTCACCTCGTTTACCGCCAGCGCTTTCAGCAAATAGACGTGGAAAACGCCGAATGGGTCGTGAATGTCGATCGCGACGGCCGCGCCATCAACTCCGGCGGCCTGCTGTTCAATCCGCCGCAATCGGGCGCGCTGCCCGCGGCCGCTTCGGCCAGGAAGGCTGTCCGCGCCGCCGTCGCCGCCGTGAACCAACAGGCCGGCCGCGTATTCCAACCCTTCGAGAAAGCCGCGTCCTCCGATGGCCGCACCCTCCGCTTCGAAGGCGGCCGGTTGGCGGCGGACATCTCCGGTCAACTCGTCTGGTATGGCGTTCGTGACACCGTCCGTCCCGCCTGGAAGTTCGAACTCATCGATACCGGAGGCGTCACCCCCTATGTCGCCATAGTGGACGGCGCGGGGGAACAGGTGCTGCGCAAACAGAACCTCCTTCTCAGTCAGAGCGCCGCCACACCCCGGGGTCTCGTTTACGAACTGAACCCAATCCCCAACCCGCGCCCCGGATACCCGCGCGAGGGAACCCCCTCCTTCGGTGACCGTAGGATCGTGTCTTTTTCAGGCGACCCCGCCGCCTCCCCCCGCGGCTGGATTAGCGGTGCTGAAACCGCCGGCAATAACGTCATCGCCGGAGCCAATCCGCTCGGCGTCTCCTGCAGCTCGGGCTTCGACAACTGCCCTCCGCGCCCGGAAACCGTCAAGTCCGCCAGTCTCGATTTCAGCTTCCCCCTTGAAATGGGCCCCGGCGCCCCCGGCCCTGCCTACTTCGCCGCCGCATCAGGCGTCAATCTCTTTTATCTCGTCAACCGCGCCCATGACCTCTTCTACTCCTTGGGCTTCGACGAAGCCGCCGGAAACTTCCAGACCGCTAACTTCGCAAGGGGCGGAGCCGGCGGTGATCCCGTCTATGCCTACAGCCAGTTCGGCGTCGCGGCGCCGGGCTCGCCTTTGCTAAACAATGCCGCATTCTCCGCCGTCGAGGACGATGGCATTCCCGGCCGCATGTTGATGTACATCAATCCCGGCATCAGCGGCCAGATGCCCGGCTTTTTCACCGACGGCTCGCTCGATGCCGAAGTCGTCTTCCATGAATATACCCACGGCGTCAGCAAGCGCCTGGCCAGGCGGATGTACCTCACCTATCAGGGCGGCTCGATGGGTGAGGCTCTCAGCGATTTCTTCGCCCTCGAATTTACCGTCGCCGAAGGAGCGCCCGCCGGCGGCATCTATCCCTTCGGCGAGTATCTCTTCTTCCAGATCGGCGCGGGCATCCGCACCCGCCCCTACTCCACCAATACTGAAATCAATCCCCTTACCTTCGAACAGCTTGGAAAGGTCATTCCGCAGCCGGAAGTGCATGCCGACGGCGAGATCTTCATGGAAGCCCTATGGGAGGCGCGCGCCAACCTCATCGCGCAATTGGGAGAAAAAGAAGGACGCCGCCGCATCCGCCTCATCGTCGTGGATGGAATGAAGCTCGCCCCGCCCATGGCGTCCATGCTCGACATGCGTGATGCGATTCTTCTCGCCGACCAGGTCGATTTCCGCGGCGAGAGCCAGAAACAGATCTGGGCCGGATTCGCCAAACGCGGCATGGGCGTGCTGGCGCAAACCGGCAGCGGAGACTCCGTTCACATCTCCGCCGATTACGGCGTGCCCTCTCCCGCCGGTTCACTGAAATTCTATGAGGATAAGTACGTCATCGGCGAAACCATGCGCATCGTCCTCCAGGACGCCAATAACACCAAGCCCACCGCCACCGTACAGGTGCTCGCCACATCCGGCGACCTGCAGCAGGTGACCCTCCACAAGCAGGGCTACGTTTACACCGGCGCTATCGCTACCCGTTACACGCCCGCCGCGCGCGGCAGCGGCTTCCTCGGCCTCATCCCCGGCGATACCATCACCGCCTATTACAACGATCCCGATACCGGCCAGGGGCCGAAGCAGGTGGAAACCAGCGCTGTCACGTCCCCCGACTATGCCGCATTCCTCGCCGCGCCCGGCTTCCGCTTCGCCGGCGAACAAGCCTTGCGGCTCCGCACCGGCTTCGGTTCCACCGCCGTTCCCCTGCCCTTCGAGTTCCCCTTCTTTGAGCAGAAATACAGTGAAGTGCGCGTCTACTCGAACGGCATCCTCCTCTTCGGCCAGCGCGACTTCACTCCATGCAACGACATCGCTTCCTTCCGCCTGCTGCCCGCAATCGCCCCCCTGTGGATGGATATGCGCACCGACGGCTTCGCGCAGCCGAACGAGGATGTCTATATGAGCGCCGGGAGCAGTTCAGTGACGTTCCGCTGGGCGGCCGAAACCAACCCCGTCTCCCTGTTCCAGGATCCCGACCCCCTCAATTTCGCGGTCACTCTTCATGCCGGCGGGCGCATCGTTTTTCAGTATGGCAGCGGCAACATGAATCTCGCCGCCGGCGGGCAGGGCGGCAGCCTTGGATGCCCCGCCACCACCGCCACCGTCGGTATCAGCAACGGCCATGAGACCTTTGCTCAATTGCCCCCCACTCACGACGGCGCGGGAACTCTCGAGAATGCCCCATCCATCATCTGGGAGCCGCCCTACGCCAACATGGGCGGCCCGGTGACGGAACTCGAATTGCCCGCTGCGGGCCAGAACACGGAAGGCATCATCATCGTGCAGGGCATCGCCTACGACGCTGACCCCGGAGCGCGCCTCCGCCGCATCGATATCCTCATCGACGGGCGCGCCATCGCCACCTCCGCTTTCGGCCTGCCCCGCCTCGACTACTGCGCGGAGAACCACCTGACCCAATGTCCGGCAGTCGGATTCCGCCGCATCCTCGATCCCACTCTGCTCAACATCGCCCCCGGAACTCACACCATCCAGTTGCGCGCCACCAACCAGCGTGGCGTAATGTCCACCTTTCCCGGCGAACCACGCGCCTTCACCGTCGCGCCCGGCCCGGCGAACCTCCCATCGGCGGTCATCGAATCGCCTGCCGATGGCGCCGAGGTTTCCGGTTCCATCACCTTGCGCGGCTACGCCGGCTCGGTCAATCTGCTGATCACGGCCGTCGACGTGCTCATCGATGGAATCACCTACGGCCGGGCCGTCTACGGAACCTCGCGCCCCGACGCCTGCGCCGCGGCCGCCGCCGCCGGCTGTCCTTCCATTGGCTTCACCTTCAACCTCGATACCCGCGGCGGCTCCATCCCGCTTGCAAATGGAGCCCACATGCTCCAGGTCCGTGTCCAGGACGAATCCGGCCGCTTCACCGTCCTGCCCGAAAAACCCGTCTCCTTCACCGTCCGGAACGACAAGACGGATCCGCCCAAGGGCATTCTCGTCGCGCCCACTCAGAACCAGGTGTTGAGCGGCATCGTGCGCATCACCGGCCACGCCTGGGATCCGGCCGGCCGCGTCACCTCCGTTCGCCTGCTCATCGATGGATTCACCGCCGCCAGCATACCTTACGGCAAGCCGCGTCCGGATGAGTGCGCCGCGCTTCCCGATGTCCCCGCCTGCCCGAACATCGGTTTTGAAATCGATTTCGACACGGCGCGCCTTCCCAACGGCCCGCATACCATCGCGATCCTCGCCGCCAACGACCGCAATATCCTTTACGAGTTCCCGCGCGTGGTCAGCGACGGCATCAACGTCTTTGTGAAGAACGATTGAAACCCCGCCCCTTCAGGCGCGGAACAGCGCCATCTGGCCGCCCGTATGCCAGAACAGTACTTTGCTCGAGGAGGGAAGCAGGCCCCGGCGAATCCGGTCGATCATGCCCGCCATTGCCTTGGCGGTGTATACGGGATCGAGCAGAACGCCCTCGGTTCGCGCCGCCAGTTCCAGCGCCTCGCGTCCGGCGGCGCTTTCCACTCCGTAACCCTCACCTGCATACTCATCGAGAACGGCCGGATCGCAATCCAATTCGGCTCCCAGTCTCGCGGATAGTCCGCTCAGGATATCCCTCACCGCGGCCTCGATGCTCGCGGAAGCATCGTCCGGGCTGATTCCGATGAGCCGGGTATCCGGGTGCAGAAAAAGCTCCTTGCCCGCGGCGAGCCCGGCATGCGTTCCTCCCGAGGAACTCGAGAAGAAAATCGCGTCGAACCGCAACTCCCGCGCCGCCATTTGAGCGGCCAGCTCCGAAGCGGCGGAGACGTAACCGAGGGCGTCGACGCGCCCACGGGAATAATCAGCGGCCGCCTGCCCTTTCCGCGCAACTCCCCGGCCGCCCGCTCCATGGCCGGATTCCGCTCGCCGCGCGACTCCACCCGCACAATCCGCGCCCCCACCATCTCTTCCACCGCCACACTCGCCGGCTTGCGGGCGCCTTCTCTTCCCCCATTCAGCACCAGCGTGCACTCGAGGCCAAGACGCGCCGCCAGCATCGCCGTGACCCGGCAATGGTTGGACCCTTCACCACCGCACGTGATGATCGAATCCACTCCGTCGGTCTGTGCCGCCGCCAGTACGTACTCGAGTTTCCGTACCTTGTTTCCGCCTAATCCCGCCCCGGTGTAATCATCACGCTTAATGAAAAGCGCCGGGCCCCCGCCAAGCGCGGCCCGCAGGCGCGGCATCTTCTCGAGCGGCGTCGGATAATGGCCGAAAGCCAGCCTCGGAACCGCCTCGAAGCGGTCCACGGCGCGGCTGCGGTCCATGGGATGCACGGAGTCTCCCCTACCTGCTGAAGTAAGCTTCGTCGAGCTTGATTGCCGTGCTCTTCTTCAACTCGTCTATCTGCTTCTTGGCCAGCTCCGGCTTCAGTTTCTGCTCGATCTGCGGCTTCACTTCCTCGAGGCTCTTGTTGGCGTGCTCCTGCACCTCGATCAGGTGGTAGCCGAACGGAGTCTTCACCGGGTCGCTTACTTTTCCGACAGGAAGCGAAAACACCACTTGATCGAATTGCGGCACCATCTGTCCGTGACCGAAGGACCCCAGATCTCCGCCATTGGCTCCCGAGCCCGAATCGTCCGATTCCGCCTTCGCCACCGCCGCGAAGTCCTCCCCGCCCGCGATCCGCTTCTGCAACTCCTGGCACTTCGCCAGCGCTTCCGCCTCGGTCAGGTCCTTCGCGTTGGCGCGCACCGGAACGCGCGAACCCTGGAACCGGACCAGAATATGGCGCGCTTTCACCTGCTCGTACTCTGACTTGTGCTTCTCGTAGTAGTCCTTCATGTCGGCTTCCGTCAGCTTGGTGGCGCCCAGGACTTCGAGGAACAGCGCGTTGGCCAGCAGGTTATCGGTTTGCAGCGCAATCTGTTGCCTCACCTTGGGATCGAGTTCCAGCTTCCGGCGCCGCGCTTCCTGCGAGGCGACCTTCAGTTCCACCAACTGATCCGCCAGTTTACGCTTGTTCGGACCTCTCAACTCCGCTTGTACACGCTCCGGCAGCGACGCAATAAGCTGATCAAACTGCGCGCGTGTAAAGCTCTCGGAACCCACTTGGAAGACGATGGCGTTCGGGTCCGAGGCAGCGGCTGGAGCCGCGGCGGATGGGGCGGCCTTATCACTCGCCGGAACCGCCGGTTTGGCCTGCCCGTAGACAAGCGCGGACGGGAAAAAACTCAAGCAGACAAAGAGAAACTTCATGGATATCTTGCATCCATGGTAGCGTGAACCCCGCCCCCGGCGGCTATCCCTCCCTCCCCAGATACGCGAACCGCAGAAGGAACAGCGCCGTCAACACCCATGCCAGCCAGTTCACTTCACGCAACCGCCCCGCCATAAGCCGCAGCAGCGTGTACGAAATGAATCCGAAAGCCAGTCCGTTTGCGATGCTGAAAGTCAGGGGAATCGAGAGGATCGTCAGAAAAGCCGGAATCCCCGTGAGCGGATCGCGCCATCGTATCTCCCCCGCATGCGACATCATCAGTGACCCCACCAGAATGAGCGCGGGAGACGTGGCCGCCGCCGGGATAGCGCCAAACCATGGAGCCAGAAAGGCCGCCACGAGAAACAGCAGTCCCGTGACCACCGCCGTCACCCCGCTGCGCCCTCCCGCGGCCACGCCCGCCGCGCTCTCGATATAGCTCACCACCGTCGACGTTCCCACCAGCGAACCGAACACCGTCGCCAGCGAGTCCGCCATCAAAATCCTCCCCGCGCGCGGAATCCTGTTGGCGTCATCGAACAACTCCGCTTTCTTGCCCACCCCCACCAGCGTGCCGATGTTGTCGAACAGGTCCACAAAGAGAAATACGAAGATGATCTCGAGAAGCCCCAGTTGCAGCGTGCCGCCGGCATCGAGATGCATCCATGTGCCCGAGATCGCCGTTATATCCTGCGTGCCGGGGGTCCAATGCACCAGCCCCAGCGCGCTGCCCGCCGCGGTGATCGCGGCGATTCCCAATAACATGGCGGCGTTTATGCCGCGCGCCATCAACGCCCCGATCAGGATCAGCCCCACGGCCGGCAGAGCCGTACTCGCCCCGCGCAGGTTTCCCACCGTCACCAGCGTCGCCGGATCCGCCACGACAAAGCCCGCGTTCTTCATCCCGATGAAAGCGATAAACAGCCCGATCCCCGCCGCGACCGCGGCGTACAACTCCGGCGGGACGGCGCTGAGGATCAGTTGCCGCAACCCCGTCAACGTCAACAACAAGAAGATGATGCCCGAAATCAGCACCGCCCCCAGCGCTGTCTGCCATGCAACGCCCATCCCTTTCACCACCGCGTAAGCAAAGTAAGCGTTCAGCCCCATGCCCGGAGCGAGCGCGATGGGGTAGCGCGCCAGCACCCCCATCAGAATCGATCCGAACGCCGCCGCCAGGCACGTGGCCACCGTCGTCGAGGCCACGGGCATCCCCGCGTCCTTCAAAATCGCCGGATTCACGAAGATTATGTAGGCCATCGTCACAAACGTAGTCACTCCGGCGAGCGTCTCCACGCGCCAATTCGTCCCTAATTCCTCGAAGGCAAAGTAGTTCTCCATCCGCTTCCGCAATGGCATCAGAGATAGTATCGGCTAAAATGAGGCGATGGCCTCTGGAACCCTCGATCTCCCGACTCCGGAAACGATGGCGAAGTACGAACCGGTGATCGGACTGGAAGTCCACGTACAGTTGGCGACAAACACGAAAATCTTCTGCGGCTGCCCCACCGGTTTCGGCGCGCCGCCGAATACCAACGTTTGCCCCGTCTGCCTGGGATTGCCCGGCGCGCTTCCCGTCCTGAGCAAAGCCGTTGTCGAGATGGCCGTCGAGGCCGGGCTGGCTCTCGATTGCCGCATCAATCCGTTCTCGAGGCTCGCCCGCAAGAACTACTTCTATCCGGACCTGCCGAAGGGCTACCAGATCTCGCAGTATGACCAGCCGCTCGCCGAACACGGCAGCCTCGAAATCGAGGTGAACGGAGAGCGGAAGCGCCTGGGCATTACCCGCGTCCACATCGAGGACGACGCCGGCAAGAGCTCGCACGAGGGATTTCGCGATTCGGACCGCTACACCTATGTCGATCTCAACCGCTCCGGCACCCCCCTCATCGAGATCGTCAGCGAGCCCGATATGCGCGCTTCCGATGAAGCCTATGCCTATCTGACGGCGATCAAACAGGTGCTTCAGTTCGCCGGCGTCTCCACCTGCGACATGGAGAAAGGCCATCTCCGCTGCGACGCGAACGTGTCCGTTCGTCTCAAGGGAGCGGAGAAATTCGGCGTCAAGGCCGAGGTGAAGAACCTCAACTCCTTCCGCTTCCTCAAACAGGCGCTCGATTACGAGATTGCGCGCCAGGTGGCTGTCATCGAAAGCGGCGGCAGAGTGGCCCAGGAGACGCGGCTCTACAACCCCGATACCGGCGAGACGGTGGGCATGCGCAGCAAGGAACACGCCCACGATTACCGCTACTTTCCCGAACCCGATCTCGTCCCCGTGCGCATCAGCGAGCGGTGGCTCGCGGAGATCCGCTCCCGCATGCCCGAACCCCCCTCGGCCAGGAGAAAGCGCTTCATCGAATCCTACGGCATCCGTGATTATGACGCCGGCGTGCTCACCTCCTCGCGCGCCCTTGCCGATTACTATGAGGCCGCCGCCAAGGCATCGGCCGATCCCAAAGCCGCCGCAAACTGGGTCATGGGCGATCTCCTCGGCGCTCTCAACGCGGAAGGCAAGGACATCTCCGCCTCCCCCGTCTCCCCCGAACAGCTCGGCGAGTTGGTGACCCTCATCGCCCGCGGTGACTTGTCCGGCAAGCTCGCCAAGGAGATCTTCCCGAAAATGCTCGCCACCGGAGAGGCGCCGGGCCTCATCATGGAGCGGGAAGGCTTGCGCCAGATCAACGATGCCGGCGCGCTCGAAAAAATCGTCGATGGCGTGATCGCCGCGAACCCCAGGCAGGTGGAACAGTACAGGAGTGGAAAGACAGCCGTCGCCGGGTTCCTGGTGGGGCAGATTATGAAGGCCACCCGCGGACAGGCGAACCCTGGGGCCGTCAATGAAATGCTCCGCAAGAAACTCGCCTGATTTTCCCGCTCTCCCCAATACCACGCCTCTTCTCCCCCCTTGCGCCCGCTCCCCAAACGGAGAGACAATCCGTCCATGAAACCCACCCGACGAAATCTCTTCCAGGCTGCCGCCGCCTCCACGCTCGCCGCATCCGCCAAGGCCGGCAAAATCTCCTCCAAGACCTCCGCCGAGGTCTACGAACGGCTCGGCGTCAAGCCCGTCATCAACGGCATGGGCACCGTCACCGTTCTCGGCGGCTCCCTCATGCCCCCTGAAGTCGTTCGCGCCATGGATGAAGCCTCTCTCCATTTCGTCCATCTCCCCGATCTCCAAAAGAAAGCCGGGGCCCACATCGCCGGGTTGCTGAATGTCCCCGCCGCCATGGTCACCGGTGGAGCGGCCTCCTCCATCGCCGTCGGAACCGCCGCCTGCATGGCGCGCGGAGACAAGAAAAGGCTTTGGGCGCTCCCCTCCCAGGACGGCCCCTTCGAAGTCATCCAGCAGAAGTCCCATCACGATGGCTACGAACACCAGATGCAGGTGGTCGGCGGCAAGGTGATCAGCATCGAAACCGCCTCCGAACTCGAAAGCGCCATCAGTCCCCGCACCGCCATGATGTTCTACCTCAACAAGGCCGAGAATCACGGCAGGATCCAACGCGAAGAGTGGGTCCGCATCGCCAGGAAGCACGGCGTCCCCACTTTCAATGACGCCGCCGCCGACGTGCCCCCCAAGGAAAACCTTTGGAACTACGTCAACCGCGACGGCTTCGACCTCGTCGCCTTCAGCGGCGGCAAGGGAATGCTCGGACCGCAATGCTCCGGTCTCCTCCTCGGCCGCAAGGACCTCATCGAAGCCGCCACCGAAGCCCAGAGCCCCTACGCCGGCGTGGGCCGTGGAATGAAGGTCGGCAAGGAAGAGATCGTCGGCATGATCGCCGCGCTCGAACGCTTCCTCAAAGTCGACCACGAAGCCGAAAGCCGCGAACTCGACCGCCGCGTCACCGAAATGACCGCTACCCTCTCCAGGATCAGCGGCCTCAAACTTTCCCGCCAGGTCCCCCAAATCGCCAACCAGGTGCCCCACCTCCTCATCGAATGGGACGAGGCCAAACTGAAACCCGCGCGCGATATCCACCGCCAACTGATCGAGGGCGACCCGGCCGTCTACACCCTTCTCCAGGGCAGGGGCAAAATCCTCGTCAGCGTCTGGATGATGCATGGCAACGAACACCGCGTCGTCGCAAAACGATTCGCCGAACTGTTCCGGGCCTGACCGGTCCGATCGGAGGGCATGGATGGCAACCATCAGTAAGAGCGTCGGAAGGGGCGGCGTCAACATCCCTACTGACGTCAGGACAGTTCAGACTCTGCTCAACGAGAACATCGCCCGGCTCATTCCCTTCCTGCCGGTGGCGGTTTCCGGGGTCTGTGAAGCACAGACTATCCTCATGATCGAGGAGTTTCAACGCAGGGTGCTGCGCGCCCATGCGCCGGACGGGCGCGTCGATCCCGGCGGCCGCACCCTCACCGCCCTCTCCGGCGCCGCTGCTCCTTCCACCCCCGCCGAACCCGTCCTCGAAGGCAACGCGCTTCCCGCTCCCGCCGCCGCCGTTCTAAAGGAGATCCTCAAAGCGGCCGGCCTGTCGCGGGCGCGGGTCACCAGCGTATCCCGCACCCCCGCCGAACAGGCGCGCGTCATGTACGAAAACTGCGTCTCCAAGGGCGTTCTGTTTAACAAGAATATGTACGCCGCGGCCGGAGACAAGGTAATCGACGTCTACGCCGCCAACAAGGACAAACCCAAGGATACGGTGATTGCCCTCATGCTCGCCAAGATCCTCGAAATCGGTCCCGGCAAGGTATCCAGGCACATCAGCGACACGCACTACACTTTCGACGTCGCCCCCAGCTCAATACCTTCGGCCAAGCACGCCGCTTTCCTCGCCGCCATCAAGGCTCACAAGGCGGTATCGAAGGTCATCCCTCCGCCCACCGACCCGGCTTTCCACATCGAGATTCCCAAGACCTCGGTTGGCCCGTAACCCGCCGCGAACCTCACAGGGCCACGTCATAGCGGATGCGAAGGATATTCAGCGCGGGCGTGGTTGCCGTCAGCGTCTCCGTCTCCGACATCGTGAGCGGCTGCTTGTAGGGATCCCC
Source organism: Bryobacteraceae bacterium (assembly GCA_019187195.1). Classification (GTDB taxonomy): domain Bacteria; phylum Acidobacteriota; class Terriglobia; order Bryobacterales; family Bryobacteraceae; genus CADEFT01. The sequence continues at coordinate 106,903 of JABAQT010000020.1, forward strand.
CGCCATCCGCCGCATCGCCGAAACCACGTCTTCCATCGCTTTCCGGTTTCCTTCCTTGAACGGCAGCTTCCCCACCAGTGCCGCCGCCTCCCGGATCGATTCATGCGGATCCGGCATCCGTTCCCCCGGAAACGTGAATTCGAAATCGAGAGCATAATGTGTGCACCCGAAATGATGGATCACAAGCTGGATGGGTGAACCCGTATCCACGGTCTCCAGTGCCTCGTGCGGCCCCGATTGCCGGAACATCGAACGCGTGGCAAGCAACGCCTCCGGCTCGCCCCTCACGCAGTCCGCCGAAACCTTCGGCGCTTCCGCCTTCGGTTTCTCCACGTTTTCCCTCTGGACGTTCCTCTCCGAGCATCCCCCCAGCAGCACCAGCAACCCCATGGAAACGCGGAAATGCACGACAATCATCTTGCCACACCCTGGCGCCGCGCGCACCGCCGCCCTCCCGTTCCCTCCCTATCCCACCGGCACGAACTCGACGTCCACCAGCACCATCAGCCCCTCCCGTATCATCCCCTGGATCTCCGGCAACACCGCCCTCAACTTCTCCTCCCTGTCCACCGTCAGGATGCTCACCGGCTTGTCATCCGAGATCCCGAACAACCTCCTCCGGTGCAGATAGCTGTGTGACCCGTACCCCATCACCCCCATCTGCACCGTCGCCCCCGCGATCTGATGCCTGTGCAGCACGCGCACGATCGCCTCATACAGGCTCGTGTCCCCGTGCCGGTCCGTTTCATCCACCGAAATCAGCAACATCTTCCTGGCTTCGTGGTTCATGTTCGCTCCCGTTTCAATTGCCGCTCATGGAAGTTCCGCTCACCGCCTCTATCAGGTACAGGCTGCGCGCGAAATTCGCCCGTGCCTCGTTGTAGCTCTGCCGCGATTCATTGAACGCCCGCTGCGCGTCGAGAAACTCCACGAAACTCGCCTCTCCCCGCCGGTAGCTGTACTCGGTCGTCGCCCGCACATCCGCCGCCTTCCCCAGCAGTTTCGACTCGATGTCATCAAGCAACTGCTTCGAGGTGCTGTACTGTTGCCACGCCGCCGCCACTTCCGTGCCAATCGACGCCCGCATCGCGCGAATCCGCGCCGCCGCCTGCTCGATATCCCGCTGCGCCCTCGTGATTTCGCCCTGGTTGCGGTTGAACACCGGCAGCGGAGCGCTGAAGAACAGCCCTAGCGAGTTTCCCCGCCCCGTGACGCTCATCTGCCGGTGATACATCGTCCCCACCGTGTAATCCACCTTGCCCTGCGCGATCTGCAAACGCAGATCCGCCTGCGAACGCGCCTCTGTCTTCTCGAGCAGCCCCAGGTCCGGGCGCAGCGATAGCGCTTTCTGCTGCAAGCCGGCCAGATTGAAGGAAACCGTGTCCCGCCGGATCTCGTGGCTCACATCGAAATCCGCCGCCTCCGTCCGCCCCATCAACAGCTTCAGCCGCGTCTTGGCCTGCCGCAACTGCAGCTCCGCCTGCCGCACCGCCGTCTCGTACTGCAGAGCCGCCACCTGTGAGCGGTTCAACTCCACCGGCGCCAGGTCCCCGTTCCTCACTCTCACCGTGTTGATCTCGACAATCCCGTTCAGGCTCTTGAGGTTGCTCTCCGCGAGCGTCAGGTTCTCCCTGGCCTGCTGTATATCCACATAGGCCGTCTGCACATCCAGAATCACGCGCCGCATGACGTCTTGCACGCCCAGTTCCGCCACCGTCTTCTCGGCCGCCGCCACCGCCATCCGGTCCCTCCGTTTGCCCCCCCGCTCGAGAACAAAATCCGTCCGCGCGGCCACCTCCATCGGACCCGCTCCGTTCATCCTGCTGAACCCCGTACCCGCCACCGGCAGATAGTCTCCATCGAGCGTCAACACCGGGTTCGGCCGCAATGCCGCCGTGATCTGCCGCGCTTCGGCTACCCGGATGCTTAGCTTCTCCGCCGCAAGCGTCAGGTTCTTCTCCATCGCCTCCTTCACCGCCTGGTCGAGCGTGATCATATCCTGGGCCTCCGCCGCCCCCGCCAGCAACAGGACAATACCCGATAAGTAACTCATTCTCATGCACACTCTATGATGACGGCGCAGTGAGTCTGGTAACTAGCTTCTTTCCGCTAGAGCTGTCCTCCGTTTTCAGGTGTCCCCATCCCTTGCCGGCGTACATTAGCCTCCACAGGGGATGTTAATGAGACACCGGAATCCGCCATCCTGGCTTCTAAGGAGCGCACGGCGCTCGACCCGGGGAAGAAGTGCGGGCGGAGAGACTATACACTGAAGATGAGTCCCACGCGGGGCGTCATGACCTCGTGGCGGTTTCATCCTCCATGAAACGGGAGCACATCCTCCGCATTCTCGCCATCGGCTTCGCCCTTGTCATCCTGCTCCTCGGAGCCGCCTCCTACCTCGCCTTCCAACATTCCCGCTCCATTCAACTCAGTTCCGCCGAACTCGTCCGCAAACATCTGCTCACCGGCCGCCTCGTCGACGACCTCCAGGAAGAACAACAACTCCTCAGCGGCGTGCTCTTCCGCATCGCCCGCCTCCGCGGAGCCAATACCCGCGAAGTCTCCGGCGAAGTCGCCCGCATCGAAACCGAGGTCCGCAACATCATCGAGCGCGCCAGAACCACCGCTCCTTCCCGCCTCTGGGATCAACTCGAAAACCTCTCCTCCGCCTTCGCCAGCGAAACCCGCCGCATCCTCGCCGCCACTCCCATCGAGGACCAGGACCTCGATCACCTCGCCGCCCTTCAGGAACAGTTCGTCGAACTTGCCGGACAGATCGTCAAAGAGGATGCCGAACGCTCCGCCTCCGTGGAAAGCCAGATCGAACGCCAATCCCGCGCCCTCATCAGCGAATCCCTCTGGCTGCTCGGCGGCAGTTTCCTGCTCTCGCTCGCCTGCGCGGTCATCACCGTCCGCACCACCAACGAGTCCTTCCGCCAGATGCAATGGCAGGCCGGTGAGCTGAACCGCGTCTCCTGGCATATGCTCGAGGGCCAGGAGGCCGCCGCCAGGCGCTTCTCCCACGAGATGCACGACGAGTTGGGCCAGTCCCTGACCGGCCTCAAAGCCATGCTCGTCGGCCTCAAGCCCAATGACCTCCTCACCCGCCGTGGAGAGTGCCTCCGCCTTCTCGATGAAGCCATCAGCAACGTCCGGGAACTCTCCCAACTCCTCCGCCCCGTCATCCTCGATGACTTCGGCCTCGATGCCGGTCTCCGCTGGCTCACCGAACGCTTCATGGACCGCACCCGCATCCACGTCGACTATGTCTCCACTCTCCACGAACGCCTCGCCGAAGACCTCGAAACCCACTTCTTCCGCATCGCCCAGGAGGCTCTCACCAACGTCGCCCGCCACTCCGGAGCCACAACTGTCCGCATTGCCCTCCACCTCGAACGGGATCACCTCCGCCTCACCGTCGAGGACAACGGCAAGGGAATGTCTTCTTCACATGGATCCAAACCCTCGAGCCTCGGCATGGTCGGCATGCGCGCCCGCGCCCGCCACGCCGGCGGCGAACTGAAGGTTGGCGGAAGTTCCCTCGGTGGTGTGAAGATAGAAGCGTGGGCCGCCGCTCGAAAAGTAGCGCATGACTCAGAACAAAAAGATCCGTATTTTGTTAGCTGATGACCACTCCGTTGTTCGTCAGGGATTTCGCATGCTCCTTGCCGCGCAACCCGACATGGATGTCGTCGGCGAAGCCCGCAACGGCCGCGAAGCCGTCGATCTCGCCCAGTCCCTTCAACCCGACATTGTCGTGATGGACGTCTCGATGCCCGAATTGAACGGCATCGAAGCCACCCGCCGCATCGCCGATGCCGCTCCACGCGCCCGCGTCCTCGCCCTCAGCATGCATCGCGATTCCGTCTACGTCCGCGAAATCCTCCGCGCCGGTGCGCGCGGCTACCTCCTCAAGGACGCCCAGGAAGACGACCTCCTCAATGCCGTCCGCGCCGTCTCGAAAGGCGAAGGCTACCTCAGCCCCTCCGTCTCCGACGCCGTCCTCAACGACTACCGCAAACACGTCACCGACCCCATCGACCTTCTCACCAGCCGCGAGCGGGAAGTCCTCCAGATGATCGCCGAGGGCCAGACCAACAAAGAGATCGCCGGCACGCTCAACCTCAGCGTCTATACCGTCGAAGCTCATCGTGGGCGCATCATGGAAAAACTCAACCTCCACAGCACCGGCGAACTCGTCCGCTTCGCCGTGCGCAACGGCTTGATTGATTAGATGTCCCCCACACAACAGCCTCCGTTTGGAGATACAATAGCCCTTCCTAATAAGGATGGAACATGAATCGTAGATCTTTCTTTCAAAACAGCGCGGCCGCGGCCTCCCTCGCCGCGACTTCCGGATCCGCTGAAGGCGCGCCCGCAAAGTGGAACAAGCCCATCCGCTTCAAACTCGGATGCCAGAGCGGCCCCACCACCGCAAAACGTCTCCAGTTCTTCAAACGCCACAGCGTGAATAATATTTGTGGTTACGCCCGCAGCGCCAACCGCAACGGCCCCAACACCCTCGAAGACCTCCAGCGCCTCGTGGACCTCTGCTCCAAGTACCAGGTCAGTGTCGATTGCCTCGCTCCCCCCTTCCTTGCCTCGAGCCACATCGACCGCACTCCACGCCCCGCCATCATGCTCGCCGAAAGCCCCGAGCGCGACCGCGACATCGCCGAAGTCCAGCAACTCATCCGCGACTGCGCCAAGGTAGGCATTCCCGCCATCAAGTACAACATGAGCATCCTCGGCGTCCTCCGCACGGAACGAACCCCGGGCCGCGGCGGCACGACGCTGAGCACCTGGCGGCTCCGCGAAGCCAAGCCCGAAACCCCGCTCACCAAAGCCGGCGTCGTCAATGCCGACCGCTTCTGGGAGCGCATCACCTACTTCCTCGATCACGTCATCCCCGTCGCCAACGAATACAAAATCCGCATGGCCTGCCACCCCCACGACCCCGGCGTGCCTCCGCAAGGCTACCAGGGCGTCGACCGCGTGCTCGGCACCGTCGATGGTCTCAAGAAGTTCGTCAGCATCCGCGAAAGCCCCTATCACGGCTTTAATTTCTGCCAGGGCACCGTCAGCGAGATGCTTCAGAACCCCGGCAAGGAGATCTTCGACGTCATCCGCTACTTCGGCTCGCGCAAGAAAATCTTCAACGTCCACTTCCGCAATATCCGCGGACACCGCGATGATTTCGTCGAAACCTATCCCGACGAAGGCGACATCGATTTTGTCGAAGCCATCAAAGTCTATCGCGAGGTCGAGTACCCCTACATGCTCATGCCCGATCATGTGCCTCATCATCCCGATGATCCCGGCGGTGACCAGGCCTTCGCTTTCTGCTACGGCTACATCCGCGCTCTCATTCAGGCCTCGAATCGCCTTGTCTAGGTAGACAAAAGAAAAATATGCGCTTTCTCTTGACGCGTGGCGCGGCGCGGAGAGAAAATATCCCATCAGTTCGATCAAATGTTCCTTTTCACGGTGTGCTCGGGCCGCCCTCGGGTGAGCCGCGCCTCCGCGGGGAACGGTGTAGTCTAGTAGGAGAATTACAGTAGTGAGAGAAAAAGGTGTAGTCAAGTGGTTTAACGCCGCCAAGGGGTACGGCTTCATCCAACGGTCTACGGGTGAAGATGTGTTTGTTCATTACTCCGCCATCCAGATGAACGGCTACCGGACGCTCGACCAGGGATCAGAAGTGGAATTCGAGGTCAAGACCGGTCCTAAAGGCCTGCAAGCCGAAAACGTCAATCGCCCTTCCTGACACGAAGGGCTGACGCGATCCACTTTTCGAGGCCGCCTGGCGAGGGCGGCCTTTCGAGTTTTCAGATACGAAGCAGATAATGCCCGGCAAGTCCAATCCCGGCGCCAATGGCATCATCAGCCTCCTCGTAGCCGCACTCATCCTCGCCCCTCTCCTCTTCCTCGCTGTCCACTACTCCACCATGCCCGCCCGCATTCCCGTCCATTGGAATATCCACGGGGCCGCCGGCCGCTGGGCCGCCAGGAGTTTCCTCGCCGTCTTCTTCGCTCCCATCCTGTCCGCCCTTCTGCAGGTCATGCTCGCCTTGCTCGCAACGGATCTTGCCCGTGCCGCCCTCGCCGTCCAGGGCGCCGGAGAATCTTCGGCCTGGAAGCGGGCCAGCCTCCAGGCCAACCTGACCCTCATCGAATCCCTTCGTCTCCTACTTGCCGCCCTGCTCTGCCTCATCGCCTTTCTCGGACCCCTCAGCTCTTCCGCGCACGGTGGAAAATGGGCTTCCTCCCTCCTCCTCTTCCTCGTCTCCGCGCTCCTCCTCGTCACCCTATTGGGCGTTGTCAGGATAACCCGCCTCCAGCGAAACTGGGAATCCGCCGCCTCCTCGCGCGAGCCGGAATTTCAGCCCTCCAACTGGCGCTGGGGCGTCTTCTACCACAACCCCGATGACCCGAATCTCCTCGTCCACAAACGCCTCGGGGCAGGTTTCACCCTCAACTTCGCGCACCCCAGGGCAAAGCTCCACGCCCTCCTCCTCGCCGCCATCATCGCCTTCACGTTCATCGCGGCCGCAACCATCTGACCTCCCTTCTCTAAAACATTGAGGACACACTATGTTTCGTTCCTGGAGCCGCGCCCCGTTTTGCTAGAGTGGCAGGGGAGCCTCTCGTAAGCTCTCATCATGGCCCGGACCAGAAACATCGACTTCGTCTTCTTCGACGCTGGCGGCGGCCACCGCGCCGCCGCCACCGCCCTCAAGACCGTCATCGAACAGCAGCAGCGCCCCTGGTCCATCCGCATGGTCAACTTTCAGGAGGTCCTCGACGAAATCGACATCTTCCGCAAACTCGCCGGCATCCGCCTCCAGGATGTCTACAACCTCATCCTCAAAAAAGGCTGGACCCTCGGCTCCCCGCTCGGCCTCGTCCTCATGCACTGGATCATCCGCCTCTACCACCCCGCCCAACTCCGGGTCCTCCAGAAATTCTGGGCTGCTTCCCACCCCGATCTCGTCGTCTCCCTCATCCCCAACTTCCCTCGCGTCCTCTATCAGAGCCTCCGCTCCATCCATCCTCACACCCCCATGGTCACCATCCTCACCGACTTCGCCGATTACCCCCCTCACTTCTGGATCGAACCCGGTCAGCGCCAGCACTTCATCTGCGGAACCGCGGAAGCCTGCCGCCAGGCTCAAGCCATGGGCTACGGCGGCGACCGCGTGTTTCGCACCTCCGGCATGATCCTCCATCCGCGCTTCTACGCGCCCCCCGCTCTCGATCAACAGGCCGAACGAGTGAAACTCGGCCTCGATCCCGCCCGCCCCACCGGCCTCCTCCTCTTCGGCGGCCAGGGCTCCCGGCTCATGCGCTCCATCCTCGAACGCCTCGAGAACGCCGGAACACAGGCCCAGTTCATCGCCATCTGCGGCAGGAACGAAAAACTGCGCGCTCAACTCTCCCGCCCCTGGCGCATGCCCGTTTTCGTCGAGGGCTTCACCTCCGAAATCCCCTACTACATGCGTCTCTCCGATTTCTTCATCGGTAAGCCCGGCCCCGGAAGCATCAGCGAAGCCATCGCCATGCATCTGCCCGTCATCGTCGAGCGCAACGCCTGGACCCTCCCCCAGGAACGCTACAACGCCCGCTGGGTCGAGGAAATGGAGGTGGGCATCGTGCTGAACAGCTTCAGCCGCATCACCCGCGCCCTCGACCAACTGCTCGAAGGCGGCCGCCTGTCCCGTTACAGGAACAACGCCGCGCGCCTCGACAACCGCGCTGTCTTTGAAATTCCGCAAATTCTCGAAAAGCTACTCACCCTGGAGCCTGAAAGCATTGGAACAAGTCACTCTCAAACACACTGATCTCACCGTTTCCCGCGCCGTCCTCGGCACCATGACCTTCGGCGGTCAGGCCGATGAAGCCCTCTCCAACCGCATCCTCGATACGGCCCTCGACTCCGGCATCAATTTCGTCGATACTGCCAACTCCTACAACAAGGGCCTCAGCGAGGAGATCCTCGGCCGTGCCCTAAAGGGCCGCCGCCACCGCGTCATTCTCGCCACCAAAGTCTTCAACAGGATGGGCGAAAACCCGGAAGACCGCGGCCTCTCGAAAAAAGCCATCTTCCGCGCCATGGAAAACTCCCTCCGCCGCCTCCGCACCGACTACACCGACCTCTACTACCTCCACCAGCCCGATTGGACCGTCCCCCTCGAGGAATCCCTCGAAGCCATGGACGAACTCGTCAGGCAGGGCAAGGTCCGCTACCCCGCCAGTTCCAACTACGCCGCCTGGCAGGTCGCTCGCATGCAGTCGCTCGCCGCAACCCGCGGCTACCGCCCCGCCGTCATCACCCAGCCCATGTACAACCTGCTCGCTCGCGGCATCGAGCAGGAATACCTCGCCATGGCGCGGGAATACGGCATCTCCACCGTCGTCTACAACCCCCTCGCCGGCGGTCTCCTCACCGGAAAGCACAAGCGCGATTCCTTCACCCCCGGCACCCGCTTCGATAACAACCGCATGTATCAGGATCGCTACTGGCACGACAGCATGTTCGACGCCGTCGAAGCCCTCGAGAAAACCGCCGCCCGGGAAGGCCGCTCCATCATCAGCCTCGCCCTCAACTGGCTGTTCCGCCACACGCCCGCCGATTGCGTCATCCTCGGAGCCACCAGCGTCGAACAATTGGCCGCCAACCTCAAGGCGCTTGACGACGGTCCCCTCTCCGCGGACGCCCTCCACGCCGCCGGCCTCGTCTGGGACACCCTCAGGGGACCCACGCCGCAATACAACCGGTGATACTATATCCCCGTCTATCCATGTTGTTCCCCGGCGCGCGTTTTCTTCTCTTTGCCGCGATCGTTCTCCATGCGCAATCGCCGAAAGATCCCATGCGCCCCGCCCCGGACATGCCGCGGCCCATCCCCGCCCGCGACACCGTCTGGATCGAGGAGATGACCTGGCTTGAAGTTCGCGACGCCATCAAAGCCGGCAAGACCACGGTCATCATCCCCACCGGCGGCATCGAGCAGAACGGCCCCTACCTCGCCGCCGGAAAACACAACTACATCCTGCGCGCCACCGCCCCCGCCATCGCGCGCAAACTCGGCAACGCCCTCGTCGCCCCCATCGTCCCGTTCGTGCCCGAAGGAGCCATCGATCCGCCCTCCGGACACATGCTCTATCCCTCCACCATCAGCATCCGCGAGGACACCTTCGAACGCCTCCTCGCCAACATCGCCGAAAGCCTTCGCGTGCACGGCTTCCGCAACATCATCCTCATCGGGGATAGCGGGGGAAACGTCAGGGGGATGGCGAATACCGCCAATCGCCTCTCGAAACTCTGGGCCCGCCGCGGAGCCACCATTCACCACATCCCCGAATACTACGACTACCCCGCCGTCAAAGCCTGGCTTGAAAAACAGGGCATCCATCAGACTGACGAAGGCTTCCACGACGACCTCGCCATCACCGCTCAAATGATGGTTGTCGAACCCGCCGCCGTCCGCATGCGCGAGCGCATGACCACCGGCAAATTCTCCATCAACGGCGTGAACCTCGCGCCTCCCGAAAAAACCATCGCCCTCGGCCGCCGCATCGTCGACTTCCGCGCGGAAGCCACCGTCGCGGCCATCCGCAAGGTCCTCCGGTAAGTTCCCGCAACGCTCAGCTCGCCAGCAGCTCCAGCCCCTCCTCCATGGCTTCCTGGCAGCGGACACAGAATCGCGACCACGGCAGCGCCCGCAACCGCTTCACCGCAATCGCCTCCTCGCACCGCCGGCACTGCCCGTATGTCCCTTCATCGATCTCCCGCAGCGCGTGCCTCACCCGCTCCAGTACCCCCGACGCCATATTCAGATCCGTTACTACCAGATCCCGGTCTGCGATGTTCCGCGCCTGGTCAATCGTATCTCCCCGCGGATCGGCGTCAAGCGCCTCCCGTCCCGCCCGCAACTGCCGCTCCAACTCCATCTGCTTCCTCCGGAGCGCCCGCCGGAATTCATCTCTTTGTTCCGCCTTCATCCTTATGGAAGTCTCCTTTCTTCTCTGGAAGATCCATCGTACCCGCGACTCGCCCTCTCCTTCCATCCCGCTCTCGCCTGATCTTCCTCTCGAAATCACGTGAGACCCCGTCCAGTTTGTATCCAGCCGAAAAATACACTCTTTCCTGTATGGCTCTCCGTCCTCACCCTCCTCAGAATGTGAAAGTGGGGGAGAGTTCACGTGTTCCGCAGCCTGACATCTTTGTACGGTTACGCGCTCACCGCCGCCGGAGCCGAAATCGGAACCGTGCACAACTTCTTCTTCGACGACCTCCGCTGGAACATCCGCTACCTCGTCGTCGAAACCGGAAGCTGGCTCCGCAGCCGTAAAGTCCTCATCGATCCCGTCGCCCTCGGGCGTCCTGACTTCGCCCACCGCTCCCTCCCCGTCAGTCTCACCCCCGATCAGGTCCGCAACAGCCCCGATGTCGATACCGAAAAACCCGTCTCCCGCCGCTTTCAGATCGCCCTCCATCAGCACTTCGGCTGGCCCCGCTATTGGATTCCCGAACCCGTCCTTGGCATGACCCCCGTCCCCGCCGGTCCCACCCCCGTCATCCCCATCAATGACGAGGGCGACCCGCACCTTCGCTGCGCCCGTGAAATCACCGGCTACTCCGTTCGCGCCTCCACCGGTCCCGCCGGCGTCGTCACGGACTTCATCCTCGACGACCGCAAGTGGGTCATCCGCCGCCTCGTCATCGCCCTCGATGACCGCCTCTCGCGCGGCCGCGAAGTCCTCGTCCGTCCCTCGGCCGTCGAATCCATTTCCTGGAAATCCGAACTCGTTGTCCTCGATCTCTCCCGCGACCGCCTCGCCCGTTGCTTTCAATACGATCCTGCCTTTCCTGTCAACCGGGTTCGTGAAATCCGCCGCTACGACTTCCACGGACGGCCCGCCGGACAAACTCCCTTCGCCCGGCCCCGTCTTCCCCAAACATCCAAGCGAAAGGAAGGTTAACCGCTCATGAACTCTTTATCCATCTCCCCCCTGCTGGCCCTGCTGATGCTCCTCCCCGCCTCCGCCTTTCCTCAGGAAGCGCAGGACATCCTTGCCAAAGTCGCCGCCAACTACCAGGCCATGAAGAATTTCCACTTCGAGGGCTCCACCACCTCCGAAACCAAGGCCAAGGGCGTCGATACCACCAGCGAAACCCACTTCGTTGTCGCCTACACCGAACCCGACAAGTTCCGCGTCGAACTTCGCTATCCCACCGCCGGAAACTGGATCCGTCTCTCCGACGGAAAAAATCTCTACGACTTCCGCACCACCTCCAAGGACCGCAAGAAGGAAGACTACGACCCTTCCGATCTCCGTATCCTCAAAGGCTCTCCCATCAGCGCGTTCGAATTTATTGACCGCGTCAACAGCGCCAGACTCGCCGGCTCGGAATCCGTCACCGTCGACGGCAAGGATGTCGATTGCTACGTCATTGAAGCCGAGCGCTCGGGCCAGACCCTGCTGCCCGGCATGAAGGCCCTTCCCACGCGCTATTGGGTGGATAAGGCGCGCCTCATCGTCCTCCGTCAGGTCAGCGGTTCCAGGTCGGAAGACTCCGCCTCCGTCAATTCCACCGAAAACACGCGCACCATCACCATCACGGCCGCCCACGTGAACGAGCCCGTTCCCGCGACACTCTTCGCGGTCAACCCCGGCAGGTGATTCATCCCGCCGTTTGCGATACCATATCCGCCATAACGTCGTAACGGGTATGGTTCGTTGGGTGAAAACTCCGTATGCCGCCTTGGCGGCGATGGCGCTGCTCTGTGTCCTCGCCTACTGGCGCGCCCTCTCTCTCCCCTTCATCTCCGACGACTACCTCCAGATCCGTCTCGCCCGCGATTTCGGACCTGTCTCCGGATGGTCAGCCCTCGCCGCCGACGCTCTCTACCGCTGCCGCGCCACCTCCCTCGTCCTCACCTATTGGACCGAACGCGTCTTCGGCCCCGACCCTTTCGTCTTCAACTGCTCCAGTCTCCTTCTCCACATTCTCAATACCTGGCTCATCTTCGCCTTCGGCGTCTGGCGTCTCATCGGTTGGCGCGCCTCCGCCGCTGCCGCCTGCTTCTTCGCCGTCTACCACGGCCATCAGGAAGCCGTCATCTGGTACGCCGCGCTGCCGGAGCTTCTGGTCTTTTTCTTCGCCGCCTCCTCCTTTCTGCTCTTCCTCCTCTGGCTCCGCTCCGGAACCTCCCACTCCCTCTATCTCGCCTCCCTCGCCGCCTTCCTCCTCGCCCTTCTCTCCAAGGAATCCGCCATCGCCGTGTCCCCTCTACTTCTCCTCGCCCTCCTCGTCGAGCGGAAATCCCTCCGCCGCTTCTTGATCCCCCTGCTCCCCTTTGTCCTCCTCTCCATCGTCTACTTCGCCATCTCCTTCGCCGCCCGCCGTCATCATCTCCACTACAACGACGGCACGTTCTCTCTCCACGCCCCCTTCTATTGGATCGAGTTCCGCAGCATCATCCGCCTCCTCTGGGTCTGTGGCTTTGCCGGCCTCGCCGCTCTCGCCCTCTGGCCCGCCTCCCGGTGGAACCCTCTCCTCAAAATCTCCGCCGCCTGGATCCTCTGCACTCTCCTCCCCTACTGCTTCCTGACCTACATGCCCTTCGTCCCCAGCCGCCACACCTACCTCGCCAGCGCCGGCTTGAGCTTCCTCATCGCCGCCGCTTTCCTCACCTTCGCCGGCCGGTTCCCCCGCCCCGCCCTCGTCTGTTCCCTCGCCGCCCTCATCCTCATTTCCCACTGCGCCTACATCTGGACCAGGAAACAGCGCCAGTTCCTCGAGCGCGCCGCTCCCACCGAACTCCTCATCCGTTACGCCCGCCACGCGCCACGCGGCCCCATCCGCCTCCACTGCTTTCCCTACCACATCTCCATCGCCCAATTGGCGCTCGACATCCGCCTCGGCCCCGGCTATCAAGCCGAACTGGTCAACCAGCACGCCTCCCTCGACCTCTGCCCCCTCGATCCGAAGCATCCTCCCGGCCTGTCCTTCTGAAACATCCGGTCATTGCACCAACAGACACGCCCGAAACCTCCTCCATACGGCCCTTTCTCCAGCCTCCTCCTGCCTTTTCGGGATGCCGCCCGCTACCCCCTTTCTCCACACTGGGAAACAAGGAGTTCCTCATGGCTGACTTCTATCAAACGGGAATTATCACCGCCCTGCACCGCCTCAGCCCCGGAGGCGTTGAACGCCTCGAACGTGAATTGGAGCGCTTCTCGAGCGTCCTCCCCATCGGGCTCGTTCTGCCAGCCCTCTACTCGGAATTCAAGACTCCGGCCATGCGCCAGATCGTCAGCCAGCTCGCCCAGGTCCGCTATCTTAACCAGATCGTCGTCAGCCTCGGGCGCGCCACCGAGGAGCAGTACCTCCACGCCCGCGAGTTCTTCGAAGATGTGCCCACCCCCGTCACCGTCCTCTGGAATGACAGCCCGCGCCTCCGCGAACTCTACACCCTCCTCGACTCGAGGGGCCTCTCCGCCGGACCCGACGGCAAGGGACGTTCCTGCTGGATGGCCTACGGCTATCTCCTTGCGCGCGGCCAGTGCGAGGTCATCGCCCTCCACGATTGTGACATCGTCAACTACAACCGCGACCTCCTCGCCCGCCTCTGCTATCCCGTCGCCAACCCCAACCTCGGCATGGAATTCTGCAAGGGCTTCTACGCCCGCGTCAGCAACGTCATGCATGGCCGCGTCACCCGCCTCTTCGTCACTCCCCTCATCCGCGCCATGCAGAGCATCTCGCCCAACGTGCCCTTCCTTCAATATCTCGACAGCTTCCGCTATCCTCTCGCCGGTGAGTTCGCCATGCGCCTCAACCTCGCGCGCGTCAACCGCATCCCCGGCGATTGGGGACTCGAGGTCGGCGTCCTCGCCGAGGTCCATCGCAACTGCTCCCCCAGCCGCACCTGCCAGGTCGACCTCGCCGACAACTACGAGCACAAACACCAGGATCTCTCCCCCGGCGACGCCTCCAAAGGTCTCCGCCGCATGAGCTGCGACGTCGCCAAGTCCCTCTTCCGCACTCTCGCCGGCGAAGGCGTCGTCCTCGGCCCCGATCACTTCCGCTCTCTCCAGGTCCGCTACGTCCGCCTGGCCGAAGACACCATCAACCGCTATTACGCCGACGCCATGCTCAACGGACTCGACTTCGACCGCCACGCCGAGGAGCTCGCCGTCGCCACCTTCGCCGTCAGCCTCCGCCAGGCCGCCGAGGAGTTCACCGCCGATCCTCTCGGTCTCCCCCTCATCCCCAACTGGAACCGCGTCATCGCCGCCTTCCCCGATTTCTTCTCCCGTCTCGAGGAAGCCGTCCGCCTCGACAGTCTCTCCGTGCCGGCGGAGGCGGCTTGACTGTCCCATGCCAGGTGATCCCGCGAGCCTTCTCCCCGCCGAAGCCTTGAGCGCCGTCACCTCCATCCGCGGAGCCGACATCGTCATCGGCATCCCCAGCTACAACAACGCCCGCACCATCGGCCATGTCGTCTATGCCGCTCACGCCGGCCTCGCCAAGTACTTCCCCCAGTTCACCGGCGTCATCGTCAACTCCGATGGCGGCTCTCGCGACGAAACCCGCGACATCGTCCTCTCCTCCCGCTTCCCCGACGCCCATGTCCTCATGGTTTCCACCCCCCTCAAGCCCGTCCACCGCCTCTCCTTCCCCTATCACGGCATCCCCGGAAAAGGCAGCGCCTTCCGCCTCATCTTTCAAATGGCCGAATCCCTCGGCGCCAAAGCCTGCGCCGTCGTCGATTCCGACCTTCGCTCCATCACCCCCGAATGGATCGAGCTCCTCATCCGCCCCGTCCTCCACAACGGCTACGACTTCGTCGCCCCCTACTACCACCGCCACAAATACGACGGCACCATCACCAACAGCATCGTCTACCCCCTCACCCGCGCCCTCTATGGCCAGCGCGTCCGCCAGCCCATCGGCGGCGATTTCGGCGTCTCCCGTGACCTCGTCTCCCGCTACCTCTCGCGCCAGGATTGGGAGACCGATGTCGCCCGCTATGGCATCGACATCTGGATGACCACCATCGCCGTCGCCGAAGGCTTCCGCGTCTGCCAGAGCTTCCTCGGAGCCAAACTCCACGACGCCAAGGACCCCGGCGCCGATCTCAGCGCCATGCTTCATCAGGTCGTTGGCAGCGTCTTCGCCCTCATGCAGGAATACTCCGGCGTCTGGAGCACCCGCTCCGGCAGCCACGATGTCGACCTCTTCGGCTTCCGCTACGACGTCGGCCTCGACCCCGTCGAAGTCAACCTCGACCGCATGAAAAACGCCTTCCGCAACGGCTGCGAGCAGCTCAGCGAGATATGGGCCATCGCCCTCCAGCCCGATACTCTGGCGGCCATCCTTCAACTCGGCCGCGTCTTCTCTTCTCCCTTCCACCTCGAGGATTCCCTCTGGGTGCGCGTCATCTTCGAGTTTGCCTCCGCCATCCAGCGCAAGCCCATCGAACGCATGCACCTCCTCAAGTCCCTTACCCCCCTCTACCTCGCCCGCGTCGCCTCCTTCGTCGAGGAAACCCGCACCATGACCGCCTCCGAAGTCGAACAGCGCATCGAGGAACTCTGCCTCTCCTTCGAGGAAGGCAAACCGTATCTCACCGCCTTGTGGGCTGGCAAACCCCTGCCCCATCTCTCCCCGCGCGCGCCCCAATCGGAGCCGCCGGGCTTGGAGGTTTCAAAATCATGATCCGTACATTGCAGGAAGTGTTCAACCGCGCCGTCGAGAATCTCTACTTCCAGGTCACCACCTATCTCCCTCCCCTCCTTGTCGCCATCCTGATCCTCCTCGTCGCCTATGCCCTCGCCCGCTCCATCCGCTGGCTCCTCCTTCATGCATTCAAGGGCCTTGCCGCCGACCGCTTTCTCGAGGAAAGCGGCCTCTCCTCCCTGTTCGCCCGCGCCGGCCGCCTCCGCGCCGCCGCCCTTCTCGCCACATTCGTCTATTGGGCCATCTTCGTCATCGCCGCGCTCACCGCCCTCAACGTCTTCGACACCAAGCTCACCTCCCAAATCGTCGAAGGCACCGTCTTCCTCTTCCCCAAACTCCTTACCGCCGGAGCCATCCTCCTCGCCGGCGTCTGGCTCGGCCACTACTTCGGCCGCAGTGTCCTGCTTTGGGCCTGCAACGAAGAACTTCCCCGCCCGCGCCTGCTCGCCTCCCTCACCCGCACCGTCATCGTCTTCGTCGCCGTCGTCGTCGCCGCCGATGCCCTCAACTTCGCCCGCAACGTCTTTCTCGCCTCTTTCATCATCCTCACCGGAGCCGCCGCCCTCGCCGCCAGCCTCGCCTTCGGCCTCGGCGGCCGCCGCGCCTTCGAAGACTACCTCGAACGCCGCTCCCACTCCCGCGCCGAAACCGGAAAATCCTTCTTCCAACACCTCTGACTGCGGTCCGTCCCCAA
>JABAQT010000020.1:123450-130250 GCA_019187195.1 Bryobacteraceae bacterium
CCTCACCCGCAACGTCTTCCTCGCCTCCTTCATCATCCTCACCGCAGCCGCCCTCGCCGCCACCCGCGCCTTCGAAGACTACCTCGAACGCCGCTCCCACTCCCGCGCCGAAACCGGAAAATCCTTCTTCCAACACCTCCGGTTGCGGTCCGTCCCCAAACTCGTCCGTTGTCTTTCGAATCGATGCTCCCACTCCGCGCATGCCTGCCCACCGGGAGAGTCGCGGGGTGTGCTGTTTATCGCGGAACCCTGGCGTCGACGGCGAAACTCTTCCGCCGCGTCTGGTTCACTCTGTAAATCGTCCTCGTCCGGCTCGCTTGACCTCCGCCAGACGCCAAATCGACGCTCGTGACGGCCGCCTTTCGGCCGCGGCGGCATCGCGGAGTGCGCGCAATTTCTTGCCCGCCACCACCGGACCATCACCAACAAATCGTCAAAAAGAGATATTCTTGCCCCATTCTGGTATATACTTCCCGGTACCGAAACGTGCGTCATCGATTCTTGCTCGAACAAGCGCAGAGGAGGAACAAAGATGAGTTCGCTTTCCAAGTGCCTTCCCATTGCCACTGCCCCGCGCTTCACGCGCCCGGCTAAACCCCGCTCCCCCTGGCATCTCGCCCTTCTTCTCTCCGTCCTGGCTTTGCCCGCCCAGGTCCCCACGGCCGAACTCACCGGAATCGTCACTGACGTTTCCGGAGCCCTCGTAGCCGGGGCCGAAGTCTCCATCACCGCCAATGCCACCAACATCCGCCGCGTTGTCACCACGAATGCCGCCGGCGTCTACATCGCCCCCGCCCTGCAGCCCGGAGCCTACTCCGTCAAGGTCACCATGAAGGGCTTCCGGTCCGCCATGGACAATACCCTCGAACTGCAGGTGGGCCAGACCGCGCGCCTCAACTTTGAACTCCAAATCGGCGATGTCGCCGAAACCGTCGAAGTCTCCGCGGCGGCCGAAAATCTGGACACCGAAACCACCACCGTCGGAACCGTCATCGACAACAGGCGCATCGAAGACCTCCCCCTCAATGGCCGCAACTATCTCCAACTCGCCAACCTCGTCCCCTCGGGCACCATCTACGGCCCCGGCAATTTCATCGCCGGAGCGCGCGGAGGCGGAGCCCGGGCGCAGTTTACCCTGAATCTCTCCGGACAGCGATTTCAGTTCAACCGCTTCACCCTCGATGGAGTCGAAAACACCGACCCCAACTTCGGCACCTATCTCTTCCTGCCCTCCGTCGACGCCCTCCAGGAATTCAAAGTCGAAACCGGAACCTACAGCGCCGAGTTCGGCCGGAACGTGACCCAGGTCAACGTCATCACCAAGAGCGGAACCAACCAGTTGCATGGCAGCCTGTTCGAGTTCGTGCGCAACACGGCGATGGATGCGCGGAACTTCTTCCAGCTTCCCAACGCGCCCGTCCAGCCGCTCAAACGCAACCAGTTCGGATTCACCCTCGGCGGACCCGTGGTCATTCCAAAGGTCATGAACGGCCGCAACAAGCTCTTCTTCTTCGTCAATTACGAAGGCCAGCGGCAGCGCACCGGTTCTCTCCAGTTCGCCAGCGTCCCCCTGCCTGAATACTTCACCGGAAACTTCGCCGGCCTGCCGCAAACCGTCTACGATCCGAGCACCCGCGTTCTCAACGCGGCCGGAACCGCCGTCGTCTCTCAACAGCCGTTTCCAGGCAACGTCATCCCGCAAAACCGGATCCATCCCAGTTCCATCGTCGCCCGGCCGCTCTGGCCGGTCCCCAACAGTCCCCCCGCCGGAGTGCGGGACCTGCTCTACGCGCAGAACTACCAGAACAACCTCGAGTCCATGCGCGCCGATTCCGACGGCGGCATGATCCGCGGGGACTGGCAGCAGAACGACCGCTCCAGTTTCCAGCTTCGCTACAGCCACTCCTATGAGCCCTACTACACCCCCCAGCCCATCGCCGGTCAAGGCATCGCCAACACCAGCATCACCGACCAGGCCATGCTCGGCCACACGTTCGTCCTGAACCCCACCATGGTGAACCAGTTCAAACTCGGATTCAGCCGCCTCGATGCCGACAACGGAAATCTCCACGCCAACGACCCGGATAACGACTGGGTGAAGAAGCTCAAAATCCCCTACGTGCTCACCAGCCCCAGAACCTGGGGCAGCCCCCGCCTGGGCATCGGTCCCTTCACCGTCGTCGGCGACCCCGAGAATTCACCCTACTCCAACTGGGACACCATGATTCAGGTCACGAATAACTTCTCCTGGAGCAAGGGAAAGCACACCCTCAAGTTCGGCGGCGACTATGTCCGCACGCGATACAACCTGGGAGGCAATGACCGCCCCCGGGGCCAGTTCACCTTCAGCGGAACCTATTCCCAACTCTCCGGCCAGACGCCCCTCGCCCTCCACGGCATGTCGGACTATCTGCTCGGTTTGATCAGCGCCCAGCAGGCGCAACTCGGCGAGGTCGCCGCCCAGCTACGCGGCTACTCGCTCGGCCTCTACTTCCAGGACAACTGGAAGGTCTCTCCAAAGCTCACGCTGAACCTCGGCCTGCGATACGAACTCTCTCCCGGCTGGGTCGAAAAGTACGACCACATGACCATCGTAAGCTGGTCCTGGGATAACTCGTTTCATCCCATCTGGGTGCGCGCCGGCACGGGGGACTTCTATGAAGGGAACCCGCCCGTCCCGCTTCCCGCCGGCTGGGCCACCGCCCGCGACGGCAGGTTCGGACGCCGCTCCTGGAAGACCGACGCCCGCCAGTTTGGACCTCGCGTCGGTTTCGCCTACAGCCTGAACTCGAAGACGGTCCTCCGCGGGGGCTTCGGAGTCTTCTTCCCGCACGACATCGGAAATGCGGCCTTCGACATTCTTCGCAATCAACCCTTCACCATGCGCATCGCTTCGAATTCCAACCAGTTCATCCCCAACGCCACCTGGGATAACCCCTACCCCCCCGAGTCGCTGCGCGTCTCCACCCTCTCGCCCTCCTGGCTCTGGGGTGAGCCCCAGCCATACACCCCCCAATGGTCGTTCAACATTCAGCGCGGCCTCACCGGCTCCCTCACCCTCGAAGCCGGCTACGTCGGCTCGGCCAGCGTTCACTTGCAGCGCACCGTGTACGCGAATGACTCCGCCCCGGGCGGCCCCATCGCCAATCGGAACCTGCGCCGCCCCTGGCCGGATCTCGGTTTCATTCAGGCCGTCGAAGCCCCCAGCCATGCTTCGTATCATTCCTTCCAAACACGCCTCCAGCAGCGCTTCTCGCGCGGATTCACTCTCCTCGCCTCCTATAGTTGGGAGAAATCCATCGACGACGGCAGCGGAATCCGCCAGGCCCTCGGCGATACGTATGTCCCCTCCAACGGAGCCGACCTTCGAACCGAGCGCGGCCTGTCCGCTTTCAACTTCGGCCAGAAACTCACGGTTTCCACCCTCTGGGAACTCCCCATCGGACGCGGCAAAGCCGTCGGCAAGGACATCAATAGGTACGCCAATCTCCTCATCGGCGGCTGGCAACTCGGCGGCATCTTCACCATCTCCGGCGGATTCCCCTTCTCGGTGAGTTGCCAGAACAACGGCACCTATCAGAACACCGACAGCACCTGTCGCGCCGACGCCACCGGCATCAGCCCGAAAATCGACAATCCCGGCCCGGCCCGCTGGTTCAATCCCGCCGCCTTCACCAACCGCGTCGATTTCGTCACCAACGTCGGCCCCTACCGCTTCGGCAACAGCGCCCGCAATAATATCGTTGGCCCCGGCATGGTCCAATTGGACGCCTCGTTGTTCAAGTCCTTCCGGTTCCGGGAGCGCGCCGAACTCGATTTTCGCGCCGAGTTCTTCAACCTCCCCAATCACCCCAACTTCGGCCAGCCCGCTGCGACCGTGGGAGTCGCCAGCTTCGCCATCATCAGCGGCACGCGAACCGACCAGCGCCAGATCCAGCTCGGATTGCGGCTGACCTTTTGAAGCGCGGCGGAAATCGGTCCCATCCCGGTCACCAGTAATCTGATTTTTTTACAACCGCCTTCCCTGCAGCCACTTACGCGCCATTCACGCCTCTCCCCTGGCCCGTTCCGCCACCGGCCGCCTGCTACTCTCTCGCCAGGAGTGGCTCACGCCTCCTCCCGAAAGGAACCCGCAACTATGTCCACCGCCGCCCAGTCCCGGGCCGATGCCGCCCGCGCCAATGGAGCCATGTCCCACGGCCCCGTCACTCCCGAAGGGAAAGCCCGGTCCTCCCGCAACGCCCTCTCCCACGGCCTTTGCGCGAAACACGCCCTCGTCCGTCCCGAAGAGCGTGAAGAGTATCTCCACCTCATCGAAGGTCTTCGCGATGACATCCGTCCCGAAGGCTCCCTCGAAGCCATGTTCTTCGATCAACTCGTCCTCGCCGCCTGGAACCTCCGCCGCGCCGCCGCCCTCGAAGCCCAACTCTTCGTCGAAGCCGGCCACCAGGACCTCCTCCTGCTCGCCGGAAATCCCATCCTCCAGAAACAAATCGACCGCATCCAGCGCCACAAAGCCGCCAACCGCCGCGATTTCAACAACGCCTACCGCGAACTGAAACTGCTCCAGAAAAACCGCATGATCCGCCGTCAGTCCCCCGAGGCCGTGCCGGTTGACGCCCCGCCCCTCGCTGACTTCACTGCCTATACAAAACGAACCCAACCCCCCATCCCCGAGGCCGCCATCCCCACCCCTCAATCCCATCCCGCCCCCGCCACATCCTCAAGCGAGACTCAATAGCGATGGCCGCACATGCTTCTCCAGGATCTCCACCACCGCCTTCCGCTCTTCCTCCCGCAAAGCCGTTACATAGGGAGCCCCGGTTGCCCGTTCGCAGATTCCTAACCAGCGCAGCGCCTCGTCAAACGCGCCCCAGATCGACCCGTATTGGAAGATCTGCCACGCTTCCTTCAGCTCCCGCTGCCGCTCCCGCGCCTTCTCGAGATCGCCCCCGCGGTACGCCTCGTACAACTCCACCGCTATCCGCGGACACACATTGTGCAGCCCGCCCACGCATCCCTGGCACCCCATCTGCAACGCCACCACGATCAGAAATTCGCTCCCCGTCAGAATCGCGAACTCCTCGTCGCCCCTCATCAGCGTCAGGAGGTCCTGCAGGTTCGCGCAGTCCTGGTTGCTCACCTTGATCCCCCGCAGGTGCGGAATCCGCGACCGCAGCTTCGCGATCGTCTCCGGCCGGATTGGATTCTTCGTCAGCGCCGGGTTGTCATAAAGGTACACCGGAATATCCACCGCCGCCGCGATCTCCGAAAAATACGCCATCAGGTGATCCTGCGTGGCGTAATAATACAACGGCGGCAGCATGCTCAACCCGTCCACCCCCCGCGCCGCGATCTCCTTCGCCATCGCCACCGCCCGCGACGTCGACATCTCGCCCAGCCCGCCGATTACCGGCACGCGCCCGTTCACCGCCTCCACCGTCGTCTCGACCGACCGCAGTTGCTCCTCGTTTCTCAGAAACGCGAATCCGCCCATCGTCCCGTTCGCCAGAATGCCATGCACCCCGGCGTCCACAAGGTAATGCGCCAGCCGCGTCAATCCCGCCGTGTCCACCCGGTCGTTCTCCGTGAGCGGAGTCCCGATCGGGGGCACTACACCATGAAGTTGCATAATGCACTCCATTCTATCTACTGTCGACAGTACGCGCAATGCGCTGCTATCATGGCTGTCATGCCCGCCGTCTCACTCGGGGAAGGAAATACCCCCCTCGTCCCCAGCCTCCGCCTCGCCCCCAGACTCGGCCTCCGCCGCCTCTTCTTCAAACTCGAACTCTGCAACCCCTCCGGCTCCTACAAGGACCGCTTCATCGCCGCCCAGCTCTCCCACATCCTCCCCGCCGGAGTCCGCGCCTGCGTCGCCACCTCCTCCGGCAACACCGGAGCCGCCCTCGCCGCCTACTCCGCCCGCTACGGCCTGGCCTGCTCCATCATCGTCAATCAAAACGCCCCCGCCGGCAAACTTGCCCAAATGCAGGCCCACGGAGCCCGCGTCCTGCGCGTCCGGGACTTCACCTCCTCCCCCGATGTCACCCTCCAGGTCTTCGCCATCCTCGAGCGCTTCTCCCAACAGGCCAATGCCTCCCTGGTCGTCTCCGCCTACCGCTACTGCCCCCAGGGCATGGCCGGAGTCGAATCCCTCGGCCGCGAACTCAACCACCCGGACCTCCGTCACGTCTTCGTTCCTCTCGGCGGCGGCGGCCTCTACTCCGCTGTCTGCCGCGGCCTTCACGGCTCGCCCGCCCTCGTCCACGCCGTCCAGCCCGAAGGCTGCCTCACCACCGTCGCCGCCTGGACCCGCGGCGACGACGAGATCCGCCCCGTCGAAAGCACCACCACCATCAGCGGACTCGCCGTCCCCTTCGACATCGACGCCTCGCTCGCCCTCCGCCTCCTCCGCCAGAACGGAGGAACCGCCTACGCCGTCTCCGATCAGGAGGTCTACCAGGCCCAGCAACTCATGCTCGAACTCGAAGGCATCTATACCGAACCCGCCGGAGCCACCGCCCTCGCCGGACTCCTCCGCGCCGTCCAATCCGGACAAGTCCAGCCGGATGATGACACCATCTGCCTCGTAACCGGACACGGCTTCAAGGACCCCGCCTCCATCACCGCCGCCGCCGCCCGCCACCCCGATACCCTCCTCCTCCCATCCGAACTCCTCGACGCTCTCCAATCCTCCTCGTAGCATTCAACACGCGTCCAGCGCTCCGCCGCGCGTCGAGCACCCCAACGTCTCGTCCCCCATCCCCGCCCAGGCGCCCCGCCGCGCGGCCAGCGCC
>JABAQT010000020.1:130350-176411 GCA_019187195.1 Bryobacteraceae bacterium
CGCCCAGGCGCCCCGCCGCGCGGCCAGCGCCGCCTTTACATTCTGTCGACAGTGTGCTAAGCTCCCACCATGCCGGTTAGGGTATTGCTCGCTTTCCTCCTTTCCTTCCCCGCCGCCGCTCAAAACACGACGGGAACCATCTCCGGTCTGATCACCGATCCATCCAAGGCCGCCGTCCCCGGAGCCGAAATCACGGTCACCAACGAAAACACCGGCCTCCGCCGCGCCGTCAAAACCAATGAAGACGGTGTCTTCCGCATCCCCTTCCTCCCCATCGGCCTCTACTCCGTACAGGCCAAGAAAGAGGGTTTCCGCTCCGAAATACAAAAGGATATTCAACTCGAAATTCTCCAGGTCCGCACCGTCGACTTCACCCTCCAGCTCGGCGCGGTCAGTGAAACCGTGACCGTCGAAAGCACCTCCCCGCTGCTCGAAGCCGAAACCTCCCAGGCGGGCGAAGTCATCAAGACCGAGCAGGTTACCAACCTCCCCCTCGGCCGCCGCAACTTCATGCAGCTCACCTTCCTCGCCCCCATGGCCACCCCGGCCACCCGCGACTTCCGTTCCACCGAAATCGGCCGCGGCAGCGCCGTCCCCGCCAGCGCCGGGCAGCGCCCCGAGCAGAACAACTACCAGATCGACGGCATCGACAACCGTGAAAACGGCCGCAGCAGCTATGCCATCTCCCCGCCCGTCGACTCCATCTCTGAATTCAAAGTCCAGACCGGTCTCGCCCCCGCCGAGTTCGGCAAGGGCGGCGGCACCATTGTCAACGTCGTCACCCGTAGCGGTTCCAACAACTACCACGGCTCCGCCTACGAATTCCTCCGCAACAACGCCTTCGACGCCCGTCCTTACTTCTCCTCCGCCAAGAGCCCCCTCAAACTCAACCAGTTCGGCGGCGCGCTCGGCGGCCCCATCAAGACCGACAAGCTATTCTTCTTCGGCAACTACGAAGGCCTCCGCCAGCGCACCGCCGGCTCCCCGCCCCTCTACCGCGTCTTCTCCGATAACGAGCGCGCCGGCATCTTCTCCACCGCCGTCAAGGACCCGTTCACCGGCGTCCCCTTCCCCAACGCCACCATCCCTCAAAGCCGCATCGACCCCATCTCCCGCAAGGTGCTTGACCTCGTCCCCACCTCCAACCGCTCCGACCCCGCCCGCAACTACATCTTCGAAGGCCGTAAGCCCGCCGAGATCAACGCCGACAACGCCGTTGGCCGCATCGACTACAACATCGGCCAGAACGACACTCTATACGGACGCTACCTCTTCAACCAGGAGCGGTACACCTCCTCCGCCGCCTGGCCGATGCCTTCCAACGCCGGAGGTACGGATCTGAAACTCCGCGCGCAGGGAGCGAGCGCCCACTGGAACCACATCCTCAAACCGACACTCATCAACAACCTCTCCCTCGGCTACACCCGCTACCGTAACCTGCTCGGCACCCTCAACTCCTTCAAGCAGGACTTCATCAACGCCGCCGGCATCACCAATACCCTCTCCGCCGTCGATCCCCTCTTCTGGGCCGTCCCCAACGTCTCCGTCACCGGCTACAACCTGCCCTCCGACGGCACCCCCAACTATCGCACCACCAACAACTTCCAGCTTCAGGACAGCGTCTACTGGAGCCGCGGCAAACACAACATCAAGATCGGCGGCGATCTCCGCGAGATCCGTGAGTACATGTTCTACACCGGCGGCAACGGCAGCACCGCCTTCACTAACCGCTACGCAGGCGATGTCGCCGCGGACTTCCTCCTCGGCGTCGCCTCCTCCGTCAACAAGACCGCGCGCGCCACCCAGTGGAACTCCAAACTCCACTACCTCGGCGTCTTCGTCCAGGATGATTGGAAGGTCTCCCAGCGCCTCACCGTCAACCTCGGCCTCCGCTACGAAGTCGAAAGCGCCCTCAAGCAGAACGGCGATAGCGGTCTCGGCTTCGACCTCTCCACCGGCGCCATGCTCCTCTCCCAGGACATCGCCAATCGCTCCATCATCGAGAACTTCTATAAGACCGTCCGTCCCGATGTCCCCGTCCGCTTCACCAGCCACCGCGCTCCTTACGACGCCGACATCAATAACATCGCCGTGCGCCTCGGCTTCGCCTACCGCGTCCGCCAGAACACGGTCATCCGCGGCGGCTACGGGATCTTCTATGACTCCCCGCAAGTGCAGTCCCTCGCTTCCACCAACGACTTCGCTCCCAACACGCTCCGCCCCATCTGGACCTCCCCCGCCACCACCCCGCAATACGGCTACAACCCCGAAGGCAACAGCAACGCGGAACTCACTCTCAAAACCGCTCCCCTCACCGTCTTTCCCTTCCTCTCCCGCAACTTCCCCTACGGTAAGGTCCAGCAATGGCTCTTCTCCGTCCAGCAACAACTCACCCGCAGCCTCGTCCTCGAAGGTCTCTATCAGGGTTCCAACGGCGTGAACCTCCTCGCCTTCGATAATCTCAATGCCAAACTCCCCGGCCCCGGCAACGTCCAGCTCCTCCAGCCCTTCCCCCAATTCGCCCGCATCCAGGCCGAAGTCATGAACGCCCGCTCCTGGTACAACGGCGGAGCCATCAAGCTCGAACAGCGAGCCTGGAAAGGCATGTCCTATCTCGTCGCCTATACCTATTCGAAGTCCCTCGACACCGCCTCCACACTCAACGCCGGCCCCGTCTGGACCGATCCCACCCGCCGTCTCCAAACCGCCAAGGGACCCTCTGACTTCGATGCCCGCAACCGCTTCTCCGCGGCGTTTGAATACTCCCTCCCCTTCGGCAAGGGCCGCTCGCTCCTCAATAACTTCAACGGCCTCGCCGACCGCCTCATCAGCGGTTGGGGAGCCCGCGGCACCGTCTTCTTCCAGACCGGTGATCTCGTCTCCCCATCGATGAATCTCGCGCGCGTCAACATCTGCGCCGCGGCCTGCACTGCCCGCCCCGACCGCATCGGCAGCGGCAACTACTCCAAGAGCCAGCGCACCCTCGACAATTTCTTCGACATCGGAGCCTTCAAACTTCTCCAGAACGGCGGCCTCGATCAGCGCGTCGGCAACGCCGGCCGCAACATCCTCTATCAGCCCGGCATCAAGAACCACGACCTGCAGATCTTCAAAACCACCCGCATCCGCGAGTCCCACACCCTCGAGTTCCGTTGGGAGATGTACAATGCCTGGAACCATGCCAACTGGGGAGCAGCCAGCGCCAACGTCGAAGCGCCCGCCACTTTCGGCAAGATCCTCAGCCGCGGCGCCACCCGGTCCATGCAGTTCGCCCTTAAGTACGAGTTCTGATATGCGGCGTCTCCTTACCGCTGTCGCGATCACGGCTGCCGCTGCCTTCCTTCTCCAGGCCAAACTGAAACAGGCCTTCGAATACGTGGTCGCCCCTTCCACCGAATCAAACAAGCGCAACTCCGAAGCGGACATGCTTGTCCTTAAGGACGGCCGTGTCATGCTCGCCTGGACCGAGTTCTACACCTCCTCGGGCAGCGATTTCGGAGCCGCCCGCATCGGAGCCATGTTTTCAAGCGACGGCGGCCGCACCTTCAAGGACAAGACCGTCCTCCAGGAAAACATCGGCAACAGGAACGTCATGGAGCCCGATCTTCTCCGCCTCAAGTCCGGCAAAGTCGCCTTCCTCTTCTGCCGCAAGAACTCCGAGGCCGATTGCCTCCCCATGGCCCGCTACTCCACCGACGGCGGCAAGACCTTCAGCCCGCCCAGGCCCATGCCCGTCTCTCCTTATCCTTCTTATACCGGCATGAACCACGACCGCCTCATCCAACTGCGCACCGGCCGTCTCCTCGTGCCCTTCTGGTACACCCTCGATATCCATGTCAGCCACCACATCCTCACCCGCGCTTACTACTCTGATGATGACGGAGCCACCTGGAAGCAGAGCAGGACGCTCATCGACATCCCCGATAGCCGCGCCGGAGCCCAGGAACCCGGCGTCGTCGAACTGAAGGACGGCCGCATCCTCATGTGGATCCGCACCGACAAAGGCCACATCTACCGCTGCTACTCCTCCGACCGCGGTGAAACCTGGTCCACCCCCGAGCCCATGAATCTCGATTCTCCCCTCTCGCCGCAATCCATCAAGCGCATCCCCTCCACCGGAGACCTGCTCCTCATCTGGAACAACTCCCCCACCAAACGCTTCCCCCTCACCGCCGCCATCTCCAAAGACGACGGCCGGACCTGGGAACATATCCGCAACCTCGACGAAGACCCCGCCCATACCTACGCCTACACCGCCATCGAGTTCCTCAAGGACCGCGCCATGTTCGCCTACTACGCGGGCCCCCCTCCAGGCGTCCGCGGCGAAGGCCGCTGGTCCCTCAAGTTCAAAGCCGTGCCCTTCAACTGGTTCTATCAATGAAGCTCATTGCCCCATTCCTCCTGGCGCTCCTTGCCTTCGGAGCGGATCTCGAAACAGGCTTCGTCGCCAAGTCGGACGGCGGCGATTTCTTCCGCAACACCATTCCCCAGGTAGCCCGCCTGGGTGATGGACGCCTCATCTCCGTCTTCGGCGTCTATCCCAAGGGCCCGCGTCTCACCCGCATTGCCTACGCCGTCTCCTCCGATGACGGCCGCACCTGGTCCTCTCCCAAAGTCCTCTATGAGGAGAAGGAAAAGAACCGCGCGGTCGGCGATCCAAACATGCTCGTCGATGGCGGCAAGTTGTTCGTCTACTGGACCCGCGTCGACAATCCCAACACCATCCGAAAGGCCTGGACGTGGTGCGCCCGCAGCACCGACAACGGCAATACCTTCGCCGCCCCCGTCGAGATCTTCATCCCCCGCCAGTACACTCCCGGCAAGCAGCACAACGCCATCCGCCTTGCTGACGGCAGCTACGCCATGGGCATCTCCTGGGACCACTGGCCCGAGCATGGCCTCCACGCCCGCACCGAAGGCGAAATGAATCTCTCGAGCGGACTCCTGCTCTCGAAGGACGGGCTCCACTGGACCCTCTACGGAGACCTACACGTCTTCGTCGAAAAAGTCACTCCCGGCTCCACCAACGGTCTCGCCGAACCCTCCATCGTCCAGCTCTCGAACGGCGAAATCTACATGCTCCTGCGCTCCGGCTCCTCTCATCACTACGAAGCCCGCAGCCGCGACGGCGGCATCACCTGGACTCCGCCCGCTCCCAGTCCCTTGATCGGGCACAACACCCCAACCGCCCTCTGGCGCCTCGAAAAATCAGATGAAATCGCCGCCGTCTGGAACAACTCCCCCAACAACCGCTTCCCCCTCTCGGTGGCCATCTCCGCCGATGGCGGCCGCACCTGGTCGAAACCGCGCATCCTCGCCAACTCCGATGGTCCCCAGGTCTCCTACCCCGGCCTCACCCAGGCCACGGACGGCACGCTCGTCGCCGTCTGGCAGGCCCAGCGCGAAGACGGTGGACGCGACATCCGCTATGCCCGCTTCACTCGCGACTGGGTCCTCGAGGGCTCCAGGTGAATCCATCCGCCCACGCCCGCAACGCCCGGCACAACCTCTCCCTCTCCTTCTCCTCTCACGGCCATGACATCGAACTTCCCGTCATTCTTCTCCGTGGAGCCAGCCCCGGCCAGACTCTCGTAGTCACGGCCGGCGTTCATGGCGATGAGTACGAGGGCGTCCGCGCCATCTTCGAGATCACCTCCCAACTCGACACCGCCGTCATGTCCGGCGACCTCCTCTGCGTCCCCGTCTGCAATCCGCCCGCCTTCTGGAACGTCTCCCGCTCGAGCCCGCTCGACAACGGCAACCTCGCCCGCGTCTTCCCCGGCAACTCCGAAGGCTCGCCCACCGAGGCCATCGCCTGGTACATCGACCGGCACATCCTCGCCCATGCCGATTTCTACATCGACCTGCACAGCGCCGGAGTCCGCTGCCTCATGCCCACCATGATCGGTTACGAATCGGGCGATGCCCGCGCCGAAGCCGCCGCCAACATCTTCGGAGCCCCCGTCATCTGGGCCCACGACACTATCCCGCCCGGCCGCACCGTCTCCGCCGCGCGTGCCCGCGGCATCCCCTGGCTTTACACCGAAGCCCGCGGAGCCGGCCGCATCCATCCCGATGACCTCGCCGTCTACCGCAACGGCGTCTGCCGCCTGCTTCAACACCTCGACATCCTTCCCGGTTCCCCCACGCCGGCCGCCCCCACACTCCGCCTCCACGGCGACGGCAACGTCGACGCCTCCATCACCACTTCCCGCAAGGGCTTTCTCATCCCCGAAGTCGATCTCCTCGACACCGTAACGAAAGGCCAGACCCTCGGCACGCTGCGCGGCCTGTACGGCGAAATCCTCGAAACCTTCACCGCCCCCCGCGACGGCGTCGTCGCCCTCATCCACGTCTGCCCCCTCATCAACAGCGGCGATCCGCTGTTCCTCATCACGGGTATCCGCGACCAATGATCGCCCTCCTCCTGCTCGCCTTCGCTCCTCACCTCCGCATCGTCACCTTCGGCGATTCCCTCACCGCCCCCCGCGACGGCGTCGTCACCTACACCGATGTCCTCGCCGCGGAACTCCCCAAACTCGGCATCTCCGCCGATATCTGGAACGCCGGAGCCGGAGGCAACACCTCTACCCAGGCCCGCGCCCGCTTCGATCGCGACGTGCTCCAGCGGCGTCCGGATCTCGTCGTCATCCAACTCGGCACGAACGACTCGGCCATCGACGTCTGGAAGAACCCTCCGGCCACCGCGCCCCGCGTCGGCCTCCTCGAGTTTCGCGATAACCTCCTCTACTTCATCCACA
This sequence comes from Bryobacteraceae bacterium, assembly GCA_019187195.1. Taxonomy (GTDB): domain Bacteria; phylum Acidobacteriota; class Terriglobia; order Bryobacterales; family Bryobacteraceae; genus CADEFT01. The sequence goes on from JABAQT010000020.1 coordinate 137,112, forward strand.
CCTTGCGCGAACATCATGCCAGGGTCATCCTCATGACTCCCAACCGCCTCGCCTGGACACCCAAACTCCGCGAACTCTACGGCAGGCCGCCCTATAATCCCAACGGCCCCGATGGCTTCAACATCCTGCTCGATGCCTACTCGGATATGATCCGCGGCATCGCCGCGCGCGAAGGAGTCCCGCTCATCGATGTCGCCGCCGCCATGCCCGCATCGCTCCTGCTCGACGGCATGCACCCCAATACCGCCGGTCACCGCCTGGTTGCCGGCCTGCTCCTCAAAGCGATACCTTCGCTCCTGAAGCCATGATTACCCGCCGCTCCGCCCTCTCTCTCCTCGCTGCTCCCGCCCTCGCACAAACGCCCGCGCTCCTCTACCGCTCCACCGTCTTCAGCTATCCCAACACCGATCCCTACGACGGCGCCAACCGCAACGGCTTCAACCACGCTCCCAACATCTGCACGCTCCCCGATGGGCGTCTGCTCGCCGTCTGGTTCTCCGGACCCTTTGAAGCCTCCGTCAACCAGATGATCCTCGGAGCCTTTTCCGATGATGGCGGCCACTCCTGGTCGCGCCCCGAAGTCAGGAACGACTTCCCCCGCAAGTCCGATTTCGACCCTTCTCTCGTTGTCGACGGCGCCCGCACGCACCTCCTCTTCATCGCCGGGCGCTGGAACCGCTATCCCTTCGTGCACGGCGAGAAGAACTTCACCGGCAAGGAGTCTTATTGGATCTACCACCGCGCGAGCGATGATTCCGGCCGCACCTGGAGCCCTCCCCGCGCCGTGCTCTCCGAACCCGCTTTCTGCACCCGCGGCAACGGCATCCGCCACTCCTCCGGCTGCCTCCTCGTTCCCATCTACCAGATGCAGGGCGATCACGCCTGCGTGCTCAAATCCACCGACGGAGGCAACTCCTGGAAGCGCACCGGACACGTTACCTGCCGCGCCGGCATCGAAGAGCCCACCATCGCTGAACTGGGCGCCGGAGCCGTCCTGATGGCGCTTCGCACTCGCGACGGCCGCCTGTGGCATTCCACTTCCACGGATCGCGGCGAAACCTGGGCCGAAAGTGTGCGGACTTCCATCCCCGCCGCGCGCGCATCGCATAGTCTGTTTCGAACAAAGTCCGGCCGCCTTGTTCTCACCCATGACGAATGCCCGCCTCCGAACCGTACTCCGCTCACGCTGCGTGTCTCGAATGACGATGCCGCCACATGGTCCGAACCGCTCACCATCGCCCAAGTCCCCATCCCAAAACCGGGCGACGCCGTCTGGAGCCGGCAGGCGACGTATCCTTCGGTAACCGAACTCCGCGATGGAACTCTCGGCGTCGTCTGGTCCGATATCTCCATCGCCGATGAATCGCAGGCGGGCGACATTCGCTTTGCCCGTGTCAGAATCTGAACATGTTGCGGAGATCGCTCCTGCTCGCCCCCGCCCTTGCCATGCAGCCTGGCAAAACTACCGCCGCCCTCATCGCGGCGCCTGACGGCCCGCACCTGTCCATCTACATCCAGGCGCTTTCCGAGGCGCCCAACATCGGCCGGCTTGCCGTCGCCGATCCGTCCGGCGCCATCTTCGCCCGCGCTCCGAAAATGCGCCCCTTCCGCGACACGCTCGAAATGATGCGCGCCATGAAGCCCCAACTCGTCGTGGTCGCACTCGAAGCCGATCAGGCGCCCGCATCCATCCGGATCGCTCTCGAGAACGGAGCCCACGTGCTCGCCGAAAAACCCGCCTGCATTCGCGCGAGCGACTTCGCTTCCATGGCCGCGCTCGCCGCCGCGCACAAGCGCTACCTTATGCTCGCCTTTGCCACGCGGCTCTACCCCGTCGCTCTGCGCGCCCGTCAACTCTTCGAGGAAGGCCGCATCGGCAAACTCTACGGCGCGGCCATGCACTATATCGCCGACCGCACCCGGCTCACCCGTCCGGAATATCAGCGCTCCTGGTTCTCCTTCAAGGACAAAGCCGGCGGCGGACATCTCATCTGGCTTGGCATTCACTACATCGATCTGCTCCAGTTCCTCACCGCCCAGCGCATCACGCTGGTGACCGCGCAGACCGCCAACGCCGGCGGTCAGCCCATCGAAGTCGAGGATTCCGCCGCCCTTACGTTTCAACTCGAAGGCGGCGCGCTCGGAACCATGCAGAGCGGCTACTACCTCGACAAGGGCTATCACAACGGAATAACTCTTTGGGGCTCCAAAGGTTGGCTTCGAATCGACCCCGCCGCCGGAAATCTCGAATGGTACACTGACGGCGGCAGCGCCCGGAAAGAGACGCTGCCGAAAATCGACGGCTATCCGGCGCTGGTTCGCGCCGCCGCGGACATCGCCGCCGGCCGCGCCAGGCCGTTCGTCACCGCCGACGAGTGCCTGCAGACGCTGCGCGTGGTTTTCGCCGCCTACAAGTCCGCGCGCACGGGTCGAATCGTTGCGGCTCTCTGACCGGATGAATTATTCTGTCGACAGTGTATCAGGTACGCCCTCATTGAGATGCCCCTACTCGGCGCTGGAACCACCACCCTTGGACGCGAAGTCGGCGAAGACGATTCCTATCGCCTCCTCGACCGAGCCTACGAACTCGGCTTTCGCGTCTTCGATACGGCCGAAGCCTACGGCGGCGGCAACGCCCGCGCCTACCGCGCCAAAACACTCGGCATCGAAGACATCCGGGAAACCACCGGCCTCATGCACTCTTCGGAGATCATCCTCGGCCGCTGGATCCGCTCGCGCGGCGTCAGAGGTGAAATCACGCTGAAAACGAAAGTGTCGAGTGGCTTCACCGCCTCCGCCATCCGCCGCTCGCTCACCGCCAGCCTCGATCGTCTGCAAACCGGTTCCGCCGATGTCTACTATCTTCATTCCATGCCCGCCGGCATCCCCCTGGAAGAGCCGCTGTCCGTGCTCACCGAAGAACAGCGGGGCGGACGCATCGGCGGGATCGGGGTCAGCAACTTCTCCCTCGCTTCGCTCGAACTCGCGCGCTCCATTGCCCCGGGTGTTGCTTATTGCCAGAACGTCTACAATCTCGCCCTGCCGGAAGCCGAAGAGGACGTAATTCCCTATTGCCGCCGGAACGCGCTTTGCTTCGTTGCCTACAGCCCGCTCGGAGCCGGTTTCCTCACCGGCAAGTACGGCGCGCGGGGGGAACAGTCACCCGCCGGAACACGTTTCGATGTCATCCCCGGCCACCGCGATGTCTACTTCCATGACTCCTGCTTCGATGCCCTGCGCCGTCTGGAGCAACTCTCCGCCGAAACGCGTATCCCCCAACACCTGCTGGCTCTCGCCTGGGTTTTCCGCCACCCGGACATTGGCATCGTCTTGATTGGCGCGACAAGACCGGACCATCTCGAAAACGCCATCGAAGCCTCCCGTCTGAGCCTCGATGACGGTTTCTGGAGCAGATTGGATCGCGCTCCAAAGGATCATTGAATGCGAATTGGTATTGCGGGTTTCCTCCACGAATCGAACACTTTCCTCCCCGCCGCGACGGCGCTCGAGGATTTTCAGAGCACCAGTTGGACCGAAGGCGCGCCTCTGCTCGAACGCTGGAGCGGCGCTCTTCATGAACTCGGCGGTCTGGTCGATGGCTGCGCCGAAAATGGTTTGACCGCCGTCCCGCTGCTTGCCACCTATGCCGTCCCCAGTGGAACCATCGCCGCTTCCGCCTACGATGCCATCGCCGGGCGGTTGACCGCGCTTCTCCGCGAAGCTCTTCCGCTCGATGGCGTCCTGCTCGCGCTCCACGGAGCCACCGTCGCCGAAAACTTCCCCGACGCCGACGGAGAGATCACACGCCGCGTCCGCGAAATCGTGGGCCCTCGCGTTCCGGTCATTCTTACGCTGGACCTGCACGCCAATGTCTCGCGCGAGATGATCGTCAACACCGACGCCGCCGTCTTCTACCGCTCCAATCCGCACCTCGACCAGCGCCAGCGCGGACTCGAAGCCACCAGCCTGATGGCGCGCACCGTGCGCGGCGAGATCCGCCCCGTGCAGGCTCTCGAAACCCCGCCGTGGATCATCCCCATCGACCGCCAATACACCGGCGAAGATCCGGCGCGCCTCCTCTATCAGGATGCCGCCCTCGCCCTCTCGAGGCCCGGCGTTCTCTCCACCAGCGTCGCCATGGGCTTCTACTACGCCGACGTCGCCGAGATGGGCGCTTCCTTTCTCGCCGTAACGGATGGCGACCCCGCCCTCGCCCGCGAAACCGCCCGCTCGATGGCGCGGCGCGCCTGGGACCGGCGCCACTCGTTCCAAATCCAGTTGGTCTCTCCGCCGGACGCTGTCCGCCAGGCCGCCGCCGCTGACCGCACCCCTGTCGCACTCTTCGATGTTGGTGATAACGTCGGCGGCGGCTCCTCGGCGAACTCCACGGTCCTGCTCGAAGAGATCATACGGCAGCGCGTGCCCAATTGCGCCGTCGTTCTCCACGATCCCGCCGCCGTTGCCGCCTGCCAGGCTGCCGGCGTCCGCCGCGAAGTCCGGTTGAACGCCGGAGGCGGAGCCGTGCCCATCACGGGCCGCGTCCGCACCCTCTCCGACGGGCTGTTTGTCGAACATGAAGTGCGCCATGGCGGCTGGGGCCGCAACGACCAGGGCATCACGGCCGTAGTCGAGACCGCGGACGATACCACCATCGTGCTCACCACCCGCCGCATGGCGCCCATGAGCCTCCAGCAACTGCTGAGCCTCGGAATCCCCGTCGAACGCAAGAGAGCCATCGTCGTCAAAGGCGTGGTCGCCCCCCGTGCCGCCTACGCGCCCGTCTGCCCGCGAATCATCCTCGCCGACACACCTGGCGAAACCGCCGGCAACCCCGCCCATTTCACCTACCGCCGCCGCCGGATTCCCATGTTCCCCCTCGAACCGGAGGCTGAGTATTAGCCGCCGACTCTCGACAGTATACAGAAATGGGAAAATAACAGAATGAGCCGGAATCCCGTGTTTGCGCCCGTCCATCTGCCCACGCTCAAACACAACATCGCTGAGATCATCTCCGAGGCGATCTTTTCGGGAAAGATCAAGCCCGGCGAACGGCTCAACGAGAGTCAACTGGCGCGCGACCTCCACGTCAGCCGCGCGCCGATTCGCGAGGCGCTTCAGCAACTCGAGGAGCAGGGAATCATCGTCAATCATCCCCGCCGCGGCATGTTCGTCGTCAACCTCGATGAGGAGGACGTGCAAAAGATCAAGAGCGTCCGCCTCGTGCTCGAAGCCGAGGCCATGCGTCTCGCCCGCGCCAACTTCACCCCCGCCGCCCACGCCAGGCTCAACCAGATCCTCGACCGCATGGAACGCTCCGAAGGGGGACAGCCCAGTCTCCGCGTCAAGCTCGACTATGAATTCCACCGCGCCATCTGGGCGCTCACCGGAAACGAATACTTCGAGAAGACGCTGGCCGGGCTCGTCGTGCCCCTCTTCGCCTACAGCGTCATTCGCGCGATGAAGAGCGACAAAGTGCGCCACGTCATCTACTCGCACCGCCCGCTGATCGATTTCCTCGCCGGCAAGTCCGCCGAAACCATCGAGGAACTCCTCGCCGATCACTTGAAAATCCCCTGGTCGCCGCCGGAGCGCTGCCCCAGCAACTCCGCGGCAGCGAAGAAGACCGAAAAGCGGAAAGCGAGATCGTGATTTTCCTGATGGCTTCCCTTGTCCTTCATCCCACATGGAACGCCCGCGCTCCACTGCCGGAACCGCGCGCGGCTCTGATTCTCGCGGCCGTTGACGGAAAACTGCTCGCCGCCGGTGGAACCTGGTGGAACGGAAACCGGAAAATGTGGAGCCGCCGCGCGGATTTCTTCGACCCCGTGAGCAACCGCTGGCTGCCCGCCCCGCCCCTGCCCGCCCCGCGCGCCGATTCGGCGGTAGCCGTCCTCGATGGCAATGTCTACGTGCTCGGCGGCTCCTCGGATGGCGAAGCGCTCGATGATGTTCTCGTGCTTCGCAACGGCTCATGGGAGCCGAGGCCGGAAATGCGGTTGCCCGGCAGGCGCTCCTATGCGAACGCCGCCGTGTGGAAAAACAAACTCTACCTCTTTGGAGGCATGGAAAAGGCCGGCGATTTGCAAACGATCCGCGACAACGTCTGGATCTGGGAGGACGGCCGCTGGAGGCTCATTTCCACCATCCCGTCCCCGGCGCGCGGCAACTATGCGTTCGCCGTGGACGGAAACGCGGCCTGCTTCTTCGGCGGCGTCACCGCGGCCGCCGGCGGGTTTCACAACCTCGGTGAAGCCCTCGCCTACAGCATGGAGACCAGCGAGTGGCGGGCGTTGCCCTCCGTTCCACAGGCAAACCGCGCCTGGGCAGCCGTGCCGATTCGAGGCGGAATCCTTCTGCTGGGCGGCTATACCACCGGTTTTTCCGCCGCTATTTACAGCTTCGATCCCATCTCCGGCAACTACGCGTTTGCCGGCGAACTGCCTCAGGGCCTCGCCGATACGCGCTACGTCCGGATTGGTGAAAAAATCTATGTGACCGGAGGCGAATCGGGTATGAAGATCCGCTCCGGCAATACGTGGGAAGGAGTTATCCCTTGACACAGACGCTCTTTCAGGCCGCTCAACGCGAGGCGCGGTTCCGCGCGCGCACCCAGGGCTCTTTCGCGCGCTACCAGCGCGCCGTTCAATCGCTCGCCGGCGGCGTTTCCACCTCGTTGCGGCGCAGCGCGCGGCCCTATCCGCTCTACTTCGCGCGCGGCGGCGGCTCCGAGGCCATCGACGTCGACGGCAACCGCTACATCGACTACGGACTCGCCTGGGGACCGCTGATCCTCGGCCACTGCCACCCCGCCGTCGTCGAGGCCGCCTCGAGAGCGCTCGCCGCCGGGGCCACCTACGGCGCGCAACACGATCTTGAATTTGAAGTCGCCGAAATGATTCAGCGCGCCGTACCCTGCGCCGGACTCGTGTGCTTCGCCAACAGCGGCACGGAAATCGTTCAGGTGGCCTTGCGCCTCGCCCGCGGCGTTACCGGACGTTCGCTCCACCTGAAGTTTGAAGGACACTACCACGGCTGGGATGACAGCGTCCTCGTAAGCTACCGCTCCTCCATCCCGCAACTTGAAGCCGCCACGCCCCAACCCGTCCCCACGGGTTTGGGCCAGCGTTCGCGAAGCGGCGCCGTGGTCGCCCGGTGGAATCATCGCGAAAGCGTGGAAGCGGCCTTTTCCTTGCATGACGGCGAGATCGCCGCCATCATCTGCGAGCCTCTGCTGTGCAACAGCGGGTGCATCCCGCCCGAACCCGGATTCCTCGAATTTCTGCGCGAAACCGCCACCAGGCACGGAGCATTGCTCATCTTCGATGAAGTGATCACGGGCTTCCGGCTCTCACTTGGCGGAGCCCAGCAGCACTACGGCGTCACCCCCGATCTCGCCACGTTCGCCAAAGCCGTGGGCGGCGGACTGCCGCTGAGCGTGCTCGCCGGCAGGCGCGAATTCATGGATTGGATTGCCGATGGCCGCGTCGTTCACGCCGGAACGCTGAACGGCAACCCCGTGGCGCTCGGCGCGGCCAGGGCCACTCTCGGCGTGCTCGCGGAAAATGACGGCGCGGTGTACAGCGGAATGTGGGCCCGCGGGGAAGCGCTGCGCGAAGGCATTGCCGCCGCGCTGCGCCGGGCCGGCTTTCCAGTGCAAACCTCGGGTGGCGGTCCCGTGTTTCAGGTGAGCTTCCAGCCTTCTCCCGCGCGGGAGTATCGAGACACCCTGGCGGCGGACAAAGCGATCTATTCGGACTTCGCCATGGCGCTGCTCGATGAGGGTGTGATGGTGCTGCCCGATGGGCGCTGGTACGTATCGGCCGCGCACACCGATTCCGATGTCGAGCGGACGCTGGCGGCCGTACGCGCCGCCGCCGGCTAAGGGATGAGGCCACGCCCCTGGGCGATTGACCTTAGCCGCGGCCAAGGTTTTTCCGCCATCTTTTGAGCCTCGCTTCCTATTGGCGGGCGGCCGGAAATAGACGAATAACAGGTATGAGGGGCCGTCTTCGTATCTCTTTTCTGTTGTGGGCGTGCGCGTCCACGCTGCCCGCGGCAGAGATCGAGGGCACGGTGGTCATTCAGCGCAAGCTCACCAGGCGCAGGGTGACCGCTCCTCTAAGCGCCTATCAGCGCGGTGTCGCCGTTGAATTGAAGGAGGACGCCCCTTCCAACGACCTGGCGTTCGAGCGCCAGCGCGTCGTGATCTATCTCGAGGGCCGCCGCCCGCCGGAGCCTGTCACCTTCACCATGGATCAGAAAAACCGCCGCTTCGTTCCCGACACTCTGGTGGTTCCCGCCGGTTCCACCGTTTCGTTCCCCAATCTCGATCCCATCTTTCACAACGTCTTTTCCCTTTCGAAGCCGAAATCTTTTGATCTCGGCAACTATCCGCGCAACCAGACGCGCACCGTGCAATTCCCGAAACCCGGGATTGTGTTCGTCAACTGCCATCTTCACCCCAACATGGGGGCGGTTATCGTCGTTACGCCTAATCAATGGAGCACGAAAGCCGCCGCGGATGGAGCCTTCCGCCTTACCGGCGTTCCGCCGGGCAACTACACCGTCGTCGCCTGGCACAAAGCAGCGGGTTTTTTCCGTAAGCAGTTGCAGGTGACCGGGCAGCACGCCGCCACCATCCAATTCCAAATCCCCCTCGCCGGGGATGGCTCCGTACTCGCCCAAAGGTGAGCATGCGCCTTTCCACCCGCACCTTTCTACTCTCCTTTCTCCCCTTCTCCCTGCTCCTGCTTGGGAGCTTCTGGGCCATTCAGCAGACTGTCGCCTGGGCCGTTCGCGACGGGCTGCTCTCTTCGCTGCGCCAGACCCACGCCTCGATTGCCCGCATTCGCGCGCGCGGCGAGTTGCACAACCGCCGCTTCCTGCGCGTCCTCAGCGAAAACCCCAGCCTTAAAGCCGGCCTCCAGTTGCTTCTGGCCGAGCCGTCGAGCTCCACGGCGCGCCTTACGGTCGAGGACCAACTGAGGGAGATCTGTGAGAACCTCGGCTTCGACTTCCTTCTCGTGTCGAATCCGCGAGGCTCCGCGCTTGCCGGCGTCATTCGAAAGGGAGATGGCTTCGTCCCGATGGACGAGGCCGGAACGGCCGCCGCCGGGCACGGATTCGCCAGCATCAACGGCAACACCTATCAAGTCGCCTCCACTCCCATCGACCAGGGAGAGGAGAATCTCGGCGCGCTCTCGGTGGGTGAACAGTTCGATTTCTCCGAGTTCAGCACGCCCGCCGTTCTTACGCGGAACGGGCGCGTGCTTCAATCGAGTCTGCGCGGCGCGTCCGCATCGGAGGTGGAGTCCGCCCTCAAGAGCTGCAGCGGCCGGGAGGAATGCGAAGTCCGCATCGGGAACGAGGTCTACATCTCGCTCCCCATGAACAGTCTCGAGCTCGGCGGCGGATACCTGCTGCGGAGTCTGCAAAATGCCGATCGCGCCAGCGCCCCCGTGCAGGCAATCCTGCGCAATGTCTTTCTCGTTGCCGGCATCGGCGCGCTGCTGGCCGCCCTCGTAGTCAGCTATCTCTCGTCGCGCTCCATTGTCCGGCCTATCGCCGCCTTCGTCTCCCATCTCAAGCGCAGCGAACAAACCGGACTGCTGCCCGTGTTCGAAGCGCGCCCGGCGTCCATCCAGGAGATTCGCGACCTCACCACCAGCTTCAATCAGGCCGCCGGGGCGATTCGCGACGGGCACAACCGGCTGCATCATGCCTATGTCGAATTCACCACCTCGCTCGCCAATGCTCTCGACGCGCGGGATCACTACACGGCGGGCCATAGCCGCCGCGTCAGCGAGTATTCCTGCGCCGTTGCCCAGGCCGTGCAAGCCGGCGGGGAACAACTCGAGCGCGTTCGCGTCGGCGCCCTGCTGCACGACATAGGCAAGATCGGCATCGCGGATGCTGTCCTGCAAAAGCCCGGCAAACTCACCGCCGCGGAGTTCGCGATCATCCAGCAGCACCCTACTATCGGGCGCCGCATTCTCGAAGCCGTCCAGGGCTTCCAGCCCTACCTCGACGCGGTGGAACTCCATCACGAGAACTGGGACGGCAGCGGCTATCCGCACGGCCGGAAGGGCACGGAGACCCCGCTCGATGCCCGCATCATTCATGTGGCGGACGCTTATGACGCCATGACTTCCGACCGGCCTTACCGCAAAGGCATGAGCCACCAGCAGGCTATCGCCGTGCTCGAGCAAAACGCCGGGACGCAGTTCGATGCTGAAATCGTGGCGGTGTTCGCCCAACTGCCGGGGCTCGGGCGCCACCCGCTTCGAGCGCCGGCTGTCGAAACCGCATCCATCCAAAAGCTGGCCGAGGCGGTGGGCGAAACCTCCACGCGCGTGCCCCCAACAACCGCCACGCCATGACGCCACGCTTGCTCGCCTTCTGTCTCTTCTCCACCGTCCTCGCCGCGCAGGAGGCCGATTCGGGCTTCGAGTTGCGCGCCACTCTCAGCGGGTCTGTGTTCTCCTCGCAACTCCTCGAGGAGGCGCCTCGCGGCGGCGGCCCGGTCTCGGCCGGCTTTCGCTCCCTGCTCTATCCCACCTGGAAGCTGAACAGGAATTGGACCTTCTCCGGAGCCATCCAGGTCCGCTCGAGGCCGTACTTCAATGAAGAGTACTCAACCCAGGGCTACGGCGTGAAGAGCGACGTACTGCAAGCCCATCTGAGCTACTCCCGGTTTTGGAAAGACCGCTCACTCGTCTTCCGCATGGGCCAGCTCTCCTCCGCCTTCGGCTCCTTTCTGCTGCGCTATGACGATGCCCTCAATCCGCTCATCGACATGCCGCCGGCCTACGGCTACTACTACAAGCCTGTCACCACGCTTGGATTGCCGGGCGCGCAGTTGGACGTGACTCTCGGTAAACTCGATGCCCGCGCGCAGTTCACGGCCTCCTCACCGGCCAACCGGCGCGGTTTGTTCGACGACTCCCAGTTTGGAAGCTGGGCGGGGGGCGCAGGGTACACCTTGCGGCAGGGGCTGCGGGTCGGGATCTCCGCCTATCGCGGCCCCTACCTGCATGAGAATTACCGCTTCTATCGCCCCGGCGAAGCCGATCCGCGCCGGTTGCCGGCCTCCGGAGTCGGCATCGACGCGCAATGGGGCCACGGCCATTGGAATTTCAACGGAGAATGGCAGCGCTTTCAGATGGACTACCGCGCCATCCCCACATTGCATCAGCACACCGGCTATGTCGAAGCGCGCAGGGTGCTCCATCCGCGCTGGTATGTCGCCGTCCGAACCTCGTATCTCCGGTCGAGCGCCTTCTCCGGACGAGAAATTGTCGAGGCCGCCGCCGGCTACCGCCCGAACCCCTACCAACTCCTCAAAGCCGGCTATACCATCCAGAAAGGGCCGGCGATTCGCGGCGCACGCGCCAACGCCTTTACGCTACAACTGGTGACTTCCTTCACGCCTCTGTCCTGGGCGGGGCGCTAGGCGGACTTCTTCTCTACTTTGCGCGGCGGAACCCGCTTCAATACCACCTTCCAGTCTTCCGCCCGGACACCGGTATGCTTCTCCATCGCCTTCTGCCAGGGAACGGCATGCCACGCCTGGCGTGTGTGCACAGGGCCGATCAGGTTGTCAGCCAGATGGTCGCCGTGGCCTTTATAGGTCAGCTCGCCCATGCCGGTCATCGCCGTCTGCATCCGGAAGTAACGGTTCAGGTTCGTGAACTCCCGCCCTTCGTGGGGCATCGAGAACAAGTGCGCCACATCATCGATCAGCATCAGCCGCGCCTCGGAATCCGGATCGCTGCCGCGGCCCACATCCGCCAGCCACCCCGTGAATCCCGGCCCGCCGGCGAACATCCGGTTTACGCGGTAATCCGCCACGCGGATGACGTTGAAGATCACATGCGCCCCACCCGGGTGCGGCGTCATTTCGATATCCAGGTGACAGCGGATGTTCGGCCGCAGGTGGGCTTCGTCCAGTTTGTCGTAATCATCGGGCGTGATGAGCCAGAACTTCCAGCCCCAGAAATCCTCGATTACGCTCTTGTACTCACGTTGCCATGCCTCCCATAGCATGCGGTCCCAGGCTTCGACGCCGAAGCGGTCGTCCTCTTCCTGGTAGTAGCCGGTGCAGGGCCCGTTCTTCATCTCGACGGTCCGCATGTGCACTTTTATCCGCAGCGTGGCGCACAGATTCCCGCCGTCGTTGCGATCCTTCGCCCACAGGCTCGAATCATAATGCTCGGAGTCGATGAACTGCCGAACCACGCGCTGGTTGTCAAATTCCGGCATAGTCTCTCCAATTAATATATGCGCAAAATCCCGCGCCCAGTCCATCACCCGGAGGGCGCAGCGAGCGCCATGCCGCGTGCTATGGTGGATAGAAGTGTCTTCGCCGCCTTTGAACTTTCGACTCCAGCAATATGAAGGGCCGCTCGACCTGTTGTTAGACCTGATCCGCAAACAGCAGATCAACATCCATGACATCCCGATCGCCAGGATCACCCAGCAATACCTGGAGTACATGGAGCAGGCGGCCGCGCTCGACATCGAGATGGGAGCCGAGTTCATTTTCATGGCGGCGACTCTCATCCATATCAAAAGCAAGACGTTGCTGCCGAGGGATCCGGAGCTCGAGAAGATCTCCCCCGAAGAGGATCCGCGCAAGGATCTGGTGGAACGCCTGCTCGAACATGAGCGGTTCAAGAACGCCGCCGAGATGCTGCAACAGAAGCGGATCATCGAGGAAGCGGTCTGGTCGAACCCTCAAATCAGCCAGTTTCAACAGGCTGACGAGGACCCGGGTCTCGATGTGACCCTTTTCGATCTGGTGAAGGTCTTCCAGGAAGTGCTGGAGCGGGCGAAGAACCGGCCTGTCTATCAGATTGAAAAGGAAGATGTCACGGTGCCGGACATGATCCAGTACATGAAGACGATGCTCGACGGCAAGCCCAAGGGGCACCGCCTATCGACGCGGCAACTGTTCGAGTCGCAGCGCAGCCGTCGAGCCATCATCTGCCTGTTCCTGGCCCTTCTGGAACTGGTGAAGCGCCAGTCGATCACGTTGCAGCAGAGTGAGCTGTACGGCGACATCGACATTTCCAAGGAGCGGCCCGTCGAGGACGCTTTCGTCCGGCCCGAGTCGCTCGATAAACTCCAGGAAGAATACAAGTAGGAAGTTCGACACAAGTAGTGATGAATTCGAGTGAATTGCCAAAGCAAGAAGAGCCGGTGGAAACACCCCCGGAGACGCATCCTGCCGGCGATAGTCCCGAAGCCGCTCCCGCGGCTGATGCCGCCCAATTCATCGAAGCCGGCCCGGAGGGGCAGCCTTCCGCGGAGGGCATGGAGGACGCGGAACTGCTGGCGGTTGTGGAGGCAGCGATCTATGTAACCGAAGAGCCGCTGACTTTGGAGCAGATCGCGGCCGCTCTCGATCAGCCCAGGGAGCGCATTGCGGCCGCTCTCGATCAACTGATCGCCGGCCATGCGCGTCCCGAGCGAGGGATCAGTATTCGTGAGGTGGCGGGCGGCTACAAGATGGGCACGAAGCCGGAGCATCACGACGCCGTTCGCGCCTTTGTCAAGCGGCTGAAGCCGCCGCTGAAGTTGTCGATGGCGGCTCTCGAGACTCTGGCCGTCATCGCGTACAAGCAGCCCATCACGTCGCCGGAGATCATGGAAATCCGCGGCGTACAGGGAGCGAGCGTGCTGAAGACGCTGCTCGACCGGAAGCTGATTGTCCCCGCGGGGCGCAAGCAGGTGGTAGGCAAGCCGGTACTCTACAAGACGACCAAGGACTTCCTGCTTCAATTCGGGTTGAAGGACCTCGCGGAGTTGCCGACGCTCAAGGAGTTCGAGGAACTGCGGCGCCTGGCGTTCAGCGATGTGGAAGAGACTCCGTCCCAGCCATCCGCGGCGGCTGTTCCGCCGGAGGAGCCACCGGCTGAACCTCCCGCCGAAGCGCCTGCTCCGGCTGAAGCGGAATAAATGGCACTCGAACGCATCCAGAAACTTCTGTCCGCCGCCGGAGTGACCAGCCGGCGTAAGGCAGAGGAGTTGATTCTGCAGGGCCTGGTTACGGTGAACGGACAGGTGGTGACCGAGTTGGGGTCGAAAGCGGACCTGGACGTGGATCACATCAAGGTGAAAGGGAAGCTGGTACACCCGGCCCGCCATCACGTATATCTCATGCTCCACAAACCCAAGGGATGCGTGACAACGCTCACCGATCCCGAGGGCCGCAAGACTGTGATGGACCTGATCCATGGAGTGAAAGAGCGAGTCTATCCGGTGGGCCGCCTCGACTACGATAGTGAAGGTTTGTTGCTGCTTACCAATGATGGCGGCTTCGCGAACCTGATTACCCACGCCAAGAGCCAGGTGCAAAAGGTTTACGTGGTGAAGGTGAAGGGCATGTTGACTCCGGAACAGGAGAACACGTTCCGCGCGGGCGTGCCCGTTCATGGCCATCCCACGGCGCCGGCGGAGATCCGCCTGCTTCAGCGCGGGCAGAATCCATGGTACGAAGTGAAGCTGATGGAAGGACGGCAGAACCAGATCAAACTCATGTTCCGCCACTTCGGATTGCTGGTGGAGAAGTTGAAGAGGGTCAAGATCGGCTTTCTCGAATTGGGCTCACTCCGTCCGGGCAAGTTCCGCCATCTCGAGCCCGAAGAAGTGGAGCGTTTCCGGAGAAAGCTCAAAGCCCGGCCGCGCCAGAACAATATGGAGTGAAGTTTCAGTGACTATCAGTGAACTGCTGCAAGAGAGCCGGACGATTGCCGTGGTGGGCCTTTCGGGAAATCGCCTCCGCCCGAGCCACGGCGTGGCGGAGTACATGATGGAACAGGGGTTCCGCATCATTCCGGTAAATCCGAACGAAACCGAGATTCTGGGCGAACGCAGCTACGCCTCGCTCGAGGAGATCCCGGAGAGAGTGGACATCGTGAACATCTTCCGGCGGCCGGAGTTTGTTCCGGCGCTGGTGGAATCCGCCATACGCATCGGAGCCAAGTGCGTCTGGATGCAGGAAGGCGTGGTTCACGAAGCCGCGGCCGAAAGGGCGAGAGCGGCGGGGCTGCTGGTGGTGATGGACCGGTGCATCCTAAAGGAGCACCGGCGGCTGGCCATGAGGTAGCCTGTTCAGAACTGAAGGCGCAGGGCGAACTCCGTCTGCCGGCTGAGATTCGCTTGAGTGGAGATCCGTCCGAAGCTGGCGTTTCCAACCGTCGTATTCGGCCCGCCGAAGACGGGGTGATTCAGCAGGTTGTAGGAAGAAGCGCGGAACTCCAGTTTCACCTTCTCGACAATCTGGAACGCCTTGGTGAGAGTCAGGTTGACGTTGTTCATGCCGGGGGTGCGGACGGTGTGCAGTCTGGGCGCCAGATTGCCGATGGCGAAATCGGCCGGCCTTGCAAACGCAGCGGTATTGAAGTAGCGCCCCAACCGCTCGCTGTGGCCCCCCGAAACGCCGGAGGTTGGATCACCCACGACATCCGGGCCACGGCGCGCCGCGCCGGGAACTCCAGTGCCGCCCTGCACGCCAAACGCGGTAGGGAAGCCGCCCTGGAAGGTTTGGAACGTGGATATCTGCCACTGTCCCACCAGCAGATCCAGGCCGCGGGGGGCATTGCCGAGGAAGCGCCTGTTGCGGCCCACGGGCAGATCCCACGCGCCGGCGATGGTGAGCCGCTGAGGCACGTCGAAATCGCTTACGGCGCGCTCCACTCTTCGGTTAAACGAATCCTGGGGCGAATTCAGGTCGCTGATGTTCTTCGAAATGGTGTAGGAAATCAAACCGGTCAATCCCTGGGAGAGCCTCTTTTCGAGTTTCACCTGCATGGAGTGATACACGCTGTTTCCGTAGGCCGGGGTGATGCGGCTCACCGAGGTGTATTGCGGGTACGGCCGCAGCAACTGCTGCCGTTGGATGGTGCGCCCGCCGAGCGGGCCGGAGAGAATTCCAAAGAAGGGGTTTTCGACGGTCTGGGTGAGTTGCGAGCCCAAGGCGAGATACTGCGTGGGGATCTGATTGAGTGTTTCGCTGGGAGCAATCAAGCTGATGCCGCGCGATCCGACATAGCCCACTTCGAGCAGCGCCTGACCTGGAATCTCGCGCTGGAGGTTGACCTGCCAGTTGTGGAACTTCGGATAAATGTCGGCCGGCTCGACGAAGGAAACGGCTTGGCCCAACAGCGTGGAAAGGCCCTGCGAATTCCCGATGGGCGGCAGGAGGCCGTTTGGCAGCGGATTGCTAAAGCGGTCCTTCACAGTGATTCCGCCATCGGTGGAACTAACCCAGGGGGTGTCGTTGCTGTATCCGGTGGCCAGCACCGAGCCGACCACGGGGATATAACTCAGCGCATAGCCGCCGCGCAGCACGGTCTTCCTGTTGATGCTGAAGGCGAATCCGAGCCGTGGGGCAAAATTGTTCCGGTCCGGGTTGTACAGGCCGCGCGGAGCGCCGTTGACTCCGGCATAGAGCAAGCCGCCTTGGAGATTGAGGCCGGGGACTTTTAGCGGCGAGGCGGCTCCGTAGGCGAATCCGCGCGTGGTTCGATCGTAGCGTTCGGTACGCGGGGATTCGTACTCCCAGCGCAAACCGAGATTCAATGTCAGCCGCGAGGTCACGCGGAAATCGTCCTGGAAGTAAAGCGCCTCGTAGACATTCTGGATCGACAGTCCGGTGTTGAACGGCACAGTGCCGCTGCCGAAGCCGACAAGGAAGGAGGCGAGGCCGAATCCACTCGACGGCAAGGCCGCGTTCGGGCCTCCGGTTTGATTTGGTCCGAAGGAGAACGTTCCCGACGGACTCAGGTTGCGGAAATAGTTACCCCGCATCAACCGCGCTTCTCCACCGAATTTGAAGAGATGCTTGTTGCGCTGCATGGTCATGCTCGGCTGTAGAGACCACGTATCGCCGGGGTCGAAAATATAAGGGCTTCCGGCCAGACCTTCGAAATCCGTCACGGCGATGGTGGGGAAGGCGAAGCTCTGCACAAGCTTCGTGTAGGCGGTGGGGAAGCCGAGCGACGCGAGATCGAAACCATCGGACCATGGACGGTTGTTCTCGATGCCCCGCGCGTAGCCGAGCCGGACATCGAGCGTCGTCGAGGGGCTCAGGATGTGGGTATCGCTGATCGCCACGCCGAAATTCGGCCGCTTCACATTGTTTCGCCCGCCGGTGGCGATGCCTTCGAACTGGTAGGGGAAGACAAGCCGCCCCTCGCCCTTGTTCAGGCGCACGAATGCCTGATGATTCGAACTGAACTGATGATCAATTTTCACGACGGTGGCGTCGTAATCGCGAGGCCACTTGAAGGACTGGCTGAAATTCTGGACATAGGGACGGCGCGGGTCGGGGCCCACCTGATTAGCCTCCGGCCAGTACTTCATGATGTTTCGCGCCACGGGGTCCTGAAGTTGCTGGGGCACGATATTGCCGGGGAAGGGATCGCGCGTCGCGGTTCCGTTGACCGTCCTCACGGAGAACGGATCGTAGATGGTTCCGGAGAACTCCGAAAAATCGCCGCCGCGCATTCTCGTGGTGGGCACGTTGAGGACGGGGCTGATTCCATTGCCTTCACGAGAGCCCTCGAAGTTGAAGAAGAAGAACGTCCGGTTGCGCCCGTCGTACAGCTTTCCGAGCCATACCGGTCCGCCGACGCTGAAGCCGTATGTGTTCGAGCCGTAGCGCGCCAGCCGCCTGCCGGCCGAATTATTGAAGAAGAGGTTGGAATCGAGGGCCGCGTTACGCAGGTATTCGTAGACCGAGCCATGGGGGCTGTTCGTGCCGCTGCGAATGACGATGTTCATGATGCTGCCGCCCGAACGGCCGTATTCGGCGGGCAGCGTTCCGGTTTGCAACTTGAACTCGGCGACGGCATCCACTTGCGGGACCCACTGAGAGATGTTGACTCCGCGATTGACATTGACCGTGTTCGACACTCCGTCCACGGATACGTCGCCCGAGGCGACGGGGGAACCGTTCGAGGAGTAGGAAACGTTGGTGATCGTGTCGTTGGGCCGCGTGTCTTCGCCATAGCGGTTGTTGACCACTCCCGCCGCCAGCGTAAACATGAACAGACTGCTGTGTCCCTTGAGGGGCAGCGTATCCACAACTTTACGGTTGAGGACCGAACCGAGCGAACTCGATTCGGATTGCACGGCGGCCACCTCTCCGGCGACAGTTACGGTTTCGGTGGCCTGGCCAAGCGCCAACTCGATATCGAGTTTCGAATTGTCGCCCAGGCTGAGAGTGATGCCTTCGCGCTGGTCCGTCTTGAACCCCGTTGCCTTCGTGGCCAAGACATACTTGCCCGGAGGGAGAAATTGAAAGATGTAGTGGCCGGCGGAATCGGCGGAAGCGGCGCGCTCGACGCCGGTATCCACGTTCTTGAGGCTCAACGAAGCTCCGGCTATGGTGGCGCCGGTCGGGTCCGTGACAGTGCCCTGCAGCGTGGCGCGAAATTCCTGAGCCATCAACTGGGAAGCCAACAGTACAAGAAGCGTGACAAATGATCCCATATGCATGGGGGCCATGATATACCAAAACCCGGCGGAGCGGGCGGAGCGGCAAGATTACCGGCGAGTGGATGTTTGCGGGAGGAGCGCCGCGCGCGCGCTGCGAATCGCCAGTTGGGGGCTCGAGAGGATCGGCGGTCCTTCCTTCGCGAACCGCGCGGCTATGCGCGCCATGGATGCCTGGGCGAGCACGACCACATCGACTTTCGGGAGGAGTTCCGCCAGCGCGGAGGCGAGCATTTCGTCATGCTTTGAAACGTCACCCGCAATGAGGCATTCAAACGCGCCACCGGCGAGTTGGGGGACGATTTCAACGCCGCGCCCCGCGCGAGCGGCGGTTTCGCGCAACAGCGCCACGGTGGGGTCGAGGGTGGTTTTCAAAGTAGCCGCGACTCCGATACGCGGACCCGCTTCCACGGCGGCCTCAGCCATCGGCTCATCCACTCGAAACACCGGGAAATCGAAGATCCGCCGGGCGAGAGGCACTCCTTCGCCGATCGATGAGCAGGTTACCATCACCGCATCCGCGCCGCCTTCGTGAGCGGATTCGATGTGTCCGAGCAGCCTTCGCAGGGTCAGCCTGTTCATGGAACCGGCGGCGATCGTATTGCGGATGAGGGACTCATCGAGCATATGGAAGACCTCAACGCCCGGCAGCAGCTCCTTCGCCAGCGCGGCGAACACAGGTATGAGCACGTGGCTCGTATGAAGAAAAGCAAGTCGAGTGGCCATTGCCCGATCGCATGATAGCATCCCGCCGGAGCGATATCGTTTGCGGAGGCGGGAGGGTTCGTATTGACAGCGGCTCCCGGAAATACCTTCGAGGCAGGATTTCTCCGTGTCTCCGGGTGGTCTTATGATGAATTGGATCAGCCGTCAGCCTAAACCCATGGGGATGCTTTGCTTGTGTGATTGAGCATATTTTTCCAGCGCGCTGGCAAAACGCCGTTGACTTCGCGGTGCTGGCGACGGCGTTATACCTATTGCTCAAGTGGAGCGCGCAGGCGAGGGCGATGCGGCTCTCGCTCAGCATTGTGGGGCTGTTTGCCGCGGCCAATCTCACCCGCCGGCTGGACCTGGTGATCACGGCATGGGTGATCGAGGCGTCCGCCTGGATCATGACGGGGCTGCTGCTAATCGCCTTTCAGCACGAACTTCGGCGCATGGTCATGCGCATTGAAGACCGGTTCCGCGGCCGGGCGCGGCCGGACGCCGAGAAGGAGGCGAGCGCGCGCGCCATCGCGGAGGCGGCCATGACTCTGGCCCGGACGCGCACCGGCGCGCTGATCGTGGTGGTGGGAAACAACTCGATTGAAGAGCTTTGCGGAGGTGGAGTCGAACTGGACGCCCGCGTGTCGGCTGAGTTGCTGGTGGCTCTATTCCAGAAGGATTCCCCGTTGCACGATGGAGCCGTGATCGCCGAGCAGGAACACATCCGGCGGGCGGGCGCGCTGCTTCCGCTGTCGCAACGAACCGATCTGCCGCCTTATTACGGAACACGGCACCGGGCGGCGATTGGCCTGGCCGACCGTAGCGACGCGCGCGTGATCGTGGTTTCCGAGGAGCGGGGAGAAGTGACCTGTCTCCGGCAGCAGGAGGGCTTTCACGCGAACTCGGAAGCGGCGGTCTTCGAGTGGCTGGCCAGGAATACGACTCCCGAGCGAACCTCGCTTGCGCGCCAGGCGCTGCAAGTGTTTTCCACCAACTTACGATTGAAGTTCTCAGCCATTGGGCTTGCCGCCGTTGTCTGGAGCCTGTTCTTCTTCACGGCGGGCGTGACGGTGCGGCAGTTGAGGGTCCCGATCGAGTTCAACAATGTCGGGCCGGGTCTCGATGTCACTTCGCAATCGGCGAACTCGGTGGAGGTCCAGGTAAAGGGTCCAAGCTGGCTGGTTGAATCCCTGGATCCAACCCAGGTAGCGGTGCGCTTCGATCTGCAGGCGGCGCGCGAGGGTCGCGTCACATTGCTGGTGAATCCGGCGGCCGTGCCGCTTCCCTTTGGCGTGTCCCTCGAGAAGTCGACACCGGCGCGGGTGGAAGTGCGAATCGCAAAAATACTGCCTTAGCGACGGCAGAATACACTCCTGATGGGATCTCCGCGGGTGTGGGATCGCGCGTCTAACAAGATGTAATGCAGTCTAGCGGAAGAGCCGCCATGACAAGCATTCTTGTCATGGCTCTGGTCCTGACCGCGGCGCCGGCCGAGGCAGGAAAGAACAAGAAACTCGATCCGGACGAAATCGGGAACCGGGATGTCGGCAAGGGGCTGAACTTCTATTCGATCGAGAAGGAGATAGCTCTCGGCAAGCAGATGGCCCAGGAGGTGGAGAGGAGCGCCAAGATAGTCGACGATCCGGTCATCTCCGAATATGTCAACCGTGTCGGACAGAATCTGGTGCGCAATTCGGACGCGAAGGTTCCATTCACCATCAAAGTGGTGGATTCCGAAGAGGTGAACGCGTTTGCGCTGCCGGGAGGGTTCTTCTTCGTGAACACCGGACTGATCCTGCGGGCTTCCTCGGAGGCGGAACTCGCCGGGGTGATGGCTCACGAGATCGCGCATGTGGCCGCCCGGCACGGCACGCGCCAGGCTTCCCGCGGACAGATGATGAACATCGCCAGCATTCCGCTGATCTTCATGGGCGGATGGGCAGGTTACGCGGTCCAGCAGGCGGCAGGCCTGCTGGTGCCGATGACATTCCTGAAGTTTTCGCGGGGTTTCGAGGAAGAGGCCGACCTGCTGGGGCTCGAGTACATGTACAAGACAGGCTACGATCCGGCGGCGTTTGTCGATTTCTTCGAGAAGCTGGAAAGCCTGGAGAAAAAGAAGCCGGGGACGATGTCCAAGGTGTTCTCCACGCATCCGCCAACGGAAAGCCGGATCCGCGACGCGCAAAAACATATTCAGGAACTGCTGAAGCCGCAGGCGGAGTACGTCATCACCACGTCGGATTTCGACAACGTCAAGAGCCGGCTTGCGCGCCTGGTGAACCGTCGAAGCCTTGGAGACCAGAAGGATGCCGACCGTCCGACGCTGCGGCGGCGTCCGAGCGGCCAGGTGGGCGATGGATCGAGCGCGGATGATCGCGACGAGCGGCCCACGCTCAAGCGGCGGCCTGAGTGAGCGGTCAGCTTTCAGCTTGCAATCCGAACGGCTTCGTCATAGGATTTACCAGGAGATCTCTGACCCATGAAGCCGCTAGCGCGCTGTGGTTTGCTGATTGCAATGTTCCTGTTCCTTGTCACGGTACTCGCAGCTCAGGGGATGCCGAAAATGTCGGCTGTCGAGCCGGCGCAGGGCAAGCCGGGAGATGAATTGACCGTGACGGGCGAGAATCTGGATAAGAACAACGTCGCCGAAGTCTATCTCACCGACGGCAAGAACGATACGAAGTTAGCCGTCGTGCAGCAGGCGGCGGGCTCCATCAAGTTCAAGATTCCCGCGAATGCCAAACAAGGACGGTTCAGTCTGATGATACTCACGGCCGGCGCCGATCCGAAGCTGATCGAGCAACCCGTGAAGGTGACCGTGCAATGAGTACGGGTAACTGAGCGTGCCCCGCCGGGGTTTCCTATGATGAGAGTCACGGCGCTCTAGCCGCGTCCTGAGGACAGAGAGGCTGAACAAGTGAACTCTGAATACGACTATGACCTGCTGGTGCTCGGCTCGGGCCCGGCGGGGCAACGCGCCGCGATTCAAGCGGCGAAACTCGACAAGCGGGTGGCGGTTGTCGAGAAGAAAGCCGTGGTCGGCGGCTGTTGCGTAAACACCGGAACGATTCCCAGCAAGACATTGCGGGAGGCCGTGTTGTATCTTTCCGGCTACCGGGAGCGCAATTTTTATGGAGCTTCCTACTCCGTAAAGCAGAACATCACAATGGAGGATCTGGTCTTGCGCGCGGACCAGGTTATCCGCCACGAGATCGACGTGATGCGGCATCAGTTGTTGCGCAACCGCGTGGATGTGCTCTCGGCGACGGGAGCGTTCGCCGATCCGCATACGATCATCCTCGAGAGCGTGGAATCGCACACCACGCGCACGGTGACCGCGGACAAGATCATGATCGCGGTTGGAACCGAAACGACACTCGATTCACACATTCCCTTTGATGGGCAGCGCATCTTCACGAGCGATGAAATCCTGCGGCTCGAGCGGTTGCCGAGAACGCTCGCGGTGGTTGGCGCGGGCGTGATCGGCAGCGAGTATGCGAGCATGTTCGCCGCGCTTGGGGTGCGTGTGACGCTGATTGACAAGCGCCCCCGCCTGCTCCCGTTCGTTGATGAGGAGATCGCCGACGCTCTCGCCTATCATCTGCGGGAGAACCGGGTCACGCTGCGCCTTGGGGAGGAGGTGAGCGGAATCGAAAAGATCGAGGACGAACACGGGGCGCGTGTTCGCATCCAGCTTGCCAGCGGCAAGCAGATCATAGCCGAGAAGGCTCTCTACAGCATCGGCCGCACGGGGAGCACCAGCCGGCTGAACCTGGCTCCGGCGGGGCTCGAACCCGATGATCGCGGCCGGCTCAAGGTCAACCGGAATTACCAGACCGATGTCCCGCACATCTATGCGGTGGGCGATGTCATAGGGTTCCCGAGCCTGGCCTCGACATCCATGGAGCAGGGCAGAATCGCGGCGTGCCATGCCTTTGGACTCGAAGCGCATTCGGTTCCCGAGCTATTCCCCTATGGCATCTACACCATTCCGGAGATCTCGATGGTGGGTAAGAGCGAAGTGGAGTTGACGAAGGATGGAGTTCCGTATGAAGTCGGGAAGGCGCGATACCGCGAAATCGCCCGCGGCCAGATCATTGGGGACATGACCGGCCTGCTGAAGCTGATCTTCCATGCCGAGAACCGCAAGCTGCTGGCGGTGCACATTATCGGGGAAGGGGCGAGCGATTTGGTGCATATCGGCCAGGCGGTGATGAGCTTCGGGGGCGCCGTGAACTACTTCATAGACACGGTGTTCAACTATCCCACGCTGGCCGAATGCTATAAGACAGCGGCGTTTGACGGCATCAACCGCCTGGGCGGGTAGCCGAACTACCAACGCCAACCGCCGCGCACCCAAACCTGACGCCGGCCGTGATTGGAGAAGTGGCCGGGCACCCAATAGGCATGGGGCCTGGGAGGACGCCGCCACGCGCCGGGCACCCAGACATAACGCGATCCGGCCCAATCATAATAACCGTTCACCCAGATGTAGCCCGGTCCGGGGGCATACCCCCTGGCAACATAAGCACCCGGAGGGGGAGGGGGTGGAACAGGCGCGCGGTAAGCGACGTAGCCGCCGCCGGCGCATCCCGTCAAGGCACCGGAAAGCAGTGCCGCCATTGCGATTTTCTTGATGATTTGTTGCATGGCTTTGTTCTCCTCTACCCTTTCAAACGCAGTTTGCGGGCGCGGGGTTGCGG
Organism: Bryobacteraceae bacterium; assembly: GCA_019187195.1. Taxonomy (GTDB): domain Bacteria; phylum Acidobacteriota; class Terriglobia; order Bryobacterales; family Bryobacteraceae; genus CADEFT01. Next base: position 161,021 of record JABAQT010000020.1, read on the forward strand.
AGATGAAAGAGGAATAATGTAAGCCGGCTGGTGAAGGCGGCGCAGGGGAGTCTCAATCCCCCAGCAGCTTGCCAAAAGGCTCGAGCTGGCGTACGTTATCGCAGACGGCTTTCAATCCGGCGGTAATGGGGATCCCCAGGACCAGGCCAGCGGCGCCCCACAGCGTTCCCCAGAACATTAGGGAAATCGTGACTGCGAGCGGATTGAGGTGCACGCGAGCGCCCACCAGTTTGGGGTAGAGCAGGTTGAGCGCCAATAGATGGAGAAACGCCACGCTGCTCCCGATGACGAGGTAGAAGCCCACTTTCGTGTGCAGCGGCAGGGCGGCAAAGAAAGGCGGAATGAGGGCCAGCGGCATGCCGATGTAAGGGATCAGGCTCAGGAACGCGCTCACCGGGCCCACCAGGAGCGGATAGGGCAAACCGGCGTACCAGAACAACAGCGAACTCGCCACCGAGAGGAAGAGGCCGAGAATGAAATTGCCCACGACGTAGGCGCGCGCCATATCGGCGATGCCTTCCCAGCTTTTTCCGGCCACCATGCGGTCGGGACCCTCGAAGAGATGGAGGAAGCCGCGCCGCAGGTGGTCGCGCCAGCTCAGCATGAAGTACACCAGGAAGGGCACGAACGACGCCATCAGAAGGACGTCATAAAAGGACCGCAGGTAGGAGTAGACGGTATTGACGATCGGCTCCTTTTCCTGGCTGAGGCGGACTTCCTGGATGGCCGGAAGGGGCGGCGGCTCGGCGGAGCGGCGCTTGGATGCGCTTTTCTGCGGGGCCGGAGGCTGCGCCGAGATGATCTGGGCCGTCTTTCCCTCACGCTGGAGCCGCTTGGGGACGACCAGGTTGTTGATTGACGCCTCGGTATGTTCCAGCTTGCTCACGACGACGTCCACGAGTTCGTTGATGCGTTCGCTGTAGGCGGGCAGGTCGGCGAGCAGGCCGAGCGCCTGCGTATAGAAGGCCAGCACGCCGAAGTAAACAAACAGCAGGGCGAGGCTGCAGGTAAAGAAGCTCGCCAGGCCGCGGGGCATCCTCATGCGCATGAACAGCGCCACCAGGGGATCGAGGATGAAGGCCAGAATGACGGCGGTGGTGACGGTGATGAAGAAGATACGGCCGAAGTACAACAGGGCGACGACAGCCGCAAGTCCGGCGAGGAAGGAACCGGTTACCTTCGGCTTGCGAACGGAAAAGGAGGTTGAGAGCAGCTCCACAGTCTTCGAATCCGCACCGCGGGTGGGACTTACCGCTAATCTAACATGGGCGGTCCTATAATGAGAACGGCGAGATGAGGGATCCGGTTGCGGGAGGGCAAAAGAGAATTCTCGGGCTCGACGTGGGGCTGCGTCGTATCGGGCTCGCGCTCAGCGATCCCCTGGGGATTACGGCTCAGGGAATCGAAACACTCGTGAGAGGGAATCTGAAGAGAGATCTCGCGCGGTTGAGCCGGCTGGCGGAGGAAAACGATGTGGGGTTGTTCGTCGTAGGACTACCGCTGCACATGAGCGGCGAGGATAGCCGCCAGGGGGGGTGGGTCAAGGAGTTCGCGGTCCGCCTCGAGCAACGCAGCAGGGTTCCCGTACGTCTATGGGATGAGCGGCTTACGACAGTCGAAGCAGCGCGGGTGCTGCGTCAGAGCGGCATCAGCATCGAAAAGCGCGCCAAAGCGGTGGACCGCCTGTCGGCCGTTCTGATTTTGCAAAGCTACCTCGATTCCCTGCCCGGAGCGAACGATTGTCCAAACGGCTGAGAACAGCAATTCTGGTGATGTTGGGAATCCTCGCTGGCGCCGCGGGGATCGGGGCAGCGGTGATAGTGTCGCTAGGGACGCCTTACCAGCCCCGGAGGGGTGAGGTCTTTGTCGACATACCCCGCGGAGCAGGGGCACGCCAGATCGCGGTCATGCTCGACCAAGCCGGCGTGCTGCGCGCAAGCTGGCAGTTTCTGCTCATGCGGGCGCTGCGTCCGCATTCAGCGTTGCAGGCCGGCGAGTACCGTTTCGCCGAACCGGCCACGGCGTGGAAGGTGTATGAGCGGCTTGCAAGGGGAGATATCTTCTACTACGAGGTAACCATTCCGGAGGGCAGCAACCTGTTTGATATCGGCGGAATTCTGGAGGCGGAGGGACTGCTGACAGCGGCGGAATTCCGCGAGGCGGCTTCGAAGCCGGACCTTATCCGCGACCTGGCTCCCAACGCGCCGAGTCTCGAGGGATACCTCTTTCCGGCCACGTACCGCCTGACCAGACACACGACGGCGGCGGAACTGTGCAGGGACATGACCGGGCGGTTTCGCAGAGCCTGGAAAGAGCTGAAGGGAACGGCGCCGGTCCATGAGACGGTGACGCTGGCTTCGCTGGTGGAGAAAGAAACCGCCGTTGCGAAGGAGCGTCCCATCGTGGCGTCGGTGTATCACAACCGTCTGGCGAGCCACATGCGGCTCGATTGCGACCCGTCGACCATCTACGCCGCTCTGCTCGACGGGCGCTACAGGGGGACCATTTACCGTTCCGACCTGGAAAGCCGGCATCTTTATAACACCTACCAGCACACGGGGCTCCCGCCCGGGCCGATAGCCAATCCCGGGATGGAATCTCTCGAGGCGGCGCTGCACCCGGCCGGCACGAACTACCTGTATTTCGTGGCGAAATCGGACGGTTCCGGGGAGCATGTGTTCACCACCAATGTACAGGCCCACAACCGGGCGGTTTCGGAGTATCGCCGTGGCCAGCAAAAAGGAAAGACTTCAGGGACGGCTGCGAGAGATAGCCGCGGCCGAAGGATGGGAACTGATTGAGCAGCAGCGGGCGGAGATGCTGCGCCAGAGGTTGGGTCCGGTTGGCAAGGCGCTCTTTCGCGGCCTGTTGCGCGAATGCGGAGTACCCTTGTCGCCGTTGGTCGAGGGGGTGCGGCAGGATGATTTCGCGCACCTCGAGCGGACGCTGCTCCAGTTGGCGCAGGAGTACAGGCAGGCGGGTGGTCAGGCGGACCGGGGCCGGCAGCGGCTTTGCCGCCGGGCCGTTATCGAGGCCAAGGATCACGCCCGGCTGGCATCCCGCAACCCCAGGACCAGCCGCGAGAAGCAGTTGGAAAAAGAGGAGATGGTCCTGTGGATGATGACGTGGCTGGAGAACCCCGGTGTCTTTGGAAGCTGGGTTGCGCTGCGCAAGAGCCATCTGCGTGAAGGGGCGGATTCGCCGCCGTAGCGGGGTATTTTGAAACTCCGGCGCCGGGACACGCCTCTAATGAATTTAGGCCGCCAGTAGCAGAGGGAAGCGGGGAGAGAAGAAACTCTTGCCAGTTGCCGGAGCAATGTTTATACTGGCATTTTTCCGGGTCTGAACCTGGGAGATCGAGTAGATGCCGCGAAACGATGAGTTTGATCCAATGGCGACGCGCCGCGAGGCGGCGATGTTCTACGGGCTATTCCTTCGCGGCCACTCGGCGGATGCGATCCGGAGAGATATCGATATCCCCAAGGAAACACTGCGCAAGTGGCAGACGCATTACCGCCGCGGCAGTCTCCGCGACACCTTGCAGCGGGTTTATGAGTACCGCAAGCAGGTGCTGGCGATCTTCGATGAACTGGTGACCAACGAACGCAATCGCGCCCGTCTTCAGTAGATTCCTTCCTCCGCGTCCCGCGCCGGCTGGTTGGGGCTGAACATCGGATAGAGCACCGGCAGCATGAACAGCGTCAACAGCGTGGATGTCACCAGCCCTCCGATGACCACCGTCGCGAGCGGCCGCTGCACTTCCGCTCCGGTCGTGGTGGCGAACGCCATCGGCACAAACCCGAGACTCGCCACCAGGGCGGTCATCAGCACGGGCCGAAGCCGCGTTGCGGCGCCGGTGACCACCGCTTCCATCGTCTCCCATCCTTCCGACCGCAGCCGGTTGATATAGCTTACGAGCACGATTCCGTTGAGGACGGCTACTCCGAACAGAGCGATGAAGCCGATCGAGGCGGACAAGTTGAGGTTCAAACTCCGGAGCCAGAGCGCGGCGATGCCGCCCACCAGGGCGAAGGGCACGTTGAGCAGAATCAGCAGCGATAGCCGCAATGACCGGAAAGTGGAGTAGAGCAGGCCGAGAATGATAAGAACCGAGGCGGGGATCACCACCAGCAGGCGCTTCATGGCCCGCTCCTGGTTTTCAAATTGCCCCGCCCAGCCGATCGAGTAGCCCGGCGGCAGCGTCACGTCGCGCGCGATCCGCTCCTGCGCTTCGAGCGTGAAGCTGCCGAGATCGCGTCCGCGGACGTTCGCCTGGACGACAATGCGGCGCTGCGCATTCTCCCGCGAGACGACTTCGGGGCCGCGCCCGGCGGTGATATGAGCCACCTGCCCGAGCCGGATGCGTTCTCCTCCCGGCGCCGATAGCGGGATTTCCTTCATTGACTCGGCGTCGTTGCGGTAGTATTGCGGCAGCCGGATGACAATCGGAAATCGCCGCTGTCCTTCGATGTAGTCGCTGACATCGCGCCCCGCCACGGCCGCTTCCACCGTTTCGCGCACGTCGGAAACGTTCAATCCGTAGCGCGCCAGTTCGGCGCGATCGGCCCGGACGCGCACCTCGCCGACGCCGGAGATGATTTCCATTTGCGCGTCGGCCGCTCCGCGGATGGAGGAGAGGACGCGCAGGCTGCGCTCGGCAAGCTGTTCGAGCGTATGCGCGTCGTCGCCGAAGATCTTGAGGGCCAGGTCTGCCTTGATGCCGGACACCACTTCATCGAGACGCATGGCCATTGGCTGGGTGAAGTTGTAGGCGACACCGGGAATCTGTTCGAGCCGCGCCGACATCCTTTCCACCAGTTCTTCCTTGGAGCCCGCGGCGGGCCACTGCTCATGCGGCTTTAAAAGGACATAGACGTCCGCTTCATAAATTCCCATGGCCTCGGTGGCGAGATCAGGGCGGCCGAGCTTGGTGGTGACGCCGGCGACCTCGGGAAACTCGAGCACCGCTTTCTCGATCCGCTCGCTCACGGCGACGGAGTCCGAGAGGGAAATGCCGGGAAGCTTGCGGGTGGTGATGAGCAGCGAACCTTCATCGAGGCGCGGCATGAACTCGGTTCCGATGAAGGCCAGCGACGCGAGCGCGCCGCCCACCATCAGCAAGCCACAGAGAATGACCGCATAGCGGCGCCGCAGCGCCAGGCGCAGCGCGCGCGTGTAGAAATGGCGCACCCGCTGAAACCAGCCCTCCGAATGCGGCGTGACCCCCTTGCGCATGGCCACGACCGCCGCCGCCGGCACCATTGCGAGGGCCAGGACCAGCGAGCCCGCGAGCGCCGAACACACCGTAATGGCCATCGGCCGGAACATGCGCCCCTCGAGACCCTCGAGGGCAAAGATGGGCAGATAGACGGCGATGATAATGGACACGCCGAAGACGATGGGACGCGCCACTTCCGCCGCCGCCTGATGGACGCGATCCACTACCCGGAAGTCCGTTTCTCCAGGTTTGCGCTCGAGACGCCGCACGGCGTTTTCCATCATCACGATCGAGCCATCGGCGATCATGCCGAAATCGATGGCCCCGAGGCTCATCAGGTTCGCCGAAACGCCCCAATACGCCATGCCCATGAAACCCACCAGCATCGAGAGCGGAATCACGGCGGTCACGATGAGCGCCGCGCGCCAGTTGCCGAGGAACAGAAAGAGCACCGCCATGACCAGGACGCCCGCTTCGATGAGGTTCCTGCGCACGGTCCGGATGGTGCCGTTGATCACGACCGACTGATCGTAAAACGGAACGATGCGGACGCCCTGGGGCAGAGTGAGAGAAGCGATTTTGGCTTTCACGGCTTTGAGGACGTTGTTGCCATTCTCCCCCTTCAGCATGATCGTCATGCCGCTGACGGTCTCGCCCTTTCCGTCGCGCAGCACCGCGCCCTGGCGCTGCATGGGCTTATCGCTGACCGTTGCCACCTGTTTGAGCAGGACGGGCGTGCCCGCTTTCGAACTGAGAACAATCTGCTCGAGGTCCCTGATGCGGTTGGCGCGTCCGAGGCCAAGAACCGTGTACTGCTCGGAGGCGTGCTCGATGTAGCCGCCTCCGAAGTTCGAGTTGTTCTCCCTGACGCGCTCATAGACATCGCGCAGCCTGAGGCCGTAGCGGTAGAGACTGATGGGGTCCACCTCGATCTGCACCTGACGGGTCTCTCCGCCCCAGGTGTTTACTTCGTTGATGCCGCGCACGGCGCGAAGCTGGTTCTTGATCTGCCACTCATGCAGCGTCTTGAGCTCCATTGGAGAGAGAGTCCGGCTTTCGAGCGTGTACTGATAGATCTCGCCGAACGCCGTCGCGACGGGCCCGAGCGAGGGCTCCAACCCCTGCGGAATCCGCGCCCGCACCTCCTGCAGCCGCTCGTTGACCCATTGCCGGGCGAGATAGACGTTCACCGCGTCATCGAACACAACAGTGACCATCGACAGCCCGAGCTTCGACACCGAGCGGATGCCCTGCGTCCTGGGAACTCCCATGAGGATCGCCTCGATGGGATAGGTGACCAGCTGCTCGACCTCCGTCGGCGGCATCGCCGGACACTCGGTGATCACCACCACCTGGTTGTTCGTCAAATCGGGGAACGCGTCGATTGGAATGTTGTAGACCGTATACACGCCCGTGGCAATCAGAACCATCACCCCGGCGAACACCAGCAACCGGTTGCGCAGAGGAAATTCAATGATGCGATTCAGCATCTACTCGGAAAGCGATCCTTTCAGAAGCTGCGACTTGAGCGTGAAGCTGCCCTGCGTGACGATTCGCTCCCCCACGCTCAAGCCGCGCGTCACTTCCAACTGGTGGTCGACAATCCGGCCCGTCTCGACCACCCTTGCCTCGAAACGGTCCGCCCCGCTCCGCACGAAGACCGTGGGCTTTCCGTCCACCTGCTGGACGGCGGATTCGGGGATGAAGATCCCCTCCGCGCTGCCGCCGGCGTTGATCTCCGCGGTGGCGTACATCTCCGGTTTGAGCCGTCCCTGGGCGTTGGCGAGTTCGACACGGACGGGGATCGTGCGCGTAGCCGGATCCAATTGATCGCCAAGCTTGGTTACGCGGCCTGGAAAGGTCCGGTCCGGATAAGCCTGAATTCTCACGGTGACGGGCATGCCCAGACGAACCTTCCCCAGATCCTCCTCGTTGACCGCGGCGATCATCCAAACGGTGGAAAGATCGGAGATGACGAACAACTCGTCGCCGGGATTCGCCACGGACCCGGGAGTCACGTTGCGGCTCAGCACCACGCCATCGGCGGGCGATTTTACCGGTATGAGATCCGCCATGTGGTCGTGATTCCCGCCTGACTCCTGGTCGTGGTCGTCGATGCCGACCTGCAGAAATTCCACCAGGTGCTGGCGCGTGCGCCCGAGTTCCGTTTCGGCGTTCTCCAAGGCCACCTGCGCGTTCTTGAACTCCGTTTCGGCGTGTTCCACCTGTTCCAGGGAGGCGGCCTTCAACTCATAAAGCCGGTGCGCGCGGTCGCGCTGGCGCTGGGCGTAGGAAAGCGCCGTCTTGAACCGCGTCAGTTCCTGAGTAGCCTTGCGGTATTCGGCGCGGGCCTCGTGAATGTCGTGGCTATGAAGCCCGGCCAGCAACTGGTCCTTCCGCACCCGGTCCCCCGGATTGACGTAGACGCGCGCGATGCGGCCGTCGGTGATGGAGCCGACATGCCACGTGCCGTTTTCGTTCACCGAGAGCCGGCCGTTTACTTCGATATGCTGCGCCACGCCGCGGCGCGCGACTTCTTCCACCACGAGATTGGCCTGCTGCCGCTGGTTGGCGTCGAGGATCACGTCCCTGTCCGCCGGTTTCGGTTCGGGTCTGGCGGATTGGGGCGCGGGCGCGGAGTCAGGCGATTTCGAGCAGCCGCCGAGCGCCGCCGCCAACACCACAACAACAACCGCTCTCATGGCATCACCCCCAGCGCGTTTTCGAGCGCGGCAAGGCTCTGGCGGTAATCGGCCAGAGCACGGTAATAGAATAGCTGTATCTCGATGCGCAGACGCTGGGCGTCGAGCAACCGCAGCAGGTCCGTGCCGCCCTCGCGGTAGGCCGCTTCGGCAATGCGCGCCGTTTCGTCCGCCTGCCGCCGCATGGTCTTTATCGGATCGCCGATCTGCCGCCCGCGGATCTCGACCTCGCGTTGCGCGGCGTTGACTTCGGCCCGCACCAACGCTTCGGTGGCCGCCAGCGACGCCTCGGCGGCGCGGATATCGGACATGGCGGCCGCGATGTTTCCCTGGTTCCGGTTGCGGAAAGGAAGGTCCATCTGGAAGCCGCCCACCATGGTGTCGTAGCCGCTGGTGCGTTTATAGCCGAACAGCATTTCGACGTTTGGCCTGGCGGTGGATTGCTGCAGCCGCAGGTTCGAGCGGGCCTGATCGACAAGTTGCCTCGCCAGGCGCATCTCCACCCGGCGGTTGTTCGCCTGTTCGAGGTCCACGGCGGGCGGTTCGGGAACGGGTTCGAGGGGATCAGTGAAGCGCACGGCGGGAAAACTTGTCTGGCCCATCTCCCGGTAGAGTTGAATCCGGGCACGCTCGGCATCGAGCGTCGCGTTGTTGAGATCCACGGCCAGGCGTTCCCCTTCGAGACGCACACGCAGCAGATCCGCCTCCGCCATGGCTCCTTCCTTGACCCTGGCTTCGTGATACTCGACGATGCGTTGAAAATTCTTCACGTTCTCCTCGAGCAGCAGCCGCGCTTCGTGCGCCCCGGCGGCAAGCCAATACGCCTGCTGCACGCGAAAGGCAATCTGACGCTCGGTAAGTTCCCGCTCGAGCGTGGCGCGCCGCACCCCTTCCGCGGCCAGGCTCACACGGCTCGCCCGTTTCCCCGCGGTTTCAAACATCTGGGTGAGATAGGCGTATGTGTCGGCATCCCCGGCATAGGAAAACGAAGGGCTTCCCGTGAAGCGTGTGTTCTCGCTCTGCAAAACCAGCCGCGGGTTCGGCATCAACCCAGCCTGGCGGCGGAACCCTTCACTCACCGCGATACGTTCCCTGCCCGCTTCCAAAAGCGGGTGTTCCTTCAGCGCCGTGGATACGGCCTCCCTTAAGGAAAGATTCGTCTGGGCGCTCAAGGTGACGCTGAGAAACAACAGATGAGAACAGCGAAGACTCATGTAACGGATTTGAGTAACACTCCAATCTAACATGGTGACTAAAATGACCGAATGAAGATCCCTGTCTATCAGGTAGACGCATTCGCCACGCAGCCGTTTGCAGGCAACCCCGCCGCCGTTTGCCCGCTGACGGAATGGCTTCCCGGCGAAGTGTTGCAGAGCATCGCCCTCGAGAACAACCTCCCCGAGACGGCGTTTTTCGTGCCGGACGGCGAGGGCTTCCATCTACGCTGGTTCACGCCCGCCGTCGAGATGGATCTATGCGGGCATGCAACTCTCGCCTCGGCGTTCGTGCTGTGGGAGAGGCGGGGATATCAGGGAACGGCCATCCGGTTTCACACACGGAGCGGCCTGCTCGAAGTCACGCGCAGTGGGGGTTTTCTTGTCGGACGACGAGGCCGCCTTTCTTCGCCAGGAGTTCGAGCAGTTCGTGGTCGCGGAATGGAAGGGCTTGATCCGTGGCAACCATCGTTACTTCTCGCCCTCGGTCCATGCGCAGTCACATTGGGTGTGTGCGCATGACGCCGAAAAGTTGGCGCGGACGACCAGTAGTCGCATCATGGATCTGGTCCGCGCGGGGCAGATCGATGGCTTGTTCGTGAAGGTGTCTACCCGAACAGAGTGCTGGGTGAAGCGAGAGTCGCTGAGTCGATGGATCGCTCGTCGCGATTCCGAACTGGCCCGCTATATGCTTCGCCCGGAAGTGGAGCAAGCCCTGGGCATCAAGAACATCACGGCCACGTCGATCGCCGAGGCTGGCGCAATCCGGCACGTGCGTGGCCCAACCTGCGATTTTCCAATCGGCGTCACCTACTTCCTTCGCGAAGATGTGATGCGAATCCGGGAAGCTTTCGAGAGGTACGCCGTGCCCGAGTGCGGCTACATCAAGCCAGGCTCGCGCATTGCGCTTCGCCACGCCGTGAAGAACTTCCTGGGACGTGGGCCAGGACTGGCCTCCGTCATTTGCGCAGTAGTGAACGGCACGCTCGCCCCGGCCGGACGCACACCGCAATTCCGAGGCATCATGGGATATCTGTTTCGCCTCGATGACCTGCGCATGCATCGCCCGGTCAGCGAGCGATCCCATTCTCACAAAGCCTTCTTGAACTTCCGTGAGGCGGCGTCGGTACTGAACGTCAAGAGCGTCGTCGTTCGCGCCCTGGTCAATCGCGGCGACTTTACAGTCGCCCCAGGACACAAGAACGGCTTCGCCAAGCTCATAGCCGAGTCGGAGGTACGGGCTTTCGCTGCCCGCTTTAGAGCAGCGCGGCGCGGCGACAACCGTGCCGTGACGGCTACTGGGCAGAAGCTTGCCCAGCCGGACGTACTGCGCGTTCCAATTCCGGAAGCTGGCCGCGGCTTCGTAACGTTCGTGCCGCGCCAATCGTGAACGTATATACGTTGCGATACAATCTAGGTGAGTGGCCAAGGGAGTCGAATTTGATTGGGATGACGAGAACGAGAAACACCTCGCTGCCCACAAGGTCGCGCCGGCAGAGTTCGAACAGGTGCTGAACAACGATCCTATAGACTTGGCCTTCGATCTCATCGACGACGAAGAACGGTACCGCTCTGTTGGCCTTACGAATAGCGGCCGTTTGCTGTCGGTGGCGTGGACGATTCGTAACGGTAAGGTGCGTGCCATTACCGCCTTTCGGGCTAGCGTATCCGACAGGAAGGCTTTTCTGGAGAAACCCAAATGAAGAAGCAGTTGGAGAAAAAAACGAAGCGCGTCGTGCCCGCCTTCGCCACCGAGGCGGAAGAGGCCGCGTGGTGGTATGAGAACCGCAACCAGCATGGGAAAGAACTACTCGCCGCCGTGAAAAGCGGCGAGGCTCAAGTGTTGACCAAGGCGAAGTTGCAGGAGCGGATAGCTGCGTCCAAGAAAGCGGCAGCTCCTGTGGTGGCCCTAAGGATTCCCGCAGCAGATTTGGCTTTGGCCCGAAAGCAGGCTAAGCACAAGGGCCTGCCTTACCAGACCTACATCAAATCACTGCTGCACGAAACACTCACGGAGCGAGAAAAGCGAAAGGCGGGGTGGTAGGCCGAGCAGTTCGGACGATGGCGACCCGCGGCTTCAAGCCGCCGTGCTTGCACCGCCGCATCCACCCCACTGAATGCGAATCCGTAAACCCCACCGTGGCGCGCGCCGGACCAGTCTGGCGTGGGATTTCCTCAACAACATTGGCAAAAGTATAGGATCTTGCCATTAACTCTGGCGAAACTCCTCAGGAGCTGTGACATTGCCGTCGGTTTCGCCTTTGGAATCAACACCGGGATTGTCACCTATTCCGACAACCTACAGGTAGACCGCTTCGCGGTCATCGTCACCGCTCCCGGGCGCCAGGTGGACTTCGTCTCGCGCTTCTTCGCCCCGGCCGGCGGTGTTCCCGAGGATCCCGTGACGGGCTCGGCGCACTGCACTCTCACTCCTTATTGGAGTAAGCGGCTTGCGAGAACGAAACTCCACGCGCGGCAGGTCTCCGCGCGCGGCGGCGAACTGTTCTGCGAGGACAGAGGGGAGCGCGTCTCGATCGCGGGCAGCGCGGTTCTGTTCCTCGAGGGAACAATCCTCCTGTAGCCGGCGGGCATGGCGCCCTCAGCGATTGGCCCCCACCACGGCAATCGCCGCGACGTTCACAATATCGGTGACTTCGCATCCGCGTTGCAGCACGTGCACCGGTTTTGAAAGCCCCATCAGAATGGGTCCGATCGCTTCCGCCCCGCCAATGCGCATCAGAAGCTTGTAGGCGATATTGCCCGATTCCAGATTCGGAAAAATGAGGACGTTGGCTCCGCGTTTGAGCCTACTGAAGGGGTAGGTTTCCTCGAGAATCTCCGGAACGACGGCCGTATCGGCCTGCATCTCTCCGTCGATGACCAGATCGGGAGCGCGCGCGGCGGCGATTTCGACCGCGCGGCGGACTTTTTCAGCGAGCGGGTGGCGCGTGCTGCCGAAGTTTGAAAACGACAGCATGGCCACTCGAGGCTTCACGTCGAAGCCTTCGACGGTGCGCGCGGCTTCGATAGCGATCTCCGCAAGGTCTTCCGCGTTCGGATCTATGTTCACGGTGGTATCGGCGAGAAAGTAGACCTGGCCGCGCGGTGTAATGAGCATGTACATGCCCGAGACGCGGCGGCAGCCTTCGCGCAGCGGGATCACCTGGAGGGCGGGACGGATGGTGTCGGGATAGTGCCGCGTCAATCCGGCCACCAGCGCTTCGGCGTCTCCGAGGCGCACCATCATCGATCCGAACAGGACCGGCTCGAGAATCTGCTGAGCCGCTTCGTTCTTGGTCACGCCCTTGCGCCGCCTCAACTGGTAGAACTCATCGGCGTAATGCGGCATGTGCCCGTCGGCGGCGGGATCCACAATGTGCAGGTCCGCGATATCCAGCCGCAGCGCCGCGGCCTTGCGTTCAATCACTTCCCGGCGTCCGAGGAGAATCGGCTTGGCGATGCCATCATCCTTCAATATCTGGCAGGCGCGCAGAATCTTCGGCTCCTCGCCTTCCGGAAACACGACTCGCACCGGGCTGCGCTGCGCTTTGTGAATGAGGACGCGCGTGACTTCCTGCGCCTTCCCCAGGCGGCGCGCGAGTTGCTCCTTGTATTCCTCGATGTCGATGGGGTTGCGCGCGACGCCGCTATCCATGGCCGCCTTCGCGATCGCCGAGGCCACCCAGATGAGCACCCGCGAATCGAACGGAGTGGGGATGATGTAGTTGCGCCCGAATCCCATGTGTTCGACGCCGTAGGCGCGCATCACCGAATCGGGAACGTCTTCCTTGGCGAGGGCGGCGAGCGCGCGCGTAGCCGCGAGTTTCATCTCGTCATTGATGGTGGAGGCGCGCACGTCCAGCGCTCCCCGGAAAATGAACGGGAAGCCGAGGACATTATTGACCTGGTTGGGGTAGTCCGAACGCCCGCTGGCCATGATAATGTCGCCCCGCGTGGCCACCGCCACATCGTAGGCGATCTCCGGGTCCGGATTCGCCATCGCGAAGACAATCGGGTTCGCGGCCATTCCGAGCAGCATTTGCGGCGTGACGCAATTGGCGGCGGATAGGCCGAAGAAGACATCGCAGCCCAGCATCGCTTCCTCGAGCGTCCGCGCGGCCGTGTCGCGCGCGAAGCGGGCTTTGTATTGGTTCATGCCCTCCGTGCGGCCGGTGTACAGCACGCCATGCGTGTCGCACATCAGTATGTTTTCTCTCCGCACGCCCAGGCGGATGAAATGTTCCGCGCATCCGATCCCGCTTGCCCCCGCTCCGTTGAAGACGGCTTTGATCGTATCGAGCGGTTTGCCCGCAAGCTCGGCGGCGTTGAGCAAAGCCGCGCCCGCGATGATCGCCGTGCCGTGCTGGTCGTCGTGGAAAACGGGGATGCGCATCGTGCGCCGCAACTCCTCTTCGATCTCGAAGCATTCAGGGGCGCGGATATCCTCGAGGTTGATGCCGCCGAAAGTCGGTTCCATCATTTGGCAGGCGCGGATGATCTCCTTCGGGTCCCTGGTGTTCAACTCGATGTCGAACACGTCGATATCGGCGAAGCGCTTGAACAGCACCCCTTTGCCTTCCATCACGGGTTTCCCCGCCGCCGGGCCGATGTTGCCCAGCCCAAGCACCGCGGTGCCGTTGGTGACGACGCCCACCAGGTTTCCCTTCGCCGTGTAGTCGTAGACCTTCGACGCGTCGCGTTCGATTTCGAGACAGGGAACGGCGACCCCTGGGGAATAGGCGAGACTCAAGTCACGCTGCGTGCGGCAGGGCTTGATGGGGGTGATGGCGATCTTCCCTGGAGTGGGCAGACGGTGGTACTCCAGGGCGTCTTCCTTGCGTATGGACATAGGAGGTAGTTTACCTGTCTAGATTATTCCGCCAAGGAGGCTGCCGTGTCACAAGGGGCGGTTTCCAACGCGCGGAATTGACGGCGATGAATTGCGCGATGTTCGCCTTCAGTTTCTCGAGAGCCTCTTCGCGCAGATACATCATGTGACCCGCGCCGTAGTATTTCCGCTCGATTGCGGATCAGGGCTTCCACCAGATCGTCCTCGACATTCGGAGACTCCGGCCGCGCGGCTTCCCGCCCTTTTTCCAGCCGTGGCGTATTGCTGGAAGGAGGCGGCAAACGCGCCGAACACGGCCGGCTTCATCGGTTGTCACCTCGGGGCGCGAGATCGCGCGGCGGATCCTTCCGCATGTTGTGATAAGCGGCAGCGGCCGCGTAGCTTGGCAGGTACAAGACGTATGGCCCCAGCGGCGCCGGGAAGAGAACCCTTGTTGTCGACTATCTTGTACGGAGACGGAGGGGTGGGACCCGCGCCGGCCGTATAATGACACACTTCGGCCCGAGGATCCTCCCGGGCCGCCGTCGCCTTATAGGCGATGCTCCGCCCGTTGGCGGTGTACGGCGAGGATAACGCAGGGTATCGTGGGTTAAAATAGAGATGCGGGCGTTCCCATGTCTATGTCTCCTAACCCCCCGTCGTTGGAATCGCTCGGTCCGCGCCCTTTTTCGTTCTATCCACCCGTGCTGAACGTTGAACACAATGAGTGGATTTTCGAGAAAGCCACGTGGTCGGAAATCCTGGTGAGGAACTCGAAGAGCGGACAGGAAGTGTGGGTTCCGCGCCGCTTTCTGGGAGAGGTTTCCCGCGTCGACGAACCGGTGATGATTGTCGGGTTGAAGCGTGAACTCGAGTACAACGCCGGGGCTCTGTGGCCGCATGAACGGCGAGTGATTGAAATGCCGAAAGCGGTGAACGACTATGCGCGCCCGGAACCGCCCGCTCCGCAACCGGTATCCACCGTTGCGGCCATGCGGCTCAACGATGGCGCCGAATCGCGCATCGGAAAGCTCATTCTGGGCGTGCTCGCCGCCGGAATCGTCCTTACGTTCATCGTGGTCAGTTTCTTCCGCGGGCGCGCCGGGGTCGAGAATGTTCAATACGTGGGCATCGTCCAGCAATCCTACGGCCTGAGCCATCTGGACGACGCCGGCGCCGTTATCCGGAAGTTGGGCCAACCCGCCGAAGACCGCTGGCGATCCCAGGAAAGCGACGTCATTCAATACCGCCTTCTGCACTACCCCAACCTGGGAATCTACGTCATTTTCATGGGCCAGGATCGCGACAAGGCGCGTTACATCGGGGCGATGGATGAAAACTGGAAAGCGGTGGACGCCGTGGACCTTCCGCGCGCGGGCAATTCCCGGTCCATGTTGAACAGACTGGCAAAGTTCTAGCTCCGGGCGTG
>JABAQT010000020.1:176511-203789 GCA_019187195.1 Bryobacteraceae bacterium
GATGCCGTCCATTCCTCCGTATGGCGGCAGACTCCCGCCCGCGGGCCTGGCGTGTCCGTTGCGCAGCTTACCTCAGCGCCGCGATAATCTCCTGTCCCCGTTCGAGCAGCATCGCGACCTCGCCCGAGCACCCGAGAAACCGCATCCCGCGCTCCCGCCAGAACTTCGCCAGCGGCAACGTGCGCGTTTGCGTCCCTGGAGCAATGCCGTACTTGTCGCAGCTATCGCGGATTGCTTCCATGCACTTCACCAGTTCAGGATGTGTGAACTCGCCCGGCGCGCCGAGTGAGATCGAGAAATCCGCGGGGCCAATCATGACCGCGTCGATTCCCGGGACGGAGAGCAGTTCATCCCGCATATCGAACGCTTTCTTCGTTTCAATCTGCAGCACGACCATGATGTTTTCGTTCATGTGCGCGATGACTTCCGGGATGGTTGCCTTCGTGTAATCCAAGTGATGCGACGTCAGACCGAAGCCACGCACGCCTAGCGGCGGGTACTTCGTCCAACTGATCACCTTCTCGAGCAGCTTCGCGTCTTCGACCCGCGGCAGCATGATTCCCATGGCACCGCAGTCAAGCGATCGCGCCACCAGGTCGTATTGGAGGTCGGCGACTCGCACAATCGGCATCAGTCCCGCCGCCGCCGATTCCTTGCAGATATCGCGGATGGTCTCGATTCCGAACCAGCCGTGCTCGCCGTCGACGAATGCCCAGTCGAAGCCGGCGGTGGCGAGAATGCGTCCAACGTCCGGAGAACGCAGCACGGCATAGGAGGTGCCTAGCTGTACCTTGCCCTCGCGGAGCGCTTTCTTAACAGGATTTGTATGCATGAGTGGAAAAAAGTCCCTAGGCCGATTCTACAGGAACAGCAGGTGGTGATCCGCGCAATCGACGTGGACCGTTTCATACAGCCGGTCGATCAGATCGAAGCCATGCGCCGCCACAAAGGGCAGAATCGAGTAGAACCGCTCCTGCAGATGCTTATGCGGGTAGAGCAGATGGTAGAGGTAGCGGGCTTCCTCGCGCGCGCGATCGTTCCGGCGGAACGCCTCCCGCGCCGCCTTCCGCCGCATCTTCCGCAACTGGTATTGCATCTTGGCGGCGCTCTTGCTCCACGCGGCTTCGAGGCTCGAGTCGAACTTTCCGATGGAGCCGCGCAGGCGTTCCAGGTTCGCTTCGTTTGCCGTGCTCACCTCGTCGAAGAGCGCGTCCAACTCGGGGGGAACCAGCTTGCCGGCGATCAGTTCAAACAGGTGGTACTCCCCGCCGAAGAACGATTCGAGGTGTAGCCCGTAACGCCGTATCAGCTTGCCGGCGCGCTGATCAACCAGCGTGAACGCATTTCTCGGCACGGCCACCGGCATGCGTCCCAGCAGCTTCCGGTAGATCACTTCGCTCTGCGCCAGGTAAGCCAGTTCGGCCGGGCCGCCGATGTAGGCCACGGTGGGGAACATCGAATCCTGCACCACGGGGCGCAAAGTGGCGTTCGGCGAAAGCGCCTCGGCGTGGCCGCGAAGATAGGCGGCCTCGAACTGCCGGTCGCGCGCGAAGTAGCCGCCATTCTTCCTGCGCAGATTGATGCGGTGGCCATCCTCGAGAAGGAAGAAAAGCGAAGTCGCGCGTTCGATGTGAACCTGCGCATGATAGCCCGCGGTGGCCAGTTTCCGGTTGCGCTCGAGGAGTTCCTCGGTCAACTCCGGCGCCGCATCGACGGCTTGCGCCAGAAACGGCGCCGCCAGTTTGCGCGACTCGGGGTGCATGGGATCGAAAAACAGCATCCCGTGCCGCCCTAATATGCCTCGCAGCAGTCCCGCGAACGCCTCACCGAAGGTGCGTCCGGCGGCGTACCATTCGCCCACGAGGGCGTTTACCTCCTCGCCGAAGGGAAAGCCCTGCATCGACTTGCGGAGGGCGTCGAGCGGCAGGCCGGAAAGAGGAATGCCCCCGACGGGGATGTCCGATTTCGAAGCGTGTTCCACCCTCAGCGATACGGGCTCGTGAGCGGGCGAGAAGGTCCACGCCGAGCTCACTTCATCGAGATCATGGTCCTCGGTCGCCAGCCAGAACACGGGCACGGCGGGGATATCCCGCGAGGTGAGTTCGCGCGCCAGGCGCACGGCGGTCAACGCCTTATAGACCGAGTAGGCGGGCCCGGAAAACAGCCCCACCTGCTGGCCCGTGAGGACCGCCACCGTTCCCTCTTTGCCTAGCGCATCGAGAAGCGCGCCGCTATTGCCCTGCGCCCGCAGCGCCGAAACGAGCCGCGCCCGGCGATCCGGGGAAAAATCGATCTCCCTTGCAGAGGCGGCAAGGCCAAGCGGGTCTAACGGGGCGTGGGGGTAAAAGGAAGAGACGCGATCGAAGTGATACAGCAGGTCGCTGAACAGTTTGGACGTGTGCGGAATCTCGCTGTGCCGCTTACAGACGATTTGCATGCCACTCCCGGAGGGTCAGTCAAGCGCAAACTTACAGAGTAACAGATGATCCTCTTCTTCATTAGGATTCTTCAATCTGCTAAGTTTGGTACTGTTTTAATTGCGGTATGGATGACCAGGAATTTCAACGGCATTGCGATGAGGCGTTGACCGCGCTCTACAAAGCCCTTCTCAGCGCGGCCGACCAGTACGGCTTCGAGGCGGACGAAAACGGTGGAGCCATCACAATCGAGTTCGATGACCCTCCCGCCAAGTTCGTCGTCAGTCCCAATTCCCCGGTGCGCCAGATCTGGATCTCGGCCCTGGTGCGCAGTTTCAAGCTCGGTTGGGATCCCCAACAGAACGCCTTTGTCCTGCCCGATTCCGGCGCCACCTTGCATGAGCTCATGGGAGAACTCGTGGGCCGGCAACTTGGTGAAGACGTGCGGCTGTGAACCCATGGCGGGCGTGTATCTGTCCTTCCCCTTCTGCGCCCAGAAGTGTACCTTTTGCAATTTCGCTTCCGGCGTCTTCCCGGAAGAATTGGAGCAGCAGTACAACGCGGCGCTCGAGGACGAGATTCGACGGCATTGCTGGCAGTGGACCCCGGAAACCGTCTACCTTGGAGGGGGCACGCCGAGCCGCGTGGCTCCCGAAACCCTCCACTCGTGGCTCGGCCTGATTCCCGGCCGCCCGTGGATCGAGGCGACGATTGAAGCCGCTCCGGGCGGCATCACTCGAGAGAAGGCGCGGGCGTGGCGCGAAGCGGGGATCAACCGCGTCAGTCTCGGCGTACAGAGTTTCGTTTCGGACGAGTTGTCCCAGACGGGCCGCCGGCACACGGCGGAAACCGTGGCCGCGGAGGTCGAGATCCTCCGGCGGGAGGGCATCGCCAATCTCAATCTCGACCTCATCGCCGGCCTGCCCCGTCAGACTCCCGCTTCGTTTTCGCGGTCTCTCGACTGGATCGAGAGGCTTGGCGTGCCGCACGTTTCCGTCTACATGCTCGAGGTGGACGAAGACAGCCGCCTCGGCAGTGAAATCCTGAAGGGCGGTTTGCGCTATGGGGCGGGGAAACTCCCCTCGGAGGAGGAGATTGTCTCCATGTATGAAACGGCCGTCCAGCGGTTGGGGAACATGGGGCTTGCACGCTACGAGATCTCCAATTTCGCCCGCCCCGGCGGCGAGTCCCGGCACAACCTCAAGTACTGGAGAATGGAACCCTATGCGGGATTCGGGGCGGACGCCCACTCTTTTGATGGCGCCACGCGAAGCCAGAACGCCGAATCGGCCACCGCGTACGTCGAGCGATGGAAGAACGCTCAACCGTCCTGTGTCGGGAAGACGCCGGCGATTGTCGAGGAGGAGCGCTTCCTCACCGGCCTGCGGCTGTCTGACGGCATCGTGCTCGAGGCGGACGAGTGGGTCCGGTTCGCAAAGCCGCTCGAGCGTTTTCTCTCCCTCGGCCTGCTCGAACGCGACAACGACCGCTTGCGGCTTACCGGCCAAGGTGTGCTCTACTCAAACGAGGTCCTCCAGGAGTTCCTTCACGCATGATCGATCTACGCAGTGACACAGTCACCAAACCCACGCCCGAGATGCGCCGCGCCATGGCGGAAGCCGAGGTCGGCGACGACGTCTACGGAGAAGACCCCACCGTCAACCGCCTGGAGCAGCAGGCCGCTGAAGTTTTCGGCAAGGAAGCCGCGCTGTTCGTGCCCACCGGCACGATGGGCAACACCATCGGCATCAAGCTCCACACACAGCACGGACAGGAGGTGATCTGTGAATCGCGCGCCCATGTTCTGAACTATGAACTGGCCATGATGGCGTGGTTTGCGGGCTGCGTGGCGCGCCCCATCCCCGGCGAGAACGGCCTTCTGCATTGGGATCAGATCCGCAAGGAGATCCGCCCCGTCAGCCAGCACTACGCTCCCACCGGCCTCATCGAGATTGAAAACACGCACAATGTCGCCGGTGGATCGGTCTATCCGCCGGAGCAGATTGAAGAGATCTGCGATGGGGCGCATTCCATGGGCCTCAAGGTTCACATGGATGGGGCGCGAATCTTCAACGCGGCAACGGCCTGCGGCAAGCCGGTGAGGGAACTGTGCGCCAAGACCGATACGGTGAACTTCTGCCTGTCGAAAGGATTGGGAGCCCCGGCGGGCAGCATGCTCGTGGGCACGCGCGAAGCCATTGATCGCGGCAGGCTCTACCGCAAGCGCCTTGGCGGCGGCATGCGCCAGGCAGGGGTGCTTGCGGCGGCCGGGCTCATTGCGATCGGCAAGATGAGCCTGCGCCTGCATGAAGACCATGCCAACGCGCGTCTCCTTGCCGAAGGCATCGCGGAGATGCCCGGCATAAAGGTCAACCTCGCGAATGTCCGTACCAATATCGTGATTTTCGATGTCTCGGGAACCGGCCGAACTTCGGCCGAACTGAGCGCGGCCTTCAAGGAGCGCGGACTCCGCATCAACGGCCTGAGCCCTATCCTCATGCGCATGGTCACCCACCACGATGTGAGCACCGGCGCCTGCCGCCAGGCTCTCGAGGTGATTCGTTCGGTTCTGGTAGGATGAAAAGATCATCCCTGGCAGGGTGACGGAATCGGCAGACGTACCGGACTCAAAATCCGGCGCTCTTCACTGAGCATGAGGGTTCGACCCCCTCCCCTGCTACCACCTCCCATCAGGCAAAATAAGACAAGGAGGTCCTTGTGAAGTTTCCAAAGTTCACCTTGTCTTGTGCCATTCCTTCGCTTGTACTCATCCTCATGGTTGCCGGCCCCGCCCGGGCGCAGGACGGAGCCGCTCTCTTCAAGACGAAGTGCGCCGCCTGCCATGGCGCCGACGGAGCCGGAAAAGCGGCGATGAAAGGAACCAACCTGCTGTCGCCCGAAGCGAAGCAGCGGTCCGATGCCGAACTCGAGGATGCCATCCTCAAGGGCGGGAAGACCGGGAAGGCATCGCATGTATTTGAGAAACGCGGGGTGACGGCCGCCCAGGCAAAGGGTCTGGTGGCTCATATCCGCGAATTGCAGAAGAAGTAGTTTCCCGCTTCAGGGGAGGGATACGCATCCCTCCCCTGTTCTCACCGCTCGAGTTGTCCGTCGTAGATAGCAAGGACAGTGTGGGGGGCGGCGGCAGGTCCCCTGGGAGGGCCGATTCTCGAGACCGCCGTACTGCTGCAAATCGTGAAGGCATTCGTGAGCCGCGGAGAGGAACCGCGGATCTATTTCTGGCGAGCGTCGGCGGGCGCGGAAGTCGACCTGGTGGTGGCAACCGGCGGCAAACTGATTCCAATCGAGGTGAAGCTCTCTTCGACGCCTCGTCCGGCGATGGCAAACTGGATTCGCGTCTTCCGGGAAGATCTCGGTGAAAAGGCCGCTCCGAGCTTTGTCATTCATCCGGGAGAGGTCCGGCTGCCGCTGGCGCCGCATGTCGTCGCCTTGCCGTTCAGCGAACTGTGACATCCATCGTCAAGTTAGGGGTTGACCGTAAATTGCGCCGCCGGACTGGGAACACTCCCCACCTGCACCACCACCGGCTGAAGGCCGAGCGGGGCGGTGGGAGGAACCTGAAAATTGATCTGCGTCACTCCCACGAGGCCCGGTGGAATGCCCACGAACTGCAAAGCCGCTGCCACCCCGCCCACCGTCACGGTTACGGGGAGTATGGGCCTTGGTAATCGCGACAGCGGAGTGAACGCCGAGGGAGCCTCTCCCGTCGCCGGTTGCGGCTGTACTTGCCCCTCCCCAGTAATGAACAACGTGGTGATCTGTCCACGGGATCCGCTTCGGGACGG
Source organism: Bryobacteraceae bacterium (assembly GCA_019187195.1). GTDB lineage: Bacteria > Acidobacteriota > Terriglobia > Bryobacterales > Bryobacteraceae > CADEFT01. The sequence continues at coordinate 182,735 of JABAQT010000020.1, forward strand.
ATTGACGGTCCCATCCGGAAACATGAAGATTCCCGGCGCCGCGGGAACCACGGTAAATGTCGCGGACACATTCTCGAAGGGATTGCCGATGACAAGAGTTGCCTGCCCCGGTTGCGTCTCATAGGGAATCTGTATGTTCACCTGTCCGGGAGAGACGTAATAGAGCGGCGCCGCCACGCCATTCACCGTGGCCTCGAAGCCCGCCAGATACTGCGGCAGTGGAACAGCGCCCGCCAGTTGCGCGAAGTTGCCCATCGCCGTTCCATAAACGGCCATGATCATGCCGGGCGCGTATACCTGCGCTCCGGACGCGGCGTTGGTCAATCCGCCAACAACCAGGGGAGTCCGCACGCCCTGGAAGGGTACGGAGAGGTTCACGGTCCATGGCGCTCCGGCGGAATCGACGCCGCTGAAGACAAAGGCGACATTCTTCGGCACGGAGAGCGAGGGGAAGCCCAGCGTGGCGCTGATCGCGTGACCGGCGGCGATGACATCCGAGCCGAAAAAATCCACAATCCGCGTATCGTAGTTTGTTCCGTCGATGCCGAGCCCCGTGAGGCGCGCGCCGATGCCCGCCTCCTCGTTCAGCGTGAGAGTGAAAACCCACAGATTGCCCCGCGAGTCGGGCCGCGGCAGTTGAAACACGGGATTCTGGTCGATCGAGGCCACGATGGACGCGTTCACGGCCGGACGGCTGGTCCATTGGTGGATGAGTTGAAAAGCGTCGATGCTCCCGAGGCCGGTCACACGGTCGTACCCCGGCCCGGCGGTATACCCCAGTTGCCCGTTCGTGCAATCCGGCGAGCCGGGAACACAGGGAACCGTATTATCGCCCGCCGTGATGTCGTGGAAGATCCCCGTTGTGCTCGCCGCCAGCCGGTAGAGCGCGGGATTGATATTGCCAAGCCCGGGTTGGGCCAGAGATCCGGCCGAAACCAGGTACTGATTGAGCAGGCAGACGATTCCCGCCATCGCCGGCGCGGCCACGGAAGTGCCTCCGTACAACCCCGCCGATCCGCCGGAATACACGTAATATCCGTCATGCTCGGCTGATGAATTCAGCGCGAGGTCCGGCACATGACGAAAGGAACCGTCAGGAACGCCCGGTCCGGTCTGCCAGGAAGGACGAGGAAAAAAAATGCTGCTGCCGCCGCCGGTTGCCGCCAGCCCGCCACCGGCCGGAGTATCGTTCCAGGCGATTTCCGGAATGTAGGAAAGGGCTGATGCGCCGTTTGCGGTATTGCTGTTGCTCCAATACGTTCCACCCTGCTCGTTGAACTGGGTGCCGCCCATGGCGGTCACTTCGGGAACGCTGCCCGGAGCGTCGACGGCGAATCCGTTCTGCGCAATGTAGGCATCGAGATCTTCGCAATCCGCCGCCCCGGCATCGCCCGCGGCGGCGAGAAACGTCATTCCCTGCGCGTTGGCCTGTTGCGCGGCCGATTGAAGCGTGGGCAGATCCACAATGTCCGACTCTTCGCAATTGCCATAACTCATGCTCAGCACCGGAGCGAGGTTCTGATCGATGGCATACAAAGCCGACTGCCACACATCATCGGAATACACATAAATGGTGGCTGCGTTGCGCGCCACCGCGCCCGCCCACTCGATGTCGAGATCGGCTTCTCCGAGTTCATCCGTAATGATTCCGGGATCCGGACGCCGCGGAACCAGAATCTGTTGAAGGTTCTGGGGCGGCAGATGGAACCGGGCGCGGAAGGCGTCGATGTCCGATGTCACGATTCCTGTTTGCCCGGCCACCACGATCTTCATGCCGGTCCCGTCGATGCCCGCCTGGTAGAGAGGCGCGACGTTATAGATGACGGCGAAATCATCGGGGGCGATACTGTGAAGACCGCTCGCCGAGGTGATTGCCGGCTTGCGGTGCGAACGGGGCTTGAGACGGAAATTATTCAGCCCGCGAATACCCGCCACGAGTGGAGCCAACGCCGCCGGGATGGAGGGGTCGGCGTCGTTTGCATAGTGCGTCTCGCCGTTCCTCAGGTAGCGGTGAATGGCGGTATGGAATGCGTTGCGGGCCTGCCCGGCGGTTCCACTGAAGGTAATCCAAGTCCGGCTCCGGGCGACCATGTCCACCTCGAAGCCCTGGGACTCGAGCCAGGCGGTGATCTTCGCGATATCAGCGTTGCCGGCGCCGAACCGGTCCGCGTATTGTTCCGGCGTCAGCCAGCGATGGAAGTTTGGGGAAGACGGCTCCCTCTGTTGAGCGAGCAACTCACCGAGAGCGGTCCGCTGGCCGGTGGTGGGTTTCAACAGCAGCGTCATGCCGCGCATGGGAGCGGACGGCGCCATGGGTCCGAGATCATTCGCGTGACGAATTCGGGGAGAGACCCGCCCGCGGAGCACCACGGTGCGGGAGTCGTCGATGCGCCCGGGAATCCGGGGCTGCTGCGCCGGCAGTAGGACGGCGAAAAAAAGGAGCAGCAAATTGGCGAAAACGGCTTGCCGCGGCGGTCTGGTAAAATCTGCAAACATGCCGTGGGTTCTCCTCATGTTGGTTTTTTTCCCCTGCCGGGCGCAGGAATCCGCGCCCGGTTCCGATGCCAAGTGGAAGGCCCGGTTGGAGCGCGACGAAAGGATACTGAAGGACTGGCCGAACCTTCACCGCTATCGGGCCGAGAACGAAAAAGTGCGGCCTCCACAGAAAGGCGAGAAGCGTGTAGTCTTCATGGGCGATTCCATCACCGACAGTTGGGGCCGGCGTTACGGCGCATTTTTTCCCGGCAAGCCCTACATCAACCGCGGCATCAGCGGACAGACGACGCCGCAGATGCTCATCCGGTTCCGGCCGGATGTGATCGCCCTCCGCCCGAAGGTGGTCGTAATTCTCGCGGGCACCAACGATATCGCGGGCAACACGGGTCCCGCAACGCTGGAAGAGATCGAAGGGAACCTGCAGTCGATGGCGGAACTCGCCAAAGCCAATGGGATCGGCGTCGTCCTGGCTTCCGTCATGCCGGTCTGCGATTACATCAAACCCCAGACCGGCCGCCGGCCGCCGGAAAAGATTGTCCAACTCAACGAATGGATCCGGGATTACGCGCGGAAGAACCACTTCGTTTATCTCGACTATTACTCTTCCATGCTAGACGACCGCAATATGTTGCGGCAGGAACTCACCTACGACGGGCTTCATCCGAACGGCGCCGGCTATGATGTGATGGAACCTCTGGCTGAAAAGGCGATCGCGGCCGCGCTAGAACGGAAGTAGGAGCCTTCCCGCTTCCCGATGAAGAGCCGCTGGTTTCCCCGGTTGATGTTCGCCCTGGGCGCGATACCCTTCTTCTGGCTCGCCTGGCGCTGGCATCATCACCAGTTGGGCATCAATGCCGTCGAAACCGTGGCCCGCTACACGGGAGATTGGACCATCCGCTTCCTCATGCTGACGCTGGCCATTACTCCCCTGCGTCACATCCCCGGGCTGCAGGCTCTGGCCCGGTTGCGGCGGATGGCCGGCCTGTACACGTTTTTCTATGCGACTCTCCACGCTCTTCACTATTGGGCTCGCGACGTCCAATGGAACTGGCAGATCATCCAGGAGGATCTTACTTACCGGCGCTTCTTCATTGCGGGGATGATCGCCTGGACCCTGATGATACCCCTCGCGGCAACCTCGTTCGACCGCGCCATCAGGTGGATGGGCGGGCGCCGCTGGCGGCTTCTGCACAAACTCATTTACGTCACGGCCGTGGCGGGAGTGGTCCACTATCTCTGGCAGGGCAAGACCGCCACGCTCGATCCCATCGGCTACAGCGCCCTTCTGGCGATACTGCTCGGCGCGCGCATGGCGCTGTACTGGAGAAGGACGCGCCGGATGCGGTCTCCAAAGCCCCATCCCGCCGGTTGAAATAGGAATGGGGGACGCCGCTATGTTCCGCCGGAGCCGCGCTTCACAAGCAGCAGATGCTCGCATACAAGAACGCGCGCGCCATCCTGATTGAAGGCCTCCACCAACTCGACCACGATTCCGTGATGCGGGCGCTTGGCGTCGTCGCGCTTGCCCTGAATGGTGACTCTTACCCGCAGCGTGTCACCGATGTGGACCGGCTTGAGGAAGCGCAACCGGTCATAGCCGTACGAGATGGCTTGTGGATTGACCACGGCGGCGGTCAAACCGACCGCGATGCTGAAGATCAACGTGCCGTGAGCGATGCGCCGCCCGAAGGGCTGAGTCCGGCACCACTCTTCGTCCATGTGGTGAGGGTAGTTGTCGCCGGTCTGCCCGGCATGCAGAACAATATCCGTCTCGGTGATCGTGCGGCCGAAGGTTTCGCGCGTCGAGCCGGCCGTGTAATCCTCGAAAAAGAGGTCAGCCATCATGCCAGACCTGCCTTCTCCGCAATGCGGGCGGCGCACGCCCGCAAAGGCTCGAGCAACGCGGGCCGGGTTTCCCGCGGCTTCCTGGCCAGGCAGGCGGCTGTCAATGCGGCCACCACCGGGCTCCCGGGCGAACCGATGAGAACCGCGAGATCGTACACCCCCTGATATGTTTCCTCTTCCGCATCCTCATATCCACGCCGCCCGGCAGCGGCGATTCGGGCGAGAACGGTCTTGCGACCGGACGGCCTCAGTTCCGAATATGCCGGGTGGGAGGAGAGCGTTTCGGCGAGCGCGGCAGGATCGGAGAGGCTCAGCAGGAGCCTGCCTGACGCGGTCCTGAAGGCGGGAAACAGCGCGCCGGGCTCGACGGAAACCTGAACCGGGGCGGGACTCGGCTGCTGCGCCAGCACGAGGGCTTCGCTGCCCGCGAGTATGGTCAGGTGGCACGATTCGCGGATCGATTGCGCCAGGGCGCGCATCGGCTGCGCGGCCGCGCTTACCAGCACCGAATAGGGTGAGTGGAGGTGGCTCATGGCGAACAGCTTCAAAGTCAGCGAGTAAGCGCCGGATTCCGGGGCCTTGACGATGTAACCCCGGGCTTCGAGTATGGCGAGCATGCGGAAGACCTCACTTGGTCCCTTGCCGAGGCCGCGCGCGATTTCCGTTTGAGTTCGCGGAGCATCCCTGGCCAGAAATTCCAGAACGTCGAGGCCGCGTTCGAGAGCGGGCGCACGGTACCCGGTCCGTCCGGCTTGTGATATTTTCATTCACTCCAACCTATGCTCCATCCTACACCAGGCGCGCGCGAAAGATCATCTGTGATACTATCATTTATTAGTGAAAAAAGACTATCGAGGAGGCGCCGCCTCATATGACATCCGGTGAGACAGGGGCCGTGCCGCCTCGACTGCCGATTGTGCTGATCGGCTGCGGCGGCATCGCGCGTTCAGCGCACCTGCCGGCCTACCGCAAGGCGGGTTTCGAGGTATGGGGCGCCGCGGACCCGGAAGTCCAACGCGCGCGCGAGCTGGCGGGCGAATTCGGAGTGCCGCGCAGTTTCCATTCGGCCGCCGCGGCCATTGACGCCGCGCCGAGCCACGCCGTTTTTGATCTTGCCGCTCCGGCGAGGGCGATCGAGGAACTGTTACGGCAAATCCCGGACGGACGGGCCGTGCTGATACAGAAGCCGATGGGTGAAGACCTGCGCGCGGCGCGGTCCATTCTCGAGATCTGCCGGCAGCGCGGACTGAAAGCGGCGGTCAATTTCCAACTCCGCTACGCGCCTGTGATCAGGGCGCTCGGCGAATCGATCGAACGGGGCGAACTGGGCGAGTTGAACGATTTCGAGATCCGCGTGAATGTAGAGACGCCGTGGCATCTCTGGAGCTTTCTAAGAACGGCTCCACGGCTCGAGATCCTTTACCACAGCATTCACTATCTGGACCTGGCGCGCTTCCTGTTTGGCGAGCCGGTCTCGATAAAGGCATGCACGGCGCGCGATCCGGCGACGCCGGAACTGGCCGCCACGCGCACCGCCATGATCCTCGGCTGGGAGAGGCCGATACTGGCGACGATCCGCACGAACCACGGGCATCGCTTCGGCCCGCGCCACCAGAGAGCTTTCATAAAGTGCGAAGGCACGCGCGGCGCCGCGGTGGCGACGCTCGGGCTACTGCTCGATTACCCACGCGGTAAGCCCGACGCCTTCGAGATCCACACCGGCCATGGGTGGGAGGAGCGGACGGTAGCCGGAAACTGGATGCCGGACGCGTTCATCGGCCCGATGCGGGATCTGATGCTTTGGGCGAGCGGAGCGATCGCGTCGCATCCCACGCGCGTCGAGGACGCAATGCGGACGATGGCGCTTGTCGAAGCGGCTTACGAGGACAATGATCGCGCGGGCAATCTTCGGGGGGAAAACGTATGATCTCCGGTTCCGCGCCTCTTGCGGGATTGCTTGTGCTGGACTTCAGCCAGTTCCTGTCCGGGCCTTGTTGCGCGTTGCGTCTCGGCGATCTCGGCGCGCGGGTCATCAAGATTGAACGTCCGGAGAGCGGCGATCTATGCCGCAGCCTGTACATCTCTTCGGTGGATGTGGACGGCGACAGCACGCTCTTTCACTCCATTAACCGCAACAAGCAGAGCTTTGCGGCCGATTTGAAGAATGAGGAGGACCTGGCGCGTGTACGGGCGCTTGTGAGCCGGGCGGACGTGCTGATCCAGAACTTCCGGCCCGGCGTCATGGAGCGGCTGGGCCTTGGGTTTGAGGCGGCCAGGGCATTGAACCCGCGGCTCATTTACGCAGCGGTGACAGGCTACGGAGACACCGGCCCGTGGCGGGACAAGCCCGGCCAGGACTTGCTGGCACAGGCTCTTTCGGGGATCATGTGGCTGAACGGAGATGAGAACGGCGCGCCGGTCCCCCTTGGGTTGAGCGTGGCGGACCTGATTGCGGGCGCTCATTTGGCGCAGGGGATTCTGGCTTGTCTTGTGCGGCGCGGCATCACCGGTGAAGGCGGCCTTGTCGAGGTGAGCCTGATCGAGTCCATCCTCGACCTGCAGTTCGAGCTTCTGACTACTCACCTGAATGATGGGGGAAAACAGCCGTTGCGAAGCGAAGCCAACAACGCCAACGCCTATCTGGGCGCGCCGTACGGCGTCTACCGGACGGCCGACGGCTTTCTCGCCATCGCCATGGCTCCGGTGCCGCGATTGGGGGCGCTCACGGGCTGCGCGGAGCTTGCAGACTACCCGGATCCTTCGACGTGGTTCACGCAGCGGGATGCCATCAAGCGGATTCTGGCGGCGCACTTTCTGACGGCCCCGACACGGCACTGGCTGGATCGTCTCGAGCCGGCGGGCATCTGGTGCGCCCCGGTTCTCACCTGGAGCGAGCTTCTGAGGCACCCGGGCTTCCAGTGTCTCGACATGCTGCAGGAGATTCAACGGCCCTCGGATGGAGCGCTTACCACGACCCGATGCCCCATCCGCATCGATGGGAGTATCGCCAAGTCGCCGGCAGGCGCTCCGCGCGTGGGCGAGCACACCGAAGCGATATGCCGGGAGTTCGGCCTGTGAAGCGGACGCTGCGCATAGCGGTTCGGCGGTACGGCCCCTTCGAGGAAGCTCTCCGACGGCAGTTCGAGGATTTTCGCAATGCCACCGGAAGAGACCTCGAGCTCGAGCTGGCGCCGCTCGACCTGCACCCACTACACTCCGCGCTGTTCGAGCAGGAAGGACTCGCGAGCGGCGACTGGGATCTCGCCTTTGTGGTCACCGACTGGCTTGCGGACGCCATTCAACGGAATCTATTGGCCGACCTGAACGGGCTGGGAAGGTTGACGGAAGACGCCGGCGCCTGGACTCCCGCGCTATTGTCGGCGCAGTGCCAGGGAACGGCGTTTCATGGCCTGCCCTATCATGACGGGCCGGAATGCCTGATCTACCGTGCCGATCGTTTCCGTGATCCGCGAGAGCAGGACGCGTTTCAGGAGCAGTACGGGCGCGCGCTCCGGCCGCCGTCGACGTGGGATGAGTTCGCCGAGACAGCGGAGTTCTTCACCCGTCCCGATGAAGGGCTGTATGGGACCGTATTCGCGGCGTTCCCGGATGGCCACAACACACTGTACGATTTCTGTCTCCATACCTGGAGCCGGGGTGGCGAGATCAGGGATGAACGCGGCTGGCGAGTGGATTCACCCGCCTCGCGGAAAGGTCTCGCATTTTATCGTGACCTGGTGCGGCGGGGGCTGGTGTATCCGGACCCGGGAAGCCTCGACTCCGTCCGCTCGGGAGAGGTGTTCAAGGAGGGCGGCGCGGCGATGATGGTGAACTGGTTCGGCTTCGCCACATCCTGCCAGCTTCCCGGGAGTCCCTTGCATGGGCGGGCAGGCATCGCCCCTATCCCGGCGGAAGGAGTTCCGGCCACGACACTGAGCGTTTACTGGGTGATCGGCCTGGCGTGCGGCAGCACGAAGAAGGAGGATGCTTTCGCATTTCTCCGTCATTTGGCGACGCCGGCCATGGACAGGCTGGGGACCCTTCTTGGAGTGGTGGGATGCCGCCGGTCGACGTGGAACAACGAAGAGGTGCAGGCCGCCCAGCCGTTCTACGCGGATCTCGAGCGGATCGCCGCCGGCGCCCGGACCTTGCCGCGCTCGGCCTCCATTCCGCGCTTTGCCGCAATCATCGACCGCGTCATGACGCGCACCATCAGCGAATCCACTCCCATCGAAACCATCACCCGCGAAGCGCAGGAGGAGGCGGCGGCTCTGCCATGATCACATTGAACGGCATCACCTGGGCGCATTCGAGAGGTTACACGCCGCTGGTTGCCTGCTCCCAGGCGTGGACGGACCTTCACCCGTCCGTGGAGATCGTCTGGCACAAGCGTTCGCTGTGGGCGTTCGGAGAGGGATCGCTGGATGAGTTGCGGGGCTACGACCTGCTGGTGCTCGATCATCCCTTCACCGGCCGGGCCGCGGAAGCGGGAGTGATTCTGCCGCTCGGGACGCTCGTTCCGCCGGCCGATCTCGCGGATCTTGAACGCCACAGCATGGGCCCTTCCTACCGGAGCTATGTCTTCGACGGGCGGCAGTGGCTATTGCCGCTGGACGCCGCCGCGCAGGTAGCCGTGGGGAGAGCGGACCTGCTCGAACAGCGCGGATTGGAGATGCCCCGCACCTGGAGCGCGGTGCTGCGGTTCGCGCGGACGCATGGCGGGGTGACGGCTCCACTGAGCCCGATCAATGCGCTGAGCGGCTTTCTGACCTTTTGCGCGCAAGCCGGGGCTCCGGTGAAGTGGAGGGATGACGGCATGAACCTCGAGATTCCGGCCGCAACCGCCGCGCTCGAACAGTTGCGCGAGTTGGCGCTCGCCGCCGGCCCGGAGAGCCTCGAGGCGACGCCCATTGATATCCTGAACCGCATGTGCGGCACGAACGAAATTCTTTATGTGCCGCTCTGTTACGGCTACAGCAATTACAGCCGGCCGGGGTTCGCTCCGCATGTATTGCGGTTTGCGGACATTCCCCTGTCCGGGGACGGACAGCCTCGCGGAGCCTGTCTGGGAGGCGCGGGGATTGCCGTCGGCCGCGACTGCCGGCATGTGGACGAGGCCGTGGCGTTCGCGCGCTCGATTGCGGGCGGCGAATGCCAGCGCACACTTTACGTCACCCACGGCGGCCAACCCGCTCACGCCGGAGCCTGGAAGGATGACGAGGCGAATCGAATCACAAACGGGTTTTTCCGGGACACCTGGAAAACGCTCGAGCTTGCATACCTGCGGCCCAACTTCCCCTCATTTCCGTCCGTGCAGGAGCAGGCGGCGCGAGTGGTTCACAACTGCGCGGCGGGCGCAATCCGCATCGGGACAGCCGTTGATCAATTGCAGGGGCGTTTGTGAAGACCGCTGTCAACATCCCGGTCAACCGGGGGTGGTCAGTTCTGATTCGATGGCTTCGAGGGTCATGAATGGAGGGCAGGCGACAATCATCCCCGGCCCGGGCGCTGAAGCAAGCCCGACGGAATCACGTGATATAGAATTGGGGGGATGAAACGAACGAATCGACGGCGTGTTCTGCAATTGGGCGCGGGACTGGGCAGCGGGTTGTTGGGGAAGGCGGAGGAAGGGCGCGCGCCCGGAAGGCCGCTGAGCGGCTACGGAGAGCGGTCGAAGTATGTCAAGCCGGTGCGGACGATGCGGCAAACGAAGACTCCGCAGGCCGGATCGAGCGCAACTCCACTGGCCGACATGTATGGCATTATCACGCCTTCCGCGTTGCACTATGAACGGCATCACGCGGGAGTTCCGGACATTGATCCGGAGCGGCACACGTTATTGATTCACGGATTGGTGGAACGGCCGCTGCTGCTGACGATGGAGGACATCCGGCGGCTGCCTTCGGTGTCGCGAATTCATTTCCTCGAGTGCGGGGGCAACAGCGGGGGCGAGTGGCAGGAAAAGACGGGTCCCGACGCGCAGCGGTCGTACGGGCTGGCGAGTTGCAGCGAGTGGACCGGGGTTCCACTGCGGTTGGCGTTGAGGGAAGCGGGGGTGAAACCGGAGGCGAAGTGGATGATCGCGGAGGGGGCGGACGCATGCCGGATGCAGCGCAGCGTGCCGCTGACGCAGGATTTGGATGATGCCCTGCTCGCTTACGGGCAGAATGGGGAGCCGTTACGCCCGGAGCAGGGCTTTCCGTTGAGGCTGCTCACGCCGGGATGGGAAGGAAACGTGCAAGTGAAGTGGCTGCGGCGGCTGTTTTTCACCGCGGCGCCGCACTATACACGGGATGAAACGTCGCGGTACAGCGATCTGATGCCGGATGGGAAGGCGCGAATTTTCACTCTGATGCAGGAGGCGAAGTCTCTGGTGACGTTTCCATCGGGCGGAAGGAGACTGGCGGGCGCGGGGTGGTATGAGATTACGGGTCTTGCCTGGACGGGACGCGGGCGGATCACGCGAGTGGAAGTGACGCTGGATGGCGGGAACTCCTGGCAGGATGCGCGGCTGGATGAACCGGTGTTGCGGAAAGCGTTCACGCGGTTCCGCCTGCCCTGGCGGTGGGATGGGAAAGACGCGGTGATTGCTTCACGGGCGACGGATGAAAGCGGATATGTGCAGCCCATGAGAGAGCAGTTGATTGCCGTGCGCGGAAGGAATTCGGGTTCTCATTTCAATGGGGTCAAGATGTGGAGGGTTCAGGCGGACGGGAGCGTGACGAATGAAGACGCTTAGAACCGCCGTGGCTCTGGGTCTGTGGACCGCCGGTCTTGTGGCGGCGCAGGCTCCGAAGTACGGTGTGGGCCGCGCGGTGAGCGCGGCGGAGATCGGGAACTACGGGATCATGGTGGGGGCCGATGGGAAAGGGTTGCCCGAGGGATCGGGAACCGCGGTGGAAGGGAAGGCCGTGTATGCGGCAAAGTGCGGGAATTGCCACGGAGCGAAGGGCGAGGGAGGCATCGGGACGGCGCTGGTGGGGGGCAAAGGGACGCTGGCAACAGCGAAGCCTTTGAAGACCGTGGGGAGTTACTGGCCGTATGCCACCACGGTATGGGATTACGTGCATCGGGCGATGCCATTCGACCGCGCGGGGACTCTCAAGTATGACGAAGTGTACAGCGTTGTGGCCTATGTGCTGTTCCTGAACGGAATCGTGGAGGAGAAGCAGGTGATGAACGCGTCCACGCTGCCGAAGGTGCGCATGCCGAACCGGGACGGGTTTGTGCCGGATCCGCGGCCGGATGTGGGGAGAATGGGAAAGGCGAGAGAGTAGGACGCTGCCGCGGGCTTAACGCACCCCGCTCTTCTCGCGGGCGGGGAGGAACTCGTCGCCTTGGCGCCAGGTGGGCATTGCCCGGCTTTCGGCAACGTCCAGGCCGATGGCAAAACCGAACCTGGCCATTTCCACCATGCCGGAGAAATCCCAGGAGGGATTGTACTCATCGGAAGGCTGGTGGTAGTGCCTGCTGTTGTACTCTTCGAAGATCTTTTCGCCATAGCCAGCGGGCTTGCCGGCGAATTGGGTGCCCATGCTGATGGAAAAGGCGGGGACGCCGGCGCGGGCAAGAGCAAAGTGGTCGGAGCGGTAGAAATGGCCCGCTTCGGGATGGGGATCGGGTTGGATGGAGAGGCGATAGCGCTGAGCCACATTTTCGACGACAGGCCAGACGGTGGTGCGCTCGGCTCCGGTGACAATGACATCGGTGGTGCGGCCGAAGGGGTAGAATGCGTCGAAATTGAGGTCGAGGGCGGTCGATCCGGCGGGAATGAAGGGGTGCGCGGCGTAGTATTCGGCTCCGCGCAGGCCGTTCTCTTCCGCGGTGACGAAGAGGAAGAGGGCCGAGCGGCGCGGTTTGTGGGGGAGGGCCTGCCAGGCGCGGGCGATCTCGAGGACGATGCCGCAGCCGGTGGCATTATCGACGGCTCCATTGTAGATACGGTCGCCGTTGACAGGCTGGCCGATTCCGAGATGGTCCCAATGGGCGGTGAAAACGACAGCCTGATCCTCGAAGCGGGGATCGCTGCCGGGGAGGATGCCGAGGACGTTGCGGGATTCGACCATGCGCACCTTGGCCGGAAAATCGCCCCGGAAATGAACGGGCAGCGGGATAGCGCGGAAGCCGGGAGTGTCGGCCAGCTTCAGCATTTGCCCGGAGGATTTTCCGATAGCCGAGAAGATACGGTCACCGGTCTGGGAGGTGACCCACCCCGCGAAGCGGAGGGCCGGGGTTCCCGGCTCCAGTTTGACCTGCATATCTTCGCGGCCCCAGGAACTCCTGACGACATCCCAGCCGTAGCTGGCGGTGGGAGAGGTGTGGACGATGATGCAGGCCGCTGCTCCGCGGCGGGCGGCTTCCTCGTACTTGTAGGTCCAGCGGCCGTAGTAGGTGAGAGCCTGGGCGGCGAAGAACTTCGGATCATCGGAGGGCGGCTCGTTAGTGAAGAGTACGACAACCTTGCCGCGGACATCGATTCCCTTGTAGTCGTCCCAGCCGTATTCGGGCGCGGTGATGCCATGACCCACGAAGATGGCATCGGCGTCGAGGGTGGAGGATTCATTCTGCGTCTGGGTGAGGCCGGCAAAATCGTCGAGCCAGCGGAGTGGGAGAGATTTTCCCTCAATGGTGGCGGTGAGAGTGGAGGAGGGGAGGGGATGGACGCCGACGAGTGGGACTCGCTGGAAGAAGGATCCGTGATCTCCGGCGGGTTTCGCTCCGATCAGGGCGAGTTGAGCAGCGATGTATTCGGTTGCGAGATCACCGCCTCGTGTTCCGACGCCGCGGCCCTCGAGCAGATCGCTTGACAGGAACTTGACGTGGGCTCTGATGCGGGCTCCGGCGATATCCTGAGCGGAAGCGAGCGGGCAGCAGAGGGCCAGAAGGCAGAACATCCTCATTTAGTTCGAGTGTAGCGCGGGCTAAGTCCTGATCAGCGCGAACGCCTTTTGCATTGCGGCAAGGGAGACGGAGAGGGCCTGCCCGGGGGGCATCCGGCGGAGAGCTTCGTTGAAGGGTTCGGGGCGGACGGGGCCGTCGTAGCCGATGGTTTGCAGAGCATTGAGGAAGGCGGCGACGTCGATGACCCCGGTGGCGCAGGGCAATTCACGCACGGAATCGATCTGCTGATCGACGGGGACGCCGGCGGGGGCGTCGTTCAGATCGACGGAGACCACATCTTTGTTGGTGAGCGACAGGATGTCTTCCCGGGTTTCGTGAGCGGTGTACCAGTGCCAGCTATCGAGAACGAAGCCGACGTTATTCGCTCCGATGGCGGCTATGAGTTCCCTGGTTTCCGCCATGGTGTGAATGAACGGGTAGCGACGGGAGGCCCACAGCGTCTTGGGGCCGACATACTCGAGGCCGAAGCGGATGTTGTGTTGCGCCAGAATGGCGGCGATGGCCCGGAGACGTTTGACGTGGAGATCGAAGTTCCGGCGCGAGGTCAGCGTATCGTGCGAGGGATTCAGCCAGGTTCCCATACGGGTGGCTCCGGCCTGTTCGAGAGCCTTTGCCTGGGCGGGCAGAGCGCTCATGCCCGCCGCGAACTTCTCATCCGTGGTGCGGAAGTCCACGGGGAGGGAAGCGCAACCCCAGACCAGGTGGCGCGAGGCGAGGAAGTCTTTGATCCCGCGAATCTGATCGGGGGGGATGCCTGCCAGATAAGCAGCCTGGGGTTCCACCGCTTCGTAGCCGTAGTAGTGGGCGAATTCGAGAGTCTCCATCTGGCCGGCCTTGACGCCGATGGCGCCCGGGGTGAGATGGATGGTCATCTTGCGGTTATGCGGGGGCATGGGGAGTTCTCATCTCACTAGACAGAGTACACCCGGGAGGAGAGCACGAAATCTGAACGGTGTTCTGAATATGATGGGGAGCAAGATGAAGAAATCTTTCCCAAGGGTGGAACAAAACGGTCCCGGGATTCGTCTTTAGATATAACAACAAGAACGCCTCCCTGCGATACCCTTTCCCCAACACACCAACCTCGCAAGGAGGCGTTCTGCTTCAGTGCGCACAATTCGTGCTTGAATAGTGATCCTTATTTTACACTTGTTTTACTCCGGTGCAAGCGCTTTCTTTGCGGAGGGGTGTTCCGCGGCGGGAGCGCCGGCGGCGGGATGGTTGCGCGGTTCCCGATTAACGGACGGTTGAGGAACTCGACAAAGGATGCCATTGCCTGAAATCGTTTCACGAGTTCAGGGAGCAGTTGCGGAGTGAGGATGAGCGCGGGGTCGAGCCGCGTATCAAACAACGTCCAGTGCTTGTAGCGAATGAGATCGGCGGCGGGGTGATTGGGCGAAAAACCCTTGGGAACGCGGGAGAGTTGTTGCGCCCACAGTTCACCCATCAACTTGCGCAGGGTTGCGGCGCGGAGGATCTTGCGAAACTCTTCGTGGTGCGCGGCGAGATGATTGCGAATGGAGCGCAGTTCCCCGGGTCCGGGCATATAGACGCCGGCGGCGACCTCGATTTCCTCGGGAGCGACGCTGAAGTAGTAACCCGCGCTGACGTGTTTTTCCATACCGGCGCGCGAGAATGAGGCGGCAATGTGCGTTTTGTATGGAGTCTTATCCTTGCTGAACCGGGTATCGCGATAGATGCGGTAGATGGCTTTCTTGGGGTCCGTGATGTAGTGCGGGGCAAAGCGCAGGAAGTGGCTGTTGAGGGCGTCCACGAGTTGCTCCATGGGAGCCTTCACGCGCAGGTCAAAGATCTCCTTGCGAGGTTGAAACCACTCGCGGTTGTTGTTGTTCTTCAATCCACGCAGGAAGGCGATGCCCTCTTGAGGGAACCCCGGAAAGCTCTTTGCCACGGCGAATCACTCCTATAATCAAGAGGAATGCCCATCACGCAAGCGGCGCTGGAAGCGCTGGCCGCGCTACCGCGGACACACGTAAGCGAGCACGTTCCCTTGAGCCAGTATACGAGGTTTGGTATCGGCGGCCCGGCGTGCATTTTCTGTGATTGCGCCGAGGAGGAGCCATTTCTGGAGGCACTGCGAATAGCGGGGGAGAGCGGGTTGCGGTTCGTGGTGCTGGGTCACGGCTCGAACGTCGTGGTGAGCGACCGGGGCTATCGGGGGATTATCCTACGCTACACGGCGGACGGCATGGGGATGGAGCAGGGAGCGCTTCGGGTGGAAGCGGGCGCGACGCTGCAGCGGCTGGTGGATTTCAGCATGGACCAGCGCCTGGAAGGACTACACACCATGACCGGCATACCGGGTTCGGTTGGCGGCGCAATCTATGGAAACGCCGGGGCGTACGGGCATTCGATCTCCGAGTTCGTTCGCCGCGTCCGGTATTTCGATGGCCGGGTGGCGCGCGAAATGGATGGGGCGGAGTGCGCGTTTGCCTACCGGGAGAGCATCTTCAAGAAGCGCAAGGAGTGGGTGATCCTGTCGGCGGCGCTGCAGTTGCCTGGCGGAGACGGGGAGAAACTGCGCGCGAAGGCAGCGGAGATTCTGGAGATGCGGAATGCGAAGTATCCGCCGGCGATGAAATGCGCGGGGAGCATTTTCAAGAACCTGCTGATGCGGGAGTTGCCGGAAAGGGTACGGGCGCTGGTGCCGGGTTCGGTGGCGCGGGAGGGGAAGGCGCCGTCGGCGTGGTTTCTGGAGCAGGTGGGAGCGAAGGGGATGCGCCGGGGGGACATCCAGGTTGCGGCATACCACGCCAATCTCATTTATAACGACGGGCAGGGGAGTGCGGCCGATGTGGTGGCGTTGATCAGCGAATTGAAGGAGCGGGTGGGGGCTCGATTTGGGCTGTGGTTGGAGGAAGAGGTGCAGTACATCGGGTTCGAGCGGGAAGACGGCGAAGGTTAGGCCACCTCCCTGCCGGCCCTGGCCAGCCAGTTGCGGAACATGGCGGCAAAATCCTGGGCGTCCCTGGCGGCGCGCAGTTCCTCGACAGTGTATTTCATCTTACGGCGCCAGTTGGGATACTGCCAGGTGCTGGCGGGCAGGTTCTGCTGCTCGGTTTCCTTGGTCAGATCTTCCTGATTGAGAACCATCAGCATGGAAGGAGTCCGGACGAGGAAGCCGATGATGGCGTTGTGGAGTTCGCCGGCGAGTTCGGGCACTTGGCCGGCGGTTTTCGGGAACCAATCCGGCAGCAGGCGGAGTTCGTGGAGCATATCGAGCATCCGCTGTTTGTCGGCGGCGCGTTCCTGGTATTGGCGGCGGCATGCCTCTTCGCTCGAGAGGCCGGCCTGGCGGCGGGCTTCGATGTCGCGGCCGGTCCAGAAGCCGGCGAGCGTGGGGAGGTCGTGGGTGGTGGAGGCGACCAGGGATTGGCGGGCGTATTCTTCGGGCCGGTGGAATCTGCCGGAGCTGTCCTTTTCGAAGTAGAAGACCTTATAGCTGAGAATTCTGGCCCGATCGAGAGCTTCACGGACATGGTCCGTGACGGTGCCGAGGTCTTCTCCCACGATGAGGAACTTGCCGCGCATGCTTTCGAGGGCGAGGATTCGGAGGAGGTTCTCGTAGTAGTCCTGAACGTAGGCTCCGTGCTTGGCGTCCATGCCGTCGGGGATCCAATAGAGCCGGAAAAGGCGCATGACGTGATCGATTCGCAGGGCTCCGCCGTGGCGGCTGTTGGCGCGGATGGTGTCGATGAACAGGCGGTAGCCGTCGTCGTGATGGTGAACAGCGTTGGGAGGGGGGAACGCCCAGTCCTGCCCGTCGGGGGCGAACCCATCGGGCGGGGAACCGACGCGGCACCCGGAGACGAAGAAGGGGCGGTAGGCCCAGAGGTCGGCGCCGCACTTGTCGGTGGCAAGCGCCAAGTCGTGGTATAGGCCGATGGGAAGGCCAAGGGAGTTCGATTTGTCGTGTACGGCCTGAAGCTGTTCGTTGATGACCCACTGAAGGAACTTATGGAACAGGATTTGGCGGGAATGATGCTCTTGGAAGGCCGCGACTTCAGGAGAGGCGGGATCCTGGTAGGGAGTTGGCCAGCCGGGCCAGACCCAGAGATCGCGGTTGCGCCGGTGGAGGTGATCCCAAAGCGCGCAATAGGTGGCGAATCTGTCGAGGCGGTGGCCCTGCTGCCGGACGAAGTGTTGAAAAGACAGGGCGCGCGGGGAGCCGGGATGGCGAAGGAACTCGCGGAACAGGAGTTGGAGGAAGAAGCGCTTGAGGCGCCAGACGTGTTCGTATTCGACGAAGGGCGCGTCTCGCAGTTCGGCGAGTTGGCGGCGAACCGAGTCCGATGCGGCGAGCTTCCGGACGATGGGGGAAGAGGGGAATTCGGGAACGCGCTCCACGTCGATATAGAGTGGATTGCGAAAGAGGGCCGAGTTTGGGAGGTAGGGGCTGGTATTGTAGGGCTGCCGGTTCTCGATGGCGTGCAGCGGGTTGAGCGCCAGGAAGCTGCCGTGGAGGTCTTCCTTGAGCCAGCAGAGGAGGTGTTCGAGGTCAGTGAAGTCGCCGCATCCCCAGTTGCGTTGGGAGCGCACGCCGTAGAGACTGACGGCAACTCCGGCGAGGCGTCCGCCCGCTTCCAGATTATGGGGCAGCCAGGCGCGATCGGGGGTGACGATGAGGCGGCACTCATGGCGGGGCCGGCCGGTGATGGCGGTTTGAACCTGGTAGTACCCAAGGGGGAGCGGCGAGTTTGGCCAGAGGTAGGTTTTTTCGACGTACTTTTCGCCCGCGACAGCGGTTTCCGCGGCTTGCGGTAAAGCGGCAAGATCGACTGTTTCGTGAGTTTGCGTGCCGTCCTCGGAGACTATGGTGAGATGGAGGGAACTGTTCGAGAGCCCGGCGGGAACGCGCAGGGGCAGCGATAGCGGCCTTTCGCCGGATACGACCAGGCATGACGGCAATGGATGGCCCCACTGCTGGAGGCGGCGGGCATCGAGAGCCTGGCGGAGGTGGAGGGCGGAATCGCAGCTTACACCCAGGGAGCGGAGAATGGCCTGTTTGACGGTGGAATCGGGAACATGATGATTTCCCCAGATGTCCCAGAATTCGGGCTCGATGCGCCATTCGAGGGCTGCCTGATCGAGCAGTTCGGCGTAGTCGCCGGTTTCGAGTGTTTCCTCAGGTTCGGTTGACATTCACAAATTCCGATTCTACCTGTTTCCGTGGGATAATCATGACAAAGGAATAGAAGATGGAAGGCATGCGGGCGGAAAACAAGCTGAACCTGACGGGTCCGGAAGACCTCTTTGCGCGTCTGGACAACGAGGATTTCCAGCTTGTTTCGCAGAGCGTGATCACGACGACGCTGGACAAGGTGGTGAACTGGGGGCGGAAGAACTCGATCTGGCCGATGACGTTCGGGTTGGCCTGTTGCGCGATCGAGATGATGGCGATGAGCGCGTCGCGTTTTGACATCTCGCGGTTTGGGGCGGAGGTGTTTCGGGGTTCGCCGCGGCAGAGCGATTGCATGATCATAGCGGGACGGGTATCGCAGAAGATGGCTCCCGTGATCCGGCAGCTTTACCAGCAGATGCCCGAGCCGAAGTGGGTGATCTCGATGGGGGCGTGCGCAACCTCGACGGGAGTGTTCAGCAACTATGCGCTGGTGCCCGTGAACCAGGTGATTCCGGTCGATGTTTATGTTCCGGGGTGTCCGCCGCGGCCGGAGCAGTTGATTTACGGGATCATGCTGCTGCAGAAGAAGATTGAGCGGGAGCAGGGGAGCGTACTGAAAGCCCTGAATCTGGCCTAAGGTAGATCTTCCTTCATAGTATTGGCGAGTCCGTCCGATGAGGGGACTGGAGGAGGCGAAGGCCTCCTTTGGAGGGAACCCATGGACAGTGGATCAATCAGTCCCGTAGTGACATCCCTGGCGGCGTCCGCCGCGAACAGCCCGAAGCCCAGTGAGCGAATGACGGAGCATCGCGAACTGATCCAGGCTGTACGCGCGCTGAATGGGGCGGAGGTTTTCGGGCAGGATGAAGAACTTACGTTCCAGCTTGATCGTGACACACACCGGCCGGTGCTGCGGATAGTGGATCGGAAGACGGGCGAGGTGCTGAAGCAGGTTCCCCCCGAGAGCGTGCTTCGATGGGCACGCCGGCTGAACACCCCCTGAAAGGGGATTCCGGCATTCGAGCCAGGAGGAGACAGGAATTGCGGATATCGCCAGGAGCACTATGCCTTATAACAGTCCGTATGAGAATTACGTTGAGTTGAAGGTTTTGTCGGCCAGTCCGTTGGAGCTGGTGACGATGTTATATCGTGCCGCGATTGACTCGCTTGAGGAGGCCAGGCGGGGTCTGGCTTCGGGAGAGAGCAAACGCCGCGCGGAGGCGGTGGCGAGAGCATGCGGCGTGATCATCGAGCTGACACAGTCTCTCGACAATGAGCAAGGTGGGGAACTGTCTCGCAATCTGCTGGAGTTGTATGACTACATACTCCGGCGGATTCATGAGAGCAACCGCGAGGGAGACGATGCGGGGTTCCGGGAGGTCATCCGGTTGTTGTCGACGCTGCTCGAGGGCTGGGAATCGATTGAGAGCAGGCCGGATACGGCTGGCGAGAGAGTAGAGCGCGAACATCAGCCGCTTCAGTGCTCGTTTTGAGGACTTGGCGGATGAGGAGGTTGGGAGGGACGTACACCGGTAGCCCGCCGGTGGGCGCTGATGCCGTCCGAGGGGCCGCCGGATTCAACGGACACAGAGTAGTGCGAGGCAAACTGACTGGCCACGAGTTTGGCCAAGCCGAGTCCTCCGCCTTTGGCGATGTCGTTGGCGAGATATTCCTCGGCGACATCCATCATTGTGGAGCCTGCCTGGTCGCCTTCACCTCCGAGTGAGCCCTGGCTGGCCTCACGGACCGATTTCAGGAGGTTGCCAATGAACAGGGCCTCGAACGAGGCGGCGGCGCCTTCGATACCTTTCGGACGATCCGTAGGGCTATAGCCTTGTACGGCAATTGTTCCGGGGATTTCGTTGACTCTCATTCTTAAATGACCTCCAGTTCCGCCTCGATTGCGCCAGCCTCTTTGAGATTTTGGAGTATCGCGATGATGTCGCGCGGAGTGGATCCGATTGCCGTCAGCGCTTTGACCAGGTCCTCAACCGTGGCTCCGTTCTTTAGCAGGACACTCCTTGCCTTCTCCTCTCTTGCCTGCACTCCAATCTGGGGTGTGACTGTGGTGTTGCCGCCCGACAGCGGCGCGGGCTGTGAGACGTCATAGGTGGTTTGGATTTCGACGCTCAAGGCGCCGTGCAGAATGGCCACGGGCGCAATCTTGACTTCCTTGCCGAGAACGATGGTGCCGGTGCGCTCGTTGATCACAATACGGGAGCCGCGATCCGCTTCGACAACGAGGTTCTCCACGTCGCTGATAAACTGCACTGGCCGTGTGGAGTAACGGGCCGGTGAGTCCACTGTAATGAGGGCGGAGTTCTCGGCCCTCGCTATCGCCGGCCCTCCCACCGAGAAGCGCCGGTTGATTGCATCGGCCATACGCGCGGCGGTGGTAAAGTCGGGATTGCGCAGTTGGAGCCGCATCCGTCCGCCGCCAAGCGTGGAGGGCGCCGGCTTCTCGATGATGGCCCCATTGGGTATCCTGCCGGCGGTCGGATGGTTCACGGTTTGGGAATTTCCACCCCGGCCGGCAAGGAATCCGCCTGTGACGACGGGGCCTTGTGCGACGGCGAATGTTTGTCCGTCGGCGGCCTTTAGCGGAGTCAGCAGGAGGAGGCCGCCCTGCAGGTTTGATGCGTCCCCGATGGCCGCGGCATTCACATCGAT
>JABAQT010000020.1:203889-207416 GCA_019187195.1 Bryobacteraceae bacterium
AGGTATCCGTTGGGCAAGACCTGGGTCACCCGGGCGGCAAGCGAGGTGGTGAGTTGCGTGGAACGGCTGGTCTGGCCTTGACTGTCGAGCTTGGAGCTTCCCCCAAGCGCGGCGAGGTTTGCCAGCGGGCCGGTCACAGGCAATGCCCCGGCAAGCGAGGTAATGGAGTTTTGCGCGCCCGACTTTCGAGACGAACTGGTCAAACCCTTGGCGATTGCCGAAGCGCTGTCGCTGACAATGATCATCACCATGTCGTCGGTCTGGTAGGCCCGGGGATCGCGTACAAGGTCGCTGAGCCGATTTCCACTCCCGTAAAGGGACCCGGGGGACGCGCCGTAGCCGCCGGTGGAGGCAGCATGCTCGCTCGCCGCATTCACATAGCGGTCAATTCCGGAGGATTGTTCCGGAGTCCGTTTTCTCCACCCTGCCTGAACGCAGAGAGACACTGCCATCAGAAGCGTTGCCGCTCGTTTGCTTATCATTCTCTTCAGCCTCCACAATTACTAAGCCGTGCTCGCGAATACGGCCACGAAACCGCTTTCCACCCTTCACTGGCTTTAGCCGGATGAGTTCGCCGTCCCCGCCGCCGGTTTCGGCAATCGCGGGCAAGCGAAGCCGAATACCCGCATGATCTACCTCGGCGGTCACCACGTCCCCGGCCTCGACCGTGCGCGGTTGCTTGAGCAGCGAAGCCAGCAGTGGTTCCCCGGCGGCGACCCTGCGCCTTACCGTCTGTCCCAGGGCCTGGCCGGCGTTGGCGATAGCGGAGTGGAGTGGGAAGACCTTTCGATGCGCCACGCTGATATCTTCAGGAGTCAGGATCTTACCCGGCATCAAGTCGCGCGCGGCAATCGTCAAGTCTCGCTCCGCATACATCCTCAATCGAACCCAGACAGGCGTGGTTCGACGGCCGTCGCCCTGCACACTCCCCCGCCAGAGCACCGCGCGCTCCGGACTGGCGGCGGAGGATACCAACAAGCCGCTCCTGAGAAACTGGAGCCGTCCCTCCGGCACGGGATAGCGGCTGAAGTCCAGAATTTCAATCGAAACCGTATCATCCTGAATCGCCTTCCGCAGGCTTTCGAGCAGAACGTCTTCGTCAAGATGCATGGCCGCGCGCTCGATGCAGATTCCCTGAGGGGAATCCTGTATTTCACTCCGGGGAATGCCGGACAGCCGGGCCAGTTCTTCGACTCCGATCCATCTTCTGGCGCCAGCGACGGGAGCGCGCATCAGCCGGCGCCCGGACGACGGCGTAGCGGTGCGGCCGAGAACGGATTCAAGGTCGGAATCGAGTATGAAATCGCCCCGCGCGATCACGCAGGAGCTTTCGGCCGCGGCCGCAAGGAATGCAAGGGAGAGTATGATCATCGCGTCATGTTATTCACTTGCTGATACATCTCATCGGAAGCGCGCACCACCTTGGAGTTCGCTTCATAGGCCCGCTGGCTCACAATCAGGTTGATGAACTCTTCGACAACGCTGACGTTCGATTGCTCGAGATATCCCTGCTGAAGGGTGCCGAGACCTTCCTGGCCGCCTGGATTTCCCAGGGCCGGCTCTCCGGACGCGTCAGTGGGCGCGAAGAGATTCTTCCCAAGACTGTTCAGCCCGGCGGGGTTGGGGAAGTTAGCCAACTGTATCTGGCCTGCCTGTTGCACCGCGGTCTGGCCCGGAAGTGAGTAGCTGACGGTGCCGTCGGAGGCGATCGTAATGGATTGCGCCTCCGGTGGCAGGGTGATCTGCGGCTCGATGGGATCTCCATCGGAAGTTACGACGTTCCCATCGCGATCGAGATGGAACTCGCCGCTTCTGGTATATGCCAGATCACCGTTTGGACGGCGGATTTGAAAAAACCCTTTTCCTTGAATGACCAGATCCAATGGGTTGTCGGTGGAGGCGAAATTTCCCTGGGTGAATAGAATTTCGTTGGCGGCGGGTCTTGTTCCGAGTCCCACCTGCAGTCCGCTCGGAACCACGGTTTGCGCGCCGGCCGCGGCGCCAGGTTGCACCAGACTCTGGTAGAGCAGATCCTGGAACTGCGTGCGGCGCATCTTGAAGCCTACCGTATTGGCGTTCGCCAGATTGTGCGCAATGTTATCCACGTTCATCTGCTGGGCCACCATGCCGCTGCCAGCGCTGTAAAGAGACCGTATCATTGTTTCTTCCTTTCCTTATTCGTGCTCACTCCTTCACGCGGGCGACATCTTCCACGGCACGGCGGTTCATCTCCGTGCCCAGCGCGATTGCCCGCTGGAGCGTCTCAAACTGACGCAGGACGCTAACGAGCCGTATAGCCGCTTCCGCCGGCTGGTAGTTAGTGGCCTCCAGCCTGCCTTGCTCTACCTTTGTGTCAACCGGCGAGGATGTCTTCGGAACCCCTTCATAACGGAAATACGTTGTGCCGGCCTTCGTCAGGCCGGATCGATCTTCGAAGTCCACAATGGCGAATCGCCCAACCAGTTGCCCGTCCTGGCGGATGGCGCCCTGCGCGTCAAGGGTTACTGGTAGATCCGGATTGAGACGGATTGGCTTCCCGCCGGCCCCGCGCACGGAGTCGCCGGACTGAGTTACGAGATAACCTCCGGAGTTGAGCCGGAAGTTTCCGTTGCGCGTGTAAATGGCGCCGCCCGCCGAGTCCACAACAAAGAAGCCCGCGCCTTGCAATGAGAAATCCAGAGAATTTCCCGTGGGCGTCAAATTACCCTGAGCAAAGTCGATCCAATTCTTTTCAATGACGGGGCTGGTGACCGGCAGAGTGCCTTGCGGGCCGTCCAGAGCTTCAGGTGCGATATAGGTACTGTAGTATTCGCGGTCCGCCTTGAATCCGGAGGAGGTTGCGTTCGCCAGGTTGTTGGCGAGCATGTCAAGAGACTCCATTCTGGCTCTGAGTCCGCTGGCGGCTGTCGTGAGAAGAGCATCCATCGCGGAAAGTAGGAGCAGTTTGGTTGCCGAACGGGAAGTCCCTTCAAACCGTTTGATTTTTCGCCGATGAGGAGGATAGTGGATGTTTCAAAGCGGCAAGACATTGTCGAATTGAAACGAAAAGACCACTTCTTGCCGCGCCGCCTTCGTCCAACCTCTTGTTTTTCACAGCTCACCAGGTTGGCCGTTCATGTGCTGTAGTTCCCGCGTGATCAGTTTGCCGTTCATCGCAGTGCCTGCAACCGGGATCAGCCCTGAGGGCAGCCACGCTTCCTCCACGAGTCTCCTCATGTCTTTGGGAAAAACTGCAGTTCCGCTAATGGCTCCGTCCGTGGAAATGGATTTCCAGAACTTCATGGCAGGTTTACTGCCGGGCCTGGCCACTTTCTTTGATGCCGTGGACGGCGCCGGACTCTCTTCGAATCCTGGCGGCGTGCCGCGATCCGCCGGCGAGGATCAACAGAACCGGAAAGCTCCGTTGCAGACCGTGAAAGCCGCCCTGGCGCTGAGTTCGCCGCTAGCGGCTGCCGGTGCGGATCGGAAAGAGATTACACGGGAACCGGACGAGGAAGAGGACAAAAAGGAGAGCTCAACGAGAGTGA
>JABAQT010000023.1:0-69569 GCA_019187195.1 Bryobacteraceae bacterium
CGCGCGGACGGCGCTCTGGGGTACAGTGTCAGGAAGATGCGTACGTTCTTCCTGTGCTCCGCTCTGCTGACCCTGGCGTGCGCGGCCGCGCCGCCGGACGGCCCGTTTCTCGCCGAACCCTACGTACAGTTAGGCGACAACCCGAAACTGCCGCGAAAAGAGCAGATTCGGGTGCTGTGGCATGCCGCCGACGAGGATGCGGCATGGTCGGCGCAGTACCGCGCCAAGGGCGCCACCAGATGGCGGGCGGCGAAGGCCGTCCTTCTGCGCCGTATCACCGCCACTGACATTGCGCCACACCGTGTGTATGCCGCGGACTTTGGGGGCCTGACTGCGGGCTTCGAATACCATTACCGGATTCTGCTCGGCGGCAAGCCGGTCTTTGAATCGGCCGCCCATGCCCGCAAGCCCGCCGGAGCCGCCATCCGGTTCGCGGTCTTCGGGGATTGCGGCCAGAATTCACCCGGCCAGAAGGCTGTTGCCTATCAGGTCTGGCGGGCAAAGCCGGATTTCGTGGCCATCACCGGAGACATCGTGTACAGCAAGGGTCTGATGCCGGAATACCGAACGAAGTATTTCCCCGTCTACAACTCGGAAACGGCCGCGCCGGATGCCGGAGCTCCTCTGATCCGTTCGACGTTGTTTGTCTCCTCCCCGGGCAATCACGACATCAGCGGTTCGGATCTCGCCGCCACGCCTGGCGGGCTCGCCTATTTTCTCTATTGGTCCTTGCCGCTCAACGGCCCGCTGTCCTCGGCTTCCGATCCCGGCGCGGCGCCCGCCAGGGGCCCCTCAGGCGCGCTACGGTCCTTCCTCGATTCCGCGGGGAGACAGTTTCCGCGCATGGCCAGCTACTCCTTTGATTACGGCAACTCGCACTGGACGGTTCTTGATTCGAACAAGTATTCCGAGTGGACTTCGCCGCTCCTGCGAAGCTGGCTGGAGAAGGACTTCGCCTCGGCGCGGTCGGCCAAGTGGCGCTTCGTCATCTTTCATCATCCCGGGTTCAACTCCTCGAAGGCCCATTTCAAGGAGCAGTGGATGCGGCTGCTGGCGCCCATCTTCGAGCGGGGCAAGGTGGATATTGTCTTCGCCGGCCATGTTCACAACTATCAGCGCAGCCGCCCGCTGCGGCTGGTTCCTGAAAGGCCCGAGGAGTGGCGTTCCGAAGTGGATGGCAAGTGGAGCATCGACAAGACCTACGATGGGTCTTCCCGCACCAAGCCGGATGGAGTCATCTATCTGGTCACGGGCGCGGGCGGCGCGCGTCTCTACAATCCCGAGCAGGAAAACAACCCGGAATCCTGGCAGGATTTCACTACGCGCTTCTTGTCGAAGGAGCATTCCTTCACGATCGCCGATGCCGGAGACTCGAAGTTGACGGTGCGCCAGGTGGATGAAAACGGCAAGGAAGCCGACCGCTTCGTGGTGACGAAGTAATCCGGACCGGCGCGCTCACGCCGCCCGGCGGCGATGTGTTACAAAGTCGTGGCGGCTACAATCATCAGTATGCGGTTTGTGGCACTTGCCGTCATTTCAACTCTTACTTCGCTGCCGGCGCAGCAAACGCCGTTCGACGCCGAGGCGATGATGCGCATTTCCCGCATCAGCGAACCGCAGGTTTCTCCGGATGGAACGACGGTCGCTTTCACGGTTCAATCGATCGACCTCGAAAGCAACACAAAGCCCAAACAGATTTGGGTGGTTCCCGTGACGGGCGGCACTCCACGGAGAATCACAAACACGGGGACCACCAATGAACGGCCGCGCTGGTCGCCCGATTCGAAGCACATAGCCTTTGTGTCGAATCGCGGCGGATCGTCCCAGGTCTGGCTGATGGACCCCGATGGAACCAACCCGCGGCAGGTCACCAATCTGAGCACGGAAGCTTCCGGCGTTCTGTTCTCCCCGGACGGCAAAGCGCTCCTCTTCAACAGCGAGGTCTATCCGGATTGCCCGGACGACGCCTGCAACAAGAAGCGTCTCGAGGAAGAGAAGACTTCCAAGGTGAAGGCGCGTATCTACACATCGCTTCTCTACCGCCACTGGACGGAATACCAGACCGCCCGCCGCGCGCATTTGCTCACCGTTCCCATCGAAGGCGTCGGGTCCCCCAGGGACCTGACCCCCGGACCGCATTCCGTGCCTCCATTCTCACTGGGGGGGCCCGACGACTATGCGATCTCGCCCGACGGCAAGGAACTCTGCTATGTCATGAAGCCCGACCCCGAACCGGCGGTCAGCACCAACTCCGAACTCTACGTCGTGCCGATGGAGGGAGGGGAGTCCCGCAAGATCACCATCAACCCCGCGGCCGACAACTCGCCGCAGTACTCTCCAGACGGCCGCTGGATCGCGTTCCGGCAACAACAGCGCCCCGGTTACGAAAGCGACCGCTGGCGCCTGGTCGTCCTCGATCGGGCCACTGCCCGTACCACGGTGCTGACGGAGAATGTGGACCGGAACGTCGAGAGCATGTCCTGGTCGGTTGACTCGAAGCGTCTGTTCTTCGTTACGGAGGATCGCGGCCGCACGGCGCTGCAGATGATCCCCGTCACGGGTGGCGCCTCACGCATTCTCATCAGCGGGGCGGGGTCGATAGACGACGTGCAGTTCACGGCCGACGGAAAGAACATGATCTACACCGGGCAGACCGGTTCGCACCCCGTCGAAATTTACACCGTGGCATCCACGGGCGGCGCCGCCGCGCCGCTTACTCACCTGAATGACGCCCTGCTCGCCGGGTACTCTTTGTCCGCATTCGAAGATTTCTGGGTCACCGGAGCGGAGGAGACGAAGGTGCAGAGCTTTCTCCTCAAGCCGCCCGGTTTTGATGCGAAGAAGAAATACCCGGTGCTGTTCCTCATTCACGGCGGTCCTCAGGGCGCATGGGCGGAGAGTTGGAGCTATCGCTGGAACGCGCAGGTCTTCGCCGGCGCGGGGTTCGTCGTCGTGATGCCGAATCCGCGAGGATCGACGGGATACGGCCAGAAATTCACCGACGAGATCAACTCTGACTGGGGCGGCAAAGTCTACGATGACATCATGGCCGTGGTGGACTACGTTGCCGGCCAGCCGTACGCCGATGCGGACCGCTTTGCCGCGGCGGGGGGCAGTTTCGGCGGCTACATGATCAACTGGATGCTCGGTCATACGCAGCGCTTTAAAGCGTTTGTCTCTCACGCCGGAGTTTTCGATTTGCGCAGCATGGTGGGGACAACGGAAGAACTCTGGTTTCCGTTATGGGAGTTCCACGGCATGCCCTGGGATAACCCCGAAGTCTACGAGCGATGGTCTCCCAGCTATTTCGTCAACGAATTTAAGACTCCCACGCTTGTTATTCAAGGGGAACTGGACTATCGCGTTCCCATTGGACAGGGCCAGCAGTTGTTCACCGCTCTGCAGATGAAGAAGGTTCCTTCGAAGCTCATTCTGTTCCCGGACGAAGGCCACTGGATTCTGAAGCCTCTCAATTCCATTCTGTGGTACAACTCATTTCTTGATTGGGTCACCGGGTACACCCGCAAGCAGCAACCCTAAAGGAGCGCCCTCATGCCTCGCCTCGCACTGATTTTTCTGCTCGCCGTGACCATGCAGGCGCAGCAAAAACTCCGCATCATCGCCATTGGCGCGCATCCGGATGATTGTGACATCAAGTTCGCGGGCACGGCCGCGAAGTTCGCCCGCGCCGGCCATATGGTGAAGTTCCTTTCGGTCACCAATGGCGACGCCGGCCACCAGGAGATGGGCGGCGGCATGCTTGCCAAGCGCCGCTACCTGGAGACTCAGGAATCCGCGCGCCGGCTCGGCATCGCCGAATATGAAGTCCTCGACAATCACGACGGCGAACTTAGGCCGAACGTCGAAACGAGAAGGCAGATCATTCGCGCGATCCGGAAGTGGAAGGCCGATATCGTTGTCGCGCCGCGGCCAAACGATTACCATCCCGATCACCGCTACACGGGAGTCCTGGTGCAGGATGCGGCCTATATGGTGGTGGTTCCGAACATCGTTCCCGACACCCCGCCTCTGCACGACAATCCTATTTTCCTTTACTACCAGGACGGCTTCCAGAAGCCGGCTCCCTTTCGTCCCGACGTGGTGGTGAACATTGACGACGTGTGGGAGACGAAGATCAACTCTCTGGACGCTCATGTTTCGCAGGTCTACGAATGGCTTCCCTGGGTGGACCACACCCTCGACCAGGTTCCCCGGGACAAGGAGGCGCGGAAGGAGTGGTTGAGCAAGCAGCGCACCCGCCCCCACTCCGCGGCCGTGAGGAAAGCGATCGAGGAGATCTACGGACCAGGCGCCGCCGATCGCGTCAAGCGTGTCGAGACATTCGAGTTGTGCGAATATGGCCGCCAGCCTTCCCTCGCCCGGTTGCGCGCGCTGTTCCCCAAATAAATGGAGATTGCTTCCCGTCTGCGCCTGCTGCCCTCGGTCGACGAGGTCGCGCTTCGTCTTGCCGGTCTCGGCTATCCGCGCCGGCTGCTGATTGCCGAGATCCGGCGCGCACTCGCCGAGGCGCGCGAGCAACTGCGCGGAGGCGCGGAGAACGCTGATATCGACAGCGAGGTGATCCGCTCGCTGTCGGCTTTGCGCGCCGCGTCTTTGCGGCGGGTCATCAACGCCACCGGGGTGATTCTGCACACCAACCTCGGCCGCGCGCCGCTCTCCCCCACGCCTCCGTCCGGAGGGTATTCGAACCTGGAGTACGACCTCGCAAGCGGGCGGCGCGGCCATCGGGACGCTCACTGCGGCGCGCTGCTCGAGCGTATTCTCGGAAAGCCCGCCATCGCCGTCAACAACAACGCCGCCGCGGTCTATCTGGTGCTTCAGGAGCTTGCCGGCGGCGCGGAAGTGGTCATCTCGCGCGGCCAGTTGATCGAGATCGGCGAAGGCTTCCGCGTCCCGGATATCATGCGGAGCGCCGGTGTCGAGTTGAAGGAAGCCGGGACAACGAATCGAACCCATATCGACGATTTTCGCCGCGCCATCAGCGATCGCACGCGCCTTCTGCTGATTGTGCATCC
The DNA here is from genome assembly GCA_019187195.1 of Bryobacteraceae bacterium. Taxonomy (GTDB): domain Bacteria; phylum Acidobacteriota; class Terriglobia; order Bryobacterales; family Bryobacteraceae; genus CADEFT01. The sequence goes on from JABAQT010000023.1 coordinate 5,037, forward strand.
CAGCAACTTCCGCATCGAAGGGTATACGGCGCAGCCGTCGCGGGAAGAGATTGCGGCTCTTGGCCGCGAGCGCGGCATCCCCGTTTACGAGGATCTCGGCAGCGGGTGCCTGGCCGACCTCACCGCCTACGGCATCGATGAACCGCTCGCCCAGCAATCGATCGCGGCGGGGGTCAACGTGGTCAGCTTCAGCGGAGACAAGTTGCTCGGCGGACCGCAGGCTGGAATCATCGCCGGCGACGCTCCGCTCATTCAGCGCATCCGCCGCAATCCTATGTTTCGCGCTTTCCGCCCCGGGAAACTGATCATCGCCTCGCTCGAGGACACGCTGCGTCACATCCTGTTCGAGGAGTGGGACGCCCTTCCCGCATTGCGCATGATTCGTCTGACGCCGGAAGAGATCCGCGCTCGCGCCGAAGCGCTGCTCGACGCGCTGCCCGGCTTTCCCGCTCAGGTCGTGCCGGGGCGGTCCGTTATCGGCGGCGGATCGACTCCTGAGCAATCCCTACCCACCTGGCATATCGCCATCGCCGTTCCGAATGCTCGCGAATGGGAGCGGCTCCTCCGCGCGGCCGAGCCTCCGATTATCGCGATGATTGCCAAAGACCGCCTGCTGCTCGATTTGCGCACGGTTTTTCCCGAGGAGGAAAGCCGCCTGCTGGCGGTGCTCGGAAGCATGCCGGGGATCGAATCGAGCGAAGGACTCTGCCGCTGACCCCAGCCGCCGCGTGGGGTTTTGGATTTGCAATATCGCGCATTAATATATTTTAAGAATTTCATTGCAGGATTATAATAAAAAGACGGAGGAAAATTGAGACATTTATGCTTCTCGATAATTTCTTCCCGAGAGGCGCTAAAGGAGGCGCCGCCAACCTGCAAAGCAGAGATCCCAGATTCCGATTCCCGTCGAATTACACTTCGGGCGGATCCTGCCGCGGAGCAACTCGTTGACGGCGTAGCGCCATCTCCGGAAAAACCGGAAACCCAAAGGCGCACCGCGTTCGATATGCGATCGTTGGTGGCGGTGCTATGCTGTGAACTGCTTGTCCTTCCGCTTGCCGGTTGCGCCGGCCACCCCAGGGAAATTCCCGCTGTTCCTCTTGTTCAGGATGTGTTCCGCCCGCTGCGGGATGATCTGAAGAAATCCTACGTTACGCTCTTCAAGATCGCTCCCAAGCTCGAATATAGCAACACCCAACTCACAAGAATGAGCGACTACCTGAACCAGGCGAAGGAATACTGTGACCAGCGGTTCAAGGAGACCTCCGGCAGGTACGAAACAGAGGTGGAGAATGCGCAACAGAAACTGAAGTCGTCCAATATCACCGCCGCGGAAAGGCACAACCTGCACTGCACGATACAGAACTCCCGGGCTTTGAAGAGCCAGGCCGATGTTATCGCCGATCATGCGATCCCTGTCGCCTATGACAACAAGCAGGCCAAACTCGACCTGATCCGTGAATGGCCGGCGCAACTCAAGGAGATCCGGCAATCCATCCGCGATGGCAGCTATCTCCACCGCCAATGGGGGGACGTCAAGGATATCGGCTTCCGCAGGATCGAAACAGGGCAAAAGGATGACATCAAGACAGGAGAGGAAGCGATCAGGCAAATGAAGCTTTCCGGCCTGATGCCAAAAGAAGTAGAAAACAAAGAGATCGTAAGTTATGTCACGAAGGTGGCAAACAAAATAGCGGCCAATTCCGATCTGCTCATCCCGTTGCACGTTACAGTGCTGAATTCGAAAGAGATCAACGCCTTTGCCCTTCCCGGAGGTTTCGTGTTCGTCGAGCGCGGCTTGCTGGAGGCCGCGGACGACGAATCCGAACTCGCCGGAGTGCTCGGACACGAAATCTCACACGTTGTCGCCAGACATGGCCACAAGCTGATGGAGAAGGCCACCATAGCATCCATTGTCTACCAGGCGGCACAGGTGGCAGCCATTCTCCTCACGGGCGGCGCGGCAGGCATCGGCACCTACTATGCCCTTCAGTATGGCTTCTATGGTTTGGGACTTGCTCTGAACCTCAGCCTGCTCGGTGTCAGCCGCGACTTCGAACTTCAGGCGGACCAGTTGGGTATGCAGTATGCCTGGAAGGCGGGCTATGACCCCATGGGCTTTATCCGGTTCTTCGACAAGATGGCAACCGAGGAGGGTTACGTCAACGGGGTGAGCTGGTTCCGCTCCCACCCGCCGTTCTACGAGCGCATGGTGGATTCCGAGCGCGAGTATATGTACCTTCCGAAGCGGAAGAGCCCCGTCGTCAACACGCCTGATTTCAAAGCCATGAAGGCTGCGTTGAAGCCGGTGACCGCCAAGGCAAAGGAGGATGAGAAGACCAAGCCCAGCCTGCTCGCGCCCGAACAGGGCTGCGCCGCGCCGGGCAAACTCGTATATGAACCAGACCAGCCAATCGAGGCAATATGCGCGGAACCAGAAACGAGACCGGTTTCCTCCGGACACACAAGCTAGCCGGGTTGGCGGCGCTGGTTCTCACCGGCGCCGCGGGCACGGCGCTCGCTTCCCGTCTTTCCCAACCGGAACCCGTCTCGGTTTACCTGAACGTCGAGCGGGGCGATGCCCTTGTCACCGGGCTGACGCATGCGAACTTTCATCTCTACGAAGATGGCGACGCGCGTCCATTCCGCCTCGAGAAGCCGGAAAAACCGGCATCCATCGCATTGCTTGTGGAATACAGCCAGGCCTCCTGGTACTATCTGAATGACATCGACACCAGCATGGAGGCGTTCCTGGGCCAGGCCGCTCCTGGAAACTGGTACGCTCTCGCCACGTATTCCCACGATCTCGAGATCGATGTGGATTTTACAAGGCAAACCGGCAAGATCATGGAGGCATATTCCGAACTTGGCCAGCCAATGTGGAACGAAGTGGATACCTACGACGCCATCTACAGCATGCTGGACAAGATGGGGCGCCTGCCCGGACGCCGTATCCTGATCATCATCGGTTCCGGCTTTGACAGTTTCAGCGGGCATACGCTCGATGATGTGCGGAAGAAGGCGGAATCGGAAAATGTCGTCATCTTCGCCGCCGGAGCGGGTTCCATGCTGCGCGGCATCTATGAACCTTACCTCAGTTCCATGGCGCGGATGGACCTTCTTCAGGCACGTGCCTTTCTTCAGATGCTCGCGGAGAAGACGGGGGGCTTCGCGTGGTTTCCAAACCAGGAGGGAGCTTTCCCGGACGTCATGAGAGGGATCATGCAAAGCATTCGCACCGAGTACCGGTTGGTCTATGAAACCTCGGCTCCCGGCTCAGGAAAATTTCACAAACTGAAGGTCGAGGCTTTTCATGTTGCCAACGATCATCGCGAAGATTTTAAAGTGCTCGTTCGTGATGGCTGGCGATAGCTTGCTGTCAGGGTGACACTTCGCTTCAAGCGGTAGAAAACAATCTCTTGACGCACGGCTGCTCTCCCTATCGCGGCAACCGTGCGTCAAGCTTTCTTGCCTGCAGGTTCACAGCAAACCGGCGGGCATTCTATTCCTCACGCTTCTTCCCGTTTTTCGAAGTCTGTCAATCGAGCTTGACCGTCTTCACATCGAGGGTGTTGCCCTTCATTTCGCCGGTAACCGTGGCGCGAATATGATCCTTCTTCGACGACGCCTTCAATTCGCCCAGCACCTTCTCGTTGCCGGCCTTGTCGAACTTCAGAAACGTCCCATCGGCGGTCAATATTCCGTAGCCGCTCGATTCGCATGCGAGCGCGCAGTTCCGGGTGTGCGTATCGGCGGTGGCCGGCTTGTACTTGGCCGAGCACTTCTGATCTATGAGACTAACGTTGGTCCAAGTCTGCGTTGCCGCCGCCAGCGGCAACATACTGAGCCCCAGGAAAACAGGGATAAGCTTGTTCACTTCAAATTCTCCTATTCTCGACAATCGTTACTATGAGCGGTTTTCCGTTTGCGCCGGGCGCGCTTCCAGGCTCTTGCGGTGGAATCCCGCGCCGAGCAAAGCCAGTGCGACCGCTCCGAGTGAGAGCCCGAGGTCGCGGAGAGCGGTATCGTAAAATCCTTGCGCGGCCAGCAGGTTGATAATGATCAACCATAACCAGATCGCCACGATCCACCCTCCAATTCGCGGCGCGAACGCCGTGATCAGCCCGGCAACGATCTCCGCCGCTCCGGCGAGCATCATGAAAGTCCGCGCGGAAACAGGCAAAATGCGCGTGGCTACCGGCGCAAGGTACATGTCCCATTCCGCGAGCTTGTTTGTAAACTGATCAATTCCGGCAATGATGGGGACAATCGTGAACGCGATTCGCAACACCAGGTATGCCCTCAACACCGGCTTGTCGACGGATTCCAGGCTGGATACACTTGTCATATTTGATACCCCGGAAGCATTCGCCGGGCATCCGGAAGCGTGTTTACCCGCTTCCAAAATCCGCGGTGTTTACAACTTCCATTGTGTTCAACATAGCCGCGAATAACAATAAATCGCGCGTCACTGCACGTGGAACAAGCGTCACTGGTTGCCATCGTGACGCTTGATCCTGTCCCGGATCACTACGCCGGGCCGGGCATGCCCGTGTAGCCGGGCACTCCGGCAAGAGATAAGAAAGACTTGTCGTGTATGAGCAGGGATTCGCAGCCGTCGATCGTGTCGAGTGTTTCGCCGTGCACGACCTCGCCCTGCGCGTTCTCCGCGGCGAAGCACAAACCGGAGATCGGATCGGTTCCGTGGTTTTCCACCAGCCAGCCCTCGGGGCACGGCGCCAGGTACACCAGTTCCCGCTTTCGCCACCATCCGGCTACGGCTTCAGCCGTCGTCATCCACGCCGGCCCTTCCTGCCACTCGATGGCGTCTCCTGCTTCCAACCGCGGAACAACCAGACATTCCGAAGCCCGGAACTCTCCCTGGCCTCCAGCCACGGGGGGACGGAACGGCGGAAAGAACCTTGCGCCGCCGCCTTTCGCGCATTGGAATGGGGCGGGCCAACGTTCCAGCCGCACCAGTCCGCCGGCGGCCTGCCGGATGAGCGTCTTCAACAATTCAATCAACGCCCATCCGCTGTCTATCTCCGCGATGTTCCGTACGGCCATGTCTTCGTTCGCCGGCGGCTCGGGGCCTTCACAAAGCAGTTCCGTGAAGGCCTCGCCGAGCGAGAGCCGGCACCACCAGCAGTTCCCGTTCCTCACGATTGTTTCCGGGCCGCAATCGCGAAAGAGCGGCATGAGTCCGGCGGGCAGGTTCCCGATGATCAGCGCGGGCGAGACCCCGGCGAGCGCGGATATCTCGTCTTCGATCTCCTCGCATGCCACCAGCAACAACGTCGACGCCGCCTCCCTGGCCCACCGGATTCGCCGGTAAGGGATCCGGTCGGCTTGCAGCGCCGCACGGATTCCGTAACCCTGTTTATCGAGCCCGGCAACCAGGTCGATCATGCCGGCAGCCTGTCAGACGGGGAACGGTCCTCGAGACCGTTCGCGTCCGATATCCACCTCGACGGTGGCGTCCTGGCGCATCGAGTGGTACGCCATCTCGACGGCGAAGGCGGTTTCGAGCGCTTCCTCCGCCGTCATCCACAACGGTTGCCGGTATTGCACGCAAGCAAGGAAAGCTTTCACCATCCGTTGGTAGGCATCCATTTCATCGAACGGGCCTCCGAACCGGTGCGGTTCCTTTCCATGCCGCTTGAGCACGCTGCCCTGCCACCCGATTTCGACGGTGCCTTTGCTCCCACAGATGGTCGCGTAGTTGCGCGATCCGGTTTCAGCGCTCCAACTGAGGAAAACCTCCCCCGTCACCCCGCCCCGCGCCGTCGCCAGCATGAGCACGGAATCCTCGACATCGAGCGGTTGCGCCTGCCGCAAGCGAACGGCGCGCAGCCGTTCAAGCGGGCCGATGAGGTAGCGAATCAGATCCAACGCATTGCCGCCGTAATCCCTGAGGACGCCGCCTCCGGCTACCTCGGGCAGGCTCCTCCAGGACATCAGCATGTTCCGGTAACGCGCGAACTCGATGCGAAAGTTCAGAACCTGTCCGATTTCTCCCGCGGAAACCATGTCGCGGGCCTGTTGCACCGCCGGCAGAAAGCGGAACTTCGCGGCCGGCGCGAACACCGTTCGCCTGGAATCGGCCAGGTCAAACAGGCGGAAAGCCCCGCTTAATTCAATGGTGAGCGGAATCTCGCATAACACGGCAACGCCCTGCCGCAACAAAGACGCCGCCGCCAGGTCATGCGAGCAGGTCGGCGTGCAAAGGCTCACTGCGTCGAGCGATTCCCTCCTTGCCATCTCGAGAGCTTCGTCGTAGACGGCGAACCCCGCCCGCGACGCTCTCATCCGAATCGCCAGCGATTCATCACAGATCGACGGGAGTCTTACCGCTTGGTCAAGACTCCGCCAGGCGCCCAGATGCGCTTCGCCGCAATGGCCCAGGCCTACAATTCCTACTCGAAACTCCCGCAAACGATCTCCCCTTTCCGCGGTGTCATTTCCGATATAAGAAGCCGGAAATTCAACATAACCCTACAGTTCCAGGGAGTAAATTGGACGTAAGTTCCAAAGCGGATAGCTCTTTGGTTCCGGCGGCGGCCTAGGGGCGAGGCTTTAGCCATGGGTGCGGGCAGGGTACCGGGGTGGGCCACCCTCCTGTTGCTTCCCCATCATCAACTTCGGTAACGTATTACTTCAGCCTTCTGTAGGAACCACGTAAGTCAACTCCCATGGCAAATACCGCAATCACCGTAGCACGGGGCGACGGCATCGGCCCGGAAATCATGGATGCCACTCTGCACATTTTGAAAGAGGCGGGCGCGCGCATCGACATCGAGGAGATTCAGATCGGCGAGAAGGTCTATCTCGCCGGTCACTCGACGGGCGTCGAGCCCACGGCTTGGGATTCCATCAAGCGCACTCGAGTCTTCCTCAAAGCTCCCATCACCACTCCCCAGGGCGGAGGCTTCAAGAGCCTCAATGTCACCACCCGCAAGATGTTCGGCCTCTATGCGAACGTCCGGCCGTGCGTGGCCTACCATCCCTACGTGGAAACGAAGCATCCCGGAATGGACGTGGTCATTGTCCGCGAGAACGAAGAGGACCTCTACGCGGGCATCGAGCACCGCCAGACCGATCAGGTCATGCAGTGTCTGAAGCTTATCAGCCGCCCGGGTTGCGAGCGGATCGTCCGCTACGCCTTCGAGTACGCCAAGCGCAACAATCGCAAGAAGGTCACCTGCTTCACGAAGGACAACATCATGAAGCTAACGGACGGCCTGTTCCACAGGGTCTTCGATGAGATCGCCGCGGAATATCCGTCCATCCAGAACGAGCACTGGATTGTCGATATCGGCGCCGCGAAACTGGCGGATACCCCCGAAGCGTTCGACGTTGTGGTGATGCCGAATCTCTATGGGGATATCCTTTCCGACGTCGCCGCCCAGATCGCCGGCTCGGTTGGCCTCGCCGGTTCGGCGAACATCGGCGAAAAGTACGCCATGTTCGAGGCGATCCATGGTTCGGCTCCGCGCCGCGCCGGGCAGAACCTTGCCAATCCTTCGGGCCTGCTGCATGGGGCCATCCTCATGCTGGTCCACATCAATCAGCCGGATATCGCCGAGCGCGTTCACAACGCATGGCTGAGGACTATTGAAGACGGCGTGCACACCTACGACGTCTACTCGGAGGGCGTGAGCAAAGAGAAGGTTGGCACCAGGGAGTTCGCCCGCGCCGTTGCCTCCCGTCTTGGCCAGAAGCCCGAAAAGCTGAAGGCTGTCACCTATAGCTCGATGCCGGCCCAGGACGCCTCGAGCGCCACGCGCACGCGGGTTCCGGCGAAGAAGGATCTCGTCGGCGTCGACGTCTTCATCGATTGGACCGGAGGCACGGCCGACGATCTTGGCGGCAAGATCGAAGGCTGCTCCACCGATGCACTGAAGCTGAACAACATCGCCGCCCGCGGCGTCAAGGTCTATCCGGGAGGCTTCCCCGATACGCTCACCGGGGACAACTGGCGCTGCCGGTTTCTCAGCGAGGGGATCGCCACGCACCAGCAGGTGATCGAACTGCTCGGCAAGCTTGCCGGGGCCGGCTTCGACTTCATCAAAACAGAGCACCTCTACAACTTCGATTCGCAGCCCGGCTTCACGGCCTGAACCATGAGCGAAACGGCTCCCCTGGTCGGCGTCATCATGGGCAGCAAGTCCGATTGGGAAACCATGCGGCACGCCGCTGAAATGCTCGAGCGCTTCGGCGTGCCGCACGAATGCCGTATTGTTTCGGCTCACCGCACGCCGGCTTGGATGGCGGAATACGCTTCCACCGCGGAATCCCGCGGGCTCGAGGTCATCATCGCGGGGGCCGGAGGCGCCGCCCATCTGCCGGGAATGGTGGCCGCCCAGACCGTGCTCCCCGTGCTTGGGGTTCCCGTGGAAAGCCATGCTCTGAAGGGCATGGATTCGCTCCTCTCGATTGTCCAGATGCCGGGCGGCATCCCCGTCGGCGCGCTTGCCATCGGCAAGGCGGGAGCCATCAACGCCGCCCTTCTCGCCATCGCCATCCTGGCCAACCAGCGCCCGGAACTGCGTGCCAGGCTACACGACTTCCGGAAGGAACAATCAGCCAAGGTTCGCGCGGACTCGCTCCCATGAACCCCATCCTTCCCGGGGCCGCCATCGGCGTGCTCGGCAGCGGACAGCTAGGCCGCATGTTCGCCCTCGCCGCGCGCCGTATGGGTTATCGCGTCCATACGTTCTCGCCCGATAGCGATACGCCAACCGGCCAGATCAGCGACGTTGAGGTCACGGCGTCATACGACGATCTCGACGCCGTGCGCAGTTTCGCCTCGAAGGTCCAGGTGGTGACTTTCGAGTTTGAAAACGTGCCCGCCGCGACAGCCGCCGCCGCCGCCGCCGCCGCTCCCGTCCGTCCCGCCGGCAGCATTCTCCACACCACCCAGCATCGTATCCGCGAAAAAACCTTCCTGCTCGATTCCGGCCTGCCTGTCACGCCGTTCCGTGTCGTGCGCGATAGCGACGAACTGGCAGCCGCCATCAAGGAACTCGGCTGCCCCTGCATTCTCAAGACGGCTGATTTCGGCTACGACGGCAAGGGGCAGTTTCGTGTCAACAGTCCCCGGGACGCGCCTCTCGCGTGGCGCTCGATCGGCGAGCGCGAGGCCATCCTCGAAGCGTTCGTTCCCTTTGCCAGGGAGGTCTCGGTAGTCGCGGCCCGCGGTCTCGACGGCGAGTTCATGCACTATGGGGTCATCGAGAACGAGCACCGCGACCACATCCTCGACCTGTCCCTCTCGCCCGCGCGCGTGTCCGCCGCCGTCGCCCGGGACGCCATCGAACTGGCCCGCGCCGTCCTCGAGAAACTGTCCACCGTGGGCGTGCTTTGCGTGGAATTTTTTCTCACCCACGCGAACACGCTGCTCATCAATGAACTGGCGCCCAGGCCGCATAACTCCGGCCACCTCACCGTTGACGCCTGTGTCACCAGCCAGTTCGAACAGCAACTGCGGGCCGTGTGCGGCCTCCCGCTGGGCTCTCCCGCCTTCCATTGCCCGGCTGCGATGGCGAACCTGCTGGGCGGCCTCTGGGAGAAGGGGGCTCCTAGATTCGACCGCGCCGCCGCGCTCCCCAACGTGAAGATTCATCTCTACGGAAAGCCGGAAGCCCGCCGCGGCCGCAAGATGGGCCACCTCACGGCGCTCGCCTCCACGCTCGAAGATGCCGTCGAGACTGTACTCTCGGCCCGATGCAGCCTGTAGTTTTTTCCTTCCTCGTATCGCTTCACAAATCTTTACCTTGCGTTCTTCGATATCCGAAACCGCTGCTTTCCGGCGACCGTCTTTTCGGGTGTGGAGAGATGGAAGGCAAGAGAGAAGGGAGGAAAAAATGAAGAATAGAGTAGCTCTCGTACTGGCAGCCGGCCTGATTACATTCGCGATGCTTTTGCCCGCGGCCACGAAGAATAGCACCGCCGGGCCGGATCTTTCCAATAGGGTAAGGCACGAACTGCTGATGCTGCCCTACTACAATGTGTTCGACAATCTGAGCTACCAGGTGAGCGGGGATGTGGTCACGCTCTATGGGCAGGTGACGCGGCCCGTGCTCAAGTCGGACGCCGGAAACGTCGTGAAGCATATCGCCGGCGTCAGCAAAGTGATAAACGACATCGAGGTTCTGCCGTTGTCGCCCTTTGACGACAGCATCCGCCTGAGAACGTTTCGCGCCATCTATTCGCAACCCGGACTCGACCGCTACGCGCTCCGCGCGGTGCCCGGCATCCACATCATCGTGAAGAACGGCAACGTCACTTTGGAAGGGGTGGTGGCCAACCAGATGGATAAGAACCTGGCAGGCATTCGCGCCAACGGAGTGGCGGGAGTCTTCTCGGTGACCAATAACCTGCGGGTTTCGGAGATCGGTTGACCTTCGGGTCATCCCCCGGTTTTCCGGCTGTTCCTCCTCCTGACACGAAGACAGCCAAATGGAGTGGCCATCCCAGGATGGCCGCTCCTTTCTTGCGCCGGAGGGAACTTGCCGCTAACCCGCGATCCTTCGTCCTACTTCCATGAGCAGCGCGATTTCCTCGGCGGTGAACGTGCGCTCCTCGCGGTTCGCCACGCCAAGCGCGCCGACAGCTTTGTCCGCCGCCATGACCGGCACCACGATAGCCCCCTCCAGACCTGTTTTGCGCGCCCCGGGCATCACGTCGCCGCTCGCATCGGTCTGCAGGTTGCAGACGTTCACTGGTTGGGCCCGTTGCACCGCGAGTCCGGCCATGCCCTTGCCGACGGGGATCAATTGCACCACCTCGAGCACGGAATCGGGAATGCCGCGGGCCGCCTTCAGGTGCAGCACCCCGTCCTGCTCGAGCAGGTGGATGGTGCCGCTCTCGGCCTTCAACCCGGCAATTGTCATATCCAGAACGCGCTGCAAGCCGGCTTGTCCGGCCAGCGCCGCTTCGATCTCGTCAAGGAATGCCATAAGTGCATCATAGAAGAAATGCATCCGCGGGATCGGCGCAATGACGCCACGAAATGCGGCGTGCGAACTTTTGGCGTTCTTTTGCGCCAGTTCCAATGTGAGGCCTACCCGCCGGTCCGGGCGGTCTCATGATAATGACGGTTTTCTCCGATAGTTTTCACATATATAGTTGAGGGTAGAGGGCTAGATGGACACGCACAGTAAGATCCGGCCACAAAGCCTCGAGTCAGGAGTTAGAAATATGAATAGAAAGAAATGGATTCCGGCCGCGCTGCTCGCCTCGGCCGCCTTCGCGGTGGCGCAAAGCAAGCCGGAACTGACGGCTCGTGAACTGTTCTATGTGCCGGCGGCCGCGGTTTCCTCCGCGGCTCCGAAAAGGACCGCCACCCCTCATAAACCCTCCACCAGCGGCAAGGAGGTAGCTTCCACCAAGACCACGCGGCCTCCCGTGATCCGCCACCAGACGCGGCAGGAATCCGAAGCTCCCGTCATGATTATGACCGCGAGCTACAGCGGTCCTCGCCCCCTGGGACTTCGCTACAGCATTCTCAAGCGGGACAGCGGCGGAGCCTATGAGGAAGTGAACCCGGACGCGAATTTCCACTCCGGCGATAAGCTGCGCATCCGTATCGAATCCAACGAGGATGCCTATCTCTACCTGGTGGCGCGCGGCACCAGCGGCAGGTGGGACGTTCTCTTTCCGCAACGCGCCATTCGCAACGGCGACAACTTCGTCGAGGCCTCACAGCCGCTCATCATCCCCTCGAGCCGGGGCGTGTGGACCCTCGACGAGCGGCGCGGCGACGAGAAACTCTTCCTTGTTCTGTCGCGCCAACCGGTGGCCGACGTGGATCGCCTGATCTATGACCTCAATCAGGGCTCGAAGCCCGCCGCTCCGGAAGCGAAGAAGCCCGCGCCCGCCACTCACGCCGCGCCGGCTTCCGCGGAGCCGAAGCGCACGATGCTCGCCCAGAATATCTCGCCGATCGATGACGCGCTGGTGGGCCGCCTGCGCAGCCAGATGCTCTCGCGCGATCTCGTGTTCGAGAAGGTGGACGATACCGAGAGCAGCACCGCGCAAAAGAAGGAAGCCGCGCTTTACGTAGTGGAAAAGAGCGGACGTCCCGATGCGCGGCTGGTGGTCGACATTAAGCTGAGGCACGAATAAGGGAGCACCGGACATGCACCGCAAACATTTTTTGGTGAGCGCGATGGCGCTCTGGGCGGCGCTGCCCGCGCTCTGTCAAAGCCAATCCGTATCGCAGGGGCCGCACCGGATGGAGATTACCGTCGAGCGCAGAATCGGCAACGCCTGGCGCGCCGTCGACCCCGGCTTCATCTTCATGAAAGGCGACCATGTACGCTTCCGGTACAAAACAAACTTTTCGGGCTACCTGTACGTCATGAATCAGGGCACCGGCGGCGCATACACAAAGCTCTTTCCCCGGGAAGATACCGGCATGGCGAACAGGATCGAAGCCGGCAAAGAGTACATGGTCCCCACCACCGACGGAATGTTCCGTATCGAAGGCCCTCCGGGATACGACGTCATCTACTGGGTGGTGACGCCGGTCGATATCGGCATGCAGTCCGCCTACAAGCCGCTTCCGCCGCCGCCCACGGACCTGCCGAAAATGAGGGCCAGCCTCACTCCAAGGTGTGATGACACGATCCTCCGGGCGCGGGGCGAGTGCGTCGATAGCGGCGCCGGCCCACAGGCGGTGGACGACAAATCCAAGCTTCCGGAAAACATAAAGCCGTCGGCCGGCGACGATTCGCAGGACCTGGTGTTCATGAAGAAACAGCGCCGCAGCGTGGTCTCCTCGCCCGCGCCGCTGGGTGGGCCCGTGGTGTTCGAATTCCGGCTTGCGCACAAGTGAGAGAATCATGACGCGAACCATCTTCACCCTGTTCGTTGCGGCCTCCGTCATCCTGGGCGCGCAGGCTCCGGGGCAGAAACAACCGCCGGGCCAGAAGCGCGACCTCAAGTACGAAGTGGACGAAACCATTGATCAGCCCGCGTCGGGCAAAGTCACCGTGCCGCGCAGTTATGCCCTGGTCATCGGCGTGTCGGACTATAAGAACCTCGGTTCGAAGCTGCAGCTTAAGTTCACCGAACGCGACGCCGAGGCGATCTACTCGGTGCTCATCAGCCGCGAAGGCGGCAACTTCCGCGCCGAAAACGTTCACAAACTCATCGGCGAACAGGCTACCCTCGCCAACATCCGCTATCAGTTGGAAACGTGGCTGCCCTCGGTGACCACGGATGACGACCGCGTCCTTGTCTACTTCGCCGGGCATGGATTCGTCTACGGCGGAAAAGTTTATCTCGCCCCGTCCGATTTCGATCCCAAGAACCCTTCGGGCACGGGCTATTCCACCGACGCGCTCGGAAGCGCATTCGGGGCAAAGATCAAGGGCAAGTGGAAGGTGCTGCTCACCGATGCCTGCCACTCGGGAGCGGTCACCTCGGACACCGATGTCACCACGATCAACAGCCGGCTCAAGGATATGAGCAAGTCGTTGTTTTCGCTTACCGCGAGCCGCGACCGCGAGCAGTCGTTCGAATCGCCGGAGTGGGGCGGCGGCCACGGAATTTTCACTTACTATGTAGTGAAAGGACTCGAGGGCGAGGCGGACGAAAACAAGGACGGCATTGTAACAGCGGACGAATTGACCAATTACGTCCAACGCAACGTCCGTGAGGCTTCCGGCACGCGCCAGAACCCCACCGTCGGCGGCAGTTTCGATAACAACATGCTGCTTGCCTACATTCCCGCCGGCGCCAGAACCGGCGAGCGGCCCAAACCCAAGGACGGCACGTTTATCTTCGAAGCCAATCGCGACAAAGTCCAGGTGTATGTGGACGGGAAACTGGTGGGCGAGGTGAACAAGGGTACGCCTCTGCGGCTGCCGGGCATCATGCCGGGAACCCACACCGTCAAGGCGGTCCATTCCGGGTACGAACCCGACGGTCCGCGTGAAGAACTGGTGTACCCGGGCCAGGATACCCTCATCACCTTTAAGCTCACTATCCCGCGCCGGCGCACCAAAGCGGTTCTGGATAAGTTCGATTCGTCGGTGGAACGCTATCTCAAGGCGCGCGGCCCGGAGCAGTACCGCCGGGCCGTCGCCGATTTCAAGGAGATCCTGGCGGCGGATCCTACTTACGGGGAAGCCGCTCTCTATCTGGCTCGCGCTTACCGCGACTTACAGGATTATCCCGACGCGGAAGCGGCGTTCAAGAAAGCGATCGAGATCGACCCCGACTCTGTCGAGGCGCGCTCCACTTATGGCGGCATGTTATTCGACACCGGCAACACGGATGAAGCCATCCGCCAGTTGAACCAGGTGCTTCAATATGACAAGAACCATGGCATGTCCTGGTATATTCTCGCGCAGGCTTACATTACCAAGGAGATGTACAAGGAAGGCATCGACGCGGCGCGGCAGGCCGTGCGTCTGACGCCGGGCAACGCCGAGGCTTATTACTGGCTCGGCGAAGGCTACCGCCACAGCAGCCGCTGGTCCGATGCCGTGCAGGCTTATCAAAAGTATCTCCAATTGAGCCACTTCGACAGCAGTTCCCTCGAAAAGGTGGGTTATTACGCCATCGGCTTCGGCCTGTTCAAGAAGAAGCGCGCCGGCACCACCGATGTATGGCGCGAGATGCGGAGCCTCGCCTATTTCGACCTCTGCGATTGCGAGCGCCGCCTGTTCCACTTCGACAACGCCATCGCCTACTGCCAGAAGTCGCTTTCCTTCGACAAGGACGACCCGCTCACGCACTACGCCCTCGCGCTCGCCTACATGCGCCAGGCGGATGCTTCGGGAGATGTTGGAATGCTCCCCGCCGCCCGCAAGCACTTCGCCGAGTCGATTCGCCTCAACCCCGACCTGAGTGAATCCGAGATGGCGAAGAAGAATATCAGGACGATCGACCAGTACCTCGCCCGCGCCCGTTAACCGGCAAGACCAGTCTTCCCCCTCACGGCCTGCCCCTTTCTGCCACCCCTCATCTTCTGATAGGCTGACGTTTTCCATGGGACTTGACCTGCGAATCCCGATCGGTCTTCTGCTGACGATCATCGGCATCCTGCTCTCCGGCTACGGACTGGCGAGCAGCCCCGCCATTTATGCCCGCTCGCTCGGCATCAATATCAACCTCTGGTGGGGCTGGGTGCTCGTCGTGGTAGGGGTCCTGCTTCTGGCCGCCGCCCACCGGGCCCGCGGGAGCGAGGAGTGAGCCGTTCCTTCTCCGCCCCGGGCAGGGTGAACCTCATCGGCGAGCACACGGACTACAACGAAGGTTTCGTTTTTCCCGCCGCCATCGGTTTTTTCACCACCGTCGAGATCACACCCCGGCCGGACCGCACGGTGCATCTCGAATCGGAGCACTATCCGGACACGTTTTCCTTCCCGCTCGATGACTCCGATGCCAGGGCGCGCCACTCGTGGACCGATTACGCGCAGGGTGTGGCGCTCGCATTGCACCATTCGGGCTATCCTCTGACCGGAGCCAACCTGTCGATCCGAAGCGACGTCCCCATGGGCGCGGGTCTGAGTTCCTCGGCCGCGCTCGAAGTCTCCTGCGGGCTGGCTCTCGCGGCGGCATCGGGACACGCCATCTCGAGGCTAGACCTCGCCAGGGTCTGCCTCGAGGCGGAAAATGAATTCGTCGGAATGCGCTGCGGCATCATGGATCAATTCGTTTCCACCCATGGCCGCGAGGATTCCGCCATCCTGCTCGATTGCCGCTCCCTCGAGTACCGCGTGATCCATCTGCCGGCTTCCGTGCGGCTGGTGATCTGCAACACGATGGTGAAGCACCAGCTCGCCGGCAGCGCCTACAACGAACGCCGGCGGGATTGTGAAGCCGCCGCGCGTCAGATGGGCGTTCGCTCGCTGCGGGACGTGACCGCGGCCATGTTCGCCGAATCGTCCGCCGCGCTTCCGGCGCGCGCGCAACTGCGTGCCCGGCACGTCATCGGGGAGATCGAGCGCACCGAACGCGCGGCCGAAGCCCTCGCGGCGGGGGATCTCACGCTTTTCGGCCGCTACATGCACGAGTCGCACGAAAGCCTGCGCGAGGCTTACGAAGTTTCCTGCGCTGAGCTCGACCTCATGGTGGAACTGGCGCGCGCGCAACCCGGAGTGCACGGCTCCCGAATGACCGGGGCGGGATTCGGAGGCTGCACCATCAACCTGGTGGATGCGCCATACGTCAACCAATTTCGCCGGGAGGTGGCCGCCGCCTACCGCGAAGCAACCGGAATTATTCCCGGCATCTACGTCTGCCGCGCCGTGGAAGGCGCGCATGAGATCACCACATGATGCTCCTATTCTTCCTCCTTGCACCCATTCTCTCCGCCCAGACGGCGGATACGATTTACTACAACGCCAAGATCGTCACCATGTGGGATCAGCACCCCGTGGTGGAAGCTGTCGCCATACGGGGAGACCGGTTCCTCGCCGCGGGCTCGAAGGACAGCGTGATGAAAACCGCCGGCCCCTCGACGCGTAAGATCGATCTGCGCGGGAAGACAGTCCTGCCCGGATTGATTGACAGCCACGTGCATCCCATCATGGCGGCGCTCAGCGAGAAGGACGGCCCCATCCCGGTGATGAACTCCATCGCCGAAATTCAGGCGCACATGCGGAAAATGGCGGCCCAGGCGGCGCCCGGCGATGTGCTGTTCATCCCAAAGGTCTACTCGACGCGGCTGAAGGACCGCCGCTACCCCACGCGCCACGAACTGGACGCCGCCGCCCCGAACCACATCGCGCTCACCGACAACGGCTACGCCTCCGTCCTGAACTCGAAGGCGCTCGCCAGGATCGGCATCACTCGCGATACGCCGCAGCCGCCAAACGGAAAGATCATCAAGGACGCCGCCGGCGAGCCCACCGGCCTGATCCTGGGCGCGCCGCAACTGCTCAGCCAGATCCGGCGCACCAAACAGCCCACCGCCGCTGACCTGCTGTGGGCTCTCGAGAGCATGCACAGGAAGTACAACGAAGTCGGGCTTACCAGCGTGATTGACCGTGGCGAGAGTCCGGAGGGGTTCCGCGCCTATGAGACGCTGCGCGGCCGGAACAAGCTTACCGTCCGCAGCTATGTCACCTATCTCATCTCCGCGCATGGCACGCCCGCCGATGTGCGCCACGAGATCGAGCGCATCCCGTTTGTAACCGGATTCGGCGATGAGTGGTTCCGCGTGGGTTCACTGAAGACCGTCGCCGACGGCGGCATACTCATCGGCACCGCCTACCTGCGCGAACCATACGGCGAGCACACGGATATCTATGGCTACAAGGACCCCGATTACCGCGGCGTGCTGGCGGTTCCGAAAGAGAACCTCGTGGAGATGGCGCGCACCTCGGTACGCCTCGGGTGGCAGATGACGGCGCATACAACCGGAGGCGGGGCGATCGACACTCTGCTCGACGCCTATGAGACGGTGAACCGCGAGACGCCGCTCTCCGGGCGGCGGTTCACTGTCACCCACGGCAACTTCCCCAGCGGGGAGAGCATCGCGCGCGCGGCCAGGATGGGCATAGCCTTCGATTGCCAGCCGCAGTGGTACTACTTCGACGGCCCCGCCCTGGCGCCCGTTTTCGGCCCGGAGCGCATCAAACAGTTTCAACCGCTGCGCACCATGCTTGCCAAGGGCGTCGTGGTCGCGGGAGGCAGCGATCATATGATCCGCTTTGACTCGCGCGCTTCTATCAACGCTTACAACCCCTATTGGGCGATGTGGATGACCATCACGCGCAAGACCGCCGACGGATCGACTCTCAATCCCGGCGAAGCGCTGACGCGCGAACAGGCGCTGCGGCTATGGACGCTCAACGGAGCCTATCTTTCCTTCGAGGAAAAAACGAAAGGATCCATCGAGCCCGGCAAACTGGCGGATATGGTGGTCATCTCCGAGGACTACCTCACCTGCCCGGTGGACCACATCAAGGACATCGAAGCGCTGCTGACGGTTGTTGGCGGGAAGGTCGTCTATTCCCGCTGACGGACCTTATTTCTGCTCGCCCGCTTGAGGCCGCTTCCCCTGCTCCTTCCATGTCACCAGGTCCTCGAAGGCGTGGATGGTCTCCGAAGGCGTGAACTTGCAGTGCCCGGCGCGGCTGACGAAGCGTTGGACGTAGAGCGCGCCGTCTCCGTGCAACCGCACCATGTCCCCGTAGGCGTTTGCCTGCCAGGCCGGCACCAGCGGATCGTACACGGTATGCAGCGACAGGATCGGGATCTTCGGTTCCGCCTTCGGCGTGTAGTACTTTCCGAGGTACTCGACCGCCTTGGGATCCGCCGGGTAGCGTTTCACGCCGCGGTTCAACAGGCCGTCGTCCGGACTGCCCTGATAGAGCGTATTGCGGTTGTCGAAGGCGTTTCCACCCGCGCGTGTCATCAGTTCCTTCTGAATCAGCGCGTAGAACGCCACCACCTGCGCCACTTCCGTTTCACTCTGAAGCCCGCTCCATTTCTGGAAAGCGGCCAGGCGGTCCGGAAAGTTCATCGCTTCCTTCTCGATGCGTTCGAGAAACTCCTGTTGCAGGCTCAAGTCTCCGGCAATCGCCACCGGGGTTCCGATGATGTCCGGGAAATAGTAGTCGTAAACGACAAGCGTATCGAAGAGGCGTTTCTGGAACATCGTCTGGGTGGGGCCGATGGGGCCGCACATCTGCAAGGCGGCGTCGTAGGCTTCCGGGTGCGTCTCGGCAAGAGCGAGCGTAATTACGCCGCCCATGGAATGGCCGGCCACGAAGGTCCGCTTCGGCTTGCCGTACTTGCCGGTGAAAAACTTCCGCAGGGCCTCGGTATCCTCGATGCCTTCCTTCACCGCCCAGCCTCCGGCGGAGTACCCGGATTGCGCCACGGCGTAGCCCAGCGCGAGAAACTCCTTCATCAGGCCTTCCGGTTGCTTGCTCTTGTCGAATTTGCCGGGTTCCGCGCTGTAGCCGTGGCAGTACACCACCAGGCTGCCGTTATAGTTCCCGGGAATATCGATGCGATACTCCGCCTCGCCGAGTTTTCCTGTCTCGACGCCCCCGGGCACGGTGAACTTCGCGGCGGCGGCCATCATGGCCCGTCTGGCAAGGAACGTTCCTCTCATATTTCGCGGTCCCGTGAACGTGCCCTTGATCTCATCGCCGCCCGCCACCGCCTTAACGTCGAAGAGGGATTGGCCGAGCATGAACTGGAAGGTGAGATCGGGATTTCCAAGGACGGCGTTCTTCACCGGGCCCGAGCCGATCATGCTGTTCACGGTGCCGCTCAGATCGCTCCCCACCTGCTTCAGTACCGCATCCAGTTTCATCGGCGCCTTGCCGGCCGGAGACGCGGTGACGTCCCACTTTCCGCTCAAGTCCGTCGCGAGACAGGAGGATGCAAACAGGAATAGCGCTGCGAATAGTCTCATCTCGTGCTCCAGCCCCTACTGGCCCCATGATACGATAAGACGCCATGCGCTTACTGACACTGTTGCTTGTCGCGATCTTGGGCGCCGGGGTGCTGGGTCCCGCGCAAACGAAGAAAGCTTCTTCCAAGGCAAAGGAAGCCGCCGCGTGCGCCAGGGAGGCGACGGCGAAAGATCCACTCGACATTAATTCGGCGGGCGTCGATCAACTGGCATGCCTGCCTGGCATCGGAAAGGCGTACTCGAAAAAGATCGCGGACGGACGGCCGTACCGCGCAAAGAATGAACTGGTGCAGAAAAACATTCTGCCGGAGGCTGTCTACAACAGGATCAAGGACGTGATCATCGCCAGGCAGGCGGGTAAGAAGTAGCCGCGAGGGGCCTCTCTACTTCGCCGCCAGTTTGCTGTGATGCCGGCTGTAGCCGAAATAGATGCACAGCCCGATGGCGAGCCAGACAAACAGCCGCGCCCAGTTGGTCCACCCCAGTCCGAACATCAGCGCGAAGTTCACCAGCACGCCCAGAATGGGCACGATGGGAACAAGCGGAGTGCGGAAGGGACGCTGCAGATCGGGGTGGGTCTTGCGCATCACGAGAATGCCGGCGCACACGAGGACGAAGGCGAACAGCGTTCCGATGCTGGTCATTTCGCCCACCACTTCGATGGGAGCGAAGGCGCTGAACAAACTCACGAAGATCATGAACAACATGTTCGAGCGGTAAGGCGTGAACCACCGCGGGTGGATGTCGCTGAAGATGCCGGGCAGCAGACCGTCGCGCGACATCGAGAAGAACACGCGAGACTGCCCGAGCAGCATTACCAGGATCACGGAAGTGAACCCCGCGATGATGGCGAGCTTTACCGCTTTGTTGAGCCAGAGATACGGCGTCCTGTCGATTGCCAGCGCCACCGGCGCCGCCGCTCCCGTGAAGTCTTTGTAGTTCACCATTCCCGTGAGCACGTGCGCGAACAACACGTAGAGGATGGTGCAGATGATCAGAGATCCGATAATGCCGATGGGCATGTTCCGCTGGGGATTTCTCGCCTCCTGCGCGGCCGTGGATACGGCGTCAAATCCGATATAGGCGAAGAAGATCACGCCGGCCGCGCGAACCACTCCGCTCCATCCGAATTCACCGAACGTGCCCGTGTTTTGCGGAATGAACGGCTGGTAGTTTTTCGTATCGATGTAGCTCCATCCCACCAGAATGAAGATGATCACGACGCTGACCTTGATCACGACGATGATCGCATTGACGCGCGCCGACTCCTGAATGCCCGTCATGAGGAGCACCGAGATGACGCACACCACGAAGACAGCGGGCAGGTTGATGTAGCCTGTCGCCGCCGATCCGTCGGCGAGCTTGACGGCGCTCCATGGCGACGCGGTGAATTGCGGCGGAAGGACAATCCCGATATCGTTCAGAAACGACACCACATACGCGGACCAACTCACGGAAACCGTCGCCGCGCCCACGGCGTACTCGAGCACAAGGTCCCAGCCGATGATCCATGCCAGCAACTCTCCCATGGTGGCGTAGGAATATGTGTACGCGCTGCCCGCGATGGGGATCATCGTCGCGAACTCGCTGTAGCACATTCCGGCGAATGCGCAACCGATGGCGGCTATCAGGAAGGAGAACACCACCGCCGGGCCGGCATGATTGGCGGCGGCGATGCCCGTCAGCGAGAACAATCCCGCTCCGATAATCGCGCCGATGCCCAGCGCCACGAGGTTCATGGGGCCGAGCGTGCGTTTCAGAGTGTGGCTGCCACCTTCTGATTCCTCGATGATGCGGCTAAGTGGTTTGGTGGTGAACAAGCTCATCGTGGTCGAGTCTCCCTTGCATCCGGATTGCAATCGTCCCGGCTGGGCAAAAGGTGAACTATAACATATCCAACGCGCGCACCCATTCCTCGACGCGCGCGCGAACGGAAGATTTGACGTATGTTGCAGGGATCAACGCGCGGATGACGGCGACCGAATCGACGCCCGCGCGGAGCAGCCGCGGCGCCGAATCGAGAGTGATCCCCCCGATGGCTACCAGCGGCTTCTCCGTCAGTTTTCGCAGTTCCGCGACGCGCTCCACCCCCAGGACAGGATCGGGGTTCTCCTTCGATTGCGTCGCAAAGACGGGGCCGATGGCGAGGTAATCGACGGGCTCCCGGCCGGCGGAGGCGAGTTGTTCCGCCGTGTGAGTGGAAAAGCCGATCATCGCCCGCGGTCCCAAAAGCCGGCGGGCATCGGCGGGCGGCAGGTCGTCCTGCCCGAGATGAACGCCGGCTCCAAGAAGAAGGGCGATATCGGCGCGGTCATTCACAATGAACCGCGCGCCGGCCTCGCGGCACAACTTCGCAAGATGTTGCGCCTCGGCGTACAGGGCCCGGGAATAGTGGCCTTTGTGGCGCAATTGAAGCAGCCGCGCGCCACCCTCGATCATTCCTTGAGCCACGTCCGGCAGGGCGGCGCCGCGGCGCGCGGCCGCATCCGAGTCGAGAATGGCATATAATTTCGGCAACACTTCCATCGCGCCTATAATAGCGTGAGTATGCCGAACCTCCACATCAAATCGCCCGGTCTAGGCGCCGGCGTCTACCCCGTGGCTACGCGCGGCAAAGAGATGAAACACCTCTCTTTCACCATCGTCCAACTCGACGAGGGGCTAAACGAACATAGCTTCGCGACAGGCGAGGAAGAGGTGTCGCTCGATTTCTATTCGGGTCCCGTTCGCGTGGAAGTGGAGGCTTCCGGCGGCGGGTGGTCGGCGGATATCGCCGCCCGCGCTTCCATCCAGCACGCGCATCCGATGGTCTACATTCCGATGGATTCGCAGGTTCGCATCACCGCTCTCGATGGTCCGGCGAAGATCACGATTGGCGGCGCCCGCGGCGTCGAGGGGCCGGAGCCGGCTCTGATAGCCGGCGGCCAGATCGTCGAGCGTAAAGTGGGCAAGGACAGCTTCGCGCGCACGGTGTTTACGCATATCGCGGACAACGTTCCCGCCGCCCATCTGATCTGCGGAGAGACGTTGAACACGCCAGGCTGCTGGTCAAGCTGCCCGCCACACAAGCACGACCGCTTTCACGAGCCGTTCGAAGTGCCGATGGAGGAGATCTACTACTTTCAGATCGAACCGTCCCAGGGCTTCGGGTTCATGCGTGTTTATACGAATCCGGACGATCCGGATCCGTTCGATGTGGCCTACCCCGTCGAGCATGGGGACACCGTTCTGATCCCGCGCGGCTATCACCCCGTGGTGGCCTGCCCCGGATATGCGCTGAACTACACGTGGATCCTCGCCGGAGAAGGCCGCCAGTATGGCGCCTGGGCCGAGGACCCGCGCCACTCCTGGATCAAAGGCGCCTGACATGCGACGATTTGCCTGCCTCTTGCTTTCCTTCGGCTGCTGCCTGACGGCGCGGGCGGATGATTTCTTCGAATCGAAGATCCGCCCGTTGCTCGCGGCAAACTGCTATGCCTGCCACACGCAATCGCGGATGGGAGGGTTGCGTCTCGATTCAGGCGAGGCGGTGCTGAAAGGGGGAAAGTCCGGGCCGGCCGTGATGCCCGGCAAGCCCGATGAGAGCCTGCTCATTCAAGCCGTGCGGCGGACGCATTCGCGGCTCAAGATGCCTCCCACGGCTCCATTGAAGGCGGAAGAAGTGGCGCTGCTCGAGGCATGGGTCAAGGCGGGAGCGAAGTGGCCGGAAACGAAAGCGGCGGTCACGGCTCCGGGGATGAAAATCACCGCCGCCCAGCGCGCCTTCTGGAGCTTTCAACCGCTCCGCAATCCCGCCCCGCCGGCGGTGAAGAACGAGGCTTGGGTGAGAACCCCCGTGGATCGCTTCCTTCTCGCGCGGCTCGATGAGAAGGGCATTACTCCCAACCGGCGGGCTCCGAAGACCACCCTTCTCCGCCGTGTAACGCTCGATCTCACGGGTCTTCCGCCGTCGCCCGGGGAGGTGGACGCTTTTCTTGCCGACCAATCGCCCCAGGCGTTCGCGCGGGTGGTCGATCGCCTGCTCGCCTCGCCCGCCTACGGCGAGCGGTGGGCCCGGCACTGGCTCGACCTTGCCCGGTACTCCGACGGATTGCTTGCCGCGGGCTTCGATACGCCTCTCCCCAACGCGTACCGCTACCGTGACTGGGTGGTGGACGCGTTCAATCATGACCTCCCCTACGATCAGTTCGTCAGGGCGCAGATCGCCGCGGACCAGTTACCTGAGAAGGATCGCGCGGCGCTGTTGCCCGGCCTTGGCTTTCAAGCCATCGCGGCCGGCGCCAACGACCAGGTGGATGTGACCACGAAGGCATTTCTCGGCCTTACCGTGGGCTGCGCGCAATGTCATGACCACAAGTACGACCCCATTCCAACGCGCGATTACTATTCTCTGCTGAGCATCTTCAAAAGCAGCAAGGTCCACGAATCTCCGCTGGTCCCCGAGGCGCGCGTGAAGGCTTACAAGGACCAGAAGAAGAAAGTGGACGCCGCCAGGGAGTTGATCGATGAGTACATCCAGACGCAGCAGAAAATGCTGGTGGATGTGCTGGCTCGTCATACGGCGGCCTATATGGTGGCGGCGTGGAAACTCGATAGAGGAGAGGAACCAGACCGCGCCGGTCTCGACGAAGAGACCCTGCAACGCTGGGTGCGTTATCTGAAAACCCCGAAGGAGCATCCCTATCTCAACGACTGGTTCGCGCTGATGGCGAAAAATCCCACGGAAGCGCAGGTGCGGAAGGCGGCCGGCGATTACCAGAGGTTTGTCCTGAACCTGCTTGATGAAGCCAAGGAGATCGACGATAAGAACTACGTCGCCTTTGGCGGCAAGAAGGGCATGAAGGATGAGCGGACGCGGCAGTACACAAACATCGTCTCGCTTTCCACGCTCAAGTTCTACCAGTGGCGCGAACTCGCGAGCGGCCCCTACAGGGTGGACGGCTACAGCGCGCCGCCGGGCGTCTACTATTACGACCCGCAATGCATCCGGCGGTTTCTCACCGGCGTCTGGGGCGAGCACCTCGACACCCTGCGCGCGGAATATGAGGCGCTCGAGCGGGATCTTCCGCCCATCTATCCGTTCCTGCACACGATCGAGGACGGCCCCAAGCCGGCGGACGGCAAAGTCGCCATTCGCGGCGATGAACATAACGAGGGGGAAGTCGCGCCGCGGCAGTTTCTCACGGTGCTTTGCAAGGGTGAACCCGAACACTACACCAGGGGCAGCGGGCGTCTGGAACTTGCCAACGCCATTGCCTCCCATCCGCTCACCGCGCGCGTCATCGTGAACCGTATCTGGCAGCACCACTTCGGGCACGGCATCGTGCGCTCGGCATCGAACTTCGGACAGATGGGCGACCGCCCGACGCATCCCGATCTGCTCGAGTACCTCGCCTCACGTCTGGTCGAATCCGGGTATTCGTTGAAAGCGATCCATCGCGAGATCCTGCTTTCAAACGCCTATGCGCTCTCCACGGAGCCGAACCATGAAGCGCTCGAGGCCGACCCCGACAACAAGCTGCTGTGGCGCGCCAATTTGCGGCCGCGGCTCGATATGGAGTCGCTGCGCGATTCCGTGCTCGCCGTCAGCGGCACGCTGGACCGCGCCGTGGGCGGGCCTTCGAGCCCGCTGGAGAACCTCAACCATCGCCGCTCGCTGTATCTGACGGTGAGCCGCACGCGGCTCGATCCCACGATGTCGCTCTTCGATTTTCCCGATCCCAACGGCACGATCGAGGAACGGCCGGTCACCATCGGACCGCTCCAGGGGCTCTTCTTCCTCAACAGCGAATTCATCGTCGGGCAGTCGAAAGCGCTCGCGGCGGAGCTTGCGCGATCCTGCAAGGATGATAGAGAAAGAGTGACGCGGGCGTACAAGTTACTCTACGGCCGCGAGCCGGACGCCGATGAACTGCGGCTTGGATTAGAATATGTGTCATCCGGCGGGAATAGCTGGCGCGAGTATCTGCAGGTATTGCTCGGGTCCGGCGAATTTACCGGAATGCCTTGACATGCCACCGAGGAGATACTGGATGAACCGGCGCAGAATGCTCGAGACTTTAGGCGGAGGCTTCGGCATGGCCGCCTTGCGCGGCGTGCTGCAAGGCTCGGCGGCGGATCCGCTCGCCCCGCGCGCGCCTCACTTCCCGGCGAAGGCGAAGCACGTCATCTTCCTCTTCCTCAATGGCGGCATGTCGCAGGTGGATACCTTCGACCCCAAACCGGCGCTGATCAAGTACGACGGCACGCCAATGCCCGGTCCGAAGATCAAGACGGACCGCGCTTCCGGCAGTTTGATGCGCTCCCCGTGGGAGTTCCGTCCGCAAGGCAAGAGCGGCATTGAAGTGACTGAGATCTTCCCCGAGGTCGGCAAGCGCATCGACGATTTCTGCGTGATCCGGTCGATGTACACCGATATCGGCAACCACGGGCCGTCGCTGCAGATAATGAACTGCGGCCACCAACTCCCCGGCCGCCCCTCGATGGGCGCCTGGGTCACGTATGGCCTCGGCACGGAGAACCGCAACCTTCCCGGCTTCATCGTCCTCTGTCCCGGGTTCCCCGTACTCGGCTCCTCGCTTTGGAGCGCGGGCTACATGCCCTCCATCTACCAGGGAGTGCATATCTTGAACGAGGCGGTCGAGCCGGAAAAACTCATCCAGCATCTGCGCAACGCGGAATGCGCGCCGGAGGAGCAGAAACGGCAGCTCGCGCTGCTCGAAAAGCTGAACCACAAGTACATGGCGCGCGCGGGCGCTGATGTGCAACTGGAATCCGCCGTGCGCTCGATGGAATCCGCTTTCCGTCTGCAATCGGAAGCCATGGACGTGTTCGATATCCGCAAGGAACCTGAAAAAATCCGCGCGCGCTACGATATCTCCGATTTCGGACGTGGATGTCTCTTGGCCCGCCGCCTGGTGGAACGCGGCGTGCGCATGGTCCAGATCTTCTACGGCAACTTTCAGCCCTGGGACAACCACGACGACATCCGCGTCCACGCCAAACTCGCCGCCAAGACGGACGGACCCATCGCCGCGCTCATCGACGATCTCAAGCAGCGCGGCCTGTTCGAGGAAACGCTCGTCATCATCGGTTCCGAATTCGGCCGGACGCCGATGATCCAGAACTCCGGACTCGAGAAACTGGGGCGCGGCCGGGACCACAACGTTCCCGGCTTTACGGTCCTGATGGCCGGGGGCGGCGTCAAGGGCGGCTGCACCTATGGCGCGACCGACGATTTCGGCTTCAAAGCGGTGGATAAGCCGGTACACGTGCATGACCTGCACGCCACCGCTCTCCATCTGCTCGGCTTCGATCATACGCGGCTCACCTACCGTCACGCGGGCCGCGATTTCCGCCTGACCGATGTCCACGGCAACGTGGTGCGCGACATCCTCGCATAGTAATGGCGCCGCGGCAGCCAACCATGATCCTGGCGGCGGCGTGTTTCGCCGTTCTGTGCATCACTCTTTCGCTTGGCTTTTGGCCGTTCCACACACCCAGCAACCAGGTCACCTGGCTTGGGAAGAGCAATGGAATCGAGTTCGGGCAGTATGGAACGGTGTGGAGCGAGGGTCCGCTGAACCTGCCCGCTTCGCCCGGATCGAGCGGACGCAGCATCGAGATTCTGCTACGGCCAGCGCGATGGGCCACCTCCGCGACGTTCCTTTCGTTTTATGCGCCCGGCCGGCGCATCCCGCTGGCGCTTAGCCAGTCGCTGACCGCGTTGCGGCTGGACGCGAATCTTCACGGTTCGATCGACGCCGTAATGGAGCACACGGTCGTGGAAGGAGTGTTGGGCGAGGCGCTGCGGCGCAAGAGGATCGTCCTGCTTACGGTGACGTCGGGAAGCAATGGGACTACTGTCTATGTGGACGGCGCGATAGCCGGGCGGGCCCCGCGTTTTCATATTCCGGCGGACTCCTTCACGGGGCGCATGGTGGTGGGTGACATCCCGCGCCAGCCCAATAGCTTCAGCGGAGAGATTCGGGGCCTGGCCTTGTTCGGCACGGAGTTGTCCGCGTCGGAAGTGGCGAAGGACGCCGTCTCATGGACCAGGGAGGGCCGGCCCGAAAGCGAATCGCGGCCCGCGGCGCTGTATCTTTTCGCGGAACGGTCCGGCAACCGGATCCGCAACCAGGTGTCCCCGGGAGCGGATCTGTACATTCCGCCGAAGTACGCGGTGCTCGATAAGATCGTCCTCGAGCCGTTCTGGGAGGAGTTCAACTTCACCCGCTCCTATTGGTCCAGCGGCGGCAAGAATATCATCGGCTTCATGCCGTTCGGCTTCGTTTTCTACGCCCTGCTCTCGCGGATGTTCACCGCGCGCAAGGCAATGGCAGTGACGGCGTTTCTCGGCGCCATGACCAGCCTGACCATTGAAGTGGGGCAGGTGTTTCTGCCGATGCGCGATTCCGGCACGACGGATCTGTTCACGAATACTTTTGGAACGTATCTGGGTGCGCTCTGCTTCCGCCGCCTCTACCCGTTGGCGGAGCGGCAACTGCCGTGGCTCGGCCATTTCTTCGGTAACGCGGCTTCCAGGGAGGGGGCGGCGGCCCGTTGAAGCCAACCGGTGTGGCATGCTGGAGACGCTATGCGAGACTCGGAGATCATCGAAGCGGAAATAATGGAAATCAGCGCCATCGCCGACGATACGATCAAGTTCGAACGTATCGTTTCCTGGTGCGCGGCGCATCCCGACGAGGTTGCTTACGCGCTGCACATGCTCCTGGGCAGGCACGAGAAGTAGCCGCGCGCTTCCCGTCCTGAGAAACCGCCCCTACCCCAGTTCGCCGACGCGGTGAATCTTCAACATGTTCGTGGCTCCCTTGCGGCCGATCGGCTGGCCCGCGGTGAACACCACCGTGTCCTTCGGCTTCAGGCTGCGCCGCTCGCAGAGCATCTTGTCCACCTGCGCCAGCATTTCATCGGTGCTCTCGAGTTGCGGAGCGACGACGGGGCGAATGCCGTAGTTGACGGTGAGTTGGCGGGCGACTTCGTGGCAGCGTGTGAAGACGTAGACGGGGACCGGCGGACGGTAACTCGAGACGAGACGGCCGCTGGAGCCGCTGACGCTGAAGACGACGATGGCGGCTGCGTTGACGAGTTGAGCGGCCTCGATGGCGACGTGGGCGATGATCCGCGGATCGCTCATATCGGCCGCCGGGTGGAGCGGGGGAAAGCCTTTGCGCCGCACTGAGATTTCCGTCTCGTTCGCGATCCGCGCCATCATGCCGACCGCTTCGACCGGATACTGTCCAATGGAAGTTTCCGCCGAGAGCATGACGGCGTCGGTGCCGTCGTAGATCGCGTTGGCGACGTCGCTCACTTCGGCGCGCGTGGGGAAGGGGCTGCGGATCATGGATTCGAGCATCTGCGTGGCGGTGATGACAAACTTCGCCTTGCGGCGCGCTTCGCGGATGATCTCTTTCTGGATGGCGGGCACCTTCTCAACGGCCATCTCGACGCCGAGATCGCCGCGAGCCACCATCACCCCGTCGGATTCGCCGAGGATGGAATCAAGGTTCTCCCACCCTTCGGGCTTCTCGATCTTGGACACGATGGGGATGGACGCTTCGTTCTCGTCGAGAAAATGGCGCAGGCGCAGCACATCCTCGCGCGAGCGGACGAACGAGAGAGCCACAAAATCAATGCCGGCCTCGAGTCCTTCGCGCAGGTCCGCCATATCTTTCCTGGTCAGAGATGGAGTGCTGATCCTGACGCCGGGGAGGTTGATGCCCTTGTAATCGCCGATAGGCCCGCCGGTCACCACCTGGCAGGCAACCTGGACGCCGTCGCTTGAAAGGGCGCGTAATTCCACGCTGCCGTCGGCGAGCAGGATGCGATCCCCTTCCGTCACGTCCCTGGCGAACTCCTTGTATGTCGTCGAGGCGCGCCGGCAGGTGCCGGTAACCGGTTCGGTGGTGAGGATAAACCCGGCGCCTTCCTCGAGGACGCATTGTCCGTTTTCGAAGGTTTCAAGGCGTATCTTCGGGCCCTGAAGATCGAGGAGAATGCTGGTGTTGGTTCCGAGTTCTCCGGCTGTCTCTCGCACCGCGCGGATCAGGCCGGAGATCTCGCCCTTCCTGGCGTGCGAGGCGTTAATGCGGAAGACGTTCACTCCGGCGGTGATCAGGTCATGAATCGCCTGCCCGGAACGGGAGGAAGGACCCAGGGTGGCTACGATTTTCGTCGTGGGCATCTGCGGGCCGCCCGCATGGCCAGGAGAATAGCCTGCGCGGACGTGACTCTCATTTTGGCACGTTGCCGCCGGATTGTGCTTCTGTTGCCGGGTGCGCGGCCGCGGTCGCGGCCTGACCTGCCCCGCTTGCTCACGCGGAGCCGCGAAGTTCGAATTTCTGCCATAATGGAGAGCGCTCTGGCTATCATCCGGCGCCCTGATCCACAGGACAAGGATGAGATTTTTGGGACCGACTCGGCATCGCACGCTGAATGAAGCAGCGGGATTAGTGTATCTGGCGGGCGCGGCAGCATTGTCTGTTAGCCTTTACTCGTTTTCTCCCGGCGATCCATCCTTCAATACGGCAACACAGGGCCTTCGGGTGGCGAACCAGATCGGCAAGGCGGGCTCCTATACTTCCGATCTGTTGTTTCAACTGTTGGGGTGGGCGGCCTGGGTGCTGCCGGCGGCCATAGTCATCGTGGCAATGAAGTGGCTGCGTTCGCGGCCGATCCAGTATCCGTTGATCAAGGCGATCGGATTTGTTCAGTTGGTGCTCGGCTGCTGTACCGGGCTTGCTCTGATCCCGTGGTTCCCTCCGGCGCAGGGCGGTTTGCTGCCGGGCGGCTTAGCCGGGGCCCTGGCCGCCGATTCACTGGTGAGCGTGCTGAATCCCGCCGGAGCGGCTCTTCTGACCGCGACCGCGCTGTTGGTCTCCCTCTACCTGGTCTCGAGCTTTTCACTGGCGAAAGTGCCGGTATGGCTCTCCGTGCCGCGGCAATGGGGGGAACAGCGGCGGATCCGGTGGAGGAGATGGAAGGACCAGAGAGCGCTGAACCGGCTGGCGAAGCAACAGCTAAGGGAGGAGCGGGCGCGCGCGAAGGCGGCAAAGCGTAAGCCCGCGGAGATTGTCTCCGGGCAGCCCGAAATGGCGGCCAGCGCTCCGCCGGCCCCGTATGCGCGGAACGACAGGCCGCCATGGGAGGATCCCTCGCAGCAGGGAGAGTTCCGGGCGATGGAGCCTTCCCTTGACACGGCTGCCGGAGAGGAGATTCCGATCTTCGTTCTCGAGGAGCCGGAACCGCTTCCGCCGCCTCCCTCGCGTGCCATTGCCGAGCCCGAACCGGCGCGTCCGGCGAATCCTCCGCGGGGCCGGCCGGTGACCTTCGATCTGCCATCGACGGCCGTGTTGAATGAGACTCCTGTTCGAAGCGCTTACGACGGGCAGGAGTTGAAGGAGATTGCCGGCCGCATCAAATCGAAGCTGGAAGAGTTCGGCGTGCTTGGCTCGGTGGTGCAGATCAATCCGGGACCGGTGGTGACCACGTTCGAATACAAGCCCGAGGCGGGCATCAAGTACAGCCGGATTGTGGCGCTGACGGAAGACCTGTGCCTGGGCCTGCAGGCGGAAAGCATCTTCATTGAGCGCCTGCCGGGAAAACCGACGGTGGGCATCGAGGTGCCGAATACGAGGCGGGAAGTGATCAGTCTGAGGCAGATCCTCGAATCGGAGGAGTTCAGCGATTCGGGGTCGAAGCTGACGATCTGTCTGGGTAAGGACATCAACGGCCGGATCAAGGTGGCCGCGCTCGACACGATGCCGCACCTTCTGATCGCCGGTTCGACGGGATCGGGCAAAAGCGTCATGTTGAACTCGCTGATCATGTCGATTCTGTACAAGGCGACGCCGGACGAAGTGCGGATGGTGCTGGTGGATCCCAAGCGCGTCGAAATGGGCATCTACGAAGGGATCCCACATCTGCTCACCCCGGTGATCACCGATGCCAAGCAGGCGACCAACGCGCTGCGCAACGCCGTGCTCGAGATGGAGCGGCGCTTGAAGCTGCTGGCCTCGCAAGGGGTTCGCAACATCGAGCAGTTCAACAGGAAGGTGAAGCTGGCGGCGGGGACCCCGGGGAACCTGTTCGAGGAGGAGGGCGCCGCGGACCAGGAGCAACTGAAGCCGCTGCCCTACGTTCTCATCGTAATCGACGAACTGGCGGACCTGATGATGCTCGAGCGCGCCAATGTGGAAGCATCGGTGACGCGGCTGGCGCAGATGGCGCGCGCGGTGGGGATGCACCTGGTTCTGGCGACCCAGCGTCCGAGCGTGGACGTCATCACGGGCCTGATCAAGGCGAATTTTCCGTCGCGCATCAGCTTCCGCGTCGCGACCAGAGTGGATTCGCGCACCGTGCTGGATGTGATGGGAGCCGAGCATCTGCTGGGGCGCGGCGACATGCTGTACCTGCCCCCCGGCTCATCCCGCCTGGTGCGCGTGCACGGCTCACTGGTAACCGAAAACGAGATCAACCGCGTGGTGGAGCACTGGCGGGACCAGGCGCTGCCGGACTACGACGAAAGCTATCTGAAGCCGCCGCCATCCGACGATGACGATCCGGAGACCGGATCGGGCGAGGACGAGGGCGGCGGAGCTCAGGACGCCATGTACCAGGAAGCCGTGCGGGTTGTGCTCGAGATGGGCAAGGCATCGACTTCGATCCTCCAGCGCCGGCTCCGCTTGGGGTACGGACGCGCCGCCCGCATCCTCGACATGATGCACCGCGACGGGATCATCGGTCCGCCGGATGGAAGCCGTCCGAGGGAAGTGTTGAAGCGCCCGGACTGGCTCGACGAAATCGAGCAGTGAAGCTAACGTTCGCGCCGGCCGCGATGGTTGCGGCGGAACTCCTCATCCACGGGTTTGCGGCCTGCAAATCCTTCCTGCAATCCGTGCCAGTAGGAGATGCCGGATTCGCCGAGCTCCCAGCAGAGGTAAACCTCCTCGCCCTTGTAGAGGGTGCGGAAATCCAGCACGCCGGAGTTCAGGTCCTTGATCTCGCAGCCTAATGAATGGATGTGCTCGATGTTTGCCTCGATTTGCGCCGCGCAGGTATCGCGCCGTGATTTTTCCTCGCTCAGCCGCGGCGCGTCCACCATCGCTCCCCCGCTCATCTCAATCCGGTGGGATTCGCGGCCGAGAATCTCTTCCGCAATGAGCAAGTAGCGCCGGAACTCGATGGCGGCGCGCATGGACTTGCCAACTTCCGGCAGAAGCGCTTCAGCCTCTTCGATCGTGAAGTACCGCGACATCCCCTGGGGTCAGACGCCGGAAACCTGAATGGCGAGCGTGCGGCTGCGGGGCCCGTCAAACTCGGCGAGAATGATGCTCTGCCATGTGCCGAGCAGCACGGAGGCGTTGCGGACCTGGAGGCAGAGTGTCTGGCCCATGAGCATGCCGCGCATGTGGGCATCGGCGTTGCGGCGCTCGCAATCCGAGTAGACAGGATCGTTATGGCGGTAGTATCCGTTGCGGTCCACTACCTTCTCGAAGAACTCTTTCACATCGTGCAGCAGGGCATCCTGCCATTCGTTGATGAAGATAGCGGTGGTGGTGTGCAGGGTTTGCAGGTGGACGATGCCATCTCTCACGCCGCTCTTGCGCACCACTTCGTTGATGCGCTCGGTAATGTTGGCCAACTGAGTGCGGTCGTTGGAAATCCAATCGATGATACGGTTGTACACCTTGTAGCCAAGATGGCTGGCTGGAGTTGAAACGTCGCTAGCCTCACTGGTTCCCGTCGAAGCCTTTACTGGACTCATGTCCTCCTCTTCTCCTTCAGTTGATAGACGAACCCGCCGGTAAGATTCAACAAATACAACTGATCCCCGTTCAGTATAGCAGGAAACCGCACTAACGGATTCCGTTTGAGCAGCTTAGATTCGCAGGAAAATCTTACGCCGGTGCATCCAGAAAAGCATGAGCCAGAAGACGAGCAGAACAGCGGCCCCGCGGAAAAACGGTTCGAGCCCGGCTCCCGCGAATCGGAATGCGCCAGGACCCAGATGGATCCGGAACGAGTCAACGATGAATTTCTCAAACAGGTGAGCGATCAGATAGGCGGCAATCGAATTCATCCCAATCACGACGAGGGGGAAGGTCCAGCGATGATAGCCCTTGATGTCGATGAGCCAACTGAAGGCGGCGAGGATGAGGAAGCACGCGCCGCCGCTGGCGAGCGTCCATGCCGGCGTCCAGATCCTCTTGACGATGGGGCAGACGCCCGTGAAATGCAACAAGAGCCCCGCGCCGATGCAGCAGGCGGCCGCGAGCAGCAGCCGTTTCATGGGGATGGCCGGAGCGGCCGCGCGCAGAGAGCGGCCCGCGATGAGGCCGAGGATCATCGTTCCCAAGGTCGGAATAAAGCTGAGCGTCAGGTAGCCGCCGCGGTTGTATAGAAATGGGCTGACGCGCGGAAAGAGATTGAGGAACCAGACATCGAACGCCTGTCCCAGGTTACTGTTCTTATTCCAGTGGGCGGCAAAACCCGTGAAATTA
Source organism: Bryobacteraceae bacterium (assembly GCA_019187195.1). Lineage (GTDB taxonomy): Bacteria > Acidobacteriota > Terriglobia > Bryobacterales > Bryobacteraceae > CADEFT01. The sequence goes on from JABAQT010000023.1 coordinate 38,949, forward strand.
TACTGCCAGTCCGCGGGAACGCCGGCGGCCTGGTAGTCGAAACCCGGGCCCGGCGCGGGATAGAGCGCCCAGGCCAGCCAGTAGCCTGTCAGTATGACGCCGAGCGCGGTCCATTGCCAGCGCGCCGGACGAAAGCCGAGCAGAAAGAGGAAAGGGTAGCCAAGGCCGATCTGCGTGAGCGTGTCTTCAAAGGTGAAGTTCGTCATCGGGCTCGAGAGAGAACGCAGAAAGATGCCGAGCCAGATGAGCAGGAGCGAGCGCCAGAGGGCGTGGGCGAACATCCTGTTGAAGGTGGCTCCCTTTGCAAGGCGGCTGGCGATGGAATAGGGAAGCGCGACGCCGACAAGGAAGGAAAACGAGGGCTGGATGAGATCGTGAAGCGAACAGCCCGCCCACTGCACGTGCGTCTGGTTCCAGGCGAGAATGCTCCAAAACCAGTTGCCGGGGTAGGCGCGCGAGACGCGCGCGAGCTGGAGCACCTCCGCCATCATGAGAAACATGACCAGTCCGCGGTAGACGTCGACGGCGGTGTTGCGGCGGGCGGTTTGGGGCTTGCCGCCCGGGTCGCGGGCAGGGATGGCAGATTCCACAACGGCTTGCATCGGGCGCCCCTCCTCGGAAGTTCCAATCTAACACTTCGGCATTACGCCCGAAAGGGGGGTGCGGCGCGAGGCGCGCGTTTCACAAGAATCACTTGCGGCGCGTAGACCTGGTCTTGAGCACGATAGGCGTCGCCGCAAAGCCGAATTCCTTCCGCAGGCGGTTGATGAGGAACCGCTCGGTGGAAAAGTGCAGGCCGGTGCGCCCTCCGGTGAACAGAACAAACGTCGGGGGAAGAATGGAGGTCTGCGTGATGTACTTCAATTTCACATCCGTATCCATGTTGAGCGACTCCACGAAGCGGTTCAGTTCACCCGTCGTGACGCGGTGAGAGGCGGCTTCATAGGCCTCCCTGACGTGGCGGAAGATTCCGGCGACGCCCGATTTCGTCTTCGCGGATAGAAAGAGCACGGGAGCGAATTCGAGAAACTTCAAGTTGTCGCGCACGGTCTGAAGAAACGTCTTCCTGTTCTTTTCAGACGTGATGTCCCACTTGTTGACGCAGATGATGACGGCGCGGCCGTCCTCGACGGCATAGCCCGCGATGGTGGCGTCCAGTGCGACGAATCCTTCGCTCGCGTCCATGACGAGGAGGACGACATTCGCCATCCGGATGTGGCGGCGGGCCATCACCACGCTGAGTTTTTCGGCCATCAGCCGGGTCTTGCCCTTGCGGCGGATGCCGGCGGTATCGACGAAAGTGTACTGCACGCCGCCATGCTCGACGGTCTCATCGACGGCATCGCGCGTGGTGCCGGCCAGGGGCGAGACGATGGCGCGCTCCTCGCCCGTGAGAGCGTTGAGAAGCGTCGACTTGCCCACATTCGGACGTCCGATGATGGCCACCTTGATGCGCGGAGGACCAACAGGCGCGCCGGACTCCTCCGATTCCGGAAAGGACGCGGTGACGTGATCGAGCAGCTCCTCGATTCCGATGCGGTGTTCCGCCGAGACGGGCAGGACATCGCCGATGCCCAGCGCATGGAACTCGTGGATCAGCGATTCGCGGGCGGCGGCGTCGATCTTGTTGACGGCAAGCGTGACGGGCTTTCCGAGCTTGCGCAGCAGCACGGCGAGTTCCCTGTCGGCGCCGGTGATCTCCGTGCGGCCATCGATGAGAAAAACAATGTGCGCGGCCTCTTCGAGCGCGGCCCTGGCCTGCTTGAAGATCTCCGTGGGGATGAGGCCGTCATCGTTGGGGAGGATGCCCCCGGTGTCGATGATCTCGAATTTCCGGCCGTGGTGCTGGGCCTTACCGTGGATGCGATCGCGCGTGATGCCGGGTTCATCCCCGACAATCGACCGCCTGTCCCGAATGATCGCGTTGAATAAGGTGGATTTGCCGACGTTCGGCCTGCCTACGATAACCACGACCGGCAGACTACGCTGCGGGTCCATGCAACCTCATGATAACATCCGCCCATGTCTTACTACCCGGTGTTCCTGGACTTGCGCGGGCGGAGCGTGTTGGTGGCGGGCGCCGGAAAGGTAGCGCTGAGAAAGGTGAAGGGACTGTTGGAGGCGGGGGCGAATGTGACCGTGGTGAGCCCGCGGTGCGAGGAAGGGTTTGCCGGGCTGAACGTGACGCTGCGGAAGCGCCGCTTCCGGCCATCCGACGTGGTGGACGGCATGGCGCTGGTATTCGCGGCGACGGATGACCGCAAGGTGAACCAGGCCGTCGCTCTCGCAGCGGCGCGCAAGCGGATTCCCGCCAATGTCGCCGACGCACCCGGGGAGTGCGATTTTCTGGTTCCGGCGCGGTTGCGGCACGGCGGCGTGCAGATCGCGATTTCCACCGGTGGCGCCAGTCCGCGCCTGGCGAAGGGGTTGCGCGAAAAGCTCGAGAAGTCGCTAAATGAAGGCTTCTGATGGCGGGACAGTTCGCCGCGGGCGCCGTCCCCCCTATAACGGCCGCTATTCCACTCGGTAGTTCGGCGCTTCCTTGGTGATGATGACGTCGTGGACGTGGCTTTCGCGCAACCCGGCGAAGGTGACGCGGAGGAAGCGTGCGCGCTCCTGCAACTCGGGGATGGTCGAGCAGCCGCAGTATCCCATGCCGGAACGCACCCCGCCGACGAGTTGAAACACCATCTCCGAGAGCGGCCCCTTGTAAGGGACACGGCCTTCGATCCCCTCGGGGACCAGTTTGGAATTGGGGTCCTGCGCGTATCGCTCGCTTGAACCCTGGGCCATCGCTCCCAGCGACCCCATGCCGCGGTAGCTCTTGAAAGTGCGGCCCTGGTAGAGGATGGTCTCGCCGGGGCTTTCGTCGGTGCCGGCAAAGAGACTGCCGATCATGACGGCGCCGGCTCCGGCGGCGATCGCCTTGGTGATGTCGCCTGAGTACTTGACGCCGCCATCGGCGATCAGCGGAACATCCGTGCCGCGCGTGGCCCGGGCGCATTCGAGGATAGCGGTGATCTGGGGTACGCCCGCTCCGCTGACGACGCGCGTGGTGCAGATCGAACCGGGGCCGATGCCCACTTTGATGCCGTCAACTCCCAGGTTGATGAGGTCGCGGGCTCCCTCGGTGGTGCCGACATTGCCGGCCACAAGGTCGACGTCCGGAAACTCGTTCTTCACCGAAGCGATGGCTTCGAGCACGCGCTCGCTGTGGCCGTGCGCCGTGTCGATGCACAGGACGTCCACTTTGCGGCGCACCAGCTCCCGGGCGCGCTCGAGAAAATCACCGGTGGCGCCGATGGCGGCTCCTACGCGCAGGCGGCCTTGCGAATCCTTGGCGGCGTTGGGGTATTTCAGCTTCTTCTGGATGTCCTTGACGGTGATGAGGCCCTTGAGCGCGAACCGGTCGTCGACCACGAGCAGTTTTTCGACGCGGTGCTTGTGAAGGATCGCGCGCGCCTGCTCGAGCGTGGTACCCACCGGGACGGTGATGAGGTTCTCCTTGGTCATCACGTCGCTGACGGGCAGGTCATAGCGCGTCTCGAACCGCAGGTCGCGGTTGGTGAGAATGCCGACCAGCTTGCCTTGCTCGGTGACGGGAACGCCGGAGATGCGGTAGCGCTTCATCAATTCGAGCGCATCGTAGATCTTTTCGTTGGGGCCGATCGTGATGGGATCCACGATCATGCCGCTTTCCGACCGTTTCACACGGTCCACTTCCTCCGCCTGCCGGTCGACGGGCATATTCCGATGGATGATGCCGATCCCGCCCTGCTGAGCCAGCGCGATGGCGAGATGCGACTCGGTGACCGTGTCCATGGCCGAACTGACAATGGGGATGTTCAGCGCGATGTTGCGGCTAAAGCGAGTGCTGGTGTCGACCTGGGTGGGCAACACGTTGCTGCGCGCGGGCTGCAGAAGGACATCATCGAAAGTAAGGCCTTCGGGGATGATCTCCTGAACCATATAAGTTTGAGGGTAGCGCAGATGCGCGGCGGGATGCATCGATTGCGCCGCCTCGGGCGAGGCGCGATGGGGATCCTCAAGTCTCCGCGGCGTCCGGCCGATAGAAGACTTTGGCCCGCATGCGCGTCCCTTGTCTCATCCAGTTTGTGCTCGTCATCGCCGCGGGAAGGGCGGCCACCGTTCAACAAGCCGAGTTGGGGTCCGCCGCAAGCGAGGATTCCTGTGCCATCACGAAACCGTCCACGGTGTTTCCCGCCTCCACGCGCCAGGTGTTCTTCCGGTTTACCGCCAGAAACGTCCGCTCCTCCGACGCGCTTACGGTCGAATGGCTCGATCCCGGAGGGGCGGTTTCCGCCACCGCGCCGTACGAACAGCTTCCTGCTTCGTCATCCCTTTGCCTGCTGACTCAGTTGCCGGTCGGCGGCTTCGCGCCGGCCAACCGCCCCGGCCAGTGGACGGTGCGGGTCACCGCGAACGGATCCACGCTCGCTTCCCGGCCCTTCCGCATCCTGCCGGATCCTTCCGACGGAAAACTCCGCATCACTCGCGTCGCCACCCGTGAGACCGGGGCCCAACAGAACGAACTCACCGTCGAGGGCGCCGGCTTCAACACGGAGTCCACCATTCACGTGGCGCGATACACCAGCGCCGGAGGGTGGCAGTATATCGCCCACATATTTCCCGTCACACAGGACGCCACGCGCATGACGGCGCACCTTGCCGCCCTTCCTCCGGCCGAATATGTGGTCTTCGTCAAGAACGGCCAGCAACTCAGCGCTCCGGCGCGGTTTCTCATCTCGACCGCGGGCTATCACCTGCCCTTTCCGCCCAGGGAGCAATGGGTGATCAGCCAGCCGCCTTACGGGATGTACTCCCATTGGGGCCGCACGCTGCACGCCTACGATATCGCTCCCCGGGCGGGGGGATGCGTGGTAGCCATGCGCTCCGGCACCGCCTACACCTTTGACCGCGGCTACGGTCAGACGCCCCACCTGCGTATCTTCGGCAACTACATCACCATCCAGCACGATGATGGCGAGTATAGCCACTACGCCCACCTGAAGACCGGCACGTTCCGCGTGCGCAACGGCGAGCATGTCGAGCAGGGACAGGCGCTGGCAACCGCCGGCACCAGCGGCTACTCCTTCGGTACCCACGTTCATGTGCAGGTGACAAAGGCGTTTTCCATCTCTTCGCAGAGCATCCCCTTCGAATTGGAGGACTTGCCGGCGCCGCGGCGCCATGGATACCGCGGTCCCGCCGTTTCGGCAAATAGCTCTCCCTATGGCGATTGCTCCGGTCCGCGCCCCTCCTCCCCGGTATACCTTTCGACGGCCTCGGGAAAGCCCGGCGCGGCGCCGGCGCCCCCCACCTGGAGTGCCTCCGTGCCAGTGGCCGGCTGGTGGAGTGAACTGACGCGGATTCCGAAGGGAGCCAGGTCGCTGGAGGTGAAACTGGGGTGGGACTCCGCCGACCGCGATTTCGATCTTCACCTCGTCAGCCCGAGCGGCCGTCATTATGGGCCATACGCCGACCGGACCGGTTACAACGCGTCGGCCGGCACCAGTGAATCCTTCGAAATTGTGGATCCGGAAGCAGGGACGTGGAGGGTGAGCGTCCAGGGAATTCGCGGGAACGGCGAGGCGATGCCGTTTCAGGTGTTCCGCGGCGTATCCACCGCGGCGCCGGCGCGCGCGTGGGGCGGCGCCCGCCGGCCTTGACACATTCGAGTGCTCGAATCCCCCCTGACGCCGCGGGTGAGTGGATGAAAATCGAGGTCCGCCTCATCCACTATTCCGATGGTCCCGCTTTCCGCTGCGTGCGCGCCTGGCGGACGATCTCCTTTACTTCGCTGAGCAGGCGGGGCGCGCTGTAGACGAAGCCGTCCTTGATGACCCACTCGATGCCCCCGTTCATGGGGTTCAAAGCCTTGAAATCCTCGAGCGGATTGCCGTTCACGACGATCAGATCCGCGGCCCACCCCGCGCGGATGCGGCCCAGCCTGCTCTCTTCCCCCAGCATCCGCGCACCGTTCACCGTCGCGTGTTGAATGACCTTCAGGGGGTGGAAGCCCGCCTCCTGCTGCAACTCCAACTCGCGCAGATATCCGAAGCCGTACATCTGGTAGATGTAGCCGGCGTCCTCACCGGTGGTCACCGTGCCGCCCATGCGGGCGAAGTCACGCACGGCGTTCATCCAAATGCGGTAGTTCTCCTTCCAAAACACTTCATCCGTTGTCGTCCAGTGGAAGAAGTACGATCCGTGGTTCTCCCGGCTGGGAACGAAAAACTTCGCCAGCGCGGGATGCAGATAGTCCGCAAACTGCGGCTGTGTCCGGGCGCGCTGCAAGTCGCGGCTTGCCTCGTAGATGTTGAATGTCGGGTCCCACCCGACGCCGGCGCGCGCCATGCCTTCGAGGACCGTCTTCAACCTCCCCGGATCCGCCTCGCGCCATAACCGTCCGGCGTAGCGGAAGCGGTCCACCTCGTCACTGTAGTTGTATGTGGCGGGAAAGTTCTGAACCCCGTCCGGAATGGCCGCATCCGGAATCCCGTACCAATGTTCGATGGTGGTGGTCCTGTCGCGGATGTTGTCCCAGGCGTTGGTTTCCTCGACGCCCACGTGATGCGCCACGCGAAGGCCGAGTTTGTGCGCCTCTTCCATCATCGCGTCCATCGTGTCGCGGTGAATGCCAACGATCTTGATTCCATCGGCGCCGCTCTCCTTGAGTTCCCGCACGCGCGCCCGCGCCGCGTCCGGAGTTGGCGGACTTCCGAAGAACGGATAGACGAACAGGCGCGGCGCTATGGCTTTTCCTTCTCTTGACGCCTCGCGGTACGCCTTGGTCCTTTGGAAATTGCTGCCTACGTCGCGGACGGTGGTGATGCCGCAGCCGAGCCACAGCTTGAAGACATACTCCACCGGCATGGGCACGCCGCCGCGCTCATCGTGGCTATGGCCGTGCATGTTGATAAACCCCGGCAGGACATAACGTCCCTTGGCGTCGATCACGGCGCCGGCTCTCGGCCCCGCCCCGTTGCCCGAGGGAATCACGCTCGCGATGCGGTTCTCCTCGATCAGGATGTCCCGCGGACCGGAGGCCGGGGTGCCGTTGCCTTCGACAACAATCGCGTTGCGCACGATCAGACGGCCGTAGCGTTTTCCATGATCCGGCGCTTGCGCCGACAGAGCGCACGCCAACGCTCCCAGTACGATAATCAGCGTGACGGACCGCATGCGTGGCTCCTCCCCGGCGCCTGAACAAGTGCAGTATAACGCCCGTCCGTATCCCTCGTGGGTTGCGCGCCGCCGGCCGCGGCCGGCGGTGAGAGTAAAATCGGGACTATCATGACAGCGACACAAACAAGTAAAGCAGAGCGCTTTCGCGCGCTTCACCAGGGGCCTGGAGCTTTCGTCATTCCGAACCCCTGGGATACCGCATCGGCGCGGATTCTGGCCGGGCTCGGTTTCGAGGCCCTCGCGACATCGAGCGCCGCTTCCGCCGGCGCGCTCGGACGAAGGGATGGCGGGCTGACCCGCGACCAGGCGCTCGCGCACGCGCGCCGGATTGTCGAATCCACCGACCTGCCCGTGTCGGCGGATCTCGAGAATGGATTCGGCGACGCTCCGGAGGCGGTTGCGGAAACGGTGCGGCTGGCGGCCGAGGCGGGACTCGTGGGGTGCACCATCGAGGATTCCACCGGCAATCCCGAGAGTCCTCTCTACGACGAGGCGCTCGCGGTCGAGCGGATCGCGGCGGGCGCCGAAGCGGCCCGCAAGCTGCCGTTTCCCTTCCTGCTTACCGCGCGGGCGCACAACTTTCTTTACGCCCGTCCCACCATGGACGCCACCATCCGCCGGTTGCAGGCATACGACAAAGCAGGAGCGGATGTGCTGTTCGCGCCCGGATTGCCCTTTGTCGCTTCGGTGCGGGTGGTCTGTTCAGCGTCGGCAAAGCCGTTCAACTTCATGGTGGGGATACCGGGAAAATCGTTCTCCGTGGCGGAACTCGCCGATGCCGGAGTGCGGCGAATCAGCCTTGCGACCTCGCTCTATCGCGCCGCGATGAGCGGCCTGCTGGAGGCGGCCCGCGAAGTCCGGGAAAGCGGAACCTTCTCCTTTGTCGAGCGCAGCGCCACGACCGCGGAGTTGAACAGGATTATGGGGATCTGAAGCGTTCCGTTACCGTTGCACGGCGCCCGAACGGCCCATGATGGGGTACACGTCCACCAGTTTGTCGCCTTCCATCACGTAGTAACGGTCATAACAGTTGGTGCTCATGTCGAGGTTCGAGCAGTACAGTTCCACCTTCTGCCCCAACTTGAGCCCGTCGCCATCGTTCCACTTCAGAATTCCGTATTCGGCTCCCTGGTTTTCCGCCTTGATTTCCGGGCGGCCCTTGACCTGGTCCGTCGGCCGCAGCATCGCTTTGTTGCCGCAGTCGATGGCGACCTGGTTCGGATGATTCTGGCTGGTGACGGTGGTGAGAACGGTGAGGGCCGGCTCCCAGTCCGTGTATTTCTCCGGGCGGTCCTTCCCGCCGATGCCCATGTAGAGCGTATCCATGAACACGTAGGAGCCGGCCTGGAGTTCGGTGAGCCCGATCTCCTTGTCGATGTTGTAAGTGCCGGTGCTGCCGCCGGTGATGATGGGAACGTCGAGTCCGGCGCGCTTGCACAGCATGGCGGTCTCGACCACCGGTTCCACATCGTGATGCGACTTGGCGCGCCGGTTCTCCCAGCCGTGCGTGTGAGATGCTCCGCCCGCGTAGCCCATCACCCCTCCCAGCTTGAGATTCTTCTTGGACTCAATGCGCTTGGCAAGTTCCACTCCCGGCTGGCCCGTGGCGTGCCCCGCGCGCGTCAAACCCGCATAAAGGTCGATGAGAACCGTTGGTTTGGTTCTTGCCGTGGCCGCCGCCTCATCGAGCAGGTCCACGGTCATGGGATCATCGGCCACCATCATGAATGTTGGCTCGCTGGCCTGAAGCATGATGCCGCGCCAGATCTGGTTTTTTCCGGCCGGCCCGCGCGTATACAACACGCCTTTGATTCCCGCCGATACCATCAACTCCGCCTCGGCGATGGTGGCGCAGCAGATCCCCAGCGCGCCCAAAGCAATCTGCTTCCTCGCAATGTCGGTGGATTTGTGAATCTTGCAATGAGACCTGACGTTGATCCCCGTCCTCTTGCAGTGCTCCGACATGTGCTTGAGGTTGTGCTCCATCATCGCCTTGTCCACCAGCATGCAAGGCGTCGGAAGATCCTCTTTGAAGATCCCGGTAAAGTCGCGCCTGTGAATCTTTGCCTCGACGTCCGCGTAGCGGAATGGCCGTTTAACGTAACTCGGTGTGTCAGCACTCATAACGAATGGTGCGGCAATAGCGGAAGCCAGCAGATTTCGGCGGGTCATGGGGTACATGATACCTCGACTCGCCGGCGTTCGCATACGGGCGGTTTCCGCCATCCGCCCGTATGCGCGGGTTGCCGCGCTCGATGAGATGGTAACAGGTTAGGAGCAGCCGCTGGTTCCGCCGCAGTTTTCGCACTTGTAGCAGGAACCGTTGCGCGTCATCAATCCGCCGCACTCCGAGCACAACGGAGCGTCTTCCACCACGGGGCCGAAGGGCAGCGATTGCTGCGGCTCGGGCTCGGTGGGGTGCAGTTTCGTCGATTCGCCGGCTTCCTGGGCAACATGCTCGGGACCGAGATACTTGGCCGCCATCCAGCGGAAGATGTAATCCATGATGGACTTGGCGTAGGGCACCTGGGGATTGCCCGTCCAGCCGCTCGGCTCGAATCGCACGTGGCTGAACTTGTCGACGAAGAACTTCAGGGGAACTCCATACTGAAGCCCGTAGCTGACGGCGGTGGCGAAGCTGTCCATGAGGCCCGAGATCGTCGAGCCTTCCTTCGCCATGGTGATGAAGATTTCACCCGGCGTTCCGTCTTCGAAAAGGCCGACTGTGATATAGCCTTCGTGGCCCCCGATCGAGAACTTGTGAGTAATGGACTGGCGTTCATCAGGCAGTTTGCGGCGGACGGGACGGTAGACGATACGCTCCTGAATGACCGTTTCGGTCTTGGAGAGAGCGGCGGTCTTCGCGGCTTTCCCCGTGCCCGAGCTGAGCGGCTGGACACGCTTCGAGTTGTCGCGGTAGATGGCGACGGCTTTCAAGCCCAGACGCCAGCTTTCAATGTAGGCGTCCATGATGTCCTCGACGGTCGACTCCTCGGGCATGTTGATGGTTTTCGAAATTGCTCCGGAGATGAACGGCTGGACGGCGGCCATCATCTTGACATGGCCCATGTGGTGGATGAAACGCACGCCGTTCTGCGGGCGGAGGCTGCAATCGAAAACCGGCAAGTGCTCCGGCTTGAGATCCGCCGCGCCTTCGATGGTTCCGGTGGAATCGATGTGGCTGACGATGCGGTCCACCTGCTCGGTCTTGTATCCGAGGCGGATGAGCGCCTGCGGCACGGTGTTGTTGACGATCTTGATGACGCCGCCTCCGACAAGTTTCTTGTACTTGACAAGAGCCAGATCCGGCTCGATGCCGGTGGTGTCGCAATCCATCATGAAGCCGATGGTGCCCGTGGGAGCGATTACCGTGGTCTGGGCGTTGCGGAAGCCGGATTCACGGCCTTTTTCGTACGCCTGCTGCCAGACGAGTTTGGCGTTGTCGAGCAGCGCGGCCGGAACCCGGCGGCCATCCAGGCGGCTGGTCGATTCGCGGTGCATGCGAATCACTTCGAGGAACGGCTCCTCGTTGGCCGCGTAGCCGGGGCAGGGCCCGGTAGCCTCGGCGATGCGGGCGCTGGTGAGATAGGCCTGGCCGCACATGATCGCCGTCAGGGCGCCCGCGTAGTCGCGGCCCTGATCGCTGTCATAGGGGATGCCGAAGCTCATCAACAGCGCGCCGAGGTTCGCGTAGCCGAGTCCGAGTGGGCGGAAATCGTGCGAGTTCCTGGCGATCTTTTCCGTGGGATAGCTGGCTCTGTCGACGATGATCTCCTGGGCGAGGATGATTGTGTCGACAGCGTGGCGGAAGGCCTCGACGTCGAATTCGCCGCCCGGGGAAACGAACCTCATGAGGTTCAGCGAAGCCAGGTTGCAGGCCGAATCGTCGAGGAACATGTATTCCGAACACGGATTGCTGGCGTTGATGCGCGCCGTCGTCTTCGAGGTGTGCCAGCGGTTGATGGTGGTGTCGAACTGGAGACCCGGATCGCCGCACTGGTGAGTGGCCTCGGCGATCTCCTTCATGAGGTCGCGCGCGCGGAAGCGGTTGACTGGACGGTTGTCGATGCGGGACCGCGTCCACCAGTCGCGGTCTTCGACGACGGCGTGCATGAACTCATCGGTGACCCGCACGCTGTTGTTGGCGTTCTGGAAGAAGATGGAGGCGTAAGCGTCGCCGTCCAGCGAACTGTCGTAGCCCGCGTCAATCAGCGTGTGGGCCTTCTTTTCCTCCTTCGCCTTGCACCAGACGAACTTTTCAATGTCCGGATGATCGGCATTGAGAATAACCATCTTGGCGGCGCGGCGCGTCTTGCCGCCGCTCTTGATGACGCCCGCGAAGGCATCGAAGCCCTTCATGAAGCTCAGCGGGCCGGATGCCCGGCCGCCGCCCGAGAGAATCGCGTCCTCCTCGCGAAGAGAGGAAAGATTGGTGCCCGTGCCCGAACCCCACTTGAACAGCATGCCCTCGGTCTTGGCCAGATCCAGAATCGATTCCAATGTGTCGCCAACCGAATTAATGAAACAGGCCGAACACTGCGGACGGTTCTCGCCATTGGATATTTTCTGGATGACGTCCGAAGTCTCATCCCAATACCAGCCATACCCGCGCTGCTCCTTTACGCCGACGTTGAACCAGACCGGCGAGTTGAAGCATGCCTTCTGCGTAAGCATGAGATGAGCCAGTTCATCACGGTAGTTGGAGGCGTCGAGATCCGTCTTGAAGTAGTGGCCATCCTTGCCCCATTCCGTAATGGTGTCGACGACGCGATGAACCAGTTGACGCACGCTGCGCTCCCGCCCGGGCGATCCCATCCGCCCGTGGAAGTACTTGCTGGCGACAATATTTGTGGCGGTCTGGGACCAGTCGGCGGGAACTTCGACGTCCCGCTGTTCAAAAATGACCGATCCTTTATCGTTTCCGATAGTGGCGTTTCGCAACTCCCATTCGACCTCATCATAGGGGGTCCGGCCAGCCTCCTGACGGGAGGTGAAGTACCGGGGAAAGACAACTCCGGTACGCTGGGAAACAGGCAAAGAGCGTTTCAACTCCCGCATGCGGACACTGAGATCGACACTGAGTTGGCCCATAGTGGTATTCCTTTGAAAAATAGTTGAAAAACAACGAGTTGCGAGTCAGGCTGGCAAAGACCTGGAAACGCGTCTCAGCCAAATCCTGCCATACTATTAGCGTACTATGGAAAGATCCCACAACATATAGTGCGTCGTCAAGAATTTTATCTATATGCGGTGCATTAGGTTACAGATGTATGAATCCGATGTTTACCTTAGATCGCCCCCGCCTTACGCTCGCTGTTATCTCGTAACTTGTTGAAAAAACACACCTAAAAAGATTCCGGCACCCGCTCTTCGCGCTTCTGTGCCAAGATGCCTATGTGGACCAGTCGAACGCAGGGAAACACAACCGCCGCGGGTTCCTCCAATCGGCCGCGGCACTGGGTGCCGGCATCGCCCCCGCAAGCGCCGCGTCCGGGCCGCAAGACCGCATGGACGCGGCGGCGATTGCCGGAAAACATCCACTCGTGCGCACCCAGCCCACTCCGGATTTCTTCGAAGGCATTCTCCTTGGCAATGGCGATCTCGGGGTATGCGTCACGGTGCGTCCCGACGCCTTGGGGCTGCATCTTGGCAAGAACGATGCCTGGGATATCCGGGTGAGCGAAGAGCACGCCGCGCACATCAAGACGTTCCGGGAAGTGCTGGATCTCTGGAAAAGGGCGGGCGAGGAGGCCAGGCGGCAGGGCCACCCCGAGATGACGTTCCTCGAGAGCAGGATCGATTTCTTCCGTGAGTACTCGGAGCTGATGCAATCTTCCTACCGCAAACCCTGGCCCCGGCCATGGCCTTGCGGGACAATCTGGCTGCACTGGGATTCGCGCATGGTGCGCGTGGAGCGCCAGGAGTTGGATATCGCCTCGGGAGTGCTCACGCTGCGTCTCGTACACGATGATCTGCGCGGCCGGACGCGGCCATTCGAAATCACCTGCTTTGTAAGCCGTGAGGCGAATCATGTATCAGTGGCCAGCGGCTCTCCGGCCCCCGTGGTTTCGTGCGCGTATGAGCCGCATTGGGAGCAGGAAGCGCTCCTGCCCGAACCGCGCATTCAGGCACTCGAAACGGGGTTTTCGGGATTTCAGGAATTTCCGGCGGTGGCGCCCACCGCGGCCGAGCCGCACCCCCCAAGATCGGCAAAGGACCGGAGCATGGCCCTTCACGCCGTTCTGGCCGGACGCTGGCGAGCGGAAACGGACGCCGCGAAGCGCCGCGCGCTGCTGCGGCCCCTCGAAGCACAACCGTTGCGCCTCGATATCACGGTGCTGACTTCGCGCGACGCGGCGGATCCGGCGGAGCAGGCCGCCCGCGAAGCCGCGCGATTCGCCGGCGCCGCCGTGGCCGGTCTGCGCCGCGAGTCGTCGGAGCATTGGGCCAGGTTCTGGTCGGCTTCGGCCGTGGAACTCGCCGATAAGGAACTCGAGCGCATCTGGTATCAGAACCAGTATTTTCTCGCCTGCTGCCTGAAGCAAGGCAAGGTCGCGCCCGGACTGTTTGGAAACTGGAGCAGAGGCAAGATCGGAACCGCGTGGCACGGCGATTATCACATGAACTACAACACCCAGCAGGTGTGGTGGGGAGTATTTTCCAGCAATCATGTCGGCCAGCATGAGCCCTATACGCGGCTGGTCGAGAGCCTGATGCCGATGGCGGAATGGAACGCGCGCGTGCAGTTCGGCCTGCCGGGAGCCTATTTCCCGCATTCCGCCTACCCGGTTCCAAGCAACGTCAACCCGTATCCGGCGCCGCCCTGGGGCTACGAAATCTGCGAGACCCCATGGACCGTGCAGAGCTTGTGGTGGCAGTACAAGTACACGCTCGATGAACAGTACCTGCGCCGGGTGTATCCGATGTTGCGCGCGGCGGCCGAGTTTCTGGTGGCCTTCGCAAGCAGGGGAGAGGACGGCAAGTACCACATCATTCCCACGGTCTCTCCCGAAAACTGGGGAGCCACGGTCGATTTCCGCCTGAATCGCGATTGCATCATCGACCTCGCGTTGACGGAGTTTCTCCTGGACGCGGTGGACGAGGGATCGCGCGTGCTGGGCATCGACGCCGGCCAGCGGGAGAAGTGGCGCGAAGTCCGCCGCAACCTGGCGCCATATCCCACCGGTGAAGGGCCGTTCGGCCGCGTCTGGCTGGATGTTCTCGACGCGCCGGTCGAGTATGTCTATAACGTGCCTGTGACGCTCGCGCCGGTCTTTCCGGCCGAGCAGGTGGGTCTCCGGTCAAAGCCGGAGTTGCTCGAACTCGCGCGGCGCACGGCGAAGACGATCCGGCTGGAAGGAGGCAACGACCTGGTGTGGCAGCCGCTCGCCCGGGCGCGCCTGGGAGTATTGGACCTCGAATGGTTCAAGCGGGAGGTGCGCTACTCCCTCACGCCGCTCGGAACCGCGAATGACCGCGTGCGGCAGATTGACGGCCGTTACAGCGACGCGACAAACTTCGACTTCATGATGAGGATGGGAGTGTGGACGGAGAATCTCTCGCTGCCGGCTGTAATCAACGAATGTCTGCTGCAAAGCTACGACGGAGTGATTCGTCTCTTTCCCAACCGGATCAATCTGGGCGCGGCCGCGTTTCGCGATCTGCGCGCGGCGGGAGCCTTTCTCGTGTCGGCGCGCTTTGACGGAAAGCGGATTTCCGGCGTGATGCTGAAAAGCGAAAAAGGCGCGCGGGCGCGGATAGCCAAACCATGGGAAGGCGCGGCGGCGCGGGTGGTCTCCCGCGGAGCGCGGGTCGAAGCCGTGGAATCGGGCGGAGTGATCGAGTTCGCCACGCGCGCGGGGGAGAGCTATACCATCGGGACTTGATGCGGTCAGCCGCCGCGCTACCCCAACAGCTTCCGCACGGAGCCGTACAACTCCTCCACCCGCTGCTCCGTCTTTGCTTCAATCGCCAGCCGCAGCAGCGGCTCGGTGTTCGAAACCCGGACGTGAATCCACGCCTCGGGAAGAACCAGCTTCAGTCCGTCGGTGCGATCCGTCAGCGCGTCCGGGAAGCTGTCCTCGAGGGCTTGCATCAGCGGCCCCAGCCGTCCATGTTCGAACGCCACCTTTCCGGACCGGCGGTAGTAGCGCGGCAGGCGGGCGGCGAGTTCCGAGATGGTCTTTCCGGTCCGCTCCATCAGATCGAGCAGAAAAGCCATTCCGGTGTAGCTGTCGCGGCAGTATTGCACCGCCGGAAAGATGACTCCCCCGTTCGAGCCCTCTCCGCCGATGACGGACCTGGTGGCCTGCATCATCTCGACAACGTTCGCTTCTCCAACCGGAGTGCGATAGCATTTCCGGCCATGCGCCAGCGCGATGTCATCGATCACCGACGAGGTGGTGAGGTTCACCACGACATCTCCCGGCATCGAGGACAGCGTGGCGTCCACAACCAGCGCCAGCACGTCATCATTGTCCAGCACGCGCCCGTGTTCATCGGCCACCGCGAGGCGGTCCCCATCCGGGTCCTGGCCGAACCCGATCTCCGCGCGTTCGCGCCGCACGAGTTCCTGCAAGTCCCCGAGCGTGTCCGGACGCGGCTCGGCTTCCCGGGGAAAAGGCTTCGTGGGGTCCACGCTGATGGCCCGCAGGTCGCAGCCGAGATCCTTCTCCAGGAAGCGGCAACTGAGCGCCGATCCCGCCCCATTCACGCCATCGAGCGCCACGCGGAACCGCCGGGTTTTCAGTCTCGCGGCGTCCACATGGCGCAGAATACGCCCCACATGCATGTTCATGGGCGTTTCGTGATCGCAATGCACGCTCCGCATCTCTTCATTCGCCGCCGTGCGGAATTGGCTTTCGTAAAAGATATCGAGCAGTTCGCGCCGCTCGTAGTGATTGAAGAAGAGTCCCTCGTGGTTGAAGAGTTTCAGCGCGTTGTACTCGGGCGGATTATGCGAAGCGGTAACGGAGATGCCGCCGCGCGCGCGCGTGGCGCCGATGTAAATCTGAATCGTGGGAGTGGGTTGAATGCCTACATCCACTACTTCACACCCGGTGGCGAGCAATCCACAGGCTACCGCGTGTTTCAACATCTCTCCACTCGAGCGCGTGTCGCGCCCCAGCACCACGCGCCCCTTTCCGGCGAACGTCCCGAACGCCTGCGCGTAGGAACACGCCAGGGCGGGGGTCAGAAACTCGCCCACGACGCCACGAATGCCGGATACTCCGACCTTCAGCCGGTGCTCTCTCATCAGGCCATGCTCCTCACCACATCCATCAGCGCGCCGAACAGCGCCGCCGGCGGCTCGCCTTTCTGTTCACAGATGACACGGACCACCGGTTCGGTCTGGCTGACGCGCACATGAAACCAGCGGTCGGGCCAACTGATGCGGAGGCCGTCGCGCATGTCCGCAATGCCGTCGGCGTACTGCTTCTTCAGCTCCATCATCATCAGCGGCACGCGCTGCGAAACCAGCGGAACTTCATCCTTGAGAATGGAAAAGGGAGGATAGCCGCCGGTGATGGCCGAAAGCCGCTGGCCGCGCTCCTTCATCAGCGAAAGAATGGCGAGCATGCTGGCAATCCCGTCATAGACGAAGCGGAACCGGGGCATCATCACGGCTCCGGTGCCTTCCCCGGCCACCGCGATCTGGCCGGCACGGTAGGTGGCGAGAGCGTCCATCGCCGCCTGGCGTCCCACCGGCACGCGCACCACCTTGCCACCGTGCCAGGAAGCAACCTCGTCCACCAGCGCCGTCGTCGAAAGGTTCGTGATCACCAGTTTTCCCTCGCCGCGCGGAAGCAGATAGTCCGCGATCATCGGAAGAACGATCTCCTCGGATACCGCTTCGCCATCCTCGCGCGCCACGGCCACGCGGTCCGAATCGATGTCGAACAGAAATCCGGCATCGGCGCGGAGCGGCTTCATCAGCGGAGCCAGTTGCAGCGACACCGTCTTGCGGTTGATGGATGGTTCGTGGGCGAACGACACGCCCTCCATCTGCTGGTTAATAAGGATGAAGTCCAATCCGAAGCGCTCCTGCATGCGCCGCAGGATCAGCGAGGAAGTCCCGTTGCAGCAATCCACCAGTACGCGGAAATCACGCAGCGAAGCAAGGTCGAAAGCCGCCGCTAGATCATCCAGGTACCGATCCACCGCCTCGGGCGCTGACTTCAGCTTGCCGAGGCGCGTATAGTCCACGAAACTGAACTTGCGCAGGTGATAGATATCGAGCAGTTCCGATGCCTCGCCCGTCGAAAGGTAGGTTCCCCGGGCGGCGAAGAACTTCAGCGCATTCCATTCGGCGGAATTGTGGCTCGCTCCGATCGAGATGCCCCCCGCGGCATCGCGCCGCAGGATGGCGTGCTGGATGATGGGCGTCGAGACAACCCCGAGATCCACCACGTCATGGCCCGTCGCCAGCAGGGAGGCGATCACGCCCTCGCGCATCATCACGCCGCTCGATCGCGGGTCGCGGCCGATGATCACCGGCCCGGAATCGAGAAATGTGCCGAACGCGGCGGCGAAGTCGAGCACGTGGGACGCCTCCAACCCGAACCCCACGATCCCCCGCAATCCCACATGGGAGATGCGAAGCTGCCGTTGGTACATCATTTCTCGAGAATCATCTCTCCGAACGCCGAGGGGGTGTGGTAAGAGGGATTGTTCACCGGCTTCCAGGCGAGATAGACGCGCGGCTCCGGCCCCTGAATACGGTAGAGGTTGATGCGCATCCGGTTGCCCGCCTTGGCGGGTCTGCTGTCGACCGAGGACACCGGAATCTTCATCTCTCCGTACCAGATCTTCTTCGCCTCATCGATGCGCGCCTTCACCGTGAATCCCGAATCCCAGTGGATGTCCGCGCCGATGCGGGGTTCCTTGTAATGAATGTCCAGATCCACCCATTCGCCCCGCGGCGACATTTCGAACTCCTTGTAGAGGCGAATGTCGTTGAAGTCGCTGCCGATAAAAACCTCGGCGACATCCCAGTCCCACAGATTGTTGGTCTCGGTGGTGGTCGAGGAAGGCGGCGGCTTCAGATACAGCGCCTCGTAGGGGCAGACGAACAGGAAGTATAGATTGTCCTTGGTCCAGCGCGCGCGGACCTCCGTGCGGTGCCCCGCCACGGGCTTCCCATAGCGGTCATTCGAAATGATTGCCGGTTTGACGGATTTCCACTGCGGCGCTCCGGGGTCGGCCGTCAGCGCAAAGTCCTGCTTCGAGAACTTACTCTTGAGGGCGCCCGCTTCCTGGGCGGACAACACGGTGGCGAAAATCATAAGAAGATAAAAATGTTTCATTGGTTTGGGAAGTGTTTCCGGTACCATGCGATGGACCGGTCAATGGAATCCACCACGTGTTTGGTCTCCCGCAGTCCGTGGCCTTCCCGCGGGTAGCGCACCATCACTGCTTCAACGCCCGCATCCTTGAGGGCGATGTAGAACTGCTCGGATTCGGCGATGGGGACATCGTTGTCGTTCTCGCCATGCAACAGCATTACCGGCGTCTTCACCTGCGCTACCTTGCGCAGCGAGGAGCGCCTCCACATCTCGTCCATCAAATCGCCCTGGTGCGGAAAAATGCCGAACTCCATCTGCTCGTACATGTTGTAATACGTCATGTAGTTATAACTCACCAGGTTGATGATGGGGGCCAGCGGGATCGCGGCTTTGAAGATGTGGGTCTGCGTCACCAGCCAGGCGCTCAGTTGCCCGCCGTAGCTGCCCCCTTCAATTCCCATCCGCCCGCGGTCGATCCAGGGGTTGCGGCGGATGGCCGCGTTCACGCCGTAGAGCACATCCTGCCCCTCGTTCCCGTTCTGGTCGCCGAACACCGCGTCGGCGAACTTCTGCCCGTAGCCCGTGCTTCCGCGGTAGTTCACCATCAGCGACGCCCAGCCGAGACCCGCGTAGATCTGGTTCTTGGTGTTGAATGCCGGACCCTGCTGCGCGTGCGGACCCCCGTGGATGTTGACGATCAGCGGATGCCTGGAACCCGCGGAGCGTCCCGGCGGCACGGTCAGAAACGCCTCTACTTCGTACTTGAAATCGTTGCTGACGAAGGTAAACGCCTCCACTTCCGCGATCGCCTTCCCGCCGAGAACCGCGTCATTCAATCGTGTCAGTTGCTTCGTTCCGCCTGCCTCGAGCAGATATAACTCGGAAAGATCATGGGGGCTGCTGAACGCATAAGCCACCCGGTTGCCCTTCGCCACCGACCACGAACCCACCTGCCCCCGTTCGGCGATCACCGGGAGTGCCGCGCCGCCCTGAACCGGCAGACTGTACAGGCGGATGTTTCCTCTCTCCTGCACCGTGAAGTACAGGCTTTGCCCGCCGGGAGCCCATTCCGGAGCCCCCTGCCGGTTGTCCACCACCTTGCCGATCTCCGTCCTTCCGCCGCCATCGGCATTCATGACCCACACGTGGGTGTCTTCCATCGTGGTTTCGAGATCAGTGAGCCCGCGGCGGGTGCCGAGATAGGCGATCCGCCTTCCATCGGGAGACCAGCGCGGGTTATATTCGGCATACTCCGTGGCGGTCACACGCCGAATCACTCCGTCAGCCGGCCGCACCGTCCAGATGTCGTCGTTGAAAAACTGGTCGCTGTCCGGCTCGCGATTGGAGACGAACAGGATCTCTTCGCCGTTTGGCGACCAGTCGGGGGAATGCTCATAAAAAGGGCCATCGGTGAGCTGGCGGATGGCTCCGCTCGATACATCGGCCAGGAAAATGTGAAGCCGCTTATTGTCGTTGAAGCGCGTGTTTCCTTCGGAAAAGTTGGGCTTATAAAGATAACGGGTAATGACCACCGGATCCCCGGATGCCTCCTTCGTTTCCGGCCCGGGGCGGGCGTCGATGAAGGCGATCCGCTTGCTGTCGGGGGACCATGTGATGCCGGCGCCGGCGAACGTCAGTGGCGCGTTGGTCCCCTCCATCTTCGAAAGGAAGCGGGGATTTGATCCGTCGGCATTGGCCACCACCAAACCGCTCTTGCCGCCTGCTTCGCCCTCATAGGCGATCTTGAGGCTGTCCGGAGACCACACCGGGTTCGAGGACTTCCCGCTGATCTCAACGTGAGTCCCGCTCGCCGGAGTGAGAATCCCGATCCTCGAATACGGCCTCCCGGCCCCATCGTTGTACGAGACTGTGTACGCAATACGCGCGCCATCGGGTGAAAACCGCACCTCCCCCACGGAGCGCAGCTTGTACAGGTCGCTGCTCTGCAACCTTCCGGACTGCGCCGAGGCCTGCCACACGATGGCGAGAGCCAGCAGATAGCGAAAAGTCATCTCCTTACAATAGCGCGGCGGATGATTCCCGCAACTTCGTGCATGAGCCCTTCTTCTCCCATCAGGAGATAGTGCGGCAGCCAGAAGGCATCGCGGATGCTCGCCTCGGCGTTCGGGCACGGTTCCACGCGGCAGGGCGTGTCCCGGTAAACGGGGTTCTCATAGAGAGTGTGCGGATAGAACGGAGTGCACGGCACTCCTGCTCCCTGGAGCATCGAGTGGAACTCGTCGCGGCTCATGCCGAACTTTCGCTCATCGATGCGCCCCAACAACAGGTACCAGGAATTGGCGGTCACCCGCGGGTCGATGTCCTGCCAGTGGATTCCCTCGACATCCTCGAGTTCCTTCATCAGCCGCGCCGCGTTGCGCGCGCGGGTGGCGATTTGCGAGGGGAGCCGCTCGAGCTGCGCCACCAGCACGGCTGCCTGCAAACCTGTCAGACGCAGGTTGGTGGCCAGGATGAAGTGATGAAAGAACGTGGCGCCGGGTCGCCTTCCGCAATTGCCGAAGGAACGCATCGCGGCCGCCAGTGACTCGTCGCTGGTCAACACAATGCCGCCTTCCCCCGCGGTCATCACTTTCCCGTTCTGAAAACTGAATGAGGAGGCAAGGCCGAGACTGCCCGCGCGCCGGCCCCTCCATTCGCTGCCCTGCGCGTGCGCGGCGTCCTCGAGCAGAATCAGTCCGCGCGCCGAAGCGATAGCCTCGAGCCTGTCCATGTCCGCCGGCGGCCCGCCGAAGTGAACCGCGAGAATCGCTTTCGTCCTGGGGCTGATCGCCCCCTCGGCCCGCTCCGGATCCATATTGAACGTGTACGGCTCGATGTCCACGAAAACGGGTATCGCGCCCACGCGCGAAACCGCGGTCGCGGTGGCGACGAATGAAATCGCCGGTACGATCACTTCGTCTCCTGGTCCGATTCCAAGACTCGAAAGCAGCATCTCGAGCGTCAGGGAGCCATTGACCGCGCTGACGCCGTATGAGCAGTGCTGAAACCTGGCAAACTGCTGCTCGAAGCGCCCCACCATCTCGTGGTACCCGCCCCATTGCCTGCTTCCCAGCACCTCTTCGATGAGCTCCCGTTCCCGCTCATCCGCTATCGGCCATTGTGGTATCTGCATCCCTTCCAGCATACCGGGGCTAAGATGGAGAGAGAACCCCTTATCCCCCCATGAGCGTATTCAAAGAGAAGAGCGGCGAACTGGAAGACTACGAATTTCAAATGGGCATCGAACGCGGGCGGCTCGCGTTGACGCTCGATTTGCTCACCGACGCCCTTGTGCTGGTCGGCCAGCACGGCGTTTACTGCCAGAGCGCGCGCCAGCCGGGGAAGCCGGCGATGGATGTCCAGATCGTCCAGAAATGCATCAACGACGCCAAGGACCTCGTGGGGAGCGTAATGCAGGAGATTCAGAGGAAGAGGCAGGCAGCCAGGGATTGAGGTACTCTTAGTACCGGAACCAGCTTAGTAGGAAAGTACCGGGCAAGGACGTAGTACGCGCTTTCCCTAAGGCATCTGGCGTAACACGCCCAGCCTTGGTATTTTCCTAAGTTACGGTATATGGAGATCACCATCATCTTCACCGTCGGCATTCTGTTAGCGATTGCCGCCGGTCTGCCCGCCATGTTTCTCCAACGGCAATTGGGGCGCCGCCTCCGGATGGAAAAACGGGAGCAGGAAACGCGCCTGCGAAGGATCGAGGAGGGTTCGCCCGATCCCATGTTCACAATCGACGAACAAGGCTGTATCCTCTCCTTCAATGCCGCCGCCGAGCAGACGTTCGGCTACCGGGCGAAGGAGATCATTGGCCGCAGCGCCGGCATTCTGATTCCGGCCGCATCGAGCCTCACCGAACCGGGCCGCGGGGTGGAATCCCTGCTCGCCGCCCAGCGGACGCCCAACGCCATGGGTGTCGAGATTACGGGACAGCGGAAGAACGGCACGTACGTCCCGCTCCATTTCCATCTGACCGAGTCCACCGAACATGGCCGCGCGGTCTATCACGCGGTGGCGCGGGATCTTTCTGGGCGGCAGGAAGCGGCCAGGAACGCCCGCGACGTTCAATTTCTGGACGGCATTCTCAACAGCATCGGAGCCGGAGTGCTGGTGGTGGATCGCGACGGGATGGTGGTGAAACACAACCGTGCGTTCGAGGAACTGACGGGCTACCGCGGCGCGGAGTCCGCCGGGAGGCACTACTGGGAATTGCTGCTCGCCGAGGAAGAGTGGCCGCGGACGCAGATCGCAATCGCTGACCTGATCTCCGCTGGAGGAGAACAGAAAGGCGAAGCGGCATGGCGCACCAGGGATGGTGATACCCTTGCCGTTTACACCGCTGTCTCCGCCCTGAGGGCGGGCAACCTTCAGCCGGGTTCGGCGGTGGTGGTGGCGTTTCCGCTTCCAGGTTCGGCGCACGAGGAGTTCGCGGGCTCGATGGAAGCGGTCGAACGCCTTGCCGGCGGAATCGCCCAGCAGTTCAACGATCTGCTTACCTCCATCAACGGGTACAGTGAACTTGTCCTGCACACTCTGCATCCGGAAGATCCGCTGCGGCGCGACGTGGAGGAGATCCGAAAGGCCGGAGAGCGCGCCACCGCTCTTACCAGCCAGTTGCTGGCCTTCAGCCGCAAGCAGCCGATGAAGGCTACCGTCGTTGCCCTCAACGATCTGATTCACGGGATGAAACCGATGCTTCAGATGTTGCTGGGCGACAAGATCCAAATCAGCACCATCCTCGATCTCGAACTCATGCGCGTAAAAGCCGACTCGGGCTGGATCGAGCAGGCCATTCTGAACCTCGCGGTGAATGCCCGTGACGCCATGCCCGGCGGCGGCAAGCTCACATTGGAGACCGCCAATGCCAGCCTCGACGCGCCCGCCGCGCGCCGTCTCGCGCAGATTCCCGCCGGTGATTACGCCGTTCTCACCGTTTCCGACACCGGCCGTGGCATGGACACGGATACGCGGCGGCACATGTTCGAGCCGTTCTTCACCACCAAGCGTTCGGGCAGGGGAATGGGGATGGGGTTGTCCACGGTCTACGGAGTCGTGCGGCAGTTGGGCGGCAACGTCGTGGTGCAGAGCATTCCCGGCAGCGGCACCAGCGTGCGTCTCTACCTGCCCGCTTTCGCCGAAGCCGGGGAGCCGGAACCCGCGCGCGGCCTGTTCCTGGTGAGAGGCGCCGGCGCCGGCTCGCGCTGAGCGGGCGTAAAGATTTTTGCGATCGCTGTCGAAATCCGTACTCCGGTTGCGACTCATCTGTGCGAACTCACGTTGAGTAGCGGAAGGAGATGGAGACATGAAGTTCATGCTGATGATGGGAATGAAGGCCGGCGCCGAGAGCCTGCCCAACGGCATCATGACCTGGCCCCGTCAGGATATCCAGGCTCACATTCAGTTCATGAAGAATTTCACCAGGAGTTTGAAGGAAGGCGGGGAACTGGTGTCGGCCGAGGGATTGTCGTGGCCGTCCGAGGCGAAGATTGTTCGCGCCGCCGCCGATGGTTCCCCGGTTACCGGTACGGCGTTCCCCGAATCAAAGGAATTCCTGATCGGGTACTGGGTCGTCGAGGTGGAAGATGCGGAACGCGCGTACCGGATCGCCGCCCGCGCCTCGGCTGCTCCCGGGCCCGGCGGCGCGCCGCTGAACATGCCCATCGAGGTACGCCGGATCATGAGCGGACCGCCGGAAGAGTTTGCGTGAAGCCCGGCGCTCCCGCTTGCCGGAGCGCATCCGGTAAATCATGACGGAAGCTTTTCGAATTCCAGCAGATCGCCCACCTGGGAAGATGTCGCCTCCGCCATGCCGGCCGGCAACTCGAGCACCGAATGCGCCCGCAAACACGCGGAGATCCGCCGCTTCGCCATGCGCTCCCGGATCTTCAATATCTTGCGGGATTTATTCAAGTACAGAACGTCTATTTCAAACTTCATTCCAAACGTATGCACGGCCTCGCACGGCACAATCCACAAGCCGTCGCCGGGCTGGAGGGTTTCGTGTTTCAACAGCCCGGTTCTCCGCTTCGCGCTCGTGTCCGCCACGGTGGCGGCCTCGGCGAGCAGCGTCCCCCTGCTTGCGTTGCGCACTTTGATCCTTGACAAGGCTCAGCTCCCCCACCTTCATAGGATTTGCCGGAATGCAGCTTCCGGAGAACCGGAAGGGTTTAGACTAGCGGATTGGTGCACGGGTTGGCAATTCCAGGTCCGCCGGTAGCGCCGGGCGAACATCGGGAGGTGAAGGGATGCGGTGGCTGATTCTCGCGCTTGGCGCGCTGAGCCTGTGGGGGCAGGGAAGACCCTCGGTGACAATCGAAGGCGAGGTGGCGCGGGCCGTGATCGACCTTCGTGGCGGGAGTTGGGTTCAATTCGAATTTCGCGATCAGAAGCTGAATCCGCTGGTGTGGGCGAATGCCGGTCCGGTCTCCGAGGCCCGCGCGATGGGGCATTTTCTCTGCCTCGACCGTTGGGGCCAACCCTCCGCCGCCGAAGGCGCCAACGGCATGCCCTTTCACGGTGAAGCGACTCGAGTCGAGTGGAAGGCCGGGAGTTCCTCGAGGAGCGCGGCGCGCGTTTCGGCGCATCTGCCGATGGCGAATCTCGATGTCGTCCGCGACGCCCGCCTCGACGCCTCGCACGCATGGCTGATGGTCCGCGAATCCGTGACAAACCGGAACAAACTGGGCCGCCCTTACAACATGGTGCAGCATGCCACCATCGGCCCGCCGTTTCTCGATGCCTCCGTGGTGGTGGACGCCAACGCCCGCCGGGGCTTCATGCAGTCGAGCCCCATGCCTCATCCCGAAGAGCCTTCCGTCTACTGGCCGCAAGCTCTCAAGGATGGGCAGCCCGTGAATCTGCGCCACTTGACCGGCGACCCCATGCCGAACGTCGTCTCGTTCATGATCGAGGAGGAGTATGGCTGGGTGACCGCCACGAATGCCGCCCAAGGCCTGCTCATCGGCTACATCTGGAAAACTTCGGAGTATCCGTGGCTGAACATCTGGCGGCACGTGGATGACCGGCGCAACCCGCTGGCGCGGGGCCTCGAGTTCGGGACCACGGGGTTGCATCAGCCCTTCGAAGTGCTGGTCAGGAAAGGCCGCATCTTCGGAAAGCCCATCTTCGCCTGGATCGAGCCCGGCGAGACACAGACCCGAAGCTATGCCGGGTTCCTGTTTAAAGTGCCGGCCGGCTACCGGGGCGTGGCGCGCGTTACGTTCAGGAACGGCACGCTGACGCTGAAGGAGCGCGGCGAGGAGCCGGGGCGGGAGTTGACAATGGAGGGCGTGCGGTTCGAGTAGCGCTTACTCGCCGCTTACGGCGCGCATCGGCCGTTCGTTCACCGTGAGCCGAAACACATCGGGGCGGGCATAGTGGCCCGTGACGTCTAGGTCGTATTTTCCTTCCGGAATCTGGTCGAGATCGAGGTCGGCCACAAGGATCGTTTCCTCGCCAAACACCGGGCCCGCCAGCACGTGGCCATGCGGGCTGACGATAATGCTGCCGCCGCGTATCGTGTCCGTGCATTGTACCGCCGAGAGCACGAAGCAGCGCCCCTCGAAGGCGATGTGGCGCATGGAAATCGCCCACGTCTCGCGGTCATCCACGGTGGGCGCGCAATAGATCTCGATGTTCTTCGAGTACATGGCGAGCCGCAGCGCCGGCATGTAATTCTCCCAGCAGATCACCGCGCCCATGCGGCCGATCGGCGTATCGAGAACGGGCAGCGTCGAGCCGTCGCCGTAGCCCCAGATCAGCCGCTCCATGGCGGTCGGCATCAGTTTGCGGTGCTTCCCGGCGAGTGTTCCGTCCGGGGCAACGAACAGCGCCGTGCAATAGAGCGTGCCGCCGTCCCGTTCGATGACTCCCACCACCATCCACAGGTTGTAGCGGCGCGCGGTTTCGCTCAGTTGAGCGGTCACCGGCCCCGGGACATCGATCGCGGATTCGAAATAGCGGCGGAACTCCTGGCGGCCTTCGGGTGTCCGGTGGCCCACCACCGCGCCGAAGTTCATTCCCTTGGGATAGCCGCCGAGAAGCGCTTCCGGGAAGACCGCAAGCTGCGCGCCCTGGCTCGAGGCGGCCTCCGCCATGGCTTCCAGTTTGGCCACGGTGGCCGCCGTGTCGAACAGGATGGACCCCGCCTGAACGACCGCGGCCCTAGTAACTCTTCGAGAATCCATTGCGGGAGTTGGTGACGGTGAACTTTCCGTTCGATTGCGCCTGCACCTCGATGTAATTGCCGGAATCCTCGCCCTTGGGATTGGCGATCATCTTTTCGCCGGTGTTGGCATCGCCCGCTCCGGCGGCCGAATAGTGTAGCTGCCACAGATCGAGCAGCCCCGGCGAACTTCTCACAACTCTCCATGCCGCCGGAACGCCGCCCTTCGTTTCGCCGTTGTTCATGATGGCCACGCGCGGGGCGATGGCATGCACCAGCGCCGCCGGACCGCTCGCGTCGAGGCCGTGGTGGGTGGTGAGATAGACGTCCACCTTGCCGATGCGATTCTCGGGACAGACCAGTTCCAGTTCCTTGTTCCATGTGAGGTCGCCCATATCGAGAAAGCGGAACTTGCCGTAGGTGACCAGAGTTCCCACGGAGCGGGCGTTTTCGCTCCTGTCTTCGGCCTTATGCGGCACTCCGGCGCACAACGGATTCGGCTTTCCCGGGCGCGTGGTGATGTCGCCGTTTGAGGTCAGAATCTCGACCTGCAGCCCCTTCAACGGCAGCTTGTCGCCGGGTTTCACGGTGATGCGTTTGCCCTTCGCGGCAACACCCTCATAGGATTTATATAGTTTTTCCGCGTTGGCTCCCCTTTCGACGGTTGATCCATGGTCGACAAGGTGCCTGATGGGCATCTTCGCCGCCAGTTGCTCGATTCCTCCGACGTGATCCGTGTGGAAGTGGGTGATGATGAGGTAGTCGATCTGTTTGACGCCGGCTTTGGCCGCCACGGCGGCAATCCTGCCCGCGTCGCGGTCATTGAAGCCCGGCCACCCTGTGTCCACAAGCAGCGACTCCCCGGATGGCGTCACCAGCAGAGTGGCTTGTCCGCCTTCCACGTCGACAAAGAAAATATCGAGATTCCGCGCGCTCCGGGCGGGTAGCGGCAATGCCAGCAATGCTATAAGGAGAAGGGGTTTCACAGCCATGGATGGTATCACACCCTCGACGCTCATAAACAGATGAATGAGAGGAGGTTTACATGCGCGGTTTCATAGCCATTTTATTGTTTGCCGCAACCTGTCTGGCGCAGGCGCAACCGGAACGCTCCGCTCCGGCCATCAACCAGATCGAAGTCTGGCAGCAGGTCGGGCAACAGCCATATGAATTTACCTGGACCCAGCGCGAGGAAGATCCACGCGCGCTGACCGGATTTGAAAATCTCGAAGGCTGGCGGCTCGAAATGTTCGACGGAGCCGAAGGCGAATTGCGGCGCAGCCGCGAGCAGCAGATGTGGGGCCAGTATGTCGCGAAGTTCGTATTCAGCGGAAAACGCGCGGAAAGCCGCGTCATCGCCCGCCCGCCGAAGCCGATTCCCATTCCCGGCGGCTTCGACTCGGTCGATCTGTGGGGTTACGGCAACCGCTGGAGTTGGGTGCCTGATAAGTCAACTCCCGCGGCTGACGTTTCCGTTCTCGTGAGCGACGCGCGCGGCAAGGAGTTCAAGATCCAGCTCACCGACATCCGGTGGAAGCAGTGGTGGCTCATTCACCGGCGCGTGCCGTCCGATATCCGGCAACAGATCGTTCTGCCGGCCTCGTTTACGGGGATCGAGATCTCGAAGGTGTCCAACACCGATCCCCGCTATTTCTATTGCGATTCGCTCACCTTTTACGCCGAGGATCTGAAGCCGCTCGTGTTCAAACCGCAGCCCAGGCGCAACTTGAAACCGTACCGCGGACAGATCGTGGGGTTGAATACCGGGGAAGGCACGCTGCCGTTTCCAACCCGCGAGGAGACCATCCTGCCGGCCAACTTCGAAAAGAACTTCAGCACGCGCGTGCGGGAGACTTCTCGAGGATCTTTTGAATTCCGCTATACGGGCACTGACGCGGCTATCGTCTACCAGTACCGTCCCACTAGGGGCGGTCTTGGTGAAATCACGGCCAGCGTGAACGGCGGCGCCCCGTTTCATCCGCTCGAAGGCGGTGGGCTGCGTTTCACCGATACCAGGGATGGCCAGGTGGCGCAAGGCGAATTGGTGAGCGCCACTCTGAAGGACGATGCCGTGAACGCGAAGTTCCGATTCGGAGCCCGCACCGCTGACTATCAGCTCCAACTCTGGGGGAAGTCGCTGGTCCTCGATTCCTGGTGCGACTCCGGCGACGCCACCGAACTCAGCTTCGGACACGTTGCGGGCGTGAAAAACCCGAAATTGATCGCCGTGCCCTACATCACCTATGGCGGCAGCGCCATTCCTCGTGTTCTGATGGCGGGCAGCGCGGAGAAACCGCTCTTTGCCTCCATCTGGTTCGACTGGTACCGCACCAATGCCTCGCAGCCCTGGACCTCGACGGAGCCGAAAATTACGGCGGAAACCGCCGAGATCAACGGCGGCATGCGTTACACGCCGAAAACCGACGGTTTGCGCAACAACCTCTATGAACGGATTTTCGTGACCGTATCGCCCGACTACGAGGAAGTTCTGCCCACCATCGCCAACCCGCCATCCCTGCGGCAGGAGGAAGGCAAGCAGGTCCTGTGGACGGTCACCGCGCCGGAAACCTTCCCCGCCGATCACAAACGTTCGCGCCTCATCCGCTCCTACGGGCTGGACAAGATCATGCAGCACAGCCATGAGGTCACCTGGCGCGATGAAGGCGACTCGAACACGCTGAAGCTACACGCCGCTCCGCAGAAAGGCGGCGACGCGATGTTGAAATGGTACGTCGGAGCGCAGAACAGCATGGGCTGGCTGCAAGGCGTATACAGCAACTACACCGATTTCTGCACGGTGAACTCGAACTGGAATCCCGATCACGCGCAGCGCATGCCCGATGGGGAGTGGCGCCGCGCCTGGCCGCGGAATTACGCGCTCAAGCCGTCGAAAGCGGTGGAATTCGACGAATACTACGCAAAGAGGATCAAGGAGAAGTTCGGCGTGAAGATGTCGTATACGGATGTCCACACCGCCGTCGCGCCGTGGACCTACTGCGATTTCGACGCGCGGGTGCCCGGCGCCGGCACGCTCGCCGCAACCTTTTATGCTTATGGCCAGCTCCTGTTGAATGATCAGAGGGTATATGGGCCCACGCAGTCCGAAGCGACCTACCAATGGCTGTACGCCGGGCTCGCTTCCGGTCATTACGGCTGGGTGTACACGAAACTGAACCTGCTGACGCATCCGCTGGATGTGGCTTTCGAACTGCGCAAGATCCATCCCCTCGATGCCGAATACGGCATGGGCTA
Source organism: Bryobacteraceae bacterium (assembly GCA_019187195.1). Classification (GTDB taxonomy): domain Bacteria; phylum Acidobacteriota; class Terriglobia; order Bryobacterales; family Bryobacteraceae; genus CADEFT01. The sequence goes on from JABAQT010000023.1 coordinate 68,868, forward strand.
CACCCACTACTACCTTGACCAGATCGATGCCGACTGGCGCCGGTCGCCGAAGCGGCGTGAATATGTGGACCTGTTTCTCGCGACCACGATCGGGTACGGCAACATGGGCTGGCTGGTGAACGAATTCGGACTCGACAACGAGTTCGGCATCGAGGCGATGACACGCTCGTACTACATGATGCAGCAGCTCCAGCAGCAGTATGCGTTTGTGCCGCCACGGCGCATCGAGTATGCGGACGCCTCGGGCCGCTTTCTCACCGTCAGCCAGGCGCACGCGAGCGGCGCTATTGCCGCCTCCCGGTTGCACGTCGTCTACGAAAACGGGACTGAGGTGTTCGTGAACCGCTCGCCTTCCGATCCGTGGAGAGTCAAGGACGATCGGGGAAACACGGTGGAACTGCCGGTTTCCGGCTGGCTCGCGTTCAACTCCGCCAGCGGCTTCTACGAAGTCTCGGGCAGCCCGGATGGCCGCCGCATTGATTACGTGAAGTCGCCCGCCTATGAATTCCTCGACGGCCGCGGCCAATGGACCGAGCGGGGAATGCTCGGGGTGTCGGGCAGCGCGGCGCTGCGGCGCAAGGGGACCGGTGTCCTCGAGATCACGGATCTGTATGGCAACAAGCGCCTGGCGTTTGCGGGCGGCGAGGGCGTGCTGTTCGCTTACGACGCCGAGGGGAAAGCGCTCGGCAAAGTCGAGACGCG
>JABAQT010000023.1:69669-199996 GCA_019187195.1 Bryobacteraceae bacterium
CCCGCCTTCCCGCATCCATAAGTGGCGGAACAATCCCGTCTCATGTAACGTATCAATTTACGGAGACGCTGGGATCGTGCCCTATTGCACTCAATGCGGGAACAAGGTCAGTGACCGGGACGCCTACTGCGCGCGCTGCGGTGCGCCGCAGGCCGGCGCTTCCGATCAACCGCGTCCCGGCGGCGACATCCTTGGCGGGATGCCCGCCCGAACCGCGGCGCTGCTTTGCTACATTCCCGTTGTGGGCTGGATCCCCGCCATTTTCGTTCTTGCCTCGCTGCGTTTCCGCCATGACAGGGACACGCGCTTCCATGCCTTCCAGGGGTTGTATCTCTTCGTGGCATGGCTCCTCGTCGATTGGGTGCTGAAGCCGATGGTTCACATTTCCGGTTTTCCATTGGCCGGGTTATTCAAGGGGGTCTTGTTTGCCGCCTGGATCTGGATGATGGTGAAAGTGTCGCAGAACGAGACTTGCAAGCTGCCGGTGGTGGGAGAACTGGCGGAGAAGTCGGTGACCGAGCAACGGTGATGGTATAATTATTCATGGAAAGTGAATAATTAATCGTGAACACACGTGTTGGCATTGTTGGCTTTCGTGGCTACAGCGGCGACGAATTGGTCCGCCTCCTCTCGCCTCGCAAGGATCTGGAAGTCTTCCTGCTCGAGCATCGCGCCGATTCCCAGGATCGTACCCGCCCCCTGAACCATCAGGGGCCGAAGCGAATTCCGTGCTCGCCCGAGGCCGTCAAGGAAGCGGGCATCGATGTCGTGTTTCTCGCCACGCCGGCCGAAGTCTCGATGGCCCTCACCCCGTGGCTGCTCGAATGCGGAGCCAGGGTGATCGACTTGAGCGGAGCCTTCCGCCTGCGCACAGTCGAGAATTACCAGCGCTGGTATAAGGAGCAACACACCGAACCCGCCCTGCTCGAGGAGGCTGTCTATGGCCTGCCGGAATTCAATCGCGACCAGGTGAAACCCGCGCGGCTGGTGTCGAATCCCGGATGCTATCCCACGGCGGCGAATCTCGCGCTGCGTCCCTTGGTGGAAGCCGGGGCCATCGATATCGAGGCGGGGATTGTCTGCGACGCAAAGTCAGGCGTCAGCGGAGCGGGCCGGAAGCCGAGCCTGAAGACGAGTTACTGCGAAGTGACGGAAAATTTTTCAGCCTACTCGATTCTGGAGCACCGGCATGTCGCCGAGGTCCTGCTGACGTCGAGTCTTTCCGAGCGGCAATTCTCCTTTACCGCCCACCTGATTCCGCTCGATCGCGGGATTCTCGAAACCATCTATTTCCGCACAAAAGGCATCCAGGCCGCCGCGGAGATCGTCTCGATCTATCAGAAAGCCTATGCATCGAGCCCGTTTGTCCGCCTGTACTCGCCGGGGCATGTTCCCGACTTGCGCGCCGTGCAGCGCACGAATTTCTGTGACATCGGCCTGAAATGGGATGAATCGACGGGGCGCGCCGTCGTTGTGACAGCGATCGACAATCTGGTGAAAGGCGCGGCGGGGCAGGCGATTCAAAACATGAATCTGCTGCTGGGAGTTCCGGAAACGGAAGGGCTTCTTTGAGAATCCTTGTCAAGATCGGAGGGGCGTTGCTTGATTCGCCCGCCGAACGGCTCCGCCTCGCGGGAGAACTCGCCGCGGTGGCGCGGTCAAGCGAGATGGCCGTGGTCCACGGGGGCGGTAAACAAATGACGCGGTTTCTCGCCGAACGCGGCGTGGAAAGCCGATTTGTGGATGGATTACGCGTCACCACCCCGGAAGTGGTGGACGCCGTGCTGAAAGTGTTCGCCGGGACGGTGAATCACGAGTTAGTGGCGGCATTCGTGGGAGCGGGGGCCAGGCCGGTCGGGCTCACGGGAATTGACGCCTCGATCACCGAAGCCGAGCAGTTGCGCGAAGACCTCGGAGCAGTGGGCCGCGTCGTTCGATCCAACGGCGAACTGCTCGATCTTCTGGCCCGGAACGGATATCTCCCTGTTATTGCCTGTGTGGCCGGCGACAGGAAGGGCCGGATGTATAACGTAAATGCCGATCAAATGGCGGTAGCGTGCGCCGCTGGTTTTGGCTCGAAAAGGCTCTTTTTCCTGACCGACGTCGAGGGCGTCCGGGGAAAGAATGGATTGATCGAGGTATTGACTCCAATCGAGTGCCGGAAGCTGATTCAGGACGGAATCGCCACCGGGGGCATGCAGGCGAAGTTGAACGCGGCCTGCGACGGGTTGGCGGCGGGCGTGGAAGAAGTGGTCATAGTACCGGGGGCGAAGGCCGGCGTTGTCGAGTCTCTGCTGGCGGGAGATCGCATCGGCACCCGCCTGGTGAACGAGGACGCGCGGTAATGGAGGCGGATTCCCGTTTTACGGCGCTCAAGGCCCGCATGGCGGATATCCCCTCCCTGCTGCGGCTCATCAATTCGTTCGCCGCGCGCGGGATTATGCTGCCGCGCACGGAGTTTGAGATGGCTGAGAATGTTCGCGATTTCACCATCGCTGTTGAAGGCAGCCGGGTCGTAGGGTGCGGAGCCTTACATTTCTATACCGCCACGTCGGCGGAAATCCGCTCCCTCGCCGTCGATTTGGAATACCAGAAACACGGGATTGGCGCGTTATTGATGAAGAGTTTGGAGGACGAGGCCCGCCAATTCGGCCTCCACGTCCTGTTTGCCTTCACCTATGTGCCCGGCTTCTTCCGCAAATTGGGCTACCGGGAGGTGGAGCGCGGAGAACTGCCTCTAAAAGCCTGGAAAGACTGCCTGCGGTGCCCGAAATTCCAGGCTTGCGATGAAATCGCCATGCTCAAACCATTGAGCGAAGAGTACCATCCGCAACCGGAAAGATTGCACTCCGAACTCATCTCCCTGCCTGTCGTTAGGCTCTGAACCCCCCCTCAAGTCATCAAATTTTCAAATAATGAGAAAAAACTCTCCCACCTTGAACTAGAAATAGTGTATTAATGCTAGGTAGTCTCTTTTCGAGGCTCCATTGGGGGAATTTCCATGAAGGCACAAACCGTTGACGTCAGGGAGTCGATGGGGCGAATCCTGTGCTGCACTATTTTTCGCCCAGGTGGGAAGAAGCTTTTGGCCAAAGGCCACGTTCTGAGCGAGGAGGATATCAAACTCCTCGCGCTCGAAGGGATGGAGCAGGTCTGGGTGACGGAACTGGAGGATGGCGAAGTCGGGGAGGACGATGCCGTGATGCAGGTGTCCCGCGAGTTGGGGTGCGGGTGTCTCGAGATCCGCCTCGCCGCTGGAGGACGCGCCAACCTTGTGGCCACCGAAGACTGCTGCGTGCTGGTGGACGACGAGTTGCTCAAACAGATCAACTGCACCTCGAGCGTGGTCATCAGCACGATGCTGAACTTCAGCTACGCCAAGGCAGGGCAGAGAATCTGCACGGTGAAGAGCGCTCCTTTCGCCATCGCTCAGGCGCAGATGGAAGCTGTAATCTCGATACTCAAGGAACGCGGCCCCATTCTGCAGGCCAGGCCTATTCGCAACCCCGCTCTAGGCGTGCTCTATACGGATCCGATCAGCGGGGAGCGCGCCCGCCAACTGTTTGAGAACATCATGAGGCAGCGCCTCGAGCGCTTCTCCGTAACCCCGGGCTTCGTGCTGGCGGCCGTCGAGGAGGAAGGGCCGGTGGCGCGAGCGCTCAACCATCTCACCCGCGCCAAACCGGCCGGAATCCTGATTGCATCGACTACCGCCCCCGCCGGTCCGGAGGATACCATCGGCAGGGCAATGGCCAAAGCCGGCTGTCACCTCGAGCGCTTCCTCGCCCCGGTGGAGCCGGGAAACCTATTTCTGCTAGGATATAAAGAGGACATCCCGATCATCTCGGCACCGGGGTGCTTCCGTTCGGCCAAGCCGAACGTGGTGGACATGGTTTTGCCGCCTGTGTTGGCCCGTTATCGAGTTTCAGGCTGGGAAATAGCCTGCCTGGGCCACGGCGGCTTGTTGGCTTAGTCGTTCTCCTCCACTACCACAAGCCGTTACCTCCGAGCGGCTTGTGGGTGCTCCTCAGCCGGGCGCCCGACCAGCGCCCGGCATTTTTTAGCCCCCCTCCACGCGTCACCTCTCCCGCGCTGGCTCATGCCATTAGAATTAGAACAATGCAGATTGAGACGTTAGCCGTCCATGCCGGCCGCCGCGTGGACTCCGCCACGGGCGCGGTCGCCCAGCCGATTCATCTCTCCACTACCTTCGAGCGGGATCCCAATGGCAAATGGCCCCGTGGCTATACCTATTCCCGCGAAGAGAATCCGAATCGCGAAACCCTCGAGAAGTGTCTTGCCGCTCTCGAGGGCGGCAAGGAAGCGCTGGTCTTTTCCTCCGGGCTTGCCGTGGTCAACGCCGTGGTGCAGGCAATGGAGCCCGGTGACCACCTGATTTTCCCCGACGATGTCTATTATGGTTTGCGGCGTGTCATCGGGGAGGTGTTCGCGGAATGGAAACTCGAGTCCTCGTTCGTTGACATGACCGATACCGGCGCGGTGAGCGCGGCCGCCATGAAGCCCAACACCAGGCTGTTGTGGGTGGAGTCGCCGTCAAATCCCATGCTCAGGGTGGCGGATCTGTCCGCCATCGCCCAGATCGCCAGGAAAGCCAACGCGGTCAGCATCTGCGACGGCACCTTTACAACTCCGGTCATTCAGCGGCCATTCGATTTCGGCATCGATATGGTGATGCATTCCACCACGAAGTACATCGCCGGGCACAGCGATGTGGTGGGCGGGGCGCTGATAACGAAACATGATAACTACCTCTTCGAGCGCGCACGGAAATCGCAAAAGTACGGGGGCGCGGTTCCCTCGCCGTTTGATTGCTGGCTTACCCGGCGGGGTGTGGACACATTAGTGCTTCGCGTGCGCCAGCAGTCGGCCAACGCCCGCGAAATCGCCGAATTTCTGCGGGGACATGCCGCGGTCGAGCGTGTGCTCTATCCCGGACTCTCCGCCCATCCGCAGCACGAACTGGCCCGCGCGCAGATGCCGGGAGGATTCGGCGGAATGCTCTCCGTGCAGGTGCGCGGAGGCAGGCAGGAAGCGATGGGAGTGGCGGCCCGCGTGCGCATTTTCACGCGCGCCACCAGCCTCGGCGGCACGCACAGCCTCATCGAACACCGCGCGTCCGTTGAAGGGCCGCAAAGCGTGATTCCAGCCAATCTGCTGCGGATTTCCGCCGGGATCGAGAACGTCGATGATCTGAAAGCCGATCTCGATCAGGCGTTGCGCCCCCTGCTGTAATCAGACGTCGGCGTGATTCGCGAAGAACCGGTCCAACTCAGCCTTCTGCGGCAGCAGGTTCTCGGGCAGCGTGCGCATTTCACGCTTTGGCAGCGGTTGGAATGACTTCGCAATGCGGATGTTCTCTTCGATGAACTCGATCTTCGGCATACCCAGCACAGCGGCGGCAACCGGCAAAGTGAGCGAATAGCGGATGAGTTTCTCGACGGGAGCCTTTCCAACCAGGCCCTCCTGTCCGAAGATCTTCATCGCAATCACACCCATGTTCTTGCGGTTTGCCACCGGAAGCGCCAGCGCTTCGAAACTGTCGTGCATGGGGTTGATGGCCATTCCCCCGGGTGCGCTGCGCATTCCGACGCGCGCCGCGTTCAAAGCCATCTGCGTGCAATCGAAATCGTGCCGTTCGAGCGCCGTCTTCAGCACATGAGGATCGGTGTGGCTGGTGATGCCGATGAAGCGGGCCATTTTCTGCTCCTTCACCTTGTACATCACTTTGAGAACTCCGTCGTTGGCCTCGATGCTGGCGAGATCCTCGGCGGTAGTGAGGCTGTGGATGTGGAGCAGGTCCACATGATCCGTCTGCAGGCGCTTGAGGCTGCCCTCGATGATGCGCATGGCCTCATCGGCATTGCGTTTGTCGACCTTGGTGGCGAGCCATACCTCCTTGCGCCGGGTTTTCATGACGTGGCCAATGCGCGTCTCGCTTCTGCCGTTTCCGTAGCCGTATGCCGTGTCGATATAAGTGATGCCCAGATCGATGGCGCGATTGACGGCGTCGAGCGCTTTGTCCTCATCCTTGTACATCAGGAAGCGGCTGCCGCATCCGAATGCGATGCAGGAGACCGGCGTCCCGGTCTTCCCGAGAATGCGAGTAGGCATGCCGGTGCGCTTGTCAACCGACGCGCCTTGCGCGAGGTGAGCGGCGAGCGGGGTCACCGCCGTGGTTTCAAGAAACTTCCGCCGGGAAATGGACACTGGTGGGTCTCCTTCCATTTCCCGTATGGTATCGCAGGCGGGCGGCGGCGTGGGGTATAGTCAGGAAGTCATGCGAACCCTGTTGCTGTTCCTTCTTCCCGCGGTAGCCCTGCAAGCGGCCGATTCCCTCGCCTCGCGTATCGCGCGCACCGATCCTTCGAAGTACCAGTCGATCCCTCACGTGCATGGCGGAGCGGGCGAGTTGAACTACATGGGCCTGTTCGACGCCCGGACATTCAGCACGAACCTGATCTTTCTGCACCGCGGAGTCATTCCGCCCGGCGGCGGCATCGGCCACCATTTCCACAACCATATGGAAGAGATGTTCGTCATCTTCGACAACGAGGCTCAGTTCACGATCGACGGCCGCACCTCGACGCTCAAGGGACCGGTGGGCGCGCCGTGCCGCATGGGCCATTCTCACGCCATATACAATCCCGGGCCGAAACCGGTGGAGTGGATGAACATCGCCGTGGGGAGCATCAAGGGAAAGTACGACAACACGGACCTGGACGACGACCGCGCGGGGGCCGCGCTCGACGCCAAACCGGTTTTCATCCGTATGCGTCTCGACAGGGAACTGCTCAAGCCGGTCAACGGGATGCTGGGAGGCAAGGGGACGGTCCGCTACCGGCGGGCGCTGCCTCCGGAAGTCTTCTACACCAACTGGTCTTATGTCGACCACATGGTGATCCCTGCGGGCGCCTCGCTGGGGCGGCACCGCCACGAGAACGTCGAGGAGTTCTTCTATGTGATGAACGGCGAAGGCGTCGCGCATGTGGGCAAGGAATCGGCGGCGATCCGCAAGGGAGACGCCGTGCCGGTGTTTCTGAATGAAGTCCATTCGTTCGAGGGGACGAAGGACCTCGAGGTGATGATCGTTGGAATCGCGCGCGCGAAGTGGGCGCTCGATACGATCGAGGTCAGGTAGCGCTACTCTCCCGCAAGATGGAGCACCACGCCGCGGCGATGAGCGGCGGCGCGGTGCTCGAAAACATAAATGCCCTGCCATGTTCCGAGCGCGAGTTCGCCGTCCACCAGGGGAATGGAAAGCTGGGTCATCGTGAGAGCCGCGCGAATGTGCGCGGGCATGTCGTCCGGGCCTTCGATCGTGTGGCGGTAGAGGCGGGGATTGTCCGGCACCAGTTTCTCGAAGAAATCAGCGAGATCCCGCATCACATCCGGGTCGGCGTTCTCCTGCACGGTGAGGGAAGCCGAAGTATGTTGAAGAAATACGGTCAACAACCCGGTGGCGAGTTTGTGGCTGTTCACCCAGCTCTCCACCTGCCGGCTGATGTTGTAAAGCCCCTTTCCGTTGGTCCGTACCTCCAGGCGATGCGTGAACTGCTTCATTCGACGGTCACGCTCTTGGCGAGGTTGCGCGGTTGATCGACGTCGCAGCCCCGGCGTACCGCGATGTGATAAGCCAGCAGTTGCAGCGGGACGATCTCGAGGATAGGCAACAGCATCTCGTTCGAGGGCGGAATCCAGAGGACGCGGTCCACCATCTTTTCAATCTCCGGTTCGCCTTCACAGGCAACCGCGAGCACCATGCCGCCTCGCGCCTTCACCTCCTGAATATTCGAGAGGGTCTTCTCGAACAGAACCCGGCTCGATGGGTCCGATGGGTCCCGCGCCGCCAGCACGACCACGGGAAGATTCTCGTCGATGAGCGCGTTCGGGCCATGCTTCATCTCGCCCGCCGGGTAGCCCTCGGCGTGGATGTAGGAGACTTCCTTGAGCTTAAGCGCGCCTTCGAGGGCGATCGGAAAATGGATGCCGCGGCCGAGGAAGAGGAAGTCCGTCACGCGAAACAGTTTCTTCACAAGGTCGCTGGTAATGGGGGCGGCGGAAAGCACATGCTCGAGCTTCCCGGGCAGCCGGGTCAGCTCCTGCATGAGGCTTTGCGAAAGTCCGGGCGAAAGCCGCTGGCGGACCTGCCCCAGATACATGGCCAGCAGGAAGAGCGCGGTCAACTGCGAGGTGAACGCCTTGGTGGACGCCACGCCGATTTCCGGGCCGGCGTGAGTGAGCAACGTGCCGGAGGCTTCGCGGGTGATCATCGAGCCCAAAACATTACAGATGGCGAGTGTCTTGGACTTCTTCTGGCGCGCCTCGCGTTGAGCCGCCAGCGTGTCCGCTGTCTCGCCGGATTGGGAGATGACCACGGTCAGGGTTCGCGCATCCACAATCGGATCGCGATAGCGGAATTCGCTGCCGTAATCCACCTCCACCGGAATCCGGGCGAGTTTCTCGATCATGAACTTCCCGGCGAGCGCGGCGTGCCAGCTTGTGCCGCAGGCGACGATGCGGACATGCTCGAAACCCTTGAATTCCGCCTCGCTGATATCCATCTCGTCGAGAAAGATGCGGCCCGTCTCCTGGCCCAGGCGCCCGAGCATGGTGTCCCTGATGGCGCGGGGCTGCTCGAAGATCTCCTTGAGCATGAAATGCTTGTAGCCGCCCTTTTCCGCCATGATGGGGTCCCAGAGAATGTGCGACACCTGGCGCTTGATGGGCCTGCCGTGAAAGTCCGTCAGGTGTACGCCTTCGGCGGTGACCACGGCCATGTCTCCATCGGCGAGGAAGAACATGTCCCGTGTGTGGTTCAGCAGCGCCGGCACGTCGGAAGCGACGAAATACTCGCCTTCTCCCAGTCCGACCACCACGGGAGGGCCGGAACGCGCGGCGACGATCTTCCCCGGACTCGACTTGGCCATGATGGCGAGCGCGAATACCCCATGAATCTCACGGCACGCCTTCGCCGCCGCTTCCTCGAGGTTGTGGCCGTTGTAGTGGCTTTCGACCAGATGAGCGATCACCTCGGTATCTGTTTCGCTGACGAAACGGTGGCCTTCGGCCTCGAGGCGGTGCTTCAGGGCAAGATAATTCTCGACAATCCCGTTGTGGACCACGACGATGTCGCCCTTGCCGTCGCGGTGGGGATGGGCGTTCTCCTCGGTCGGACGGCCGTGGGTTGCCCATCGTGTGTGGCCGATGCCGAAGGAACCCTCGACCGGCTGGTTGCGGATGACTTCCTCGAGGTTGCGGAGTTTGCCCGAGGCGCGCCGTATGACAAGATCGCCCGCGCCATCGAGAACCGCCAGCCCGGCGGAATCATATCCCCGGTACTCGAGGCGCCGCAGCCCGTCGAGTATAATCGGCACCGCCTTTCGCGCGCCGACATAGCCCATAATGCCGCACATCCTACTACCTCCCGCTGGCTCAGGATTCGAGATATTCGACCTGGAAGTCTTCAATCACCGGATTGGTCAACACCTCACGCGCGATTTCGTCAATCTCCGCCGCTGCCTGTTCCCGGTCGGAGCCGGGGTTCATCCGTATGTCGAAAAACTTCCCCTGCCGGACATCAGCCACGGATGGATGCCCGTGCCCCTTCAAGGCCGAACAGATAGTCTGCCCCTGCGGATCGAGCACAGTGGCCTTCATGGAAACGTGAACACGAAAGGTCATGAACCTATTATTGTAAATGGTGCCCGGAAACAGTCCAGCCGGCGATATGCCGTTGGTTGGATTCGGATAGGACAAGAGTCCTACTGGTGGACGGAGTATTGGGACTGGGGCGGGTTCAGACGGATCTCTATGGTCTTCTCCTCTTCATTCAGGTCGTAGACATTTCCGGACGTCTGGTAGCCCTTGGCGATGATCTGAATCCGTATCTTTCCCTGGGGAATCGGCGGCAACTTGGCCACCCCCTCCTGGTTGGTGCGTGTTTCCCAATGCGTCCGGATCTTCTTGCCGAACTTGGCCACGGAACGGCCTTCGACGAAGTCGAGCACTACCGAGGCGCGGTCCACCGGTCTGCCCTTCAGCGTTTTCACCTCGACGCGCAGTTTCGTCTCCGGCTCATCGGCGGACAGGGAAACTGTAAGCGCCAACACGGCGGCGAGAAGCATGATTCGAATCCGCATGACTCCTATTTTAGGACAGAGACAGCGGAAAGCTTTGACCCTGTTCTATGGACGGCCGTTTTCCGTCGGGGCGGAATGGGCCGATTCCTCGAGTTGACCCAGCAACTCCTTCACCGCCGTATCCAGTTGAATGTCCCGGTCCGAATAACTCTCGCCGATCGGCCGCTCGACCGGCACGTCCACCGGACGCGGATGCATCTCCATCAGCGCGCCGTCGTTGTCGAATACCTTGATGCGCGGCATGCGGAGCAGCGAGCCGTCGATCAGCGGATGGTTCCATGTGTACACAATCCAACCCGCCGTCGGCTCCCCCACCACCTTGCCCAGCTTCAGGCGCCGGTAGCCTTCCGAGAAGTCCTCCGCGTCGGATAGCGAATGCTGGTTGGTTACGAGAATGGTGGGCAGTTCGAGCGCCCGCTGTCCGAGAGCCGGGCGGGCGGGGATGGCGGCGCGGCCGCGTTCGAGAAACGTCAGGTAGGGCCGCCGCGCGAAGACATCGAGCGCGTAGGCGTTCACGAAGCCTCCGCTGTTGTTGCGGATATCAATGATGACGCCGTGTCTGGCCTGATTGGCGGCGTCGAGGTCGATGTAGAGTTGCGTCAGGGAGTCCTGTGACATGTCCGGCATGTGCACATATCCAAGCTTTCCGCCGCTTGCCTTCTCGACATAAGCCCGCCTGCCTTCCACCCACGCGCGGTAGAGCAGTTTCTTTTCGGTGGAGAGGGTTACGGGCTGTACTTCCACTTTTTCAGGCTGTGAGCCGTCGGCCGCCGCGGACAGCGTCAGTTCCACGCGTTTGCCGGCCTTGTGCCGCAACAGGGACCAGAGATTGAGCGGCGGATCGAGAGGCGTTCCGTCGAGTGACAACAGGTACCGGCCCGCCTTGACGCCCGCGAGCGCCGCCGGCCCGAGTGGAATGACTTCCGTAATCCGCAGTTTGCCCTGAGTCTCATAGGCCGAAGCGTCGAACCGCACGCCCAGTTCCCCAACCTGCGGTCCGGTTCCGGGCTTCGTAACCCCCAGGTGGGAGGCATTCAATTCACCGTGCATCAGATTGAGCAGCCGGTATATTTCTTCCGGCGTGCGCGCGGCCGCGGCAAACGGCTCATATTGCCGCCGCAGCGCATCCCAGTCGGCTCCGTTGAACTTGTCATCGAAGAAGTTATCCCGCTGGTAGGTCCAGGCCTGCTCAAAGACTTGCCGCTTTTCGAGGTCGAAGTCCACGTCCATTTCCGCGGTGACGGAAAGCGGTTTGGCCTGGCGCGTATCCACGGAGACGGTCAGCGGACGGCCGCGGTCCAGATAGTAGACTTCCTTGCCCCCGGGCGCAAACTGGCCGTCCTTTTTTCTTCCAGCCGTGGAAGTGAGTTGGCGGACGCCTGGAGGCTCCGCCGCCAGTTCGTCGAGTGAATAGGTGTAAAGATTCCGCTGTCCCGCCGATTCCGCGGTGACCAGGAGGGACTTTCCGTCGGGGCTGATTCCGAAGTCCTCCACATCGATTCCCAGAGGCAGGAAGGAGATCCGCCGCCGGATGCCCTCGAAAACAATCCGGACGGGATCTGTTTTCGTGCTCCCCGTCCCGCCCGCCGCCGCGGCCGCCCGCTCCTGCTGCTGCCCGCCCGCCGGCTGTTTGAACAGATCGCGGAAGCGGTCCTCCTGGAAGCGAGGCGCGCGCGGAATCAGGTCCACGCGCGCGATGCGTGTCTGCTCCGTCCGCTGCGCGGTATCAAAGAGCAGATACTTTCCGTCGGGACTGAACTGCACCGCGCCGGCGTCGCTGTTTGCCAGGAAGGAAACCGGCTTCGGCTCTCCGCCATCGGCGGGAACAACGAGAATGTTCGCGAATCCCCTGGTTCCCGTGCTCGAGAACGCGACCCACCGGCTATCGGGCGACCAGGCGAGTGACTTTCGGGACACCAGGGGCATGCGGCCTACGGGCCCCTCCGCCAATACTCTCTCCTGCTTCTTCTCGATGTCATGGATCATCACCGCGCGGCCTCCGCGGAGAAAGGCGAGAAGCTTGCCGTCCGGGCTGAATCGCGGCGCCGCGTCGGATCCGGCCGTAGACGTGATTTGCCTCTCCGATCCGGCAACGAAGTCGTAAAGGAAGACTTGCGCCGTGCCGTTCCGCTCGGAGACATACACGATCTTACGGCTGTCCGGTGACCATTGAATATGAGCCTCGAGCGCGGGCGTGTGAGTCACCGGAAGCGCCGGGCCGCCGTCCTTGGCCGGCGCGGCAAACACGTCTCCATGCGCGGTGAAGGCGGCCTTTTTCCCGTCCGGCGAAAGAGCCAGTTCGTCGAAGCCCGAAGTAAGGGAGAGGTGAGTCACGGCGGGACCCGCTGCCCGCCCGCGCGGGCGGATTGGGATGGCGGCCGCTTTTCCGCTCCCTGTGTCCATCCTCCAGATGCCGAGATCGCGCTCGAAGACGATGAGCTTGCCATCCTGGGACATCGTGGGCCACAGGACACGTCCATCCTTGAAGGAAGATACCTGGCGCGATGTCCCTCCCAGCGGCTGCCGCCAGATCTGTTCGACGCCCGTGCGGTCGGAGACAAAGAAAAGGTTCTTTCCATCCGGCGCCCACATGGGCCAGATCTCCTTGGCGGCTCCGTCGGTGATGCGTTCGTAGGCGGGAGGCGCGCCCGGTTTCACCAGGTAGATCTCGCTGACGTCGAGATGGCTGTGCCCTTTGCGCCACCACTGGCGCCCCGCCATGCCGCGCGCGTTGATGGCGATGCTGTTCCCGGCGGGAGAAGGAGCGGCAAAGAACTCCGCGGCATACCGGTCCGCCGCCACCGGCATCGGCGTGCCGCCGCTGGCGCGAACGCGGTAGACATCCGTCATTGCGGCGATGTCGCCGCTGGAAGTGTGAAAGTACAGCCACTGGCCGTCGCGCGACCAGGCGTCCAATTCCTCGGGACCGTCCTGAAAAGTGACGCGCTCCAGAGTTCCACTCGCGAGCGTCAGGACATAAATGTCACCGCCGCCGGTGCGCGTGGATTCGAACGCGAGTTTCGAGCCGTCCGGAGAATAGAGCGGCCGCGAATCATCAGCGGGGTGGGAGACCAGCAGCGACGCCTCTCCACCGCCCGAGTTCACCCGCCAGATATCGCCTCCGGAAACAAAAGCAAGCTCTCCGCGATCGGGCGCCATATGCGGCTGGGTCATATACGGCCGCCCTGGCTGCTGGGACAGAGCGGGCAGGGAAAGCAGGCAGAGGAGCGAAACGCGCAGCATACATCACATTGTAGTGGGCTGTGTGGCGGGCGGCCCGCCGCCGGAATGACGCGCCGGTTTGAGGCGCCCAGCGGTCATCGGCTTGGCTCGATTCGCCGGCCGGCGGTTGGCCCTCCCGCCGTGGATGACCATGGGCATCGCCGCGAGATTCCTCTTGACATAGGGGAGGGGGGTATATAGAATAGGGGCGTGGGGTATGCACAACCATGAACACAACTTCTGAACTCGCTCTCGAAATCACCGGTATGCACTGCAACGGCTGCGTGAACTCGCTCTCGAAGGCGCTGCGGCGCGTGGATTCGGTGGAAGTGAAACAAGCCGCCGTCGGCTCGGCTACCGTCGTGTTCGACCCGGCCCGCGCCACCGAACAGGACATTTTCCGGGCCGTCGAGAAGGCGGGCTTTCAGGCCCGCAAGGGAGAATGACATGGATGGAACGCAGTGGCTGGTGCTGTTTGCCGGAATCGCCGCCATAGGCTGGGTGAACTGGTACTTCTTTCTGGCGCGGCGCCCATCCTTGAAGGCCGCGTCCGTGGCGGGAGGCGTCCAGGAGATCGTAGTCACGGTCCATGGCGGCTACTCGCCCAGCGCGATTCATGTGAGCAAGGATAAACCCGTGAGGTTGATCTTTGACCGCCAGGAGACTTCCGGATGCTCGGAGGAAGTGGTGCTCAGCTCCTTCGGCATTCGCAAATTCCTTCCCGCGTTTGAAAAAACGGCGGTGGAGTTTACGCCCTCTCAGAGAGGGTCGTTCGAATTCACCTGCGGCATGAGCATGCTGCGGGGAAAGATCATGGTGGAGTAGACAATGCCAGCGGCAACCGGCAAAGCGGAAAAACACATTACGATTCCTGTCTCCGGCATGACCTGCGCCGCCTGCCAGGCGAACGTGCAGCGCGCCCTCGAGCAGGCGCCGGGCGTTCGCGCCGCCTCGGTGAACCTCATGACTCACCAGGCCACCATCTCCTACGATGGCGCCGCCACCACGCCGGAAACGCTGGTGGAAACCATTCGCGATACGGGTTTCGGCGCGGAACTGCCCGTCGCGGGCCGGACTGCGATCGAGGAGCAGGAGGCGCAGGACCGCGCCCAGAGGGAAGAGTTTCGTGAGTTGCGCCGCAAGGCCGTTATCAGCGTGCTGTTCGGGGCCGCCGCCATGATCCTCTCGATGCCCTTGATGGGGGGGCCGCATCACGCCGGCGGCGCGGTGACCGATCCCCTGCTGCGCTGGTCGATGCGCGTGCTCGATCCGGCGCTCGCAGGTGCGCTTCCATGGCTCTATGCGCTCGACGCGACCCTGCTGAAGTATCTCCTGCTGGCGATGACGGTGGTTGTGATGGCATGGGCGGGCCGGCACTTCTACACGCGCGCGTGGGCGGCTTTCCGCCACCATACGGCGGACATGAATACGCTGGTCGCCGTGGGGACGGGAGCGGCCTTTCTCTACTCGCTGCTCGCCACCATCGCGCCCGGATTGTTCCTCTCGCGCGGCGTCACGCCCGATGTCTACTATGAGGCCGTTGTCATCATCATCGCGCTGGTGCTGGTGGGCAACACGCTCGAGAACCGCGCCAAGGGGCGGACTTCGGCGGCGCTGCGCAAGTTGATTGCGCTTCAGCCGCGCACGGCGCGCGTGGTTCGCGAGGGAGTGGAACTGGATCTCCCGGTGGAAGAGGCGCGTCCGGGGGACATCATCGTGGTTCGTCCCGGCGAGCGCATTCCCACTGACGGCCGGATCATCGAGGGGTCGAGTTCCGTCGATGAATCGATGTTGACGGGAGAATCCATCCCTGTTGAAAAAAGAGTGGATGACCGCGTCACCGGCGGCTCGATCAACAAGACCGGAGGATTCCGCTATCGCGCCACAACGCTCGGCGCGCACAGCACGCTGGCGCGGATTGTGCGGTTGATGCGCGAGGCGCAGGGATCGCGGGCGCCCATACAGCGGCTGGCGGACCGCATCAGCGGGATCTTCGTTCCGGTGGTGATCTCCATCTCCATTGCCGCCTTCGTGGCGTGGTTTGTGCTGACTCCGGACGCTTCGCCGGCGCGCGCGTTCAGCGCGGCGGTTACGGTGCTCATCATCGCCTGCCCTTGCGCAATGGGGCTGGCCGTGCCGACAGCGGTAATGGTGGCCACCGGACGCGGAGCCGAACTCGGCATCCTCATCAAGGGCGGCGAAACCCTCGAAAAAGTAGGCCGGTTGGATACCATCGTCCTCGATAAGACAGGCACCGTGACCGAGGGGCGCCCGCAATTGACGGATCTCATCACGGTTCCCGGCGTGCCGGAGGCGGAAGCCCTGGCTCTTGCCGCGGCCGTGGAGAATGCTTCCGAGCATCCGCTGGCGGAGGCCGTGGTGGCCCACGCGCGCGCCCAATCCATCGCTTTGCCGGAAGCCTCGCAATTTTCGGCTACGCCCGGGCGCGGCGCGCAGGCGCGTGTGCGGGGCAGGATGGTGCTCGTGGGAAATGAACCGTTCCTCGAAGCCGCCGGCGTTTCGACGGAGGTCTTCCGCGAGAACCTGGAGTGGTTTGCGGGGGAAGGGAAGACTCCTCTTCTGCTGGCTGTCGACGGCCATCCGTGGGCGCTCATCGCCGTGGCGGATACTCTCAAACCCGGATCTCGCGCCGCGGTGGCGCGGCTCGGCGGGATGGGATTGCATGTTGTGATGCTTACCGGCGACAAGCCGGCCACCGCGCGCGCCATCGCCCGCCACGCGGGCATCCAGGATGTGATCGCCGGGGTTCTTCCGGAAGGAAAAGTGGAAGAAGTGAGACGCCTGCAGCAGCAGGGGCGCATGGTGGCCATGGTGGGGGACGGCATCAACGACGCTCCCGCGCTGGCGCAGGCGGATGCCGGCATTGCCATGGCTTCCGGCGCGGACATTGCCGGTGAAGCCGCCGGCATCACCCTGATGCGGAGCGATCTGGGCGGCGTTGTGGCCGCCATCAGCCTCTCCCGCCAGACCATGCGGGTGATGAAGCAGAACCTGTTCTGGGCGCTGGCTTACAACGTCATCGGCATTCCCATTGCCGCCGGCGTCCTCTATCCACTGTGGGGAATTCTCTTGAGCCCCATTCTCGCCAGCGCCGCGATGGCGATGAGTTCGGTGAGCGTGGTGAGCAACAGCCTGCGCCTGCGCCGCGCGAAAGCGGCCTGAGCGCCGCAAGGGAAAGGAAAGGTAGACAATGAGCGCGAAAACAAATTCCCTGCCTCCTGTTCTGGCGGCATGCGGCTGCGGCGCCCGGTCCGAAGAGCGGAAGGCCGCCGGCGTGGACGCGGAGATCAAGACATCGAATCTGAAGCGGCTGCGGCGCATCGAGGGCCAGGTTCGCGGCCTGCAGAAGATGGTGGAAGAGGAGCGCTATTGCGCCGATATCATGGTGCAGATCTCATCGGTGCAGGAAGCTCTGCGCTCGGTGGGGAGAGCGCTGATGAGCAATCATCTCAAGCATTGCGCGGCGCGGGCGATTCGAAAGGGTTCCCGGGAGGAGGCGGAGGCGATGTATGAGGAACTGCTGGAGTTGATATATAAGCACTCGCGGTGAGCGGGGTGGGGCGCGGTTGACGCCGATACTGTAAATTTTTACACTATAGGGGCTGTGCCGTACATCCCGCTCCACAACCACTCCTTCCACTCCCTCCTTGACAGCTCCCTCTCCCCGGACGCCATCCTCCGCGCCGCCGTGGAATGGCAACTCCCCGCCATGGGACTCATGGACACCGATACCCTCTCCGGCGCTGTCCGCTTCTACAAACTTGCCCGCGCCGCCGGAATTCACCCCGTGATCGGCAGCGAGGTTCACCTGCTGCCCGAAACCCCTCGCTCTTGCCGCGATACCGCCGGGCTGCTCATCGAAAACCCCACTGGCTACCGCAATCTCTGCCGGCTCCTTTCCACGCTGGTGGAACATCCTGGCGGAATCCGCTTCGAGGATCTCGCTGCCCATCACGAGGGGCTCATCTGTCTGCTCGGGCCGCGCAGCGAACCTGCCCGCCTGGTGCGCCGCAACCAGCCCGCCGAGCCGCGTATCGCCGCTTACCGCGAGATTTTTCAGCGCAACCTGGCGCTGGAAATTTCACCGCACACCGAGGATGATCTCCGCCTTTCGCGCGTCTTTGCCGCTTACGGCCGCCGCCTGCGCATTCCCCTGGTGGCGGCCGCCGCCGCGCATTATCTCGCCCCGGAGGATCGCTTGCAGTTCGACATTCTCTCTTCCATGCGCACGCTCACGCTGCTCTCGCAGACCCATCCCGAAAAGCGCGGCGCGGGCAGCTACCACTTGCATTCGCCCGAAGAGATGCAGCGACATTTCGGGGGTCTGCCGCGGGCGCTCGACAATTCGCTGCGCATCGCCGAACGCTGCCGGTTCGATTTCGAACTCGGAGATATCCGTTTTCCGCGCTTTCCGCTGCCCGAAGGGGAGCCGGGCGCCGGTATGCTGCGGAGGCTCGCGGAGGAGGGCATCCGCCGCCGCTACGGCAGCCAGCCGCGGGCCGAGGTGTGGGAGCGGCTGGAGCGTGAGCTTTCCGTAATCAATGACGTGGGCTACGCGGAATATTTCCTCATCTTTCACGACATCGTAGCCTGGTGCGACGGGCGGGGGATTGAAACGCTGGCGCGCGGCAGCGCCGCCGGCAGCCTGGTGTGCTACGCGCTCGGCATCAGCAACGTCTGCCCCTTCCGCTTCGGCCTCTGCTTCGAGCGCTTCCTCAACCGCGAGCGCATGCAATTTCAGAAACTCGCCGACATCGACCTTGATCTGCCCTGGGACAAGCGCGACGAGGTGGTGCGCTACGTTTTTGAACGGTATGGCCGCGAGCATGTGGCGATGATCGGCGCTGTCAACACGTTTCAGGGCCGCGCCGCTATTGCCGACATCGCCAAGGTATATGGCATTCCCGAGCGGGAGGTGCGCCGCTTCACGGAGCGCCTTCCTCACTTCATGGGCGATGCCGAAGAAGCCGTGCGCGTACAGCCGGAGTGCCGCGACCTGCCTTGCCAGGAGGAGCCCTATCGCACCGTACTGCGCATGGCCGCGGCTTTTCAGGGCATCCCGCGCCACCGCATGATGCATCCCTGCGGGGTTGTGATCAGCGCGGATCCCATTGCGGACCGCATGCCGGTTTTTGAGAGCGCCAAGGGCATCCTCACCACGCACTACGACATGGACGACGTCGAGGAACTCGGACTGCTGAAGATGGATCTTCTGGGCCAGGCCGGGCTCAGCGTGCTGCGGGAGGCGTGCGATAATCTGCGGGAGAATCGCGGCCTCACGCTGAACCTGCGCACGGATTGCGACTGGCGGGACGAACGGACATGGGAGACCATCGCGACAGGACAGGCGCGCGGCGTGTTTCATATCGAGTCGCCGGCCATGACATCTCTGCTGGTGATGACGAATTGCCGCGACATCGATTGTCTTACGGCGGTGGAGTCCATCATCCGTCCCGGCGCGGCCAACGAAGGAAAGAAACGCGCCTATGCCCGGCGCCATCAGGGTCTGGAGCCGGTCACCTACGCGCATCCCTCGCTCGAACCGCTGCTCAGGGACACCTACGGGCTGATGGCCTATGAAGAGCACATTCTGCTGGTGGCCAACGGGTTCGCCGCCATGCCCTGGGGCCGCGCCGACATGCTGCGCCGCGCGCTGGTGAAAAACAGGGATCGGGAGCGCATTGCCGGACTCGGCGCGGAGTTTCGCGCCTGCGCGGCGCGCAACGGCCGTGGCGAGGAAGAAATCGCGGCCGTGTGGCAACTGATGGAAGACTTTGCCGGGTATATGTTCAACAAGGCGCACTCGGCGGCCTACGCGGTGGAGGCGTTTCAGGGCGCGTGGCTCAAGACGCGCTACCCGCTCGAATTTCTCGCCTCCGTCCTCACCAACCGCCGCGGCTTTTACGCGCCCATGCTCTACGTGATGGAGGCGCTGCGCCTCGGCGGACGCTTTCTTCCACCCGACGTGCGTGAATCCGGCGCTTCGCGGTTTCTGATGCGGGACGACGCCATTCTGCTGCCGCTCAACCAGGTGAAAGGACTCCGCGAGGATTTGCCGCTTCGCATCGTCGAGTGCAGACCCTATGGCGACGCGGGCGACTTTTTCCGCAAGGTGAAGCCGCGGCGCGCGGAGTGGATCGCCCTGCTCAAGACGGGGGCCTTCGATGGCTTCGAGGAGCCGCGGGGCCGCCTGTTCTGGCGATTCTGCCGGCTCGAAGCGGCGCTGACCCGCGGACACCAGGATGGGACAACTTTGTTTGAAACAACAGATCCCGATTCCGGTTTGGAAGACAACCGCTCTTCTCCGCGCTGGGAGCACGAGCTGCTCGGCTTTCCGGTCAGCTGCCATCCGCTCGAATACTTCGCTCCGCATACGGACTGGAGCCGCTACGTCACCGCCGAATCCCTGCGCGCCGGCCCGCGGCGGTATTTCGGCAAGCAGGTGGAGGTATGCGGCTTGATCGTTGCCAGCCGCATTCATTCGACCGAACGCGGTCCGATGAAGTTCCTTACGTTGGCCGATTACACGGGTTTTGTGGAGGTGGCGTTGTTTGCCGAAGCCTACCAGGCCCATGGCCATCTCACCGTGCGGCCGGTGGTGGCGGTCACCGCCACCGCCGATCCCTTCGACAACCGGAAAGGCTGCGTGCTGAACGGAGAACTTGTGGAACTGCCCTACCGCGCAATGGAACCGGCCACGGCGTTCACCGCGCGTATGTAATCGGCGGGCGCGAGCACAATCTGCAAGCCGCGCACGCCCGCCGATACCGCGATGCGGTCGAACAGCTCCACGGTCTCGTCGACGTATACCGGATAGTCCTTCTTGCAGGCGAGCGCCGTGCAGCCGCCGCGGACATAGCCGGTGAGCGCCTGGATCTCCTTGAGCGGAACCATCTCGACGCGCCCGTCTCCGGAAAGCCTCGCCAGCGCTTTCAAATCGAGTTGCGCGTTGCCGGGCGTCACCGCGAGGCACACGCCGTTGCGATCGCCTCGCGCCACCAGCGTCTTGAACACCTGCTCGGCCGGCATGCCGATCTTCGCGGCGACCGTCCCGGCATCGAGGTGCTCTTCATCCACCTCGTAGGCGCGGAGTTCATAGGGAATGCCGAGCCGGTCCAGCTGCCGCGCCGCGTTGGTTTTCAACGCGCCGGCCGCCCGCGGCGGTATGTGAACTTCTCCCAATCGGTGGCCGCGAGTCCGTTCAGATCCCATACGACGCGCCCGGCGCGGATGGTCAATTCGGCGACCAGCTTCTGAGTGCCCGCTCTGCGCGCTCCGGCGGAATCGAGAAAGCCGAAATTCCCATGCTCGAGCCGGAGCACGGTTACGTCAGCCTCGGTTCCCACGCTGAGGTTGCCCAACTGCGGCCGTTTGATCTCATTGGCCGGATTCCACGTCGACATGCGGATGACATCGCGCAGCGAAGTGCCCAGATTGAGAATCTTCGACATCACGTTGGTCATGTCCTTCATGCCGGCGTTCATGCTGCCCACGTGCAGGTCCGTGGAGATGGAGTCCGGGTAGAAGCCCGCTTTGTACGCGGCGACGGCGACGGGCCAGAAAAAGCTGCCGCCGCCGTGACCCACGTCGAAGATGATGCCGCGCTTGCGGCCCGCTTCCATTGCCGGGTTCAGCTTCCCATCGATGACTTCCCCCCGCAGCCCGGAATAACAGTGGGTATAGATGTCCCCCGGACGCAGCTTGTCCATGAACAGCGTATGGATGTTGCGCTCCTTCGTGGCGCGGCCGAAATCCACCATCACCGGCAGGTTCGTTTCGCGCCCCGCCTTGACGGCGTTGTCGATCGAGGGCCAGCCTTCGCCGGCGAAGTGGGCCGACTTGAAGCCGACAACGATTTCCGGATTCGCCTTGGCCATCTTGGCCGCCTCGTCCGCGTCCATGTCGGCGGGGTTGTCCTCGCCTCCCGGCCCCATTCCGCCTCCAACGATGTTCAGCAGGGCGAACACCCGTGTTTTCGCGTTCCTGATGATGTGGTCGCGGAACTCCGGAAAATTGCGCCATCCCGAACTGCCCGCGTCCACCATGGTGGTGACCCCGCTGCGAAACGAGAAGCTGTCCGGGTAGACGCTGAGATCGCCGGCATAGTGCCCGTGCCGCTCGGAGCTGGTGAAGACGTGGACGTGGATATCCACCAGGCCGGGGGTGACATAGAGACCCTGCACGGCGGCCACGCGTTTGGCCTCGGAAGGCGGAATGTTTTCAGCCACCGCGGCGATCCTGTTTCCCGTGATCGCCACGTCCATCACCTTGTCGATGTTGTTCTTGGGGTCGATCACGTGGCCGCCCTTGAGCAGCAGGTCATACTGCTGGGCGCTGAGCCCGGCGGCGAATGCGAGTACAAAGAAAATGGTTCGTATCATCTTGTGGAAGACTCTATCACTAAGACTACTTTTCCGATGTTTCGGTTATCCCCCACGTAGCCGTGGGCCTGTCCGGCTTCCTGAATGGGGAATGTACGGTCAATCACAATCCGGAAATGCCCGGATGTCAACTTATCCCAATACCGCTGCCGGAAAGCTTTGGTGATGGCGATCTGCTCCTGCCGCGGGCGCGAACGCAGCGTCGAGCCGATGATGCGCAGCCGCTTCATCAGCACCGCGCCCAGGTTCAACTCTCCCTTCGCGCCTCCCAGCAGCCCGATGTTCACCAGCCTCCCGAACCGCGCCAGGCTTTGGATGTTTTTCGCCAGGTACGATCCGCCCACGCAATCGAGAATCACATCCGCGCCCTTCCCTCCGGTGTGGGCGAGCGTTTCCGCGGCAAAATCCTGCTCCCTGTAATTGAAAGCGTGGCGGGCTCCGAGTTCTATGCAGCGCGAGACCTTATCGAACGAACCAGCCGTCGCCAGAACCATGGCGCCCGCCTCGTGGGCCAGTTGAATCGCCGCCGTGCCCACGCCGCTTGCGCCCGCGTGAATCAGCGCCGTCTCTTCCTCCCGCAGCCCGGCCTCGAAAAACAGGTTCACGAACGCCGTCAACCAGGCTTCGGGCACTGCCGCGCCCTGGACGAACGTCCAATCATCGGGCAGCGGCAGCAGCATGTCGCGATGCACGGCCGCCTTTTCGGCATACCCGCCGCCGGGCAGCAGGCCGCACACCCGCTCGCCCGTGCCCTCGACAACACCCGCCATCTCCAGGCCCAGGATCCCGCTTGCGCCGGGCGGCGGCGGATACGCTCCGCGCGCCTGCAACAGATCGGCGCGATTCACGCCGGCCGCGCGCACGTTCACGATCACTTCTTCCGGACGGGGCTGCGGGTCGGGCGCGGGCGCCCACTCGAGAACCGGGTTCTGGCCGTTCCCGCTGACTGTGACGGCGTTCATCAGGCGAGGATATCCTTCACGAGGTTTCCGTGTACATCGGTGAGCCGGAAGTAGCGCCCCATGTACTTATAGGTGAGGCGCGTGTGATCAATGCCCAAACAATGCAGGATGGTCGCCTGCATGTCGAAGACGTGAACCGGGTCGCGGACTATGTTGTAGCAGAAGTCGTCCGTCTCTCCCATCGTGATGCCCGGCTTCATGCCGCCGCCCGCCAGCCACATGGTGAAACAACGCGGATGATGATCGCGCCCGTAGTCGTCTTTCGTCAGGCGCCCCTGGCAATATACGGTGCGGCCGAACTCGCCGCCCCAGATCACGAGCGTATCGTCCAGCATGCCGCGCTGCTTCAGGTCCTGAATGAGCGCGGCGGAGGCCTGGTCGGTATCCTTGCACCGTTTGGGCAACTCGGCCGGCAGCTTTCCGTGGTGGTCCCAATCGCGGTGATACAACTGAATGAAGCGCACGCCGCGTTCGGCCAGCCGGCGCGCAAGCAGGCAGTTGGCGGCGAAGGTGCCCGGCGTGCGGGCGTCCTCTCCGTAAAGATCGAAGACCCCTCGCGGCTCCTTCGACAGGTCGGTCAGTTCCGGCACGGACGATTGCATGCGAAACGCCATCTCGTACTGCGAGATCCGCGTCGAAATCTCGGGATCTCCAAACTGTTCGAGCTTCATCCGGTTCAATTCGCCGAGAGCGTTCAAATACACGCGCCGGTCTTCGCTATCAAATCCGTGTGGATTCGAAAGGTAGAGAACGGGGTCTCCAACGGAGCGGAACTTGACGCCCTGATAGCGCGTGGGCAGGAAACCGCTGCCCCAGAGACGGTCATAGAGCGGTTGCCCGCCACCGCCCTTTCCCGGCGAGATCATGACCACGAACGCCGGCAGGTCCTGCGTTTCGGCCCCGAGTCCGTAGGCAAGCCACGAACCCATGCTCGGCCGGCCCGCAATCTGCGAGCCGGTCTGCAGGAACGTAACCGCCGGATCGTGATTGATGGCCTCGGTGTGGACGGACTTCACGAATGTCAACTGATCGGCGATCCTTGCCGTATGCGGCAGCAGTTCGCTCACCCAGGCGCCGGACTTGCCGTGGCGCGCGAACGCGAAGGCCGAAGGCACAATGGGGAACGACGACTGGGTGGCGGACATGCCCGTCAACCGCTGCCCCTGGCGCACGGATTCCGGCAGGTCCCCCCCTTGAAAATCCTTGAGACGCGGTTTGTAATCGAACAACTCCATCTGCGATGGACCGCCCGATTGAAACAGGTAGATGACTCGTTTCGCCTTGGGGGCGAAATGCGGCAGCCCCGGCAATCCGCCCGTCGGGGTCCTCTCTTTTCCCTGCAGCAATTCGGCGAGCGCGGCGATCCCCAACCCCGTCGCCGTGCGTCCGAAAAAGTGCCTTCGCGTCAGGTGCGGGTTCATGCCGGTTACTCCTTTGTCACGGCCTCATCCAGGTTCAGAATGAGACTCGATATACCCGCATAGGCCGCCAGTTCCACGGGGTTCAACGAACGGTCGCGCGACGACTTGCCGGTGTCGAGAAACTTTTCCGCCGCCTCGGGATGGGCCGCATACCGGGCGCGGAACTGCTCCAGAGCTCTTTTGAGCACCTGGCTTTCCCGGTCCTTGGGTGCGCGCGTAAGAACCGTCCGGAACAGGAACCGCAACCGCTGGTCCTCCCCGGCGCCTCCCTCGTGAAGCGCGCGTTCGGCGAGTTTACGCGCCGCTTCCAGATATGTTTCGTCGTTCATCAGGTTCAAAGCCTGAAGCGGCGTGTTCGTGCGCGTATCCCGCACGATGCACGTCTCCCGCGTCGGAGCGTCGAATGTGACCATCGCCGGCGGAGCGATGGTGCGCTTCCAGTAGGTATAAAGGCTCCTGCGGTACAGCCCCGCTCCGGAATCCTCGACATAGCCGCTGCCGCCCGCCAGTTCCTGCCACAACCCCGGTGGCTGGTAGGGCTTGACGCTGGGGCCGCCCGCGCGATCCACCAGCAGACCGGACGCGGCCAGGGCCTGGTCGCGAATCATCTCGGCCGGCAGGCGGAAGCGCGGTCCTCTCGCGAGCAACCGGTTTTCGGGGTCCTTCCGCAACAGTTCCGGCGTGACTTGCGATTGCCGGCGGTAGGCGCCGCTCATCACCATCGTCTTCAGGATGCCCTTCACGTTCCACCCGCTGTCCATGAACTCCACCGCCAGCCAGTCGAGCAGGTCCTGATGCACCGGCCACTCACCCTGTGATCCGAAGTCCGTCACGGTCTTCACGAGACCCGTGCCGAACAGCATCGCCCAGAAGCGATTCACCGTCACGCGCGCCGTGAGCGGGTTCGAGCGGTCCACCAGCCACTTCGCCAGCCCGAGACGGTTGTTGGGCCACCCGGGCTGGAACGGCGGCAGCACCTCGGGAGTGCGGGCGGTGACCTTCTCGCCGGGCTGGTCATAAGCGCCGCGGCGCAGCAGATGGGTTTCGCGCGGCTTTCCCTCCACCATGATCATCACCGTTGGGATCGCTTCGTAATACTCGCGCCGCTCCGCGCGGGCCTTCTCGAGATCGTGCAGGCTGCCGCGAATCCCGGGGGAGGCGTACCTGTCCAGGAAACAGAAACGCAGTTTGTGCCGCTGGGCGGCATTGCGCGAGGCGGGCGGCATGGCGGCGATCGCGCTGATGGTCTCCTCGACCGGCAGCACGGCCGCCTGCTCAGGGGTCAGCGCCGTCCTGTACACGCGCACGTCTTTGATCTCCCCCTGGAACCGGTACTTGTCTCCCGCGCCCGCTCCCACGCGCCACGGCTCCTTCGGTCCCAGAGGATAGGTAAGTTCATCAAAGAGGATCTTCGTCTCCCATGGCTCGCCATTTACGTACATGTGCACGCCCGCTCCCTTGCGATAGCCATCGTAGGTGATGGCGGCGTGCTGCCATTCGTGAAGCTTCAAGGGCCGCGTTGTTTCCATGCGCAGGCTGATATCGGTGAAGCGGCGGGTAATGTGCAGTCGCAGCTTTCCATCCATCAGAAACCACTGGTGGCCCTCGCCTTCGAAGTAGTTCTCGGATTTCGAGAGGATGACGCCGTTCGGAGCGTCCGGCCTGATCCACGCCGCGAACGTAAACGGGTCCTTGTAATCGAACTTCAGCGGATCCTTGGACTCGACGCCCCGCTTGCCATCGAGTTGCATGACGGACGCGGGCAGGTGCAAGTCCGAAGCGCCGGGCGCCGTCCATTCCACCCGCTGTGAGCGAACCCTGTGCTCCCATTTGCGCTGTTCTTTTTCCAGCCGTCCTTGCAGAGCATCCCAACGTTCTTGCGCCCGCGCCGCCTTGTCGTCGAGTTGGGCCAGCCGCGCCGTATTTTCCGGCGTGGGAGCCTTGATGAAGGGCTCCTCATTGCCGAAGTTGTACACCAGCCCGCGCTCGGGGACGTTATTGAAGAACGCGAACATGGAGTAGAAATCTTTTTGCGGAAACGGATCGTACTTGTGATCGTGACAACGCGCGCACCCCAGCGTGATCCCCAGCCATACCGTGGATGTCGTTTCCACGCGGTCGGCGACATATTCGGTGCGGAACTCCTCTTCGACAATGCCGCCCTCGGCGCTGGTTCTGTGGTTGCGATGGAAGGCCGTGGCGATCCTGGTGCCGAGCGTCGCGTTTGGCAGCAGGTCGCCCGCGATCTGTTCGATGGTGAACTGGTCGAACGGCATGTTCCTGTCAAAGGCGTCAATCACCCAGTCCCGCCAGCGCCACATGCTGCGCTCTCCGTCGCTCTGATAACCGTTCGTGTCGGCATAGCGCGCCGCCTCGAGCCAGCGGATAGCCATCCTCTCGGCGTAATGCGTGGATGAAAGCAGCCGGTCCACCACGCGCTCATAGGCGCCGGGCGTGGTGTCCTTCAGGAATGCGTCCACCTCGGAGGGAGTGGGCGGAAGCCCCGTCAGATCGAGAGTTACGCGGCGCAGCAGCGTGGCTTTGTCCGCTTCGGGCGATGGCTCGATCCCTTCGCTCTCGAGACGGCTGATGATGAAGGCATCCACCGCGTTTCGCACCCATGCGCCGTGTTTGACCCGCGGCGGAGCGGGCCGCACCGGCTCGATAAAGGCCCAGTGTTTCTGCCACGCCGCGCCCTCGTTCAGCCAGCGGCGGATCGTATCCACTTCCTTCGGTGTGAGAGGGTCGTGCCCGGCATAGGCGGGCGGCATGCGCAGCGCTTTGCTCTTCGACGAAATACGGCGGAACACTTCGCTTTTTTCCGCGTCGCCGGGGACTATCGGAATCCTGCCGTCCGCCAGCTTTGCCTTTGCCGCCGCCTCCTGATCAAGCCGCAATTGAGCCTTGCGGTTCACCGAATCCGGACCATGGCAGGAAAAGCAGCGGTCGGAGAAGATGGGCCGTATATCGCGATTGAATTCCACGGCCGCGGCGTGAGCCGTGCCACCCAGAGCAACGGACAACGCCAGAAGCCCAACCCTCTTCCAGTTGTGCATTACTTAGACGATTAATATCACATCCCGTCAGGTCCGCGAAGAGAACTGTGAGAGTGCTGACGGACGGATCCGTCCGTCAGAAGTAGATGTGCATGCCCAGTTTCAGGAATCGCGGCAGGTTGCCCTGGACGAAGTTGAGGCGTCCGAAGTTCGGGCTGGCAACGTCGTTGCCGCCGCCGATGAGGCCCGTATACCAGGGGTGATTGAACGCGTTGACCATTTCGAAACGGAACTGCGCGTTGATGTTTTCGTGGATGGCGAATCTCTTGGAAATGGACGCGTCCCAATTTTGGTATCCCGGCACGCGCACGTCCCCGAAACGCGAGGGGAACTCGCGCAGCGTGTACGGCTCCTGGCGCGGAACTCTGGCGCCCGTCGCCGGATTGTTCCAGAGATCGGTATTGAACCAGCGGTCGAGAGTTCGTCCCGAGGAGAGCTTCGCGCTGCCCGGCGATACCTGCGCGGCGTTGGGGTAGTCGATCGCCCATCCGCTCTGATAGGTGATATCGAAGTTCAACTGCCAGCCTCCAAGGATCAAATCGGCCGGCTTCGCCCACGAGTTGCCCCAGGCTTTGCCTTTGCCGAAAGGAAGCTCGAAGACGCCGGCGATGGTGAACTTCTGAGGGATGTCGATATTTTCGGCCGAGCGTTTCTCAAGGCGCGAGGACGAAGGATCGGCGAGGTTGAAATCCTGAGGATTCAGGAGGCTCACACGCTCCAGCGTCTTGCCGATACCGTAGCTGGCCAGAAAGGTGAAGCCCGCGGACATGCGCTTGGTGAGCTTCGACTGGAATCCGTGATAGTCCTGGGCTCCGATGGGGACGTTCGTGAGAGAGATTCCCGAGTACTGCGGGAAAGGATAGAGCAACTGTTGGCGCGGGATGGTGGAGCCGTTCAGTCCGGCGTTGTTGGGTATGAGCCCGGCCATGGGGTTCGGGACGCGAGCGGTGTAGTACGCCGAATCGATCGCGCCGCTGGCGGTGCGGCGGCCCAGCTCCGAGGCGGGCAGCGCATTGAGAGGCACGTTCACCGGCAGCTTGCGCGTGGCGTTGCCCACATAACCTACTTCGGCGAGCATGTGGAAGGGAAGCTCACGCTCGATATCGAACGAATACTGTTGGGAGTAAGGCAGCGGGCGGTTGAGATAGTTCACCGCGATGCCTTCTCCTAGGAAACTGGCTCCGCCGAGGCTGCTTCCAATGGGGTTGAGCAGCCGTCCGCCGGGGAGATTCGCAAACGCATTGTCCACGCTCACCGCGGGCGTGAGGCCGCCATCCGTGCTAGTGATGGCCGTGGTGCGCCGGCTGAAACCCTGCGAAGATCCGATTTCATTCTGGCCCAGGTAGAATACGCCATAGCCTCCGCGCACAACCCACTTATCCGTGACCCGGTAGGCGATGCCGATGCGTGGTTGGAAGTTGTTCCGGTCCGGGTTGAACGCGCCGCGCGGCTGTCCGTTGACGCCGGCGAACTGGACGGCGCCCTTTAGATTAAGGCCCGTAACCTGGTTGGCGATGGGACTGGCGGTGGTGAAATCGAATCCCCGCAACTGGCGGTTGTAGCGCTCCACCACGGGTGTCTCATAGTCCCAACGAAGCCCCAGGTTGAGAGTGAGCTTCTGCGAAAGCTTCCAGTCGTCCTGGAAGAAGATGGCGAAGTATTGGTTGCTCTGCGCCGGGTTGATGTTCTTGTCGATGCCGGCGGAGGCGGGATAGCCGAGCAGGAACGAGGCGATCTCATTTCCGGAAACGGCGTCTCCGCGCAAAGCATTGGCCCGCGTCCAGGCGCTGTCGAAATTATAGAATCCGGCGGCAAGGCCCGGATTGTTGTTGTTGTCGTTGTAGCGGCGCCCTTCCGCCCCGAACTTCAGCAGGTGGCGCCCCATGGCGTAGTTCACGTTGGGTTGCACCGTGTAGGAATCGTCGGTGGCGACGTTCCGAAGGCGGCTCGCGCCCATGCCCTGGTATCCGCCGAGGTTGATTTGAGGGAAGGTGAGCCGGTCGAGCTGAGAGACCAGGCTGGGGGCAAAGCCAAGTTGCCGGGGATCAAACCCGTCGCCGAAACTGCTGCCCGTGTTCTCCTCCCACCGCGCCAGGCCGGCGCGCAGATTGAAGGTAAGCCGGGGCGAAAGCGTGGACGTCCAGTCGAAAGTGAAGTTCCGTCCGTTGCGGACCAGGGGCGCGTTGCCGGTGGTTTCGGCGGGATTGCGGTCCGTGAACGGGTTGGTGATAAACACGAGACCGCGATATTCCGAGAACGGATTCTGGCCGTAGCGGAAGTAGAACGTATTCTTCGAATTGATGACATAGTCCATGCGGCCGATCCACTGGTCCATATTTCCGATCCAGCGCGAAGGGTAGATGTAGTTGTTGACGTGGCTGGGGCCGTCGCCCGGACTGTTCGGCAGCGGGTAATACTTGAACGCCGCGGCCGCCACCGGGTTGATGCGGTTCGTTGGAATCCGGTTGCCCGCGAAGGGCAGCCGTGTGGCGTCCGGCCGCGTGGTCAGCGGATCGTAGATGGCAACCTGCTGCCCCTGCGCGTTGAAGAGCGTCGAAAAATCTCCCTGCCGCCATTCGGCGAGCGGCATCGACTTCGACCCGGGGTCGGCCGAACGCTGGCGCATCCCCTCGTAGGAGAGCAGCCAGAAAAGCTTATCGCGTCCGTTGAACACCTTTGGGATATATACGGGTCCGCTCAGATTGAATCCGAACGTATTGATGTTATTCGGCGGCTTTCGCGTGCCGGCGCGATTGAGCTCCGTCTGATTGGCGTTGAGTTCCTCGGATTGGAAGTATTCAAACAAGGTGCCGTGAAAGTCGTTTCCGCCGGACTTAGTGACGATGGTCACCACTCCCCCGCCGGTGCGCCCGTATTGCGCGTCATAGTTGTTTGTAACCACTTTGAATTCCTGCACCGACTCCATCGTCGGGACATGGATCACGGTTCGATTTCCGCGTACATTGCTGATGCCGTCAAGCAGGACTTCGTTTTCCTTGTTTCGTCCGCCGTTCACCGCGAAATTCGACGTGCCGGCGATATCGAAGGACCGAAGATAGCGCCAACCGCCGGTCTTGATCACCCCCGGCGCGGCCCAGGCGATTTGAAACGGATTGCGGCCCTGGGTGGGTACCTGCGAGATGAGTTCGTTGGCGATGATCTGCGAGCGGGAGGCGGTCTCCGTTTGCAGGAGAGAGACATCGGCGCTGACGGTGACGCTCTGCGCGAGATCGCCCAACTCCATGACGATGTCGACGCGGGCCCGGTCCTGAGCTTCGAGGCGGATGTTCTCCCGCTGGAAGCGCTTGAAACCCTGCTGCTCGGCGGAGACGCGATACAGGCCCGGCGCCAGAAACGGAGTGAGGTAGTTGCCCGTGCTGTTCGATGCGGCGGATACGGATACGTTGCGCTCGATGTTAGTAACAGTGATGGCCACGCCCGGGATGGGAGCGCCGCTCGAATCAGTGACGGTGCCGGTGATGCTGGCGCGCACCTCCTGCGAATAGGCGGCCGGCACGCTCAACAGAGCGAGAAGGAGCAGACGACGATACATAGAGAACCCCCGTTAGCAAACAAGTGACACAGAGCTGCAGGCGCCGCTTATCGAAAAATCATTTATCGATGTTAGTTAAATGAATCCCCTTACAACGCCTTGTCTACCACGTTATCACAACCAACTCATGATTCTCTGAGTAAGTCAAGTAAGACCGCGTGAAACTAGCTGACCGGGTTGGGGCGGGCGAACCGGATCACGCTGGGGGCGGAAAGCCGCCGCCCCTCGTACGGCGGCACTTCCCCAAAACCCACGTGCGCTTCCCAGTCATCGCGGGCCTGGACAATTTCTCCAGGCAATCGCGCGACGAAGTTCCACCACATGAGAATGGTCTCCGGAAACGGCGGCCCGCCAATCAGGAGGACGCGGCATCCGGCGCGGCTCCGGAAGCGGATACTGCTCCGCCCGGGGCCGTGGTAATAAAGGAGGGCGGACTCCATGAAATGTCCGTCCATGGCGCAATCTCCCTCGAGCAGTAACATGGCGTGCTCGAAGCGCGGCTCGAGTTCCAATTCCGTTTCTTCGCCGGAATGCGTTTCTACATCCAGCCCGGTGAGTTCGGAATAGTGCCGGCAAGGGGAGGTTGTCCCCTCGTGTGAACCGGCGAAGACGCGAACGAGGGCCCCCGGTTTTTCGATGACGGGCACTTGCGGGCTGCTCTCAAACGCGGGATCCATGTGGCGATGCGCGTCCGGGAGCGCCACCCACAACTGCACGCCGTCGAGACGGCCCCTGTTATCGGCCGGAGTCTGTTCCGAATGGGCGATGCCCTTCCCGGCGGTCATGACGTTCACGCCGCCCGGGAGCGCCACGGCTTCAAACCCCAGGCTGTCGTTATGGACGATCTCCCCATCGAGCAGCCACGTGACGGTTTGCAAGCCGATGTGGGGGTGGGGCGCAACGTCCACCGGCTTCCCACCATGGAAAGTGAGCGGGCCAAAGCGATCGAGAAAGCACCAGGGGCCGATCAGCCGCCGGCCGCGGACCGGAAGCGCCCTCGAGACCGGCAGCGAGCCGAGACTGACTTCGCGCACGCGGTAGGACTCGAGGATGTGGCGGGCGGTCCCCAATGCCGTACATGTCTTCGCCGCGATCTTGCCGCTGTTCATGCTATCCACCACTGTAGGACGGCGCGCGGCCATCCGGCAGGGAATCCCTTGATGCCGGCGTCTGATAGCCTGCATCGAAGAGGCATATGCGCAACTTCGACAGTCTCTCGGAACAGGAAATTCTGGCCCTGGCCATTTCACTCGAGGAAGAGGATGAACGGGTCTACGCGGACTTCGCGGAAGGGCTGCGGCCGGACTTTCCCGCGTCGGCGGCCGTCTTCGACGGGATGCGTGTCGAGGAATCGGGTCACCGGCGGCGGCTTCTTGAACTGTTCCGGGGAAAGTTTGGCGAGCACATCCCGCTTCTCCGGCGCCAGGACGTGAAAGGGTTCCTCCACCGGACGCCGGTCTGGCTCGTGCGTCCGCTCGGACTCGAGACAGTGCGCAACCAGGCAATTGCGATGGAAGTGGAGACGCGGCGTTTCTATGAGAAGGCGGCCGCAAGAACGGAGGACGCGCACATCCGCCAGCTTCTGGACGACCTGGCGCAGGAGGAGCGCTCCCATCAGGACCGGGCGGAAGAGTTGGAACAGCGCAACCTGAGGCCGGCCGCAAGAAAGGCGGAAGACGAGGCGAACCGGCGGCTCTTCGTCCTGCGGATCGTGCAGCCCGGACTCGCCGGGCTGATGGACGGCTCGGTGTCCACGCTGGCGCCGGTGTTCGCCGCCGCCCTCGCCACGCGGAGCAGCCACGACGCGTTCGCCGTGGGGCTGGCCGCCTCGCTGGGAGCGGGAATCAGCATGGGATTCGCGGAAGCCCTTTCCGACGACGGCAGCCTGACCGGGCGCGGCTACCCCTGGATCAGGGGACTGATCTGCGGCCTCATGACCGCCATCGGAGGAATCGGGCATACGCTCCCGTTCCTGTTGCCGGATTTTCGCCTGGCGCTGATCGCCGCCGTCGTGGTGGTGATAGTGGAACTCGGCGTGATTTCCTGGATTCGTCACCGGTACATGGAGACTCCGCCGCTTTCCGCCGCCCTTCAGGTGGGGTTGGGCGGAGTGCTCGTGTTTCTCACCGGCGTGCTGATCGGCAGTTCCTGAAGATCTATTTCTTCTCCGTGATCCGGCGGAATACGCGCAGCAGGTTGCCGCCGAGGAATTTCCGGATGCGTTCTTCGGACCATCCGCGCCGTAACATGGCATCGGTCAGCATCGGCAGGTCGCGAATGTCACGCATCCCGCGAGGCGGCGTCGGGCCGCCGTCGAAATCCGTCCCCAGCGCTACATGGTCCTCACCCACCAGTTGGATCGCCCTGTCCACGACATCGAGCCATTGATACGGGGTGTACTTGATGTCCTCGGGCATGTTCACGCCGACCATGGGAAATTGCGGCGCGACCTTGCGGTCAATGTCCTCGATGGTCATCGGGGTGGTTCGCTTCTTGATCTCGGTGGTGTCCCAGAAGGGCTTTCCGGCATGCCGGGTCCGCCATTCAAACGCCTTGCGGTTGTGAAACTCGTTGCCGATCTGGAATCCGATGACGCCGCCCTTGGCCGCGAGTTTTTTCAGCAGATTGTCCGGCATGGTGCGCGGGATGTCCACGAAACTGCGCAGGCCATGGTGAGTCGCCACGACCGGGTCCGTGCTCAGTTCGATGGTCTGCTCGAGCGTTTCGTCCGAGGCGTGCGAGACATTGATCACCATCCCAAGCCGGTTCATCTCCCGCACCACGGCCCGGCCGCGCTCGTTCAACCCGTGCCACTTGGGCGGCGAACAGCACGAATCGGCGAAGTTGTTCGCCCAGTTGTGGGCCGTGAGTTGCGCCGAACGGAGTCCCAGGCGGTAGAGGTCGCGCAGCACCCCGAGATCTCCGTCGAGATCGAATCCGCCTTCAAGATCGAGCACGGCCGCGATCTTTCCCGAGCGGTGGATCCGCTCGATTTCGGTGGCGTTATGCGCCAGTTCAATCTTGTCCCGGTTTTTTTCCAACTGCGTCAGGGCGAGGTCTATCAGCCGCAGCGTCTGCTTGGTCTCCATACGCTGCGGATAGTAATCTTCGGTGACGAAAATGGAAAAGAACATCGCGTCCACGCCCCCTTCCCGGGCGCGCGGCAGGTCGAACTGGCCATCGCTCACGCGTTCTCCTATATCTCCGCCGTGATACAACTGGCGGTCAATGACATGAACGTGCCCGTCGAAGACGAACGCCCGTTCATGCAGGCTGCGCGCTCTATCGGAAACCTGGGCGAGCACCAGGCCCGCCAATGCGGGAGCGCACGCCATCATCCATCGTATGGTCGAACTCATGTATGTTGATTTTATGCATATCACGCGAAGGCAGTTGCTGGCCGGAGCCGCATACGTCCCCATCGCGGGCGCCGCCGGCCGGCCGAAGATCGCGGGCATCGTGACCGAATACCGGCGCATGTCTCACGGCCAGCACATCATCGACCGCTTTCTTGACGGATACGGATGGAACGGCGAGCACCACCATCCTCCCATGGATCTCGTTTCTCTCTACGTCGATCAGCATCCCAGGGGCGACCTTACTCCCGAACGGGCGCAGCGCCACCCTTCCGTGAAAATCGCCTCGAGCATCGCCGAAGCCTTAACGCTCGGCGGCGATAAACTGGCCGTCGACGGCGTCATGGTGGTCGGCGAGCACGGCCGCTACCCGCGCAACGAAAAAGGGCAGACGAAATATCCGCGCTACGAGTTCTTCCAGCAGGTGGTGAAGGTGTTCGAATCGAGCGGACGCTCCGTTCCGATGTTCAACGACAAACATCTCTCCTGGAATTGGGACTGGGCCAGGGAGATGTACGACACTTCGCGCAGGATGAAGTTCGCCTACATGGCCGGATCGAGCCTTCCCGTCACCTGGCGCACGCCGTCGCTCGAGATGCCGGGCGGTGCGCGCATCAGGGAAGCAATGTGCATCTGCTATGGCGGAGTCGATAGCTACGATTTCCATGGCCTTGAAACCATCCAGTGCATGGTCGAACGGCGCAAGGGAGGGGAAGTGGGCGTCGAGTGGCTCGAGGCTTACCGCGACGATAATTTCTGGAAAGCGCATCAGGATGGCGTGTGGCCGCGCGATCTGGTGGAAGCCGCGCTGTGCCGCAGCCACACGCTGACTCCGGCGCGCGAGGGTTTCAACGACATTTTTCCAACCCTCGAGGATATGCGCCGCATCGTCAAGAAGCCGGTTGCCTACCGCTATCGCCACGCCGACGGGCTCATGTGCACCATGCTGTTGATGAATGGACTGGTGCGCGATTTCAATTTCTCGGCGCGCATCGAGGGAACCAGTGAAATCTTCTCGACCCAGATGTACCTCCCCATGCCCGACGGGCGCACGACGCTCGCCAACTTCTTCAGCCCTCTCGTCAACAACGCGGAAAAGATGTATCTGACCGGAAAGCCCACCTACCCCATAGAGCGCACGCTGCTCACCACGGGACTCACCGCGGCGGGCGTCGAGAGCCTCTATCGCGGGGAGAAACGCTACGACACGCCGCATCTCGCCATCCGCTATCAGCCCACCAAGGAGTCCACTTTCTGGAGAACGTAAGATGCAGCGCATAGCCATAGTCGCAACGATTTACCGCTACCTTTCACACGCCCAACACATGGGAGACCGCTTCCTGGTGGGGTATCCGCATAAGGGAAAGTGGCGCCGGCCCGACATGAAAGTGGTGTCCCTCTACGTGGATCAGAAACCGGAAGGCGATCAAAGCGAGGCGCGCGCCAGGGAGTTCGGCTTCCAGGTCTATCCCACCATTGCCGAGACTCTGCGCTGCGGGGGAGCCAAGCTTGCCGTCGACGCCGTGCTTATCATTGGAGAGCACGGCAACTATCCGCGCAACGAAAAGGGCCAGATACTCTATCCGCGATACGAATTCTTCAAGCAGTGCGTCGATGTGTTCGATAAGGACGGCCGCGCCGTTCCGGTGTATAACGACAAGCACCTTTCCTACAGCTTTGAAAAGGCGAAGTGGATGGTGGACCAGTCGCGCCGCCTGAAGTTTCCCATGCTGGCCGGCTCCTCGCTCCCGGTTACGTGGCGCCTTCCGGATATCGAACTGCCCCTTGGGTGTGAGATCGAAGACGCGCTGATGGTAGGCGAGGGCGGCAGCGATCCGATGGATTTCCACGCCCTCGAGGCCATGCAGTGCATGATTGAACGCCGCAAGGGTGGGGAAACCGGCGTCAAGGCCGTACAGATGATCGTGGGCGACGCGGTCTGGAAGGCGGGCGAGGAAGGCCGCTGGTCGAAGCGCCTGCTGACCGCCGCCTTGTCGCGCAGCGACACGCCGCAGGGACTTACCGTGAAAGACGGGCGGACACAGGACCTGGTGGGCAACGGAGAACTTCCGAAACTCGTGAAGAATCCGGCCGCGTATTTCATCGAGCACAACGACGGCCTGAAGACGACCCTGTTAATGCTGAACGGAGCCGTGGCGGATTTCAATTTCGCCGCCCGCGTCAAAGGGTTGGGAATCCAGTCCAATCAGTTTCTGCTGACTCCCGTGCCGAACGTCACCTATTCCGCGTGCCTGATGGGGAAGGTGGAGGAGATGTTCTCGACGGGCCGCGCGCCCTACCCGGTGGAGCGGACGCTGATTGTGAGCGGCATTCTGGAAGCCTGCCTGACCTCGAAGTACGAAGGCCAGAAGCGGATGGAGACGCCCCACCTGGCGGTGCGCTACAAGGCTCCCGCGCAAAGCCAGCACTGCCGCGCATAGCGTGGTTCAAGCCCGGCGGCGCGTCGGGCGGAGGCCGCGATATTCTTGAAGCTGACCATGATGCATCGAAGACAGTTTCTCGAGACGGCGCTTGCCGCCCCCGCATTGGCCGCGCCCTCCTCGCCATGGGGCTCTCCCGTCCTCGATATCCACGTCCACTTTCGTCCCGGTTCCGCCAACATCGAGCACCTCGATGGCAGCGGTGTCACGAAGGGGGTCCTGCTGACCGGGATCGCGGCCGAAGAACAAGCAAAGGCTGAGGTTCAGCGACATCCCGGCCGGTTTGTCCGCTTTTCCACCGCGGACATCACCAGGCCGGAATCTTTCGCGCAGTTGGAGCGGTCCGCTAAAGCCGGCTCCCTCGGATTTGGAGAGATTAAGTTTCACGTCGCCGTGGATGGCCCTGAAATGCGGCGCCTGTACGACCTGGCCGCCGAGGTGGGCGTGCCGGTGTTGATTCACTTTCAGGAATGGCCCCAATTCACGGGTCAAGGGGTATACAACACTCCCTTTGATCATCTGCCCGCAATGCTCAAAGCCCACCCGGGAACGATCTTCATCGGCCACGGCGATGCGTTCTGGTCTCACATCAGCGCCGATGTGCCCGGCGGCGTTCCCTATCCAACCGGAAAGATAAAACCCGGCGGCCTCACGGACCGCATGCTGTCCGATTTCCCCAACCTTTACGGAGATCTTTCGGCGAACTCGGGCCGTAACGCCATCGGCCGCGATCCTGAATTCTACGCGGGATTCGCAAGCCGCCATCAGGACAAGTTGATGTTCGGCAGCGATTGTTTTTGCCGTGACGGCCGCGGCCTGGGCCAGCGTTCCGAGCAACCGCTTATCAAGGGGAGATGCGTCGCCCGCGAGACGCTGACCGCTCTCAAACAGATCACATCGCCCGCCTTGTTCCGGAAGATCGCCTGGGAAAACGGCATACGGCTGCTGAAGATTCCCGCCTGACGCCGATGCATCAGTTCCGCTTCGAATGCCAACCCGGTTGTACGGCATGTTGTGAGGCTGAGGGAGAGGTACGGCTGACACCGGAAGACGTCCGGCTCGCCTCGGCTTTTCTCGGAATCACCGCGGAAGTGTTTGCCTCCACCTATACGGCCGGCGCCGGCGTTCTAAGCGGACACCGCTGCCCGTTCCTCACCTCGAATGGCTGCGCCATCCACCCCGCCAAACCAACCCAATGCCGCCTGTACCCCTTTTGGCCGGAGATCGTCGAGACCCGTCAATCCTGGAACAGGACGGCGCGAACCTGTCCCGGGATCGGAAAAGGACCTCTCATCCAAATCGAGGATGCCGTCGTGGTGGCGGCCGGGATGAAGGAGGCGTTTCCTGACTCCTACATTCAGGAACCGGTGTCCGCTCCCTCGCGCAAGCGCCGGATGAGAAACCCGGCCTCCTTTTGATTGCCGAAAACGCGCGACCAGACAACCACCGCGCTGCCGCCTCGGTGAGGCGCCGCGAACTCCACTTCGTCACCCGAGGCGAGCATGCCTTCGGTGTAGGCGGCCCGAAAACCGTTCGGGGATTCATCCCTCAACTCGCCCACCATCTCCATCTGGGGCAACCCGGCGCGGCGGAGCAATACCGGACCGGTTGCCGCCACCCTCTCTTCCTTACGCCGGTTTCGTGCCATGACGGACATGGTATCTCACGACGCTTTCTCGCTCACTTGATAAGATTTCAGGCGGCGGCTCAACGTGCGCGCGGAGATGCCGAGAATGCGGGCGGCCATTTCCTGGTGTCCATGCGTTTCGTCAAGAACCCTTAGAATGAGTTGCCGCTCGCTCGATTCGATGGCTCCGGCCGCGTAGGCGGACAGGCTCGACAGATCGCCGGCCATGGCAAACGCGCGCCTCTGCCTTTCCTCTCCGGCGGCGTGAATGGCCGCCGGCAGAGCGGACGCCTCCACAACCGGACCCTCCGAAATGACCGCGCTGCTCATCACCACGTTCCGCAGTTCCCGTACGTTGCCAGGCCAGTTGTATGCCTCCAGGCAGCGCTCCGCCTCGAAGGAGAAGCCCGATTTCACGCTGCACTGCCCCAGGAAGAAATCCGCCAGTGGAAGTATGTCCTCTCTCCTCTCCCGCAGCGGCGGCGCCGAAATCCGTAGCTGCGCCAGGCGGTGATAAAGATCCTTGCGAAATTCGCCCGCGGCTACGGACTTCTCCAGATCCCGGTTCGTGGCCGCCACCACCCGCACGTTCACCTCGACCTTCCGCGTGCCTCCCAGGCGGTAGTAGGAGCCGCAATCGAGAATGCGCAGCAGTTTGACCTGCATCCGGCCGTCGAGTTCGCCAATCTCATCGAGGAACAGCGTGCCCCCATGGGCTAGTTCGAAGAGTCCCTCCTTGCGAGCCTGGGCGCCACTGAACGCCCCTTTTTCATATCCGAACAGTTCGCTCTCGACGAGATGTTCGGGCAGCGCGGCGCAACTGACGT
Organism: Bryobacteraceae bacterium; assembly: GCA_019187195.1. Lineage (GTDB taxonomy): Bacteria > Acidobacteriota > Terriglobia > Bryobacterales > Bryobacteraceae > CADEFT01. The sequence goes on from JABAQT010000023.1 coordinate 108,697, forward strand.
CGACCCACGGTTGCGTGGGACGCAGCGAAAAATGGTGGACCGCCCTGGCGAGAATCTCCTTGCCCGTTCCGCTCTCGCCTTCAATCAGAACGGTGGCGTTTGATTGCGCGAAACGCTGTAATCTTGCCAGCACATTCCGCATGGCTTCGCTGCGGAACACGGCTTTCATTCCGAGAAACTCGTGTTGGTCAGGCCTCATGATTCGCGGACTATGTCACCTTCGAGCTTAGGGCACCGGGGAATAAAGGCGTTAGAGGAATAATACCTAAGCGAATCCCAGGTCTATCCGTAGCAGGTTCCAAGTGAGCGGTACCAGCGGAGAGGGTCTGACCGGGAGGATGGATAGGATTGCCACTGGAAGTACTGGAGCGAAAGTAATCCAGCTCACGATTTTCCAAGCTGATTCTCTTAGGACGCCTAAGAGGAAAACTGGGTCTTCCGCCAGCCTATTCTTTCCGATTATTCCCAATAGGACTGTTCTACATCTGAGCAATGGACCAACGGCCCACCAGGAAAGGCAAAACCCTGCCGGCGCCTGCCCGCGCCTTCATCATCCTTGTCGCCCTGTGCGGATGTGCGTCTGTCTGGTATGGTCTCGCGAACTGGACGCCCGGGGACCCGCTGCAGTTTCTCGTCTACGCGATGATGGCGCTGCTCACTTCCGTGTGGAAGGTGGCGCTCCCGGGAATGCACGGCACTATTTCGGCGAATTTTGTATACGTGCTGCTGGGGATTGTCGATTTAGGCCTGGGAGAAACCCTCATTGTGGGCGTCCTCTCCGTCTTCTTCCAGTGCACGTGGAAGACGAAGACGAGAACCAACATTTCGAAGATTCTTTTCAATGTGACAAGCGGGGCTTGCGCGATCGTCTGCGCGCACGCGGTTTTCTACTGGCAGTTTCTGGAAACCATCCGGATGCAGGAACCAATCCGCCTGTGCCTGGCCGCGGTTGTCTACTTCCTGGCCAATACGGGTTCGATTGCCATCGTCATCGGTCTGTCCGAAAAGCGGTCGATCGCCGGGATCTGGCGCACCTGCTACTTCTGGTCGTTTCCCTACTATCTTGTAGGCGCGGCCTGCGCCGAATCCCTGCGCCTGATGAACTACCTGATGGGCTGGCAGACCACGCTGGTGATTCTTCCCATCATCTACTTCATCTACCGTTCCTACAGCCTCTACATGGCCCGCCTGAAAACGGAAAAGGACCAGGTGGAAACTCAGCGCAAGCACGCCGAGGAGATGGCCTGTCTGCACTTGCGGACGATTGAAGCGCTGGCGCTCGCCATCGAGGCGAAAGACCAGACTACGCATGATCATCTGCGGCGCGTACAGATCTATTGCCTGGAGATCGCGCGGGAACTCGGCCTCGATGACAACACGAAACAGGCTCTGGTTGCCGCCAGCCTGCTGCACGACATCGGCAAACTGGCCGTTCCCGAGCACATCATCTCGAAGCCCGGCAAACTCACGCCCGAAGAGTTCGAAAAGATGAAGATCCACCCGATCGTGGGAGCGGAGATTCTCGAGCGGGTGCAGTTTCCCTATCCGGTTGCACCCATTGTCCGCAGCCACCATGAAAAGTGGAATGGCACGGGATATCCGGACGGATTGAAGGGCGAGGAGATCCCCATGGGGGCGAGAATTCTGAGCGCCGTGGACTGTCTGGACGCCCTGGCAAGCGACCGCCAGTACCGCCGCGCGCTGCCGCTCGAGGAGGCGATGGCGGTGGTCCGCCGGGAGAGCGGAAGAAGTTTCGATCCCCTCGTGGTGGATATCCTCGCCAGGCACTACCACGAGTGGGAGCCGAAGGCGCGCGTGCAGCAGCTGGACTGGTTCCGGCTGAGCACGGACGTGAAGGTGGAGCGGGGCATGGAGCCCGCCTCCGGTTATGAGTTGTCGAGTCCGCCGCCGCGGATCGCCGAAAAGGAGAGGCCGGTCGAGTTTCTGGACCGCATCGCGGAGGCGCGGCAGGAGGCGCAGACGCTCTACGAGATGGCGCAGGATCTGGTGAACTCGCTCAGCCTGCATGAGACGCTCTCGGTGATGGCGGTGCGCCTGAAACGGCTTGTGCCGCATGATACTTTCGCCGTCTTTATCCGCGACGGAAAAGAGGTGGTGTGCGAATTTGCGATGGGCGATGAATCCCGCCTATTCTCCTCCCTTCGAATTCCCATGGGGCAGGGGCTTTCGGGTTGGGTGGTGGAGAACAAGTCCCCGATTCTTAACGGAAACCCATCGGTGGAGCCGGGCTATTTGAACGATAGAACCAAGTTCACGCTGATGCGAGCGGCCCTGGCAGTGCCGCTGCAAACAGCTTCCGGGATCGTCGGATCGCTCGGTTTGTACAGCGCTCAGAAGGATGCCTTCTCGAAGGATCACCTGCGCATTCTCCAGGCCATCAGTTCCAAATTGGCCCAATCCATCGAGATCTACCTCCGGCTTCAGAGGGCCGAAGGCGATGCCACAACGGATTTTCTCACCGGACTGCCCAATGCCCGCAGCCTGTTCCTTCACCTGCAGCACACTCTCGAGGAACTAAAGGGGCAGAGAAGAGCGATGTCGATTCTGGTCTGCGACCTCGATGGCTTCAAAGCGGTCAACGACAATCACGGCCATCTGGCCGGCAACAGGCTCTTGCAGGCCGTCGCCGCCACCGTCCAGCGGAGTTGCCGCGCGACAGATTACGCGGCGCGCATGGGTGGAGATGAATTCGTGGTGGTGCTGCCTGACGTTGGCGCGCAGGAGGCGGACGCCTTCGCCGTGCGCTTGCGCGCCGCCGTCGAGGAAACCGTCACGGCAATGGGTATCCAGGATGTCTCGATGAGCGTTGGTATCTCGCAATATCCGGTCCACGGAAAAGAGCCGGAACAGTTGCTCGAGGAAGCCGACCGCCGCATGTACATGGATAAGCAGGTGAGGAAGGCCGGAGTGCAGCAGGAACTCATCCAGTTGATGCAGACGCTGAATCCGGTTCCGCTGCCGAGGGTCCATGGAGGATGACCATGAACTTCCGTGTGCGGGCCGTCCTGGCGGGCCTTGCCATCCCATTCGTCACCATCGCGGCTGCCGTACTGCTGGCGAGCCTCCTGGTGTGGCTCTCTCCGGGCTACGGCATCGATGAGCGCGAGGCCGATCCAACGATCAGCGACCAGGCACTGGCGCGGCTCACCGCCAACCGCCGCGGAGGCCCTTTCACGGTTGTACGGAAAATGCTTCATGGAGATCTTGGGTACTCGATGGCGCTCGATGCCCCCGTGGCGGATCTCATAGCCGAACGCGGCGCGGTGACTCTCGGTTCCGTGTCGGGAGGCCTCGCGATGGCCTGGAGCGGCGCCGTCCTCGGAGTGCTGCTCGTATTCTGGTTGGCGCCTTGCGCCCGGCTGCTGCCGGACTTGCTCGCGGCCGTTCTGCTGGCCGTTCCCACGGCGCTGGTTTCGGTGGCCGCTTTCCTGGCCGGCGCCCCGGTCTCAGCGGCCATTGCTCTCGCGCTGTTTCCGAGACTGTATCTGTTCGCGCGGAACATCCTGCGCTCGATGGAAAATCAGCCGCACGTCCTGCATGCGCGCGCGCACGGTCTCTCCCCGAGAAGAGTTTTCGAGCACGCGCTGGTGCGTCCGGCTTTGCCTGAACTCGCGGCACTGGCGGCGGTTTCCATCCGCATGGCTCTGGGCGCGGTGATCCCCGCGGAGGCGATATGCGATTCGCCGGGGCTTGGCCAACTGGCGTGGAAAGCCACGCTTGGCCGTGACCTCGCCTTGCTTGTGCCCCTCACGCTGCTGATGACCGGCATTACCGTCTTCGCGAATACGCTGTCCGGCATCTCCACCGGCGGGAGGGCGGGATGAGACTCCGGTCCGCCGCCGCACTCCTGCTCATCCTCCTGCTGATCATGGCGGTGGGCGCGGACTGGATCGCGCCGCACCCCTACCAGCAGCAGAACCGGGACGAAGCGCGGCAGTCTCCCGGAGCATCTCACTGGCTCGGTTCGGATGATCTCGGGAGGGATCTCTGGAGCCGGCTTCTCTACGGAACTCGAGTGTCGCTTCTGCTGGCCGCGGCGGCCGCGCTGCTGGCTACTCTCATCGCGGCGGCGGCCGGAGTCACCGCTGCGTATTGCGGCGGCTGCACCGACCGGCTGCTGATGTCCGTCACCGACCTGTTCCTCTCCGTCCCATGGTTGTTTCTGCTGCTGACGGCGCGCGCCTTGTTGCCCCTCAATACTCCTCCCTGGGAGTCCGTGGCCATCACGTTTCTGCTCCTCGGCCTGTTCGGGTGGGCCGGAGCCGCCAGATTGGTGCGCGCCGCGGCGCGGGCGCGGCTTGCATCCCCCTTCGCTCTGCAAGCTCATGCCGCCGGAGTCTCTCCCGCGCGCCTGCTTGCTTTCCACCTGCTGCCGAACCTCGCGCCCGTGCTCGAGGCGCAATTCCTGCTGGCGCTGCCCGCGTTTCTGCTCGGAGAAGCCAATCTGGGAATGCTGGGGCTGGGGGTTTCCGAACCGCTGCCATCGTGGGGGAACCTGCTCGTCGGCCTGACAACCCCGGGAGCGGTGGCCGAGTCTCCGTGGCTCATCGCCCCCAGTGTGGTGGTTCTCGTGAGCCTCCTGGCCATGCATGAGTTGTGCGGCCGGTCAAGGAAAAGCATATGAAGAGGAGAAGCAGATGAGGAAGGTCCCCCTCCTCGCGCCGGCTCTTTGCGCCTTGCTCGTTGCCGCGCCGCGTGGCGGCGAACTTCACTTGTGCCTGAGAGGTGATCCGAAATCGCTCGATCCCCTTATGGTCACTGATGAGCCATCCGAGGTCATCCGCTACCTCACCTCGGGAGTTCTGTTGCGTCTCAACCGGCGTACGCAGCAAATCGAACCGGAACTCGCTTCGGCCTGGAAAGTGGATGACGCGGGCAGGCGAATCACCTTCCGCTTACGTCCGAATGTCCGGTTCTCCGATGGAACGCCCTTCGACGCGGCCGACGTCGAGTACACGCTCAAGCGGTTGGCCGATCCGGTCCTCGCTCCGCCCGCCGGGGAAGTCTTCCGCACCGCCGCCAAAATCCAGCGCTTTCGACGTCCCAACCCGCTCGAGATCTCGCTTGAATTCGCGGCCCCGGTTTCCGCGCTCGAACTGTTGTTTGACGAAGTGCCGCTCCTGTCCTCGCGATCGCCGGTAAAGGAGAAAGCCGTGCTCGGCCCGTTCCGGCTGGCGCAATACCGCCGTGGCGTATCGCTCCGCCTCGAGCGGAACCCCAACTATTGGAAGCTGGACTCGAGCGCCACGCGGCTTCCCTATCTCGACGCCATCGTTCTCGAAATCCAATTGAACCGCGATATCGAACTGACGCGATTCCGCCGCGGAGAGCTGCAGTTGATCAGCAACCTCGACGCCGATAATTTTGACCGCCTGCGCCGGCAGGCCCCCGGCGAAGCGGTGGATGCCGGAGCATCGCTCGAATCCGAAATGCTGTGGTTCAATCAAAGCACCGCCGCTCCCATCGCGGAATACCGCAAAGCCTGGTTCCGCTCGCAGGCCTTCCGGCGCGCTATCTCCGAAGCGATCTCGCGCAAGGATATCGTCCGGCTGGTTTTCCGAGGACTGGCGGTGGAGGCGTCCGGTCCATTCTCGCCCGCGGCGAAGTTCTGGTACAACTCGAGGCTCTCTCCGCCCGAACAGGACACCGATTCGGCGCGAAGAAGGCTAGCCGCCGGCGGTTTCCGCTGGCGGGATGGCTATCTTCTGGATCCCGGCGGACGCGCCGTCGAGTTCTCCCTCATCACCAATTCAGGCAACCGGAACCGCGCCCGCATTGCGGCCCTTGTGCAGGAAGACCTGGCGAAACTCGGGGTGAAGGTGAACGTGACGGCTCTCGATTTTCCCGCTCTCATTGAGCGGCTCAACCACACACACGACTACGAGGCATGCCTGCTCAGTCTCTCCGGCATCGACCTCGACCCGAACGACCAGATGAACGTCTGGCTCAGTTCGTCGTCTCATCATCCCTGGAATCCAAGGCAGGCTAAGCCGGCAACCCCATGGGAGGCCGATATCGACCGCCTGATGAGAGAACAGGCCGCAAGCTATGATCCGCAAGTGCGCCGGGGGGCAATCGGCCGGCTGCAGGAGATCGTCCGGGAACAGGCTCCGGTGATCTTCCTCGTGCACCCTCATGCCTTGATGGCCGTTGGTTCGGCCGTTCACGGATTGGAGCCCAGTTCCCTCAAGCCGCGTCTGCTGTGGAATGCCGAGCGTCTCTACCTCGAGCAGCCGGTGGCCGGTAAGCGATGAGCCTCCCCCTGCTCGATGCCAGGCTGTCCGTGCGCTACGGCAAACAGACCGTACTGACGGACGTGGACTTGCGCGTGGAAGAAGGAGAAATGGTGGGGCTCGCGGGCATGAGCGGGTCCGGGAAAAGCTCCCTTGCGCTGGCGCTGATGCGGCTGCTCCATCTGCGCGGCGGGTCCGTCAGCGGAGAGTTGCGCCTGAGGGGAAGGGATCTGCTGGCGATCTCCGAAAAAGAGATGCGGAGCGTGCGGGGACGCGAGATAGCGCTGGTGCTGCAAAGCGCGCAGGCCGCGCTCAACCCGGCGTTGACGCTCGAACGGCAGTTTCAACTTGCATGGGAAGCGCACTCCCGGGTCTGCTGGCGCTCAAAGCGGGAGGACGTCAGGCGCCTGCTCGAAAGCTTTCGTCTCCCCTCGGAGCCGGACTTTCTCGGTCGGCGGCCGGACGAAGTAAGCGTGGGGCAGGCGCAACGCGTTCTCATCGCCATGGCGATGCTTCACAAGCCCGCCCTGCTTGTGGCGGATGAGATCACAAGCGCCCTCGATCCGCTTACCGAACGGGAGGTGCTCGACGTGTTGCGCACCGCTAACCGCGAATGGGGGACGGCGGTTCTCTTCGTCTCGCATAACCTCCATGCGCTGGTTTCGCTTTGTCACGGCCTGGCGGTGCTGCACGAGGGGAGGATCATGGAACGAGGGCCGTCAGCAGCCATTCTCCGCGCTCCCCGGCACGACTACACCCGCCGGTTGTTATCCACGCTTCACGCTCCGGAATCCTTTTCTCCCGCCATGAAACGGTAGGACTGCTCTCCCCTCTCCCGCGCATAGTTGCCGTTATACCGGTCGCAACGAGAATCTTGTTCTCGTTGCGGGTTCAGGCGGCGGCCTTGAGGCCAACCGCTCGCGGCAGTGCGTCCAGGCCATCGCACGAGGCCAGCGAATATTCCGCCTCGGTCCTGTCCCAAACATCGAGTGCCGGGACGTAGAGGCGGCCGTGGTGTACTTAGCGGCGGCATTGGCGAAGCGCGCCACCGCGTGCACAACGGCCGGTTGCCGAGTCTCCATCACGTCCCGCAGTGGCTGAGTGAGTTCCTCCACCGCGGCCCGGCGATGGAAGACCAGGTTATCGCAATACTCCACTTGAGCAAAAATTCCGGTATTTTCTGATCCTCGCCAGCCATTCTGGCTTCCTCGACTTCTCGCTCCTGACTTCCATATCCCGGAGGGATAGCAAGGCAAAGCCTTGGCCGGTTAGGAGGTCTTCGGTGCGGCGTCGGCGATCAGCCTCAGGCGTTCGCCCAGATAAATGCGGTAGTGCTTGTAGAGCAGATACATCAGCGCGAACGGCAACAGCGACCGCTTCCAGCCTATGATCCGGTTGGCCGCGCACATCACCGCCGCGATACCGGCCCCGGCCAGGTAATAGGGAAATGTCCACAGGTGGCAGTTTCTCCAGACCTCGAACAAACGCTTGCCCTCGATCAGCGCCAGCACCTGCGAGACAAGACCCGTATTGATTACGAAGAACACCGCCGCTGCGATTGCCAGATACGCGGGTTCGTACGGCGCGGCGGAAAACAGGTGCGCCACGCGATAGCTCGCATAGCCGCTCAGCGATATCGCCCCCAGGTTGAACAGGACCTGAACCCGGGCGGGACGTTTTCGCGCTCTCCAATGGCATTGGACGATGGCCGCCAGTGATGCCATGGCCAGCGTCTCGCCCAGGCTGAGTTCCGCTACGCCGATAAGGATGAAAAGAAAGTTCGCGGACATCGTTCCCTGCATCCCGGGCAGCTTCACTTTCCACGTGGACGCAATCAAAGCGAGCGCGGCGAAAACGGCGTACCGCGCGGCGTCGTGTGATTCCGCCGTGGCGAGCGAGAGGGCCAGTAATCCCAACCCGAGCGCGCCCACGCAGGCCGCAAAAAGTTTGACGTTCCTCGGCATGAAAATATCTCACCCCGATCCGCGGTGTGGGCTATTGGTCCGCGCCGCCCGCGGACAAGGCCTGTATAGGTATCGTCTGGGTTGCCGCGTCGCCCCACACCACGCTGAAGCCCGTGGACAACGAGTCGCCCCACACGACCGAGTCGCCCCAAACCACCGAGCTGCCGTTGAGGGCGCCGTTGAATACAAAGCTCCCCCAAACCAGGGAATCACCCCAAACCACGGAGTCACCCCAAACCACCGAGGAGTCGCGGAGCAAGGTCACCTTCCTGGATGCCGGATCATAGGAGACGGCCGGCGACAGAGCGGGTAGCAAGACCTTATCCGTGTTGGCAAGGGCGGAAGGGATGTCGAGATACCCGGCCCCCACGGTGAAGATGTCCGCCTGGTTGCTGAAGGATTCAAACGTGTAGGCGTCGATTCCCTGCGTATACAGGTTCAGGGCTTTGACGGCGGTCTTCATCAGCCGCGCCTTCACTTGATCGGGGGTCAGGGTCGGGTCCTTTTGGAGCAGAAGCGCCGCCGCGCCGCTCACCACGGGTGTCGCCATGCTCGTCCCGCTGAGCTTGAAATAGTCTGATGACTTTCCGCTCCCGCCCACGATGTAAGAGGAGTTGTCGACGAGGTTCCTGGAATACGTGACGGCGAGCGTGCTGTTGGGAGCCATCACCGAAACCACATTGTTGCCCGGAGCCACAATGTCCGGTTTGACCAAATGATCAACGGCCGTGGGCCCCTTGGAACTGTAGCTGGCGATCGAATCATCGGCGCGTAGTGCCGTCCCCTTCGCGTTCATCGCTCCCACGGTGATGACATAAGGATCATTGCCGGGGGAGGCGACGGTTCCGTAACCTCTCGTCCAGCGGCTGTTGTCCCGCCCGTAGTTGCCGGCCGAGACCACCACTACGATGCCGGCCTTCCATGCGGCTTCGACCGCCTGGCAGAGAGGATCGAGCGTATAGCTTTCGTGGACGGGACGGCCCAGCGAGAGATTGATGACGCGAATGTTATAGGCGTTCTTGAGGTCGATCGCCCGCTGAATGGCGGCGATCACATCCGATTCGTTGCCCACTCCGTTCTGATCGAGCACCTTGAGGCTGATGAGTTGGACGCCCGGAGCAACGCCTTTGAATGTGTGTGTAAACAGCGATCCACTCGAGGAGTATCCCGCCGAGCCGATGATTCCCGCGACGTGCGTTCCATGCCCGTACAAATCAGCGGCCGTCTGCCCCTCGACGAAGCTCTCGCTGTAGACCACCCGGGAGGCCCCGGCGGCATTTCTGAAGTCCTCCCTCGACGCGATGCCGCTGTCAATGACCGCCACCCCTACGTTTGCTCCGGTATAGTTCGAAGACCATGCGAGGTTCGCCGCCACTGTTGCGGTCGTGATATCGAGCGAGCCCTTGATGGGACGGCTTGGAGAAATGTAGGCGACGTTCGGAAGCAGCTTGAAGATGTGAACGAACCTTTCCGGCATGCGGACATTGATGGCCTTCATGTTCCGGAACTGGCGCCGCATCTGCCCGAACGGGCTCACTTGCCGCAAGTCATTGCCCGATGGCGGAACTTTGAACTGGATGATGACGTCAACCAGTTGATTGGAGTTCCGGCCATCCAGATCGCGCGCAATCTTCGGATCGGCAAACGCTGTTCCGGCGAGTAGAAATAATGCAATCGCTCTCAGCGGATTCTTCATGCATTGGTCTCCGTCATATGTTCACCGGCTACCCGCCCCAGGTTGCTATGTCGGAAAGCGTGGCCGCCGTCGCCCGCTGGTGTTGCGGCTTCGAGCTTTTCGGCTCCTGCTCCGCGTTTCTTCGAACGCCGGCTAACGCTGCCGCCAGCGCGATCAAGTCCTTTGTCTCCATTCGAACCGGAGAGAACGTGGATGTATTGGACGCGTTCTTCATGTCTGCTGGGACTCCTTTGAACGAATTGCTTTCGCGCGTTAACAAATGCAAAGCGGGAGCCAATCGGAGAACGCTGATTCTGAATCAGTTATCGAAGTCCACAAGAAGGCTGCCGGACAGATTGTCCGGACCAGGCGACAATTTGTCCGGTTACGCGAGACCTGCCTTCTTCCACAACGCGTCCACGCTGCGCCGCACTTCCGGGGTCATGGCGATCACATCGGGCCATGGCCGGTGGAAGCCCTCTTCCTTCCACTTGCGCGTGGCGTCGATGCCCATCTTCGATCCGTAGTTGACGAGGCGGCTTGCGTGATCCAGCGAATCCACCGGTCCCAAAACAAATTGGATATCGCGCTCGGGATCGATATTGTTCAGCGCCTTCCACGCCACTTCCCCCACGTCCTGCACGTTCACGTCCTCGTCCACCACGACGATTACTTTGCTGAACATGGCCTGTCCCAGTCCCCAGATGGCGTGCATCACTTTGCGCGCATGGCCTGGGTAGGACTTGCGAATGGACACCAGAATGAGGTTGTGGAATACTCCCTCGGCGGGCATGCAGATGTCGCGCACCTCCGGCAATTGCAGGCGCATGAGAGGGAGGAAGATCCGCTCGATGGCCTTGCCCATGTGGAAATCCTCCATCGGCGGCGGTCCGACGATGGTGGTGGCGTAGATGGGATTCTTACGGTGGGTGATGCAATCGACATGAAAGACGGGATATTCGTCCTCGAGCGAATAGAAGCCCGTGTGATCCCCGAACGGACCCTCGGTCCTCATTTCGCCGGGAACGACATGGCCCTCGAGAACGATTTCCGAATGCGCCGGCACCAGGATGTCATTGGTTTCGCACTTCACCATCTCCACCGGCTTCGAGCGCAGGAATCCGGCGATCATCATTTCGTCCAGGTCGGGCGGCAACGGAAGAATGGCGGAATACATGGTGGCCGGGTCGCAGCCGATCGCCACCGAAACAGGCATCTTCGCCTGCTTGGCTTCCTTCAGGAGGCGGCGGTAATGCTCGGCGCCTTGCTTGTGCGTCTGCCAGTGCATGCCCGTCGTCCGTTCGTCAAACACCTGCATGCGGTACATGCCGCAGTTCCGCTTCCCCGTGTCCGGGTTGTGGGAGAACACCATCGGCAGCGTGATGAATGGTCCGCCATCCTGGGGCCAGCAATGCAGCACCGGGAACTCCTTGAGCGAAAACCCGTCCTTGCGGATGACTTCCTTGCACGGCCCGCCGGAAACCGTCTTGGGAAAGAACGCGCCCATCTCGGCCAGTTTCGGCAGCATCTTCAACTTCCCCAACAGGCCTTCCGGCATGCGCATCTCGAGATATTCCGCAATGCGTCCGGCAATCTCGTCCACCGAGGACACCCCGAGCGCGATCTCCATGCGGCGCGCGGAGGCGAAGGCATTGATCAGCACGGGCGTCGAGTAGCCCTTCGGCTTCTCGAACAGCAGAGCCGGCCCGCCCTTCTTCACGGCGCGGTCCGCGAATTCGGTGATCTCGAGATATGGATCCACTTCGCAGGAGACACGCTTCAATTCGCCCTTTGATTCAAGGGCGCGGACAAACTCTCGCAGGTCGGTATAAGCCATAGGGTTCAAGAGGATCGGTCTTCCTTCTACTATGATGGAAAGTCGGTACTCATTTCATGGCACAACGGACAGCATTGGTCACCGGAGCCAGCCGCGGCATCGGGCGCGCGTGCGCTCTCGCCCTGGCGGCGGCCGGCAACCGGGTGATTCTCGCCGCCCGCGATACGGCGGCGCTCGAGGAAGTCGCGGCGGCCATCACCGGGCAGGGCGGCGAGGCGCATACCGCCGTCCTCGATCTCGCCTCGCTCGATTCCATCCCCGCCGCTATCGCCGAAGCCGCTGCAAAGGCCGGTCCCATCAGCATCCTTGTCAACAATGCGGCCATCACGAAGGATACGCTGGCCCTGCGCATGAAGCGCGCCGATTTCGAGCATGTCCTGCAAGTGAACCTGACCGCCGCCTTTGTCTGCATCCAACAGGTTCTCCCCTTCATGATGCGCGAGCGCTGGGGCCGCGTCATCAACATCGCCAGCGTCGTCGCCCAGGCCGGCAACGCGGGCCAGGCCAACTACATCGCCTCCAAGGCGGGGCTCATCGGGCTGACGAAATCCATCGCCCAGGAGATGGCCAGCCGGAAGGTCACCGTCAACGCCGTCGCTCCCGGGTTCATCGAAACCGCCATGACGGGCGTCCTCTCGGCGGAAGTGAAGGAGCGCATTCTCTCCTCCATCCCCCTCAAGCGCATGGGATCGCCCGAAGAGGTGGCGGCGGCGGTCAGGTTCCTCGCCAGCGAGGAAGCGGGATATATCACCGGGCACGTGTTGAACGTCAACGGTGGCATGTATATGTAGCGGCTCATGTACGGCAGGCACCACAGAAAAGCGCGCATCCTGTTCAGTCTTTCGGACGTGCTGTTTACAGCCGTCGCCTTCGAGGCTGCCTACCACACGCGCACCCTGCTTCCCTTCGCTCGATTCTTCGAGATCCCGCAACCCAACTACGGCCTGGTGCTGAGCTTCGCTTTCCTGGTCTGGGTGGCCCTTGGTTACTGGCTGGGAGTGTATGAGCGCCTTGATTCGGCCCACTTGCGGGTGATTATCCGCGACACCACGCGCCAGTGCGGGTTGGCCATCATCGCCGTCGTGCTGTTTGAATTTTCGCTGCGCATGGATCTCAGCCGGCCTTTCCTGGCCCTGTTCGTCACCTACAACTGGCTGTTGCTGCTGCTGTTCCGCTGGAAAGCGGGTAAACTCGTGGGTCTCATTCGCAAGGAGTTCGCCGCGCCCCATTTCGTCATGGTGGTGGGGTTGGGACCGCGCGCCGTCCGGCTGGGACGGATGCTCGAGAAATCATCGGACTATGGAATTCGCCTCACCGGCTTTCTATCCGAGGAGGAATCGCCGCCCGCGGCGATGCGGCTCGATGGCTCCTACCCCGTGCACCCGCTATCCCGGCTGGCGCATCTGCTGCGCGTTCAGGTGATCGACGAGATTCTGTTCGCCGTCGACAGTGACCGGTTGGCGTCGCTCGAGGATGTCTTTCTTCTCTGCGACGAGGAAGGCGTGCGCACCCGGGTTGCGGTGGATTTCTTCCCGCACGTCAACAGCGAAGTCTATCTCGATCGCTATGGCGGCACGCCGCTGCTCACCTTTGCCGCCGCTCCGCATGATGAAGTGCGCCTGGTGGTGAAGCGTATCCTCGACGTGCTGGTGGCGGGACTCGCGCTGGCTTTCCTCGCGCCGTTCATGGCGGTGATTGCCCTCCTGATTCGCGTCACCTCCTCCGGCCCGGCCATCTTTCAGCAGATCCGCTGCGGCCTCAACGGGCGTCGTTTCGTCTTCTACAAGTTCCGCTCCATGGTGAACAACGCCGAGGAGATGAAACCCGCCCTCGCCCACCTCAACTCCAAGGACATCGCCTTCAAAATACCCAATGACCCGCGCATGACCGCCATCGGCCGCTGGCTGCGCAAATTCTCCATCGACGAGTGGCCGCAGTTGTGGAACATTCTCAAGGGCGACATGTCGCTGGTGGGTCCGCGCCCCGCCGTGCCCGAGGAAGTCGAGCGCTACAAGCGCTGGCAGAGACGGAGACTGCGCATGCGTCCGGGCCTCACCTGTCTTTGGGCCGTTCAAGGCCGCGACCGCCTCGATTTCGATACCTGGATGAAGCTCGACATGCAGTACATCGACAACTGGTCGCTCGCCCTGGACTGGAAAATCCTTTTGCGTACCATCCCCTACGTCCTCATGGGGAAAGGAGCACACTAGAAGTATATGGACCTCATTCCCTCGCAAGACGACGTTGTATCCCTGCTGCGGCAGACCGGCGCGCTGCGTCACGGCCACTTTGTCTACCCCAACGGCCTGCACGCCAACGAGTACCTTCAGGTGGCGCTCGCCATGCGTCACTATGAGCATCTGAAGACGCTCAGTGTGGGTCTGAGCCGGAAAGTTCGCGCCAACCCCGAGTTGCGCGCCATGATTCCCGAACTCTCCATCGTCGCTCCGGCGGGCGGCGGCGTCCCCGTGGCCTACGGCATCTGCGAAGCGCTCCGCGCCAAGCAGGTCTATTGGGCCGAAGCCGAATGCGAGGGCGGTCCCCTGCGCTTCCGCCAGTATTTCGTCCAGACCCCCGGCGAGAAAGTCCTGCTCGTGGATGATATCTTCCGCACCGGAAAAAAACTGGAGCAGCTCAAATCCCTGATCGAGGCCAATGGCGGCGAGGTGGCCGGGATGGCCGTCATCATCTACCAGCCCACGCCCAAGACACCGGATTTCGGCGGCCTTCCGCTCTATTACCTGGCCCGCCTCGAAGCGCGCTACTCAAACGACGCGCACACCTGCGAACTGTGCGGCAAAGGTCTGCCGATCGAAACCGTGTGGATCTGAGAAAGCCGGGCGGGAATTCCCCCAACACTTCAAACGGCGGGAGAAGTACCGCATCGCGCCCGCGCGTTGCATAATAGAGAGTCATGCGTCGCCTTCTCATTCTCGCCCTGATCGCCGTTTCGTGCTTCGCGCAGAATCGCCGCTCGAATCGCCCCGTTCTTCCCGGGGAAGATTGGGTCCAGATCTTCAATGGGTCCGATCTCACCGGCTGGACAAAGATCGGCCAGGAGCAGTGGACCGTCGAGAACGGAGCCATCCACGGAAAAGCCCTCACCAAGGAATACGGCTACCTGATGACCGAAAAGAAGTACAAGGACTTCCAACTCGCTTTGCGCTTCAAGTGCGAAGGCGACGGCAACAGCGGCGTATTCTTTCACACCGATTTCAAACCCGGTACGCCGGCCGTTTCCCAGGGTCTGCAGTTTGAGATCGATTGCCGCATCGGCCAGCACACGGGAGGCATCTACGGCGACGGCAGGCAGTGGATTGTCTGGCCCAGCCCCGAAAACGAACTGGTTGTCCGCCACGGGGAGTGGAACGAATATCTGCTCAAAGTGGAGGGCAACCGTTATGTCTCCCGTCTGAACGGCGTTCCCATGGTCGATTTTACCGACCCCTCGCCCCGCTCCTTCGACGGCGGCATTGCGCTCCAGTTGCACGCCGGCGGGCAGGGAAACATGGTATTCAAGGACATCTGGATACGCGATCTCACCAAACGCTGAACCGCCGTCCGCGCCTCTATTACTGCGATCACCACGCAATCACTCTGCCCGCGGGACACAAGTTCCCCATGCGCAAATACGCGATGGCGCGCGAGCGTCTCCGCGCGGCGGATATATTTGATTTCGTCGAGGCTCCCTTCGCCTCGACACAGGCCATCGAACTGGCGCACCATCCGGACTACGTGCGGGGCTTTCTCGCGGGCACACTCGACCGCGGCATCGTGCGGCGCATCGGCTTCCCATGGTCGGAGGGCCTGGTGCGCCGCACCCTGGCCAGCGTCGGGGGATCGCTCGCCGCGGCCGCGGATGCCATCGAGAGAGGATGGGGAGGCAATCTCGCGGGCGGA
Organism: Bryobacteraceae bacterium; assembly: GCA_019187195.1. Lineage (GTDB taxonomy): Bacteria > Acidobacteriota > Terriglobia > Bryobacterales > Bryobacteraceae > CADEFT01. The sequence continues at coordinate 124,327 of JABAQT010000023.1, forward strand.
ACCCACCACGCTTTTCCCCGGGAAGGTTCGGGGTTCTGCGTCTTCAATGATATTGCCGTCGTCATTCGTTATCTCCGCGCCGAGGGCCACGTTCGCCGCGCCGCCGTCATTGATCTGGATGTCCACCAGGGCGATGGAACCGCCCTCATTTTTCAGGATGACGCCGATGTTTTCACCTTCTCGATGCACGCGCGGAATAACTTTCCCTTTCGCAAACAGCAAAGCCGGATCGACATCGGCCTTCCCGATGGATCGCGCGACGAAGAGTACCTGCGCGAATTGGAATCCGCGCTGCCCCGCGCGTTCGAGTTCGCGCCCGGCGTGGTCATCTATCAATCGGGGGTCGACGGACTGGCCTGCGATAGTCTCGGCCGCCTGTCGCTCAGCATCGAGGGTCTGCGCGAGCGCGACCGGCAGGTTTTCACGGCATGCCGCCAGGCCGGCGTGCCCGTGCTGGTGACGCTCGGTGGAGGATATTCGGATCCTCTCGATGAGACCGTCCTCGCGCACGCCAACACCTATCTGATGGCGGAGTCCATCCTCGGCGGGCGTGGCCAGTAAGGCTCCCTGGCGCGTACACCACAACCATTCTGACTTCCTCGGCTTCTCGCTCCTCCATATCCCGAAGGGATAGCAAGGCAAAACCCTGGCTGGTTACACGCTCTCGTGAACCTCCCGCCAGTCGCGCCTTCGCCGGATCGCCTCCCCCGCCAGGTCGCGCAGTTTCGCCACCTGCCGCTCCGCTCCCGCATCGAGGGGGGCATTGTGTCTGCGGTCCCCATAGAGACATCCGATTACCATCCCGTCCACTATCACCGGGCAGAGCAGAAAACTGGACGAGCCAAGTTGTTGTAGAAACGCCGAACGGTCAAACCGCGAGTCCTTCTCCCCAAATTGAAACAGGTCATGCTTGCGTAGAATCGCCAGCGCAACCGGCCCCCCGCGCAGCGACAGGGGAAAGTGAAACGACTGCAGGAGCATATCCGACTGCGCTCCAAATCCGACGCGGCCGTGAATGGAATTCGACGCCGGATCGACAAGGCAGAACAGCGCCCTGTCGAGGGCGCACTCGCGGGTGACCTTCTCGAGGATCGAGAGCAGCAGGTCCTGCAGTTCGTATTCACCCGACTCGATCTGGCGCGAAAGCGAGGTCAGAAATTCTTCCTCCGGCTCCGCTGGCGGCAGCGGCAGAACCAGCGCCTTCTCCATCTGCTGCTTGAGCCGCAGCGTCTCGAAGGGGATGCTGAGGTGGCGCGACGTCTCCTGCGTTTCTCTTACAGCCGATTCGAGGATGCTCTCGAGTTGCTCCGTCGTAATGCCGAGCGTGCGGTGAAACGCCTCTCGAAGACTATCGAGTTGCATGGCCGGCGAGGAGACGTCCTGGCGGTAGACGGCGCCGGTCAGACGGTGGCTCAATCCCACCACCGCCGTGAGAAACTCGTCCTGGTGCGGCCGCAGCGGGGCGGAACCCGCCACACATTCGCGCAAAGTCTCCTTCACCGCTTGCGGCAGACCCCAATGTTCCACCATCGCCCTGCCAAGATCCTCATAGGTGAACCGGAGAATCTTCTTCACCGCATGTCTTTCGGAAAACTTCGGCTGCTTACGTTCCGTGAGTATCCGGTTGTAATCCTCATCGAGATAACTCGCCACAAGCACCTCTCCCAGATTGCGGAACATGCCGCAGAGATAGGCCTCCTCGACGCGCGAATATCCCAGCACCGACGCCGTCTCGCGGGCGTGGTTGGCGGTCAGCAGCGACAGGAACATCAATTGCCGCAAGCCCGGCGAACGGTTCCGGAAATGCTCGAAAAACATCGTGCCGGCGGCCAGATCGCGAATGGCCTGCAACCCGAGCAGCGAAGCCGCGTGGGAGACGCTCAGGATCGGTTTCCCGGACCGGTTGTACAGCGGCGAGTTCGCCGCCCGTAGCATCTTCAGCGAGATGCTATACTCCCGCAGCACGATGCTGGTGATGTTGCGGACGGAAGCGTTTTCGTTGCCCGCGTAGCGCAGAATCTGCTGAATGTTGTGCGAGAAAGCGGGAAGGTCCGGACGCGGCAGGATCTCGGACAGCCTGCGCCGCAATGCATCTTCCGGGCTTTCGTTCTGCACGCGCTCCCCCTTCCACCGCGCCGGATTGGGAGCGCGGCGGCCCTACTTCTCCGTGTCCATGAAGAAGTAGCAGATCATATGGCAAATGATCATGTGCGCGTCTTCTATGCGCCCCATGTGCGGATTCGCCACATGTATGTTCAAATGAGCCAGCGGTCCCAGTTTTCCGCCGTCACGTCCGGTGAGCGCCACCGTCTTGCAGCCGATCGAGTTGGCATATTCAAGAGCACGCAAAACGTTTGGCGAGTTTCCCGAACCGCTGATCCCCATTACCACATCGTCCGGCTTGGCGAAGTTCTTAAGCTGCTCCACGAAAATCGCGTCGTAGGAAACATCGTTCGAATACGCCGTTATCGTGGGCAGCGAATCCGTCAGCGCCATGATCCGGAACCGCGATCCTCGATTGAAGCTCGCTCCCTTCACCATGTCGCATACAAAATGCGAAGCCGTCGAGGCGCTCCCCCCATTGCCACAAACAAAAATGTGACGATTGTTCTCCCGCGCCTCCCGGAACACCTCAATCGCCGCCCCCACCTTGTCCAAATCGATCGCCTCGATTGCGCTCAGGCAATCTTCCTTGTACATTTGGGCAAAATTCACGAGACTCTCCTTTCCAGTTCATTGGCCAGCACGAGCGCGCCGTAAAGAATCGAGTCATCTCCCAGAGCCGCCGGAACAACCTCGATCCGCGCCCGTGACCAGGCGGTTATTTGTTTCCGCAGTTCGCCTCGCAGCGGCTCGAACAGCCGGTCCCCTGCTTTCGCGATGCCGCCTCCGATGACGATGCGGGCGGGATTCAGAAGCATGATGCACGACTTCAGGCCTAGCGCCAGATCCACCACGTAGCGCCTGGTGAACGCCTCATCCTCGAGCAGTTCATAGGCGGGCTTGCCATGGTCCCTCTCGAGCCACAACCCACAGCACATCCGCTCGAGGCAGCCCCTGGCTCCGCACAGGCATTCGGGACCATCCGGACGAATCGTCAGATGGCCGATCTCGCCCGCCCAGGAGTCCGCGCCGCGCCACACACGCTGATTCTGAATGATCCCTCCTCCGATTCCCGTCGAAAGAGTCATATAGAACAGCGGATCGCAACCCTGTCCCGCGCCGAACGCCGCCTCGCCGAGGGCGCCTACGTTGGCGTCGTTGTCCATCACCGCGGGGACATGCAGAGTCTCCCTGACCCAGGCCGGAAAGTCGAAATCGCGCCACCCGCCCGCGTGCGTGGACAAGGCCACGCGCTGCGAAGGGTAATCCACCGGGCCGCCGAAGCCGATCCCGCAGCGGTCAAGCGGCACATGTTTCGCCCAGTGGCCTGCCATCGTGGCGATCTGCCCGAGCATCCAGTCACGGCCGGCCTCCCGGTCCGTCGCCCTGGTGTCGCGCAAAATGATGCGCTGATCCTTGAAAACGGCAACCGTGAACTTGGTGCCTCCAACATCGATTACCAGCGTGTTCATGCGAGTGGGTGCCTGTCGAGTTGAGCTCTTAGTTCCCGCCTCGAGGCGGTCCCCGTGCCCTTCTTCATGATGGTAACGGAAGCGACGAGATTGCCGAACCGGGCGGCCGTCACCGGATCGTGAGTGATGGACAGCGCGATGGCGCAGCCCGCCGAAAAACTGTCGCCCGCGCCGCAGATATCGACGGGACGCGCCACGGGAACCGTGGGCACCATCGCCGGTTCCGCGCCTTCCCGCACCAGCAGAACGCCGCCCTCCCCGTGCGTTACCGCCAGCAGGGGCGACTCCGTCAACGCGCGCAACGCCGCGAAATCCGTCCTTCCCACGGCGCGCCGGCAGGCGGCCTCGGCTTCATCCCGGTTCGGCTTCACGATCACTTTGCGGAACAGTTCCGGCCGGAGGCGCGAATCCACCCAAATGATTTTCTCCGGAAACTCGAGAGCGAGCGAGGTGAGACACTCGCGGACCGCCGCCGTCACAACGCCGCCGGCGCTGGTTTCCGCCTGGTCTGAGACCAGGATCACGTCGAACCCTTCCGCGTTGCTCCGGAGCCGGCTAACCAGTTCGCGTTCGGCTTCCGGAGGGAGCGGCGTCGAGTTGATGAAATCCACGCGCGGCAGGTCCTCTTCCCCGGTCTCGCGGTTGAGCAGCTTCGTGTAGGTGAAGGTGCAAACGCCGGGATGGGAAACACAGAGTTGGTGATCGATGCCCCGCGCGCCGAGCGCCCGCCGCAGTTCCCATCCATGTCCGTCTTCCCCGATGACGCCGAGCACGGCGGTATGGCCGGTTTCGAGCGCCGCCAGGTTATTGGCGATAGTTCCTCCGGCGCCGGGTGTGAGTTCGGAAGCGATCACCGCCGTCCTTGGGATGCCCGTCTCGCGCGATGGTTCGGCGGCGTGAGGATCATAGGCGCACCACCGGTCGAGGCAGATGTCGCCCACCACCAGCGCCCGCCGCGCGCTGAATCCGGCGGCGATCTCTTCGAAGGGAAACGCCATCACCTTGCCTCGAGAACCGCTTTGCGCAGCGCCGGAAAGGTGGCGCGGTGGTCGCCGCAAAAGTAGAAGCTCTCGCCGCCGTCGGCCACTGTGCGCACGAGGATCGTCTTGTGGGGGCGGAAATAATAGCCGGGATCCGTCTTGTCCAGTTCACGGTGAATATCGCCGCGGATGGGAACCATATCGAAGACGGCGGTCGTGAAATGGCGGATCTCCCGCCCCTGCTGCAGCGCCACGTTGCGAGCCATCGCCAGGGCCTTCAGGTAGACTTCGGGAGCCATGATGGCGGAGCCGAAGCTGAGCAGCACGCCTTTTTCCAGGCGCTCCATCGCGGCGGCGAAGATCAGAAAATCGCGGTAGCTCGCCGCGCCCAGCGCCGCTCCGTCGCAGTTGGGATGTTCGTGCAGAATGTCGTAGCCGATGCTGACATGCGATGTCACGGGCACGCCGCGGCGGTAGGCGGCCGCCAGAACACTCAAGTCCCGGTGGGGAAAATCACTCTCGAGGATCAGCTTGCCGATCCCCTCGCCCAAACCGAGTTCCTCGCCGTCAATAGCCTTGATCCAATCGTTCAACTCGCCGGTCTCGCGCCACAGGCCGAACTGCCCGTTGCGAATGTAGCGCGCGACGCTCTCCGTCGTTGCGCCGATGCGCGCCAGTTCGTAGTCGTGGATGATTCCGGCTCCGTTCATGGCGATGTGATCGAGCACGCCGCGGTCGATCAGGTCGATGATGTGGCGGTTCACGCCGGCTCGAAGCAGGTGCGCTCCCAACATGAGGACACGCGATGCTCCCGTCCCCGCGGCGGCGCAAAGCCGCGCGGCGACCGCCGCAAGATCCGGATGCTCGAAGGGCGGCACGGGATCATCGAGTGCAAGCCAGCGGCCGAGCTGCAAGTCATTGGTCCGCTCGGAGAGCGGAAGCACGGCCAGCCGCGAACGGTCGAATCGGGGATATCGGGACGGCATCAGTTGGGGAAGAGCGTGGCGTTGAGCTCGGCCAGGCGCAGGTAGTTGGGAATGATGTAATCCGCGCCCACCTTGACCAGGCGTCCGCGCTTCCATTCATCGACGCGCAGGCATTCGGGCTCGGCGGTGGCGACGCCCACGGCCAATCCACCCACCTGCTTAACGTTCTCGATCTCGACGAAGCCGTCGCCAAAGCCGAGAAACTCCTCGCCTCGAGCCTCCGCCGCGTCGATAATGCGCCGGATGAGGATCGCCTTCGAGAAGGACTTGTAATCATCCAGCGCGCCATGGCAGCCGCCGTCGAAATAGCGGTCGACCTCGAGCAGGCGCGCCTCTTCCTTCATGGCGGCGTCGTCGGTGCCGCTGGCAAGATACATCTTCAACCCGCGCTCCTTGAGCGATTCGAGCAGCGCCCGCGCGCCCGGCACCATGTACTGGTCGGGAGCCGCCTCGCCCTTGCGAAGCGATTCCACCCGGTCGCGGATCTTCACCCATAACAGTTCGAGATAGCGGTGTTTGTAAACAAGCGGATCTTCCGGCTTGCCGCCGCGCCGCGACACCTGGCCGGCCAGTTCGATCATCTGGTAAATGGTGTCCTTGCCCGTGAGACGGCCGACGTACTCGCGCACGATCTCCGTGAGTTCCGCCTCCGATTCTCCGGTCTTCAATCCCGCGAGAATCTCGACCATCATGGGGACCATCACCTCCACCCAGCCGGAACGGATCGTGGAGAGAGTGCCGTCAAAATCAAACAGGACAACTTTTGCGCGTGCGGCATTGGCGCCGGGGCGGATCGTTTCGAGCATTTCCTCTCATTTTCGCACGGCGGCGGCCTACCAGTACTGCCAGTTGCCCGATAGCAGCACATAGGCCGACAGGGCGGCGTTGGTGACGGCGTGAGCGAGAATGCAGTCGCCAAGGCTCTTGACGCGAATCATCCACCAGTTATAAAGAATGCCGGCCGCCAGGCCGACATCCCAGTACGTTCCATGCTCGGCCGCGAACACCGCCGCGCTCACCCAGAAGGACTGCGCGGTGTAAGAGCCCAGGGCAACCGCCTGGAAATCCGGCCTGATGAGCCAGCGCATCAGCCATGCGCGCCAGAACAACTCCTCGATGATGGGCACCAGCGCCACCGCCCTCAAAACCCGAAACGATAGCGCGGCGGCGGACAAGCTGGCGTATCCGTTTGGTGGCCCCGGCGCCGAACCGGTCAGGAAATTGTGAAACAGGACCGATTGCCGCCACCCCGGCGCGATCAGGTCCGGACCGATCCATATGACGAACGTGAGCAGGCCGAGAGCCAGCGAACCGGCCCAATTCCTCACGCGCAGATCAATGACCTTGCGCGATCCGATCCACAACACGGCCGTAAGAATCAGCACCCGCAGCCCGTAATCGGCGGCCGGCGAAAGACCGGTCCTGCCGCCCAGGCCAAGAAGGACCAGAAAAGTGACAAACGGGAAGACGTACGGCAGCGAAGCGGCCATCGGCGAGGTATCCGGAATCAGATTCGCGCGATCAACTCCTTGATCTTCGCCAGATCCTCCTGGCTGGGGTTGTTCTTGAGCGCGATTTCACACTCCCTCCTGGCCGATGGCTTGTCCCCCTTTTGGACAAGGGCCACCGCGAGATGGTAGCGGAACAGCGGGTTCTTCGCGTCTTTTTCCACCAGTTCGCGGAAGATCTTGATGGCCGAATCGCTGAGGTTCTTCTTCGTGTAGATCCAGCCGAGGGTATCGGAGATGCTCGGTTCGTTGGGGATCTTCGCCTTGGCTTTCTGGGCCATCGTCAAGGCCTGGTCCAGGTCGCCGCCCGATTCGGCCAGGATGAACGCAAGGTTGTTGAGGGCGATGGGATTGTCGGGCTCAATCTTGAGAATCTGCTCGTAGAGCGGACGCGCCTGTCCGCGCTTGCCCTGCGATTCATAAATGAGCGCGAGGCGGATATAGGCGACCGCGTCATTCGGGTTGAGGTCCTTTGCCTTCGCGAACTCGCGCTCCGCGGCCGCAATGTCGCCCTTCAGCCGGTAGGCCTCGGCAAGCCGGATTTGAACATCGAAGCTGTTGGGGCTCTTCTCGAGAAGTTTGCGGTATTGCTCGACCGCAAGATCGTACTTCTGCGCGCGGACGGATACATTGGCGAGCGCCAGCCGGTAAAAGGAGTGGTTCGGATTCTGTCTCAGGTCATCCTGAAGCAGTTGGATAGCCTTGTCGAACTCCTTGATTCCCGCCAGCGTCTCGACGCGTCCCACCAGCCCGCGCGGATCATTGGGGGCCACCTTCTGCAGCCGGACGAAGTTCTCCTGCGCGTCCTCGTACTTCTTTTCCTGGAAGTTGAGAACTCCCATCTGGAACAGGGCATCGGGGTAGTTCGCGTTGGCCGCCAGCACCCGCGTCAGCTCCATGCGCGCCGTCGGAAGGTCGCCCAGCCCCATGCGCGAGCTCGTCCGCACCATCAGGGCGGTGATGTTGTTCGGGTCGTAGGCAAGGATATCCTCGGCCGCCTGCAGCGCTTTCGTGAACTCGTTCTTGGCGAGGCTCAACTGCGCCAGCGCCAGGCGCGCGGGTGTATAGTCGGCACGGTATTTGATCGCCTCCTGGAACTGGATGCGGGCCTGCTCGATGTCACCCTTGGCGACATAGGCCCTCCCGAGGTTGTATCGCAGCACGAAATTCTCCGGGTTGCGCACAATGACGGAATTCAGTTCCGATATCGCCGTTTGCACCTTGTCCTTCGAGCCGTCCTGAAGCCACAGCGAGGCGCGCATCGCCACCGCCTCGAAGTCCTTGGGGTTCGACTTCAGCACCTGCGAGATGAGATCGAGGGCTTCCTGCTTCCTGCCCCTCGCCACCATCGTTTCCACCAGGCGCTTCTGGTACATCGCCTTCTGATCCGCCGCCGATGCCAGACGCAGCCCTTCCTCGTACATCCTGACCGCCGAGTCGATATCGCGGATGCGGTAGTAGAAGTCGCCCACCTGTGCATATCCCAGGGGAAAATCCTTGGGGTTCGAGGTCAGACGCTGCAGAGTCTTCTCCATCTCCGGCCGGTTTCTCATCAGATAGTAATGGCCCGCGAGTTGAAGCACAAAGAACGCCTGCGACGGATTGTTGTTCACCTTGGCGACATAGACCTTGCCCGCGTCTTCCGTGCGGTTGAGCCCGATATAGCGGATATAGAGCCAGTCGTAGATGTTGGGAAAGGTCTTGTCTTTCTGCATCATCTCGAAGGCCAGCTTCTCGGCCTCGGGGAAGCGGTTGCTCCCGGCGAGCGATTCCACCAGCGGCAGAATTGTCTCCCTGGCGAACGGCCGCACCTCCTGCGCCGCCTGGAAGTACTTGAGCGCCTGTGGAATGTCCTTGGCGGAAACCGCGAGATAGCCCTTGATGCGCAGCCCGAGGAACGATTTCGGATCCTTCTGCAAAGCCCTCGTGGCGATGTTTTCCAACTCCTTCCGGTATTCCCCCGAGTTCTTCGAATCCTTCAGGAACACCAGCAGGTAGATATCGGTGAGCTGCGTGGCGGCATCGAGATTGTCCGGCTGGAGTTCGAGCCCGCGCCGTAAGCTGCGCACGGCGTCTCCAATGCGGCCCAGTTTCATCTCGGCCAGCCCGAGACGGTAGTAGGCCTCGCCGTAGCGCATGTCCTTCTTGAGTGCGCTGCGGTACATGATCGAGGCTTCCTTATACTTCCCGTTCTTGAAGTATTCGTTTCCCCGCTCCACGTACGCTCTCTTCACCTTCTCGGGATCCCGCGAACAGGAGGCCGTAAAAAGAACGAGAGACATCAGGAGACACAACACGCTCCGGGCTTTCATAGACGGTTTTTCCTTCACACCATCATAGAACTTCCCGCGAACAAATGCTCCGCCGGCGAAAGGGCCTGCTGGAATCCGCGCGGGAGGGCGGCGCCGGCGTCATGCCCCGCCTCCTCCAGCGCCGAACCGCCCCCGTCTAGTCCGCCGCCTGCTCGAGGATGGCGAAATCGCCCGGGTTCCACGCCTGGACTATCAGGTAATACTTGCCGTTGATCTCGCGCATCACGGCATTGTGGATGTGCGTGAAGTTGGCGAGGCCCAGATCCTCCTTCGGCATCACCGTCGAAATAAGCTTGTCGTTCTCGTAGATGTAGATCGGGGCGCCTTTCCTGCGGTCCGGGCCGTCGAGCGCTCCCACCACCATGTAGTTCCCCAGAAAATAGGTGTCGCACGGCAGTGAGCCGAGCGGCATCTTCAGCGTCGAAAGATACTGCCCGTGGCGCGTGAAGCGGTCGATCTCCGCGTTGGGACGGTCGGCGACATCGATGCGCGTCGTGCCCGGCGGGATGGTGATCCCGTGCCCCGTGCCGAACTGCCCGGCGCCGGTGCCGCGCCCGCCGAAGGCGAGATCATACCAGGAAGTGCGGAAGGGGCTGGTCGAGAGAATACGCGCCGTGAGCACGAAGTCGAGATTGGAATAGCCCGTGGTGATGTAGTACAGCCCGTCGAGTTGCTCGACATCCGTGGGTATGAAGTTGCCGCGCCCTCGAAAATAATCGTTGGCCATGGGGCTGCCGAGATCGCTGTTTCCATCCGGCGGCCGGAGCGCATCCACCATCTGCCCGTCAATCGTCGTGGTGTACACGGCGCCCGCTTCGTTGCCCGGAAACGTGAGATAAGGGGTGCCGTCCCTGGCAAGCCACAACATCGAGTTGTGCAGGTTGGTGTTCTTCATCTCCTCCGCCGTGGGCAGCATCCGCGTGCTCTTTAGATCGGCGCTGATCTGGATAATGCCCGCTCCCTTGAGTGAGAAATAGGTCTCGCCTTTCCCCGGACGGCGGTCCACGGCGAAGCCGCCGTGCGCGGATTTGAGAACCGCCTGTGCCTCCCTCGGCAGGTGGGACGCCGTATAGAGCACGCGGAAGCGCATCTTTCCGTTTCCGCTGACGCCCGCCTCGGCCGCCCTTGTGGGAACTCCCGCACCGGCGAACCATCCGATGCCCAGCAGACCCAGAAAAAACACGCTTAGAGTCAGTCGCTTCATGTGCAGAGTAAGCCCTCCAGTGGTAAAGGCATTACACCACAATTGCGCGCTGTCTCCAAACGATGCTCAATAACGGGCGATTCGCCCTAGCTCTTCTTTGTCGCCCCTTCAATCTTCTTGCGCAATTCCTTCAGTTCCTTGGAATCGGGCAAGCCTTGCAGCGCTTCGAGCGCCTTGGCGCGGAAGATCTTCTCCCGGTCCGGCACATCGAGCTTGCGCTTGCCGAAGAGATCGGCCTGGTCGTTCAGGAATTCCGACATCGCCAGCAGAAACGTCGCCCGCGGCACGGTGAGCGGAGTCTTGGCCATCGCCTCCTGCGCTTTTGCCGGATCGTCTCCGTTGCCGAGCGCGTCGCAGACAGCCAGCAGGACCGCGCGCTGCGCGCCCATCGTCCGCAGGCTGTCGGCTTCGCTCTGGGAAGGCAGAATACCGCCCGCGATCTTGGCGGGCGGAGCCTTGGCCGTACCCACCGGCGGATAAGGAAACACGATTTCCACGTCTCCCGAAGGGTTGGCTTTCTGAAAAGCCATGAATGATTCCACGAACTCCATGGCCTGGCGTCCCGCCTCCGACCGCAAAGTCGAAGTCTGCATGCGGAATGGCGCGGGATTCGCCTTGTTCGCGCGCGCGCCGGTTTCATACTGATCGGCTAGATCGGCGTTCCCTTTCACCAGCCCGGCGAGCAGAATCAACCGCCATGGCTGCGCGTGCTTCCGGAACTCATTCTCCGAAGAAGTCAGCTTCGAGAGGTTGTCTACCGTGCGTGTGTAATCGCCGGCATTGAAGGACTCCTTCGCCGCGGACCAGTAAAAGGCGGGAGTCCCTTTGGCCGGCGGAGCCGGTCCCGACGAACAGGAAGAAAGAAGACCCGCAAGGAAGGCAATAAGAGCGAACAATAGTGGTTTCAAGGCGATCTCCTTAAGGGAGACATCCTATACCACGTTTGTCCCGAAGAAAAGGGGCTCTCCGGACCGCGCTACTGCGAATAGGCGCGCTGCACGTAGCTCAATTGCCGCGAAACCTGGTAGTGAAAGTCGAGTCGAGCGATCGTGTCCTCCCTCGCGGCGCGCGCGATCACCCGCGCCGCCTGTCCAAAATGGCCTTGCCGCGCTTCGCTCACCGACTTGGCGAGCGCTTGCGCCACACGCCGGATGTCGTCCAACTCTTCCTTGCTCAGGCTGCCCTCCACCGTCAACGAGATTCTCGTTTGGCTGGCCGCGCCCGTGGCGTCGAACGCCTCCCGCGCCTCGGAGGAAAGCGTCACGCGATCGCCTTCCGCGGTCCTGAGGGTAAGTTGAAGCGCCTCCCGCCTCTCGGCTGAAACGCTCTGTTGACGGTTCACCGCCGGTTGCCGCGATTGAAACCGGTGGAATGGTAGATCCTGACATTGAACCTGCATGACGGCCTCCCTTGACTCCCCTTATCGGACAAGAGGAGTGCGGAATGAGCCATCCGTGGACCGTTTCTTGTTGTGAGCCCCCTGGCATCGCAACGGAAACACGCCTCCTCCTGTCAGGGCAACAGCATTGCGTTTAGACTGGTTGACATGCTCAGTATTGTCGTTCCGGATGACCACCCGGCCGTGCTCGCGCCGAGCGCCGCCTATCAGCGGCTGCTGGCCGAAACACCCGTCGCCTACTACGATTCCCTCCCCGGCGGCGAGCAGAAGCTCATCGAGCGCATCCGTGACTTCGAGGCGCTCATCAACGTCCGCTCCTCGACGAAATTCACCGCCAGTGTGTTCGCGGCCTGCCCCCGCTTGAAAATCCTCTCCATCTGGGGGACCGGAACCGACAACGTGGACCTCGCCGCCGCCGCCCGGCACGGCGTGACCGTCACCAACACGCCCGGCGTCGCCGCTGTCTCCATCGCCGAGCACTCCCTTCTTCTTGCCCTCGCCGTGGCGCGCCGCGCCGTCGCCATTCATAACCGCACCGCCGCCGGAGAATGGCCGCGTGGACAATCCATACAGCTTCACGGAAAGACGCTCGGAATCATAGGACTCGGCGCTATCGGACGCCAGTTCGCCCGCCTCGGACAGGGCATCGGCATGCGCGTCATCGCCTGGACCATGCACCCCAATCCCGCCCTCGGATTCGAACTCGTCCCTCTCGACGATCTGTTGCGGTCGAGCGACGTTGTCAGTCTCCACCTCCGCCAATCGCCCCAAACCATTGGCTTCCTCGGCCGCCAACAGTTCGCCCTGATGAAAAAGAGCGCGATCTTCGTCAACACCGCCCGCGGCCCCATTGTGGAGGAAGAGGCGATGATCGAAGCCTTGCGCGAGCGGCGCATAGCCGGCGCCGGCCTCGATGTGTTCGAGAAAGAACCGCTTCCCAAGGGTCACATCCTGACCACCTTGGACAATGTCGTCCTCACTCCCCATTGCGCGGGCGTGACGCCGGAAGTGCTCGAGGCGGGCCTCTCGCTCTCTATCGAAAACATCCGCTGCTATGCCGGCGGCAAGCCGCAAAACGTCGTTACAGCTTGAAAAATATCTTTCTTTGATAGAGCCAGTAGCAGACGTACCACATCACCGCGACCACCAGAATGTGTTGTGGAATCGCTCCCGCCTCGCCCAGGAAGGAGAAATTTCCGGTGAATCCCCTGAGCCCGCGGTCGAGCCACCCCCTGATGCCGATCTGGCCGAGCGAGTAGATGAACAGCGAATTCATCCCCACCACCACCAGCGGGAAACTCCAGCGCTTGACCTGCTTCACGTCGATGACCCAATAGAAAACCGCAAGCATCAGAATCACCCATCCACCGCTGAAAAAGGTGAAACTCGCCGTCCACAGCCGTTTCACCATCGGATTCAAAGGCTCGAGCCCGAGACCGAGCGCAAAGCACCCCGCGGCGAAACCAAGCAGGACCTTCAGCTTGTATTGCTGCGGCTTTTCCGAGCGCAACAGCGCCCCCGCCCAGCATCCAAACAGAATGGTCACGGCGTTTCCAATGAAATTTATCGTGGTGTAGTAGCCGGAATAGTTGTACCCAAGCAGTTTCAAGTCGATTACCGCGCCTATGTTCCCCTCGCGTGAAAACGCCCCCTCCGGTCCCGGAAACAGCGCAAACAGCGCCCATTGTCCGGCCAGCATCGCCGCCGCCGCCGCCACTTGGCGGGAGAATCGCATCCGCGTGATGAAAAAACACAACACGTAGCCCAGGGCGATTTGCGACAGCACGTTGATCAGTTGCAGCGTCAGGTGCGGCTTCGTGGTCCCCCAGTTCGAGTACAGGTTGCTCAAGACCGCCAGCATGAAAGCGCGCCATGCCACGTGGCGGAACAGCGCCGGGGTGGTCGCTCCCTGCGCCATCCGCCGCGCGAACGCGAATGGCATCGCGACGCCGACCATGAATGTGAAAGCCGGTTGAATCAGATCCCAGAACGTGCATCCTTCCCACGCGGTGTGCTCCACCTGGTTGGCAAGCCACGCCCAATGCTCGGACTTGCCGAGCGAGGCGAGACCAAACCCCGTCGAGGCGAGCGTGATCATGATCAGGCCCCGGTAGGCGTCGAGGCTGGTCAGCCGGACGCCCGCTTTCCTGGTCGCCGGTTGCTCAGCGGCGGCGGGCGCGCTGGCGGGTACGGTGGAAGCGATAGTTGCCATAAATTCTTGTGCCGTAGTATACACCCGCCCGCGCGGCGCGGCCATGGCGGGGCGATGCTCCACTCCCGGTTCTTCAGCTAGACTGTATTACAGTCTGCACCCACGAGGAAGGGGCTATATGAAAAAATTGTGGTGGAGTTTTGGCATTGTATTGATATTTTCGTTCGCCGTTCTGGGTTGGATCGGCGCGAGGATCTATCAGGAAATGCCGCCGGTTCCGGCAAAGGTCGTTGCCACTGACGGAGCCGTGGTGATTCCCGAGGGCGGCATCGGCCGCGGCCAGAACGTCTGGCAGGAGATGGGGGGCATGGAAGTAGGCTCCATCTGGGGCCATGGCAGCTATGTGGCTCCCGATTGGACCGCTGACTGGTTGCATCGCGAGGCGGTGTTCATTCTCGACGAGTGGGGCAACGCCGGCTACGGAAAGCCGTACGCCCAACTCGGCGTCGAAGACCAGGCGAGGCTGAAGGGACGCCTCGAACACATGTACCGGCGCAACACCTTCGACCCCTCCACCAACACCATCACCATCGAACCGGTTCGCGCCAAGGCATTCGAAGCCTGCCTCCGCCACTACTCGGACGTGTTCAGGAACGGGAACGACGCCTACGCGATCCCGCCCGGCAGCATCAGCACTCCCGAGCGCATGCGCGATTTCGCGGCTTTTATGTTTTGGACCGCATGGTCCTCGGCCGCGAACCGCCCCGGCGATCAGGTTTCCTACACGCACAACTGGCCCTATGAGCCCCTCGCCGGCAACCACCCCACAGGCGAAACAGTCATCTGGACCGGCGTCAGCATCATCATGCTGCTGGCGGGCATCTGCGCCATGGTCTGGTGGTACGCCGCCCAGAAGGGCGAAGAGTTGCCTGGTCCCTTGCCCGATCGCGACCCGCTGGGAAAGTGGGTATCCACGCCGTCCCAGCGCGCCACGTTGAAATATTTCTGGGTCGTGTCCGCGCTGATCCTCGTGCAGATCCTGTTGGGCGTCGTCACCGCCCACTACGGCGTTGAAGGGAACGGATTCTACGGCATCAACATCGCCGATGTGCTGCCCTACAGCGTGTCCCGGACCTGGCACGTGCAGATGGGCATCTTCTGGATCGCGACGGCATGGCTCGCGGCCGGCCTCTTCATCGGACCGCTGGTGAGCGGTCATGAACCCAGGTTCCAGAGACTCGGCGTGAATGTTCTTTTCATCGCGCTGCTCGTGGTTGTCGCCGGCTCCCTGACAGGCGAATGGTTGAGCGTGCGGAACAAAATCTCCGGAACCGCCGCCTTCTTCTGGGGCCACCAGGGATACGAATACGTGGACCTCGGGCGCGGCTGGCAGATTCTGCTCTTCATCGGATTGCTCATCTGGTTCTACCTGGTGGTACGCTCCGTGCGTCCCGCGCTGAAGACCGCCGGCGATCAGCGCCAGTTGCTGTGGCTGTTCATCATCTCCGCCGGCGCGATCGGCCTCTTCTACGGCGCGGGCCTCACTTGGGGGCAGCACACTCACCTGTCAATCGTCGAGTACTGGCGCTGGTGGGTGGTCCACCTCTGGGTGGAAGGTTTCTTCGAGGTCTTCGCCACCACGGTGATCGCCTTCTTCTTTGCCCGCATCGGCCTGGTCCGGCCGCACTTGGCCGCCCAATCCGCGCTCCTTTCGGCCACCATCTTCCTCTCCGGTGGCATCATCGGCACCTGCCATCACCTCTACTTCAGCGGCACGCCGACAGTGGCGCTCGCCTGGGGATCCGTGTTCAGCGCGCTCGAAGTCGTGCCCCTCACCATGGTGGCCTACGCCGCCGTCGACGACATGCGCCGCGGAAAGCTCACCACCTGGGCGGGCCGCTACAAATGGCCCGTCTATTTCTTTGTCGCGGTGGCCTTCTGGAACATGGTCGGCGCCGGCCTGTTCGGCTTCATGATCAACCCGCCCATCGCGCTCTACTTCATGCAGGGTCTGAACACCACTCCGCTCCACGGCCATTCGGCTCTGTTCGGCGTCTATGGCATGCTCGGCATCGGCTTGATGCTGGTATGCCTGCGGGCGATGAAGCCGGCGGCTGAGTGGCGGGAGGGCTGGCTGCGCTTCGCCTTCTGGGGTATGAACGGCGGGCTGTTCCTCATGTGCATCGGGAGCCTGCTGCCCGTGGGCCTGATGCAGACCTTCGCTTCCGTCAACGAAGGCTACTGGTATGCGCGCAGCACCGAGTTCATGGGCACTCCCATCATGCAGACCCTGCGTTGGATGCGCGTGCCCGGCGACACCATCTTCGCCCTCGGCGCAATCGTGCTGGTGGTCTTCGTCTTCCGTTCGAACGAACCCCGCGAGCGCAAACCTGCTCCGTACGCCGTCCCCGCTTCGACCGACTAGTAAAGACCGCGATCCGCCCGGTCCGCGAACATTGACCCGCTTCCGCCGGCCATGATACGGTTGCAGCACAGCATCCGCTCACTCTCACGCCATGTCACGAATCCTCATCAACGAGTGCAAGCAGGAGATCTCCTCGTTCAATCCCGTTCCCGGCCGCTACGAGGACTTCGCCGTCTCTTTCGGCCAGGACATCATTGGTCACCACCGCGGTATCGGAACGGAGGTGGGAGGCGCTCTGCGCGTATTCTCCGAACACAAGGAAGTGGAGATCGTGCCCGGCTACAGCGCCCGTGCCATCACCTCCGGCGGAACCCTCGATGATGCGGCCTACAACCGCATCGCCGCCGAATTCCTGGACGCCGTGCGCCGGGCGCGTGATGTCGACGCCATCTACTTCAGCCTGCACGGCGCCATGGCCTCATCGAGCGTGCACGACACCGAAGGCCATCTGATAGCCGAAACACGCAAGATCGTGGGCGAGCGCGTCCCCCTCGTCGTCTCGCTCGATCTCCACGGCATTCTCACCGACGAGATTCTCCGCCACTCCGATGCCGTGGTTGTCTACCACACCTATCCCCACGTCGATTTCTTCGAAACAGGAGAGCGCGCCGCCCGCCTGCTGCTGCGCATCATGGCGGGCGAGGCGAAACCGGTGAGCGCCCGCGTCCCCATCCCGGCCCTCGTTCGCGGCAACGAGTTGAAAACCGCCACCGGCCGGTTCGGCGAGTGCGTGCGGGAAGCCATCGCCATCGAAAACAGTCCCGGCGGGCTGAGCGGCGGAATGTTCATCGGCAATCCGTTCACCGATGTCCCGGATCTCTGCTCGAACGCCTTCCTGGTCACCAGCGGCGACCCGGCGCGCGCCGAACGCGAAGCCATCCGCATTGCCCGCCTGTTCTGGGAGATGCGCCACCATCTGCACCAGCCTCTGACGCCGCTCGATGAAAGCGTGCGCCTGGCCGCCGCGGCCACTGGCCGCGTCGTGCTGGTCGATGCCGCCGACGCCACCAGTTCCGGAGCCTCCGGCGACAGCAACGCCATCCTTCGCGCCCTGCTCGATGCGGGCTACCGCCGCACGGTCCTGCTTCCCATTGTCGATGCTCCCGCCGTCGAGGAGGCCTCCCGCGCCGGCGTCGGAGCCGTCATTCGGGTCCCCATCGGCGGCAGTCTCGACCGCGGCCGCTTCACCCCCGTCAGGATGGAGTTGCGCGTAAGGATGCTCTCCGACGGCGTGTTCCGTAGCGAGTCGCACGGCAACCTGTGGAACGGCGGCCGGTCGGCATTGCTCCAGTCAGCCAACTTCATGCTCGTGGCCACCAGCAAAGCGGTCAGCCTCTATGACCGCTCCCTCTTCTATGCCCACGGCCAGGATCCGGCGGTGTTCGATACCGTGATCGTGAAGTCGCCGCACTGCCAGCCGCACATGTTCGAGGAAGGCGCGCAGCTTCTGGTCAATGTCGATGCGCCCGGTTCCACCAGCGCGAATCTGAAAAGCCTCGGCCACACGCGCTGCGCCCGTCCCGTCTTTCCCCTGGATGAGGGCGTAACCTTCACCCCCCGGGCGCGCCTGTTCCGGCGCGATCATTAGACTATGAAAATTCGAGATATTCAGGCATTTGGACTGCGCGGCCGTACGCCCGAAGGCGGCTGGTCCAATGAACTGCGGCCCGAGGATTGCGTTCACACGCTGATTGCCGTTCTCACCGATGAAGGAGCCATCGGATGGGGCAGCGTGTTCACCAGTGAGGACCTCGTGCGCGCCTCGCTCTCCGTTCTGCGCCCGCTCTTCGAGGGCGAGTGCGCCATCGAACCCGAGCGCGTCAGCGAAAAACTCCACCAGCACACGTTCTGGCAAGGTCGCGGCGGAGCCATCACCCACACCATCTCGGGCATCGACATCGCCCTGTGGGACCTGCTCGGCAAGGCGTCCGGACAGTCCGTGGGCCGCCTTCTGGGTGGGCGCTATCGCGAGCGCGTGCGGCCCTACGCCTCTCTGCTGATGCGCGAGCCCGGGCGCATGGCCGCCGAACTGCTCCCCGTCAAGGCCCAGGGCTTTCGCGCCTTCAAGATCGGTTGGGGACCGTTTGGCAGAATCAACGCCGCCACCGATGAGGCCATTGTAAGCGAGGCGCGCCAGGCCGCCGGCCCGGACTCGCTCCTGATGGTGGACGCCGGCGGAAGCGACGCTTTCTGGCCCGGCAACTACAAGTGGGCGCTGCGCACCGCGGATATGCTCGCGGCCTATGATGTCGCCTGGTTCGAGGAGCCCCTTCATCCTGACGCCCTCGCCGACTACGTGGCTCTGCGCCGCGCCTCGAAAGTGCCGGTTGCCGGAGGCGAAGTCCTCACCCGTCGGCAGTCCTTTGAGCCCTGGCTCGAGGCCGGCGCGTTCGACATCGTCCAGCCCGACGTTACCAAAGTGGGCGGCATCAGTGAAGAACGCCGCATCGGCCGGATGGCGCACCGTCACGGCGTCCGCTTCATCCCCCATGGCTGGAACACGGCCGTCGGGCTCGCCGCCGATCTTCAGCTTGCTTCCGCGTTTCCCGGCACGGATCTGGTCGAGTATCTCACCGGTTCCCCATTCATCGACGAGATCGCCGCCGGCGGCTGGAGCCTCGACACCGAAGGCATGCTCGAAATCCCCTCGAAGCCCGGCCTCGGCATCGAAATCAATAGGGACGCCCTTGCCGAATATTCACGCACGCAATCGCACGAGCTTCGGAGGAGGCTTGGCTAACGCGGCCTCGAGAAGCGGCGTCTGGCTGGTCTTCCTCCTTTGGATCGCCTTCGCCCTCAACTATGTCGACCGCCAGATGGTCTACTCCATCTTCCCCGCGCTCAAGGCCGATCTCCGCTTCACCGATGTGCAACTCGGCCTCACGGGAAGCGTTTTCGCCTGGGTCTACTCCCTGTCCATGCCTGTCGCGGGAAGACTGTCCGACACGATGCGCCGCGACCGGATGATCGTCGCAAGCCTTCTATTGTGGAGCGCGGCGACACTCGGCTGCGGGTTGAGCACTTCGGTGCTCGCGTTTCTCATCTGGCGCGCGGTCATGGGAGTCACCGAATCGCTCTACTACCCGGCCGCGCTCGGAGCGCTCGCCGAGGCCCATTCCGGAGCCACCCGTTCCCGGGCGATGGGCATCCACCAGTCGGCCCAACTGGCCGGGATCGTCGCCGGAGGATCATATGGCGGATGGATGGCGGATCACGCGGGCTGGCGCGCGGGCTTCCTCATCGCCGCCGCCGCCGGAATGATCTATTCGCTCGTCCTCCTGAAGAAACTGCCCCCTTCCCAGGCGCCCCCCGGACGGAAGTCCACCGGCTCCTGGACGGGCGCGCTCGATCTGTTCCGCGGCCGCTGCTACCTCGCCATCTCCGCTGCGTTTTTCGCGTTCTGCTCCATGCTGTGGATCTTCTACGCCTGGCTCCCCTCGTTTCTCTATGAGCGCCACCATCTGTCGATGGCCGAAAGCGGTTTCCAGGCCACCGTGTTCGTGCAAACAAGCTGCGGCATCGGCGTCCTTCTCGGAAGCGCGCTTGCCGATCGACTCTCGAAAACTGTCCCCGCGGCCCGCCTCTACATCACCGCCGCCGGCGTCCTCCTGTGCGCGCCTTTCGGATACTTCACCTTCGCCCTCCACTCCCTCACCTGGGCCATCATCTGTTCGGCGGGCTACGGGGGCTTTTCCGGGCTTGCCGTCGCAAACGTATTCGCCGCCGCCTATGACATCATCGCTCCGGCCCGCTTCGGCCTGGGAGCCGGCATTCTGAACATGACCGGCGGAATTGCCGCCACCGTGATGATCTACCTCGCCGGGCTTCTCAAATCGACCATCGGCTTCGCCGGCCTGCTGAGCTGGGTGGCGGCGGGTTGCGTGGCCACGGCGCTCATCTTGGCGTGGGCTGCCGCCTCGAGCTTCGGCGAGGAGTCCGCGCGCAGGCTCACCGCGTAGCGTTTCTGTGTTAGCATCGGCCAGTCATGAGGAGAAGAGAATTCGCGCTCGCGGCAATCGGGGCAGGAGCCCTCGGCGGACAGCCGCCTGAACCCCGTACATTCATCTACAAGAAAGCGGCAGGCTGCGATATCAAGGCCGACGTGTTCACCCCGCCATCGGATGGACGCCGGCCGGCCGCCGTGTATATCCACGGCGGCGCGCTCATCATGGGCTCGCGCCATCTTTCTCACAAGACGCGCGTGCTGCGCGCGTTGCTCGATGCCGGGTTCCGCGTGATCTCCATCGACTATCGCCTGGCGCCCGAAACCAAGCTCCCCGGAATCATTGAAGACGTGCGCGACGCCTTCGCCTGGGTGCGCCGCCGGAACAGTGAACTCGAAATCGATGCGGACCGCCTCGCCGTCTGCGGCGGCTCGGCCGGCGGCTATCTCACCCTGATGACCGGCTTCTGCGTCAACCCGCGCCCGAAAGCGCTCGTCGCCTTTTGGGGCTACGGCGATATCACCGGAGCCTGGTATTCCCGCCCCGATCCCTTCTATCTGAAACAGCCCCACGTCTCGAAACAGGAGGCGCTCGGCTCAGTAACTGCTTCCGCCCTCGCCGAGCCGCCGCCCGGCAACAACCGCCGCCTCTTCTATCTCTACTGCCGGCAGCAGGGCCTCTGGCCGCAACAGGTGGGCGGTCATGATCCATTTAAGGAAAACCGCTGGTTCGACCCTTACAGCCCTATCCGCAACGTGGACTCCCGCTATCCCCCCACCATGCTGGTTCACGGAACAGCGGATACCGACGTCCCTTATGAGCAATCGAAAATGATGGCGGAGCGCTTCGCGAAAGCCGGCGTCGAACATCGGTTCGTGACTGTTCCGGATGGAGCGCACGGCATTGGGAACATCCCGCCGGAACAACAGGACCGCATCTACCGTGACGCCGCCGCGTTCCTCCACAAACGCGTAGCCTCCTAAGGGCACACCTTCATTTTCTTGCGCATCTCGACGTTGTCGCCGTTGATTTCCAACACGTGGAAGCCCTGCTTTTCGAAGAATCCCGCCGACCGCGGCGACGTGTTCAGCCGCGCCATCTCCGGATCGCCTTCCTGCGTCATCTTGCGCATCGCGGAAAACACCAGCAACCTGCCGAGCCCGTTGCGGTGCAGGCCGTCCCGCACCATGATCCAGCACAGGCTCGCCAGGCCGGGATTCTCGAAAGCAAAGCCGCCGCACCCGGCGACCGCTCCGTCGTGTTCGAGGACAAAGTAAGGCCCCGGCGGATTGCTGAGAAACGCCTCGAATGCCTCGCGCTCGCCCGTGTTCCATTCCGGCGCGTTGGAATCGAAGACCGCGAGGCATCCTTCGCGGTCGGTGATCTGATAGGGACGTAGATCCATCTACTATCAGGACATCACAGCCCGGCGCTTTTTGCCAGCCGCGCCGGCGTGTACAGAAAACGCAGTATTTCAGTGAAAACGAACTTGAAATAGAATTTGGCCCAGCTTGTGAGGTAAGGCGATTGACGCTGTGCGCGTTAATCGACAAACGCTGGAGGCGTCTCTCATGTCTATACCCCGATCTCTCACCCTTCTCGCTTGTGCCGCCATTCTCTTCTTCCTCGATCCCTCTGCCTTCCCCCAAACCGCTCAGGGCACCATCTCCGGCACCGTCACCGATGTCACCGGAGCCGCCATTCCCGGCGTTGCCGTTCGCATCACCAACGTCGAGACGGAGGTTTCCTCCGCCACCTCCACCAATTCGGAAGGCATCTACCGCGCTCCCTACCTCAACCCCGGCATGTACCGCATTAACTTCGAGGGACAGGGGTTCAAGAAACTTACGCGATCGAATATTCAGGTGAGATCCTCCGAAATTATCCGCGTCGACACCGTGCTCGAGGTGGGCAGCCTCGTCGAATCCATCGAAGTCTCCGCCTCGGCGTCGCTGCTCGAAACCGAAACCTCCTCGACCGGCCATCTCGTCACCGGCTCGCAACTCACCAAACTGCCCACCCCCCAGATGAAGATCGAGAGCATGCTCTGGTACGTGCCCGGCGTGACTTCACAAGCCGGATTCGGCCATGCCGCCGGCGGCCGCTCCCGCGCCTTCAACATGGCGAACGACGGGGTTTCCGCCACTACCCCCGGCAACGGTGTGTTAGGCACGGGCCGCAATGTGAACCCCGGCGAATACAACATCGAAGAGATCAAGGTGCTCACCACCAGCCTGCCCGCCGAATACGGCCATTCCGGCGGCGGTCTCATGAACATCACCTTCAAGAGCGGTACAAACCAGTTGCACTTCATGGCCGAAGAGCGCTACATGGCGCGGCAGATGATTCACCGCAACTGGCAGGACGCCAACAAGCCGAACAACGTCTTCGGCTTCCACCTCATGTCGGGCAACGTCAGCGGTCCCGTGATGCTGCCGAAAATCTATGACGGACGGAACCGCACGTTCTTCCTCGTCGGCTTCCAGCGCCATCACGAGAAATCCTCGGAAAATGCCGATACGGACGTCCCCAGCCCCGCCATGCTCAACGGCGATTTCAGCTTTGGCGGAATCGGCGATCCCATCTATGACCCGGCCACCCTCGTCCGTCTTCCCGATGGAACCTACTCGCGAACCCAGTTCCCCGGCAATCAGATTCCCAGAAGCCGCTTCGACCCGGTCTTCAACAAATTCCTCACCTTCAACCCCTATCAGCCCGAGAACAACCGCAACAACCAGGCCTACATCAATCGCACCGGCCCGCACGCCAACCGTAGCGCCGACACCGTCTACCGCTCCTACCGCACCAACATGGATTTCAAGGTGGACCACTCCTTCTCGGACAACCACAAGTTCTTCGGCCGCTTCTCCGATTTCCGCAACCGATCCTTCAACGGGCGCTGGCAGACCAATGTCGCCAACCCCATCTTCGACTACAACCACACGCCTATCCCGCTCGACCTCACGCAACTGGTGCTTTCCGACACGCTCACCATCGGCCCCAGCATGATCAACGAAATCCGTCTCGGCGGGACCCGGCGAAAAACCACGCGCGTGCCGGAAAGCCTCAACCAGGATTGGGCCGGCAAACTGGGCATCCCCAACGTCAGCCCGCGCACCATGCCGAGTTTTCGCACCGCTTCGGGCGGCACTCTGATTTTCACCTTTCCCGGCGGCCAGTCCACCGATGTCAACGAAGGCATCAGCTTCCAGGACAACTTCACCAAGATCCACGGCCGCCACACCTTCAAGACCGGCTACGAACTGCTGCGCACAAGAATGAACTCACACGTCGCCGCCACCCCCTCCGGACTGTACAACTTCGGCGGCACGGAGTTTCCCTTCCGGCCAAACACCGGAAATTCATTCGCCTCGTTCATGCTGGGAGCGGTCGTCCAGGCCCAGTACACCAACGACCAGGCCACCTGGTTGCCCCGGTGGTGGAGTCACGCCGCCTATTTTCAGGACGATTGGAAAGTCACCTCGAAGCTCACCCTCAATCTCGGCCTGCGCTGGCAATACGAATCGCCCTACAACACCAAGTACGGGCAGCAGAGCCAGTTCAGTCCCACGGCGATCGATCCGCTCACCGGCAGAAAGGGAGCTCTGCTCCATCCCACCGGAGCCCTTGCCTCCAGAGACTGGAACAACCTCCAGCCTCGCGCCGGACTGGCTTACAACTTCCGCAATAATTGGGTCTTCCGCGGCGGATTCGGTCTCAATACTCTCGATCTCTGGACGAACGGCCTTCAGGAGAACTTCGACGAATACCTCGCCACCGCCGTTGTGCAACAGGAGCCCGGCAATCCCGATGTGGCCTTCTATCTGAAAAACGGACCGCCGCCCATCCAGTTCCATGTCAACCCCGACGGTTCGGCGCCGTATCTCGGAACCAATTTCAGCGGACGCAGCGCCTCCTACTTCGACCCCAACATGCGCATGCCTTATATCATGAACTGGAATGCGAGCCTGCAATTCGAAGTCAGTCCCACCGTGCTCGTGGAACTCTCCTATCAGGGCTCATCGGGAGTCGGTCTGCTGAACCGCTGGGATATCAACTCCATTCCCCTCAATATCTCCAACGATCCCGCCGTGCTCGACACCATTCGTAGAGCGTCGCAGAACTACAAACCCTACCCCCAGTTCGGCTCCATCCTTCACTACAGCAACTACGGTCACAGCAGCTATCACGGCGGGACGCTGAAAATTGAAAAACGCTATTCCCAGGGCTTGAGCCTGGTGTCCTTCTATACCTTCAGCAAAGCCATCGACGAGGATTCCGACGATGGAGCCGCCGGCGGCATCACCTTCTACAACCGGCGCCTCGAAAAGAGCCGGTCCGATTACGATGTCACCCACCGCTGGGTTACCTACGCCACCTACGAACTCCCGTTCGGCAAGGGGAAGAAATGGATGCGCGGAGCCAACTGGCTTGTCAACGGCCTCCTCGGCAACTGGGCTATCAACGGCATCCAGACCATCGAAACCGGCGCTCCGTTCAGCTTCGGCTTCACCGGCACGAGCAACGTCTTCCTGCCGGGCTCAAACCGCGCGAATATGGCCGCCGGGAAGACCTACGGAGACATCGAACTGCCCTGGGATCCGCACGGCCCCTGCCGCCATCAGCTCGCCTGCGCCCTCCCCTGGGCTGACATCAACGCCTTCGCCTATCCCGCTTCCTTCACCGCCGGAAACTCCGGCCGCAACATTCAAACGTCTCCCGGAATGTTCTGGCATCAGTTGAGCGCCAGCAAGACCTTCCCCTTCCGCGAGCGGTTGAAGGGAACCCTGCGCTTCGACGTCAACAACCCGTTCAAGATATATTTCTTCAACCGCCCGGGAAATACCGTCGATTTCCGCAATCCTCAGAACTTCGGAAAGATCACCGGCAACCAGGGAAGTTTTTCCGGACAGGGCGGGCGGCTGTATATGATGGCCATCTTCAAGCTGGAGTTCTAAGCCGGGAAGACGCGCCCTCCGGCCTGCTACTCGGCACTGTCCAGCAACTCGGCATGCAGCTTCCGGAACGCGCCCACGTCACGGACATAATCCGTCAGCCCGGGAATCGCGGACCGCGCAAGCCTCTTCGCCTTCTCCTTGTTTCGAACGGCCGCCGCTCTCAACAGTTCGTAATCCTCGATGCCTTCCATCATCGCCTCGAACCGGATCGAACTGCGGATGCTCCTGCCCTCCTTCCAGGGATAGGTAAGGAAGGCGTCCCCCGCCGGCAGCAGGTCGCGTCCGGCGTTGATGATCGGCTGCGTGTCCGTATAAGGATCATCCGGCCAGTGGTTTCCTCCCCAGTGCAGGAAGCCGCTAAAGCCGTACCGGAAATTGAACCACTGGAGAAGCCGCGTCTTTACGAGTGGTTGCTGGATGAACCGGTTCAGGTGCCGCCCTTGCGGATACAGGCATGTGTAGTACCACGCCTGGCCGCCCTTCTCGACGTGCCGCTGGATCGCGTCGAAGGCATCATCGAACCTGCCGAGCTGCGGCACCCAGATATCGCATGCCTCGCCAAGCGACCCGGCCTTCTGGTCGATGGCGTCAATCGTCTTCACGCCCGGCATGGTCTCGCGCACCAGTTCCACGTACCGCAGATAGAACGGCGGCTCGTTTCCGTGCGCCTCGTCGAGAACGTGCTGCACATACCGGCCGATCCGGCCTGTTTTCTTCAGATGGGCGTAAAGCGCGGGCAGGAAGGATCTGACGTGGGCTTCAGCGCGCGGATCGTCCGGACCGAGCGCTGCTCTCTTGACTTTACCGCCCTCGACGAGGAACGCGGGCACGATCAGCGGCGAGTTGTACCCCGAAGCCCGGCTCAGAAGATGGCCGCCTTCGATCACGCTCGCCGCTCCCGCCTTCTCGAAGATATCGAGGAAGCGGTCAAGCCGTGAGAAATCGTAGGAAACCGATCCGCCTTCCGCGCGCGCATCCGTCAGTTCCAGAACCGGCGTAAGGGTCACGTTCTGCCGGTGTTCCCCGATCACCTTCGCAATGTTCCCCAGAACCTCCCAATAGCGGTCCGGCCCGCCATCAAGATCGAAATAGCGCCCCAGCCTTTCTTCATTGAAGGTGAACCAGTTCGTCACCAGCAGGGTCTGTTTCGGAACCGTCGCCTTCGCCACCCGGATCTCGAAAGGAAGCGTAGCCGCTTCCCGTTCAGCCGCCCTGAAGACAACTCTTCCGCGGTAGGTGCCCGGCCGCGTATCCGCGGGCGCAAACACCGTAACCCACACCGCGGTCGTCTCTTTCCCCGGCAGGTGGAACGAAGTCTCTTCGAACAGCGGGTCGGGGAATCTCCCGGGAGCGGCGCGGATCAGTTCATCGGCGGGTGACTTCGGCGGATCCGAACGGACCGGCACGTACCCCACTCTCCGTACCGTGGTCTTCAACCCACCCCCTAACTCAACCGTTACGTCGAGTCTCTCGATCCGCTCATCCGGGCGGATGGCAAACTGCAGACTCGTGTGCCCGTTTCGCGGCGCCACCCATCGCTGGCGGCGTGCTTCGTTTGTCCCCGCCTTGTCGTCGGGAAAGACCTTGATCAGCGAGTCCACCTGCCAAACCGGTATCCCCGGCGCCGCGCACGCCAGTAGGCCGCCGAGCAGCAGGGATCCGGTAAGGCGGGTGAGAAACATGACGTTGATCATATCACCGCGATCGTGCGCGAAAGATCCCGTCCCTTCAGCCCTGCCGGATGAACGTTCCCTCGTTCAATTCCCGCATCGCCTGCCGCAACTGCTCCTGTGTGTTCATCACAATCGGGCCATACCAGGCCACGGGCTCTTCCAGCGGTCTGCCGGAAACCAGCAGAAACCGGATCCCCTCCGGTCCCGCCTGCACGGCGATTTCGTCCCCGCTCCCGAACAGCACCAGGGAATGATTCCGCGCGTCGTACACCGGCCCTTTGTCCGCCTCCGCCGCCTGTTCGGTGAGTACCGCCTGAGGCCCGGACGAGTCGCGGAACGCCCCCGCGCCCGCAAAGACGTAGGCGAAGGCGTTGCGCGCTGTCTCCACCTTCAGCCTCTTCGCTTTGCCTGGCGGCACCGAAATATCCAGGTAGTTCGGATCCGCCGCTACCCCCTCCACGGGGCCGCGTTTCCCCCAGAACTCTCCGCAGATGATTCGAGCCTTCGTGCCGTCGTCGTCGGTCACCTCCGGGATGGCGGCCGACGGAATGTCCTGATATCGCGGAGCCGTCATCTTCAATGAGGACGGCAGGTTCGCCCACAACTGAAAACCGTGCATCCGGCCTTGGAGGTCTCCCTTCGGCATCTCCTGGTGCAGAATGCCTCTCCCCGCCGTCATCCACTGCACGTCCCCTGCCGTCATCGTTCCGTGGTTCCCCAGGCTGTCTCCATGCTCCACCGAACCGGCCAGCACATACGTGATGGTCTCAATCCCCCGGTGCGGGTGCCACGGAAACCCCGCCCGGTAGTCTTCCGGATTGTCGTTCCGGAAGTCATCGAGAAGCAGAAACGGATCGAAATCCTTCGTCTTCCCGAATCCGAACGCGCGTTGCAGTTTGACCCCCGCCCCTTCCATCGTGGGCGTGGTCCCCATAACCTGTCTCACCGGTCGCAGTGACATTTGCTGCCTCCTGAAGCCTCTTCGTCGCGCCTGCCCGTCAGGCCTTGATGAACTCTACGTCCAATGTGATCCCCACTTCGTCTCCCACCAGAATCCCGCCCGCTTCGAGCGCGGAGTTCCAGTTGAGGCCGAAATCCTTCCGGTTGATCTTGGTCGACGCCGACAGTCCTATCCGGGTGCCGCCCCACGGATCCTTGCTCGGCGGCGTTGGTCCTTCCACCCGGAAAACCACCTCCCGCGTCACCCCGCGAATCGTCAGGTCGCCCGTAACCCTCAGCTCGCCTTCCTCCGCCTGCTTGATCCTGGTTGACCGGAACGTGAGCGCCGGATACTTTTCCACATCGAAAAAGTCCGCGCTCTTCAGGTGTGTGTCACGGCCCGCGTCCCGCGTCTGAACGGTCGAGGCGTCGATGGTCGCCTCCACCCGCGAGTTGACGATCTGCTTCTCGTCGAGTTCGAGTACGCCCGATATCCCCGTGAACTGACCTTTCACGTTGGAGATCATCATATGCTTCACCTTGAACTCGGCAATGGAGTGAACCGGGTCCAGGTTCCAGGTGGTTACCGCCGTTTGCGTTGGCGTGGATGGAGTGCTCATCAGTATGATTCCTTTCCGCGGGGATTCCCCGCGCATGGATTACTTCTTCAATATATATGTTCGAACAAATATTGTCAAGAGGAATGTTTCCACCCGCCCCCTCCACCCCAACGCTACACTCAATTCCATGCCCTCCTTTCCATACCTCTATCTCTCCCATCGCTCTCCCCGCGCCCTCCTCCTCGCTCTCCTCCTCGGAGCCCCCCACGCCTTCGGCGAAACCCCCATCCGCGTCGACCCCGCTCCCGGCAACTGGCTCACCCGTCCTTACCGCGCACGCCGTGTTCCCCCCATCAACCTCGCCAATAGCGGCCGTCTGGCCTCACTCGTGCGCGGCGGAAGGCTCTACCTCTCCGCGCGTGACGCCGTCGCGCTCGCCATCGAAAACAACATCGATGTCGAAGTGCAACGCTACGCCCCGCTGCTCGCCAGGGAAGTCCTCCGCCGCGCCAAGGCAGGCGGCTTGCTCCGCGGCGTGGGCCTCGGCATTGCTCCCGGCCCGCAAAGCGTCAGCCTCCAGGGCGTCAACGTCCTCGACACCGGAAGCGTCAGCACCGCCGGCAACGGCGTCAGCACCGGCGGCGGCATCATCACCCAACTCGGACCCTCGATTCCCTCCTTCGATCCGTCCTTCCTCGTCTTCGCCAATTTCCAGCACATCACCGTTCCTCAGAGCAATACCGTCCTCACCGGCACCACCGCCCTCGTGCAATCGATGCGGACCGTCCAATCCCAGTACTCGCAGAACTGGGATTTCGGGCTGAACGCCCAGTTGTCCTACTCGAGCGCCTACACCAGGGTCAACAGCCAGTTGTTCAGCCTGAATCCCTTCACCAGCGGCAGCCTCGACCTGCAACTCACCCAGAACCTCCTCCAGGGCTTCGGATCCGCCGTCAACGGACGCAACATCCGCGTCCAGAACAATAACCTGAAAGTCACGGATCTCCAGTTCCGCCAGCAGTTGATAACCACCGTCTCCGCCGTCCTCAATCTCTACTGGGATCTGGTCAGTTTCAACCAGGATGTCGAATCGCGCCGCCAGGCGGTCGCCACCGCGCAACAAACCCTCGATGACAGCAAACGCCAGGTGGAACTCGGAGCCCTCGCCGAAATCGAAATCACCCGCGCGCGCTCTCAACTCTTCGCCGCCCGCGAGGATTACGTCATCGCCGAAACCAACCTGCTTCAGCAGGAAACCATTCTCAAGAACGCCCTCAGCCGCTCCGGCATCGAGGCCGCCGACCTCGCCGATGTCCACATCACCGTCCTCGACCGCATCACCATCCCCAAGGAAGACAACCTGAAGCCCCTGCCGGACCTGGTGGAAGAAGCCCTCCACAACCGCGTCGAGATGCGGCAGAACCGCATCAACATCGAAAGCAACAAGCTCAATCTCGTGGGCATCAGAAATGCCCTCAAACCCTCGCTCCAGGCCTTCGTCGAAGTGACCAACAACGGCTTGACCGGCGATCTTACCGCGCTCGGAGCCCTGCAACCCGGCATCGCCTACCTCGCCGGCGGCTACGGCAACCTCCTCGCCCAGATCGCCCGCCGCAACTATCCCAACTACTCCGCCGGATTCAGCCTCAATATCCCCATCCGCAACCGCGCCGCCCAATCGGACTACGTCACCAGCCTGCTCGAACTGCGCCAGAACGAACTGAGCCTTCAGAAAAGCGCCAACCAGGTGCGCGTCGATGTGCAGAACGCCGTCATCGCCCTCCGCCAGGCCCGCGCCCGCTATGACGCCGCCGTGCAGAGCCGCCTGCTGGCCGAAGAATCCCTCAAGGGCGATCAGCGCCGCTTCGTCCTTGGAGCCACCACTCCGCTGCAGGTCGTCCAGGACCAGCGCGACGTCGCTGCTGCCCAAAGCGCCGAAGTGCAGGCCATGGCGAACTACACCCACGCCCGCATCACGCTCGACCAGGTGCTGGGGCGAACTCTCGAGGTGAACGGCATCTCCGTCGAGGAAGCGATGGCCGGCAGTCTTGCCGCGCCCGCAAAGCCCGGCGCGACCAAAACGGATCAGGGAGGCAACCGGTGAACTCCCTGACAATCTCCCCACGGCGCCGCGCGCTGGCGCTCCTGCTCGCCGCCCTTCTCGCCGCCATGCAACTCTCCGCACAGCAGGTGGCGGCCATCGCGCCCGTCCCGCCGCAAGGCAACTCCGTGCTGCGCCCCTATCTCGCGCCCGAGGCGCCGCCCATCCGCGCCGCCAACTCCCCCCGTCTCGCCACGCTTCTGCGCGGCGGAAACCTCTACCTCACCGCTCACGACGCCATCGCTCTCGCCCTTGAGAACAACATCGATCTCGAGATCGCCCGCTACTCCCCCATCCTTGCCGATTGGCGCGTCACGCGCGCCCTCGCCGGAGGCGCCCTGCCCGGCGTTCCGAGCGGAGCCGGCCAGGCGGCCTCCTTCGCCAGCGGCCAGGGCGTGCTAGGCAGCCAGGCCGCGGCCGGAGTCAGCGGCGGCGGAGCGGGCGGCGGAGGAGCCGGCAGGTCCAACGCCACCGTCTCCCAGGTGGGCCCGGTCGTACAGACCCTCGACCCCACCTTTCAACAGGCCACCACCTTCAGCCACCGCTCGAACCCGCAGTCGAACGTCACCCAAAGCCTCACCAACAACCTCGTCTCCCGCCAGCGCGCCTACAGCGGCTCCTTCCAGCAGGGCTTTCTCACCGGCGGCAGCGTCACCGTTTCCTACACGCACCACTTCCTCGAGGAAAACTCGCCCACCAACCTGCTGAATCCATCAGCCGCCTTGAACGCCTCCATCATGATCCAGCACAATCTGCTCCAGGGATTCGGCACGGCGGTCAACGGCCGCAACATCAAAGTGGCCAGGCTCAACCGCAACATCTCCGATCTCGACTTCGAAACTCAGGTGACTGCCACCGTATCGTCCGTCCTCCGCGCCTACTTCAAGCTCACGGCCGATGACGAAGACGTGCGCGCCAAACAGGACGCCGCGACGGCGGCCGCCGAGTACCTGCGCGAGACACGCGAGCGGGTCTCCGCCGGAGCCGCCGCCGGGCTGGACATCACCGCCGCCCAGTCGCAACTCGCCACCGCCCGCCGCGATCTCATCATTTCCCGCACCACCTTCAGCCAGGATGAAACTCAGTTGAAGAACCTCATCAGCCGGAATGGAGTCGAGGACCCGGCCCTTCGGGACGCCCGCATCATCACACTCGACAAACTCGCCGTCCCCGGGGAGGAGAACCTGCCCCAAATTCGCGATCTCGTCTCGAAAGCTCTCGCCGCCCGCACCGACATCCGGTCCCAAACCGCCCGCCTCGAAACCGCCGAGGTGTCTGCCATCGGCACCAGGAACGGCCTGCTCCCCGTTGCGCAGGTCTTCGCCATCACCCGTCACTCCGGCCTTGCGGGAGTGCGCCGCCAGGTGCCTCGCGCCGGCGGCTTCGAAACCTCCGATCCATTCTTCGCCGGCGGCGTGGGGACAGCTCTCGGCCAGGTGTTCCGCCGTAACTACCCCACCGAAGGGGCCGGCGTCTTCTTCCGCAACGTCTTCGGCAACAACCAGGCGCAGGCCGATTATGCCATCGACCAGTTGCAACTCCGCCAGTCCCAGTTGACCGGAGCGAAGAGCCGCAAGCAGGTCGAGGTCGATGTCCGCAACGCCGTGATCGCCATCGAGCAGGCTCGCGCCCGCTACCAGGCGGCCCGCGAGAACCGCATCCTCGCCGCCGAACTGCTCGAGGCCGAACAAAAGCGCCTGCGCCTGGGCGCTTCCACCCCTTTCAACGTCGTTCAGCAGCAGCGCGATTTCACCATTGCCCGCTCCGGCGAGATCAGCGCCATGGTCGCCTACCGCAACGCCCGCCTCGCTCTCGAACAAAGCCTCGGCTCGGTCCTGCAATCAAACGGCATCACCATCTCCGAAGCGATTTCGGGAAAGCTGGAACAGCCCGCGCACCCATGATCGGACGTGATATGCTTCCCGCCATGGTGCATTCCCGGGTTATCGGAACGATCATTTTCGTAAGTCTTCTCCTCCCTTTCCGGATTCTCGCCCAATTGGAACCGGATACCGCTGACGTCAATCTCTATTTCCCTCAACTCGCCGATGGAGGCGATCAGGTTCAAACGTGGCAAACTTCGTTTGTCTTCACGAATTCCAACCCGTCCCTCCCCGCTTTGTGCATATTGTCCACGCTCAATGACTCCGGCGGTCCATTGGCCCTCGATCTTGGAACCGGCCTCCAATCCCGCCAGTCGTTCACCATTCCTCCATTGGGCAGAACGACACTGCGCAGCCGGATGGCTTCCCCTTCCGTGGTCACCGGTTGGGCTTATGCCGCCTGCTCCCTTCCTGTTCAAGGCACGGTCCTCTTCCGCCAGATCCTGAATGGGGTTCCCCAGGTTGAAATCTCGGCGCCGGCCTCCTTGCCTTCAGTACGCTACCGCTCGATCGCGAACCGTTCGCTCGGCGTCGCCCTGGGCAATGTGTTCAACAGCCCCATCACAGTCGTTCTCCGCGCATTTGACGCCGGCGGAAACAACGTGGGCAGCCGCAACATCACCTTGTGCGCCCTCTGTCACACATCCTTCAACTTGAGTAGCTTCAGCGAAGATTTCCCCCGCGATTTCGAGGGTATGATCGAGATCGCCGGCAGTGAACCAACCACGGTCTTTTCCGCCTGGACGCTCAACGCCGAGCGTGGTCTGCTCTCGAGCCTTCCCGCCGGCGGAGTGTCCTGGCCAGGTGGTCATGAGGTGAAGATCTGGCGCGCGTTCCGCAAAGTGGTTGCCGTGGCCGCGCAAATCGTGCCCGAGGCCAACCTGCTGGCCACCCGGTTGGACATTCAATATTCCTCCCAGATCAACGCCTTTGCCACCAGAAGCGACGGAACCGTCCACATCACTCTGGCATTGGCCGAGTTGATCGCCGATTCCCCCAGTGAACTGGCGTCTGTTATCGCCCACGAGTTGGGTCATATCGTCCAGTTCAAGACAGGAAGATTGCAGTACAACGACTCGAATGCGGAACTCGATGCGGACACCGCCGGCATGATATTCTCTCTCGCCGCCGGCTATGACCCTTACGGGAGTGCCGGAGCCATGGGCAAATTGATGATGATTACAAACAGAACGGACCTGTTCTCTCAGGCCTTCGACAACCTGAACGACCCGCACACCTCTTTTTCCAATCGCATGGGGGCTCTCTTCACAACGCTTCAACTGGCTTGCTCTTCGCCGGCGGCGCAATCGACATGCGCTCAATATAAGAACGCGATTCACCCCAGTTTCCCACCCTCCATTCCCCTGGCTCTGCCCCGGCCAGATAAGTAACCGGCGCGCCGTTCCCGGGAAACTCGCCTCCCGCGCAAACCCGGTCACGTATCAAACAAACCTTTCCGCTCCCTGGATTCAACCACTTGCGAATCCACACGCCATTTCTTCAATTTCCCCGGCCTTATCCTCGACTCAGAATCGAGGTTTCCCATGAAGGTCGTGCTGGCTTATAAGAACTTTGCCGCGAATCGCAACATCTCCCACATCGGACTCGGCGTGGCTGCCATGAACACGCAGAAAAGCCTCATCCGCGCGGGCATTCCCACTCTCGTCTGGCCCATCCTCGGCGCCGCCGATCTGCGCGCCTCCCTCCTCGGGACTCCCTCCGTCACCCATGCCATCATCTCCGCGCCCTGGATCCCCTCGCCCGAAATGCAATCCCTCGTCAACTATTTCTCCGATATCACCTTCGCCATGACCTGCCACTCGAACGTCGGCTTCCTCCAGGCCGACGCCAACGGCGTCGCCCTCATCCGCCAGGCCATGGAGATCGAACGCTCCACCCCCAACTTCCACCTCGCCGGCAATAGCGAAAAATTCTGCGAATGGGTCCGCCGCGCTTACACGGCGCCCTGCGCCTTCCTCCCCAACCTCTATTACCTCGACAACACCACCAACCCCAACCGTCCCCTCTGGCAAGGCGGTCCGCTCCGCCTCGGCGCTTTCGGAGCCACGCGGCCCCTCAAAAATCTCATGTCCGCCGCCGGAGCCGCGCTCGAAATCTCCCAGCAACTCCGTGCCGATACCGAACTCTGGCTCAGCGCCGGACGCACCGAAGGCGGCGGCGACACCATCCTCCGCGCCGCCCGCGAAATGCTCCGCAATCTCCCCCACATCCGCCTCGTCGAAAATGGCTGGCAAACCTGGGCGCAGTTCCGCTCCACCGTCGCCCACATGCACCTGCTCCTCCAGCCTTCCTACACGGAAAGCTTCAATATGGTCACCGCCGACGGCATCGCCTCCGGCGTCCCCTCCGTCGTCTCGAGCGCCATCGATTGGTGCCCTCCCCACTGGCAGGCTCCCGTCGATGACGTCGTCGAAATCGCCCGCGCCGGACGCATGCTCCTCCTCGATCGCCATGCCCCCACGGATGGCCTCCGCGCCCTCGAACGCCACAACACCGCCGGGCTCGCCTCCTGGCTCGGTTTCCTCAAATAGCTACACCACCGTTCCCGGTTCCGTATTCCCGCCGCAAACCACCACCACCACCCGTTCTCCTTTCGCCGGCTTGTACCGCCGGCTCAACAGAGCCGCCAGCGCCGTCGCTCCGCCCGGTTCCGCCACAATGCCGAAGTCGCGCCACAACACCCGCTGCGCCTCGCGAATCTCCTCCTCCTCCACCACTACCGCCCCACTCACATACTTCCGCGCGATCGGAAACATCAACTCCCCCACCATCGCCGCCCCCAGCGAATCCGCCGCCAATCCGCCCACCTCCACCGCAACCCGCTCCCCCTTCTCGAACGCCGCCGCAAGCGACGCGCATCCCACCGGCTCAACGGAAACCACCTTCACCTCCCCGCGAAACCACGCCGCGATTCCGCCTATCAGCCCGCCGCCGCCCGTCGCCACCAGCACCGTATCCACTCCCGGAACCTGCTCGCCGATCTCGACCCCCACCGTCCCCTGTCCGGCCAGCGTCTCTTCCTGGTTGTAGGCATGCACCGCCATCGCGCCCGTTTCCCGCGCCCTCGCCTCGCATGCCGCCAGCGCCTCCAGATAGTGGCGCCCCACTACATGCGCCTCCGCCCCGTAGCTCCGCACCTTGGCCACCTTGAACGCCGGTGAGAGCGAAGGCAGGAAAATCTCCGCTCTGTGCCCCAGGTTCGCCGCCGCGTATGCCACCGCCAACCCGTGATTCCCTCCCGACGCCGCCGTCACTCCCGCTGCCGGCACTTCCGCCGCCAGCATCCGGCAAAACGCCCCCCGCGGCTTAAACGAACCCGTGTGCTGGAGCAACTCGAGCTTCAGCACAACCTCCGCATCCACCCCTAACTCCCCTTCCGTCAATGCCATCACCGGCGTCCGCCGCACATACGGCCGGATCCGCTCCGCCGCTTCCAGAATCCGTCCTCTTGTAATCCGTTCCACCTCTCCATCATGCAACGTCCGCCCGCCTCCCGATACAATCGTGTGCATGGTGCCCATCCGCCTCCTGTCTGCTCTCGCCTTCCTCGCCGTCTCCTCCTCCGCCGCCCCCATCAAAGCCCTCATCATCGACGGCCAGAACAACCACAACTGGCGCCTCACCACGCCCGTCCTCAGGAAGATCCTCGAAGACACCGGCCTCTTTACCGTGGATGTCGCCACCTCTCCGCCAAAGGGCGAGGACATGAGCAGTTTCCACCCCCGCTTCCAGGCCTACAAGGTCGTCATCTCGAACTACTCGGATTTCGGCGGTGGCGGCATCTGGCCGCCCTCCACTCAACAGGCATTCGAGGATTATGTCCGCCGGGGAGGCGGATTCGTCACCGTCCACGCCGCCGATAACGCCTTCCCCATGTGGCTCGAATATAACCGCATCATCGGCGTTGGCGGATGGGGCGGCCGTACCGAAAAATCAGGCCCCATGCTCCGCTTCCGCAACGGCGCAATCGTGCGCGACACCACTCCCGGCCCCGGCGGCCACCACGGAAAGCCCCACCCCTACCAGGTCACCACCCGCGACCCCAATCACCCCATCATGAAAGGCCTTCCCCCGGTCTGGATGCACGCGCGCGATGAACTCTACGATTCGCTTCGTGGCCCGGCTGAAAACGTCCACGTCCTCGCCACCGCCTTCTCCGATAAGTCCACCGGGGGCACCGGCGAGCATGAACCCGCGCTCATGACCATTTCCTACGGTAAGGGCCGCGTCTTCCACACCATCCTCGGCCATGATGTGGATGCCATCCGTTGCGCCGGATTCATCGTAACCTTCGCTCGCGGAGCCGAATGGGCTGCTACCGGGAAAGTGACGCAGTCCGTCCCGCCGGATTTCCCAACGAAGGACCAGGTGAGTTCGCGGCAATAGCCGCCGGCGCGCGCTCCTTGCCCGATTCGAGCACCTTCACCACGTCCGGCACAATCAGCTTGAAGATCGACACCGGAAGCGCGCTCGAAAACTTGTAAGCCGCGGCCTGCTCTCCCGGCACATACGCGAGCAGCGTCCCGTAGTACCGGTCCCCGATCGTGAACACGAAAGCCGCCGTCCGGTTCCTCGCCTTGCCCACCGTTGTCAATGTCTTGATCCGGTTGTCCCCCGTTCCCGTCTTTCCCGCCACCGGCAGCACCACCCCGTCCGCCAGTTTCACCGACCCGAACGCCCGCCGCCCCGTGCCGTGCTCCACCACGCCGAGCATCTCCTGGTGCAGCCTTTGCGCCACCTCGTGCGAGAACACCCTCACCGCCGCCCCCGGCTTGCGTACCAGCCGCGTCTCGAACGGTGTGCCCTCCGCCAGCAGCAGCCGTTCAATCCGCGTGTCCGGCTGCCGCACGCCGTCGTTCAGAATGATCCCCGCCAGTTCCGCCAGCGCCGCCGGCGTGTCCCCGCTGCTCCCGATCGCCGTCGCCAGTGACGGCACCAGCGTCCGGAACGGATACCCCTGCCGCTTCCAATACCCATGCAGCACTCCGAAGGCGTCCGCCTCCATCACCGTCTTGATCCGTGTATCCTGCCCCAGCTTCGCCCGGCTCTTGAACAGCCACTTGTACACGTCCTGCCGCAACTCCGCGCTCGCCTTCAGCACCTCGTTCCAACTCGCGTTCGGGTGCTTCTGCATGTAATAGACCAGCCACATCTCGAGTGGATGAATACTGGCCACGTACCCGCGGTCGTTCCAGTCCATCTTCTCCGGCGCGAACATGTCGTATAGATCCTGTTGCCGCTTGTCCGTCAGGTTTTCATGTACATAGCTCAACAAAGCCAGTTGAAACTCCCCGAACGTCGCCTGCGGCCGCACCGTCCGGTAAATTACCGAGAACCGCGGAGCTGTGATCTCACGCTCCTTCAAAAGCGTCTCCAGGGCCTCGTCCGGCGTCTGTCCCTCGTACTGATCGTAGAAGTCCTTCAGGAATACGGTTCCCTCTTTATCCGCGAACCGTATCAGATACTGCTTCCGCAGTGCGTTCGACTCATCGGTGAAGATCGCCGGCGAATACCCCGGCAGACGGTGAATCCGGTAGGACACGATGTCGCGCATCAGCCGGATAAACACCAGGTTCACTGATCGCTGGAACGCCTCCCTCACGGTCAGGATCCGCCCGTTGTCGTTCTTATCGAAGTTCGCGAACACATGGAGCCCGCCGCCCGTGAAGAACGCCTCCCCGGGGCTCGCCGAATATTTCCGCTCCATCGCCGCGTTCAGCATCCCCGCCAGGCTCCGGTCCCCGCCGTTTGCCAGATAGTCCTTCGCCCACTGCGTCAGCCTGTCCGGATCCTCTTCGAGAGCCGTCCGGTTCCCCGGCTTGCCGTTCACAAGCTGATCATGCAACTCCGAAACAAACTCGAGGTACGTCGCCAGCGTCCGCAACTTCGCCGTCGAGCCCAGTTCCAGCCGGCTCCCCTCGTTCAGGTTCAGCGCCTGCCGCGAATTGTCCAGTTGCAGCAGGAGCCGGTTCCTGCTGGCTCCACGCTCGTACATCGTCAGGCTATAAATCACTGGAGAGCCCTGCCCCGGAGCCAGCAGGCGTTCGCCGACCAGCCCTTCCTTTGCGAGAAAAGCCGGATCGTCCAGTTTCTCCATGGTCTCCGCCGCCAGTTGCGTCGCCGCCCCCTGCAGGGTAGTCTCCACGGTCAGGTCCATCCTGTCCAACTCATACAGGCTCGGAACACCCAGCAGTCCCAGCAGGTTGTAGCGCACCGAATCCGTCCCCTTGCGCTGCAAATCCACCGCCCTCACCCGCATCGCTCCGGCCGGCCGCAGCGGAGTCTCGACACGCAAAGCCAGATCGCGCAGTTGCTTGGAAATCAAGCCGCTGGTCCCCATGACGCGGATATAGCTCTCCACTCTTTCCTGCAATGCATCCGGATGATGACGCAGGTAATAGGACGGCCGGTTGATCGCCAGCAGCAGGCTCAATACCTGCCGGTAGGCCACCGCCCGTTTCCTCATCTCCGCTCCATCGAGCGTCTCTTCCTCCGCGTTCAACAGCCGGTTTACTTCCCGGAAGTCCGCCCCGAACCAGTTCTTCAGGCCGTCGGCCAGCCCGATCACTTC
Source organism: Bryobacteraceae bacterium (assembly GCA_019187195.1). Taxonomy (GTDB): domain Bacteria; phylum Acidobacteriota; class Terriglobia; order Bryobacterales; family Bryobacteraceae; genus CADEFT01. The sequence goes on from JABAQT010000023.1 coordinate 163,518, forward strand.
TCCTTCCGCCGCCGTCGCCGCCAGCGGCACCGAATTCAGGTAGTCCCGCACGATCAGCCGCCGCGCTTCCACCGTCCGCGGCCCATCCAGGTATGCCCTCAACGATGCGCTCGCAATCTGCCGGGCCTTTTCCCCCACGCCCTCCGTCCGTCCCCCCGGTGAATGCCGGATCTTTTCGAGTTGCGTCGCCAGCGTGCTCCCACCGCTGATCGGATGCGAATGGTTCACCTGTCGGATTCCCAAATCGAAAAACGCTTTCGCCAGCCGGTCCCACTCGATCGCCGGATTCCGCCGCGTCGCCCACCCGTCCAGGATCTCCCGGTTCTCGATGAACAAAGCCGACTTTACCACCAGCGGCGGAATCGCCTCGAAGTCCTTGTAAGCCAGTTCCGGATAGATCGTCGAATGTAGCGGCATCCCGTTCCGGCCCAGAATTCGCAGCCCCGCCTGCGTCTTTTCCTGGTACAGCGGAAACATTCCCAAGCTCATGATTTCCCGTAATTTATTCGACCAGCGCGCTTGTGCTTCCACCTCGAAGCCCCGTTCTTTGGCTTTCGCGATTACCGCGTTCAGCCGCGCATACCCCAGTCGTTCGTCGTACGGCCCGCTCGATGTGCGGAAACCATGCCCGCTCTCGCCCGTCTGCACCTTGTAGCTTGCGCCCTTCAACACCAGCGTGAACAGGCGCGCCTGCAGCCAACTCGTCCGCATCTCCATGACAACGAACGCCACCCCAAGAGCCGCAAACGCCGCGATCATCACTGGTTTCTTCCAGTTACGCCTCGTTGACCGCGCCCGCTCCACCTCCACGGGCCATTCGCTCCCGCTGCCGGCCCGCGCCCATGCAAACGGTAAAGATTCACGCAGTTTGGCTAACATGTTGTCACTTCCACGCCAAGCGAAGATCCCACTAAATAAGATGTTGTGAACGCGGGGAGAGTTTCACCATGCACTGGCGGTTCCGCGCGCGTTCCTACTTGGTAACGCGACAAAACCACCCGCCGTCGTTGGGGAGGAAGGGCTTTCTTAGAGCTTTTTAATCTTTAGATCCCGGTATTCCGCCCAGGTTCCCGCCTGGTGCGCCTGAAGCTCGATGTGGCCCTCATCGACGTTCTCTAACTGGTCGTACTCTAGCACATTTTCGCCGTTGATTCTCACCACCACCTCGCGCCCCTTCGCGATGAGTTGGAACGGCCACCACTGCTCATCGGCAATGCGTGGATAGATCGACCTTTTGAAGTGGTACAGGGACCCCGTCGGGTAATGGGCCCCTTCCACGTTATGCAACTGGATCTCGTAGCTCCGCTTCGCCCGCGTTCCGCCGCCCGAAGTGCGGAACAACACCCCGCCATTCTGCCACCGGCTGGTCCGGATATAGCAGTGCAGTTCGAAATCCTTGTACTGCGTCTTCGTCCCGATGTGGCCCAACCCCTCGAGCCGCATCACGTCCCCCAGCCCTTCCATCACTGGCTTGCCTTCCGTCACATACCACTTATCGAGGTCCGCCGGCGACGCATACAGCATCTCCCAGCTCTCCTTCGCCGGCAGTTCCCTGATCCGCAGGTTCCGGTAGCGGATTGGATACGACAGCGACTCGAGCCCGATATAGCCCTTCCGCAGCCGGTATTTCAGCTCCGGCACGCTCTCCACATCGAGGTCCTGCACCTGCGCGTCATTCATCCATACCTTCAATGACGGCCAGTCGAAAACGATCCGGAACGTGTTCCACTCCCCCTTGTTGCGGACCTTCACCATCTTCGGAGCCACCACCGGATAAATCGATCCGCAACTGTTCGATTTCGGAGATTCCTCCTCCTGATGAAAGATCTTCACCTCGAAGCCCACCCAGGGATTCCGTCCGTGTTCCGGCGCGTGCAGGTAGATCCCCGAATCCATCCACCCCTTCAGAAAAAACTCGCCCCGCAAATCGAAATTCTCGAACTGCTTCCCATACCGCAGCCACGACGGAAAGTTCGACCCGTGATGCACCACGATCGATCCGTCATCCACGTAGAACGCCGTCTCGGGACCCTCTCTTACGCTCCACCCTTCCAGCGACCTCCCGTCGAAAAGAGAGGTGAATCCCGTTTCATCCCCCGCCATCATCGCCGGGGCCATCCCCGCCGCTCCAATAAACCCGCGCCGGCTCACATCGCCCATTGCCTCACCTCGTCACGGACAAAACCGATTCCAGCTTCCTCGCCCCTTCTTCCATCTGCTCGATCGCCGGCGTCACGATCGTCTTCTCCGCGTCTTCCCAGGTCTCCACCATCCGCCTCACGTGCTCCCCCGCCAGCCGGATGCACCAGGAGTCCGTCAACTCCCGGCCCAAAGCCTTCGACACCTGCAACAGATAAGGATGCGGCAGCGCCACCACCCGCGTCATCTCCGTCCCGTCATCCGCCTTCAGATCCCACTTCACATCCACTGCGTCGGCGTGCCGGATCGAAATCGCGTTTTGCAGCCACTCCAGGTTCACTGTCCACTTCCGGCCAAACGGGTCCATGGCCTCGAACTTGCGCGGATTGTCTTGCATCTCAGCCATTGTACCAGCCGCTATCCCAGCGCCTCCCGCATCGTCTCGAAATACAGGTCCACGTCCTCCGGCCGCGTATGAATGTGCGTCGACAACCGCACCTGCGGAGCCCTGAACGTCCAGATCCGCCTCTTCGCCAGCAACTCGTGAAACTTCTCGAGACGCTGTGTCTTGAACTTCACCGTCACCAGGCCCCCGAACATCCTGTCATCATCCGGGGTCAGCAACTCCACGTGCGGGCTCTCCCGCGCCTTCTTCAGCAGGTACCGCGCCACCTCGTGCGCCCGCGCGTAGATCCGCTCCGGGCCCAGTTGCTTGCTGAACCGCAAACCCGCCATCGCCCCTTCCACCACCGCGCGGTTGTTCGTCCCCATCATCATGAACCGCGCCGCCTTCAGCTTCTTCTCGTCCCAGTTTCCCGTCACAATCGACGGCCACAACTTCTCCAGGTTCTCCTCGCGCACATACAACAGCCCGCTTCCGGCCGGAGCGAACATCCACTTGTGCGGGCTCCCGGCCATGTAATCGCAGCCTAATTCGGACATGTTTGTCTTAATCTGCCCGTGCATGTGCGCCCCGTCCACCACCGAGATCACGCCTTTCGCCCGCGCCGCCTCGCAGATCTCCCGCACCGGAGTGATCAGCCCCGTCACCGTCGTGATTCCGCTGAAACTCACCACCCGCGTCCGCGGACCGATCGCCCCGATCACCGCCTCCGCCACCTCCCCGGGATTCCTCGGCGGAATCGGGATCTTCGCCTCCCGCACCGTGATCCCGTGCCGCGCCGCCCGCATGTACCAGCATCCCCGCCCGCTCGGATGCTCCTGGTCCGTAATCAGCACCTCATCGCCCGCCTTCAGATCGATCCCCGCCGCTATCGTGCTCATCGCCTCCGTGGCGTTGTGCAGGATCGCCAGTTCGTCCTTCTTGCACCCGTAAAAATCCGCCAGTTCCTGCCGGTGATCGTCCAGCGTTTCATAGCCCCACCGCGGGTAGTACTCCATCTCGCGCGCGGCTGAACTCGCCACGTAATCCCGCACCACCTTCACTACCGCCCGCGGGGCCACTCCAAGGCTCCCGTTGTTTAGAAACGCCCGCCACCCGGGCAGCAGAAACTGCTCCTCCCGGATGCGCTTCCAGTACTCCTCCGGATGGTCCTTGAACAATTTCTCCGGCGGAAATGCCATTGGTTCGGCCGCCGCGTCCCTCGCTGTCACTCCAAACAGCGCCGCTGCCGCGGCCGATGCGCGCAGAAGCTGCCTTCGTTCCATTTGATCTGATTATCTCACCCGCCCGCCCCGCCCATTTCCAACCAAACCCAGCCCGCCTGTTGGCCTCTCTGCGATACAATTCCTATCGATGAACCCCAACCGCCGCACCGCTCTCCGCTCGCTCGCCGGAGCCGCGCTTGCGCCAGCCATCATCCGCTCCGCGCAGAAAGCCACCGCGTTCGGCCTCATTGGCGACCGCTACCACAACTCCGATTACATCCGCACCGGCCTCAACCGCACCATCGCCCGGGACCTCGGCGTCTCCATCGACTTCACCGACGAAACCAGGGCCCTCAACGAGGAAACGCTCCACGGCTATAAGATGCTCATCGTCCTCCGCGACGGCATGATCTGGCCCGATGGCTACCCCGACGAGACCACCAACGCCGCCTGGGTCAACACCGGTAAACCCGAGCTCGTCTCCGATCCCCCCGTATTACCGGGCAAACCCAAGCCCGCCTTCTGGATGAAGCCGCATCAGGGAAAAGCCGTCCGCAAGTTCGTCGAAGACGGCGGCGTCGCCCTCTTCATGCACAACACCACCCACGTCGGCCTCACCGATCCCGATTTCCGCCACGTCCTCGGAGCCGCCTACGCCGGCCATCCCCCCATCCGCACCTATAAAGCCAGGGTCACCAACCCCAACCATCCCGTCACCCGCGGCGTCCGCGACTTCATCGTCACCGACGAACAGCACTACATGGAGTACGACAAGGACCGCAAGTACATCTTCCTGGAAACCGTGAACGAGAAGGGGCTCACCTATCAGAACCTCGGAGCCACCGCCCCCGGCGGTTGGTCCTACGACTACGGCAAGGGCCGCGTCTGCTATCTCTCGCCCGGCCACCTGCTCCGTGTCCTCTGGAACCCCGAATACATCAAAATGCAGCACAACGCCGTCCGCTGGCTCCTCCGCCAGGGCTCCTGATGTCTCCATCAGACTGATCACACGCCGGAAAGCGATATATTCTCAGCATTTTCAATACGCCCGCCAATCCTCGTGAAAATCCCTGGAAGCCTTACGTTATCCTCGAAACGGCGAAAGGGACACTTGCTTGGAACAAACAGACTATCCTCTCCTCCCCAATATCCTCATCCCCGGCGAATCGGCGGCCTTCCTGCAATCAGTCTTCGAGGGGGCCCGCTCCTGGCTTCAGCCGCGGAATCCTTTCGAGCGGCTTCTCATCGACATGCTCGCCGCCACCCTCTGGCGCCATGCCCGCCTCGCGACGCTTGAAGCCCGCATCCTCACCATCGAGCAGGACATCCAGCCCGGGTTCCTGCTCAAGCAATTCAAGAATCTCGACCCCGCCGGCCGCGCCGCCCTCGTGTTCAACGTCTGGCACAGGAAATTCACCGCCCTCTCCCGCGTCGAGGCCGCCGTCCTGCGAAACTTTCACACTCTCTTGAAGACCCTGGCCGAAATGCGCAAAGCGTTTCCGCACCCGCCGTCCGGTGGCGTGCCCGTGTAAACGGGCATCAACTCCTCAGCCGCAGGAAAAACCACGCCAGCCCCGTCACCAGCAGGAACGAGGCCGCCACGCGCGAAGCCGCGGGCGCAATGCTCGAAAAAATGCGCGCCATCCGGCTCAGCGGAAGCGCTAACGCGGCTATCGCCAGCGCCTCCGCCACGCCCATCCCGAACAGCACCGGAAATGCCGCGTATCCCGTCTCGGAAAGGTAAAGTGCGTAGGATAAGCCATGGAATAATCCCAGTACCGCCGCCACCGCCCATCTCTGCCCCGCCTGTGGCAGCGTCAGGATCTCCACCGCCAGGTAGGCGATAGTCAACGCGAGCGCCGCCTCGACGAACCGCGGAGCCGGATTCCACGGCGTCAGCGGAACAACCACCGCCGCCGCCACCTCGCCCGCGATGAAACACACCGTCAGCAGCAGCAACTCCTTCCGCCCGCGCGCCGCCAGCACCAGACAGCCGAGAAACAGAATCGCCGCCGCGCTCGAGAACGCCCGCGCGAAGCCCGACCCCGACGCCGTCACAAACACCTCGAACGCCGTCGGCGGACGGAACCGGATCTGCCCCTTCGGGTTGGCGTAATCAAACACCGCCTGGTCCGACTTGCCGCCCATGTAGGCGTGGATCAGGTGTACGTGATTCGGCACCGTCACCTGGTAGAACGTGCACACTACGTCGACGATCTCCACCGGAGCGGGCCACTCATACACTCCCCGGCAGCGGTAGGCGCCGTCGCCCGGATCTTCGCGGCAACTCCTCTCGATCAGCTTTCCCTTTACGCCCGCGCTCTCGAACGTGATGTTGTCGAGAAGCGTCTTCTCCGGCCTCTGGATGTGCTGAACTTCGTACAGCGGCATCCGCAGATCGTAAGTCGCGCGGTTGCCCTCCACCCGCAGATCCGCGCTCGACATGCTGATCACGTGCGCCCGCGCGAGTGCGCCCGCCAGAACGAAAAGGAGGACCGCCTTCTTCATGACGCGGCCCGCGCCGCCCGGATATACACAATGCGCAAAGTCGCCAGCACGGGAACCGAGAATATCATGCCGGCAATGCCCGCCAGTTGTTCCCCGGCGAGCGCGCCGAATACGATCAACAGCGGATGCAGCTTCAATCCGCTGCCGAGCAGAAACGGCTGTAGTACGTAATCCTGCAACAGCCGGTAAAGAAGGAGGAATACGATCATGGAGCCTACATGCCCATACCCCGAAACAAGCGCCACCACGCAGGCGGCCGTTCCCGCCGTCAGCGGCCCGATCACCGGAATGAACTCGAGCACCGCCGCGATCGTGGCGAGCAACGCCGCGTACGGCACGCCCGCTAACTGGAAGAACAGCAGATAGGCCAGAAATGTCGCCATGCTCAACAGAAACAGCGCGCGAATGTACTGCGCCAGCATGCGGTGAACATCATCGAGCAGGCCTTCCACGAATCCTTCCTCCGCGCGGTTCACCAGGCTCAGCGCCTGTTGCCGCAACTCGGCCGCGTCCTTTAGAAAAAAGAAGCTTAGAATCGGCACCAGCACCGCGAAGCCCAGGTTGCCGATGGCCCCGATCACCTGTTTCATCGCCGCCCGCAGCATGGGCAGCGCCGATTCAAGCCCCGCCGCCACCTGCTCCTGAATCGCCTCGAGCACCTGCCCGCGTACCGGTTCAAGCCACGGCGGAGCCGGAGCCTTCGAGAGCCTGCCCGCGCTCTGCAACAGATCCGGCATGCGCGCCACCAGGTTGGCCGCTTCCTCCGACGCCCGCGACCCCACCGCCGCCGCCACGCCGCCCAGCGCGGCGATTAGAGCGGTGTACACCATCGCCAGCGACAGCGCCCTCGAGATCCTACCCCGCGCAAAACGGTCCACTCGCGACACCACCGGCCACAGAAGATAGGCGAAGAACACGGCCAGCAGGAAGACCAGTATCGTGCGGCGCGTGTAGTAGAGAAAGGCAAAGAATCCCACCGTGACGAGAGCGGACCACGTTGCGCGGACAGCTTTCGGTTCAATGCCCAGCATCGAAGTGAATCAGGCGGTTTCGTCGATTAGAACGGGTGGGTTGTAGTACAGGATGCGCTTGCACGATTCGCAAAAAATGATGCCGTCCAAACCCTGCCGCAGCTCCTGCATCACCTGTGGGCGGATGGTCATGTTGCATGCCGTGCAGCAGCCTTCCGCTGCTTCCGCGACGGCCACGCCCCCGGCCCGCTTCCGGATGCGCTCGTAGTTCGAAATGTAATCCTTCCGCGCTCCCGCCGCCGCTTGCGCGCGCGCCGCTTTCACCTGCTCCAACTCCTTGCGGTGCGCTTCGGTTCTTTCAAGCGCCGCTTTCTTTTCGGCCTCCACCTGTGCGGCTTCGAGAGCCAGCGCCGCCTCGGCCTTCTTCACGTTCTGATCGAGCGGCTCGGAATCGGTCATCAATTCGAGAATCCGGTCCTCGAACTTCCGGATCTCCTTGTGGCAGTAATCAATCTCAGCCTGGAAGGCGCGGTACTGCTCGTTCGTCTTTGCCGTGCTCGTCTGATCCTTCAGCTTCGAGATCTTCTGCTCCTGGACTTTGATGTCGTCATCGAGCCGCTTGCGTTCTTTCTGGTTGGCGGCGAGAGCGGCCCGGTCCACTTCCACGCGCCGTTTGCGGGCATCGAGCGCTTTCGCGATTTCCGCGATCCGTTTCGGCAGGATCGCGATCTCTTTTTGAAGGTCAGCGATTCTCTGATCCAGGCTTTGAATCTTCAGGATCAGCTCTAAATCCGTACTCATCAGCTATTGGATTGTATCACGCCCGCGCCGCAGCCTACCCGCCAGCGGCGCCGCCAGCGCCCTCATCGCGGGTTCGAGTTCGGGGATCGCCAACCGCCTGGCCACCGCGTAAAACACCAGAATGCCCGATGGTATGGCGAGCGCGAGAACGCCGAGAAACGCCGCGCGGGTCATTCCGAAACGGCCGAGCACGAGGGCGTTGATGCCCGAGACCAGCACCCCCATCGCCACGGCGGCGACGGTCACCTTCCACAAACTGGCCATCAGCGCGCGGCCGTAGATGCCCGCCAGTTTCATCCTCAGAATCGTGAACTGCGCCACGAAACTGGCCAGCGCCACCGCCGCCGTGCTCAGCGCCAGCCCGCTCTGCCCGAAACCGAATCGCCCCGTCAGCGTCGTGGCTACCTCGTAGTTGATCAGCACCGAAGCAAGCGAGATGAGCATCGGCGTGAGCGCGTCGTTCAATGCGTAAAACGCCGGCGTCATCAGCTTCACCCCCGCGTATCCCAGCAGGCCGATGGCGAAATACGACAGCGCATCCGCCGTCTGCCGCGTATCGTAGAGGTCGAAACGCCCGCCCTGATAGATGGCGCCGATAATGGATTGCCCCAGCACCACCAGCCCCACCGAGGAAGGCACGGTCAGCAGGAACACCGTCGCCAGCGAGCGCGACAAAGTCTGCCGGAACTCGTTGAAGTTCCCCTCCGCCGCGCTGCGCGAAATCGAAGGCAGCGTTGCCGTCGCCATCGCCACGCCGAACAGGCCGAGCGGCAGTTGCATGAACCGGAACGCGTAGCCAAGCCAGCTTACCGGTCCATCGGCGCCGCGCACCGGATCCTCGAGCGATGCCGCGAGATTCGTGTTCACCACCAGGTTGATCTGCACCGCCGCGTTTCCAAGAATGGCGGGTCCCATCAAAGCGATGATGCGGCGCAGTCCCGTGTCGGCCCAATCAAACGCCGGACGGAAGCGGAATCCCAGGCGGTAGAGGCTTGGAAGTTGCCACGCCAGTTGCAGCGCTCCTCCGAGAACGACGCCATAGCCCATTCCCTCGATGGGAGCCAGACCGATGTGCGGACCGGCCCAGAACCCAAACAGCAGGCCCGCGGTCACCGAGGCGATATTGAACATGGTCGAGGCGAGCGCCGGAACTCCAAAGACGCCGCACGCGTTCAACATGCCCATGGCCTGCGCCGCCAGCGCCACCAGCAGCAGAAACGGGAACATGATCCGCGTCATCCTGACCGCCAGTTCGAACTTGCCGGGAATATGATGAAACCCCGGCGCAAGCAGATCCACCAGGGCCGGAGCGAACACCATGCCGAGTCCGCAAATTGTGCCCACCAGGATGATAATGGCCGTCGAGACGAGATTCGATAATGCCGCGGCTTCCTTCCGCCCCCGGGTCGCCAGGTACTCGGTGAAGATGGGGACGAAAGCCGAGGAGAGCGCTCCTTCGGCAAACAGGTCGCGCGTGAGGTTGGGGATGCGGAAGCCGAGCAGAAAGGCGTCGTACACCAGCCCCGCTCCGAACACGCGCGCCATGACGATCTCGCGCACGAGCCCCGTGACGCGGCTCATCGCGATAGCCAGCGACGTTACCCCCGCCGACCGGACAATGCCTTCGGAGTCGGAAGGGGTCGTGTCTTGGATGCGTGCCGCCGTCGCTATGCTCCGTACTCTTCCAGGAATCGGGCGATTGTCAGGATGCCCGTGTAGTAGTTCCTCAGGCTGTACTTCTCGTTTGGCGAGTGCAGGCCGTCATCCGGCAATCCGAAGCCCATGAGAACCGTGGGAATGCCCAGATGCGTGGCGAAATCGCCGACTACCGGGATGGACCCGCCCGAGCGTGTGAACACCGTGGGGCGCCCGAGAGCGCGCGCGAACACGCGCGCCGCCACCGCGATCGCCGGATGGTCCGGATTGACGGCAATCGCCGGCCCCGAGCTTAAAACACGAAGCTCTAGTTTTGTTCCGGCCGGCGTGTTCGACGCCAGGAACTCCCGGAAGGCGTGGACCACTTTCTCCGGGTCCTGCTTCGGCACGAGACGGAAGCTCACCTTCGCCGTGGCCTTCGCCGGAATCACTGTTTTCGCGCCGGCGGCGGTGAATCCGCCCGCGATCCCGTGGACCTCCAGGGTGGGCCTCGCCCATGTCCGCTCGAGCACCGAATAACCCGCCTCACCCGTGAGTTCGGTCGAGCCCACTTCCTTCTTCAGGAACCCGGCTTCGTCGAACGGCAGGCTCTTCCAGGATTCGAGTTCGGCGGGAGCCGGGGCCTCCACCTCGTCATAGATGCCGGGAATCTGAATGACGCCGCCCGCGTTCTTCGCCTTGGCCAGGACTTCAATCAGCCCGTACACCGCGTTCGGAGCCGCGCCGCCGTAAAGCCCGGAATGCAGGTCCCGCGCCGCGCCCGTGCACTCCACTTCCGTGTACACGAGTCCGCGCAGCCCGATGCACAGCGTGGGAATCCCCTCGGCGTAGAGCGCCGTGTCCGAAACCAGCGCCACGTCCGCCTTCAACTTCTCCTTGTGCAGCGGCACATACTTCGCAATCGACCAGCCGCCCACTTCCTCCTCTCCCTCGATGAGGAACTTGACGTTCAGGGGAAGACGGCCGCCATGAACCGCCCGCAACGCCTCGACGGCTTTGATGTGCATGTACATCTGGCCCTTGTCGTCGGCCGCGCCACGGGCGTGGAGATTGCCGCCGCGAATGGTGGGCTCGAAGGGCGGACTGTCCCACAACTCGAGCGGATCCGGCGGCTGCACGTCGTAGTGGCCGTAGCACAGGACCGTGGGCCTCCCCGGCGCGCCCAGCCATTCGCCGTACACCAGCGGATGCTTCTCCGTGGGAATGACCGCCACGTTCTCGAGGCCGGCCTCGGTCAGCCGCGCGGCCACGTATCCGGCGGCCCGACGCACATCCGCCGCATGTTCGGGCGACGTGCTGATGCTCGGAATACGCAGAAAAGCGTTCAATTCCTCGAGGAACCGCGCCTCGTTTCCTCCAATGTAGGTTTCAAGTTGCATGGATCGGATGTGTGGACCATTATAGCGGCGCCATGCCGGGAGCGCAGTCGTCTCAACAGGCGCGCGCCGGCTATGTACACTATGGGAACGGCCAGATCATGAACGTACCACTTACTCCCATTCGCTTTCTCTACCGGGCCATGGATCTGTTTGCCCGCAAGGTGGGGATTGTATCCGGAACCCGCGCGTTTACCTATGGCCAGTTCGGCGAACGGGCGCTCAAACTCGCAAGCGCTTTGGCGCGCGGCGGCGTCGCCAGGGGAGATCGCGTGGCGCTGCTCAGCTTCAATACCCACCAGTTGCTGGAAAGCTATTACGGAGTGCCGCTTGCCGGAGCCATTGTGATGCCCCTCAACGTGCGGTTGTCGATTCAGGAACTGGTTCCCATCCTCAACCACTCGGGCGCCAAAATGCTGCTCTTCGAGAACGACTTCATTCCCATCGTCGAGCAGTTGCGGACCGCCTGCGACGGCATCCGGCGCTACATCACGCTGGATGGCATGGCGGGGCCCGCCGCGATGACCTACGAGGAGTTGCTCGATCAGGGGCGTCCCGATTACATCGATTACATGGATGTGGATGAGAACGCCGTCGCCGAGTTGTTCTACACCAGCGGCAGCACGGGCGCGCCCAAGGGCGTCATGCTCACCCACCGGACGTTGTACCTGCACGGCATGAGCGTCGCGACGTTGATGGGCGATCCGAAAGATCTCATAGACCTGCACACGATCCCGCTGTTTCACGCCAACGGCTGGGGAAGGCCGCAGTCTTCGACGATGCTCGGATCCAAGCAGGTGATGGTGCGGCGCTTCGAGCCCACGGGCGTGTTCCGGCTGATCGAGGAGCATCGCGCCACGGAGATGAGTCTCGTGCCGGCCATGGCGAATGCTCTGCTCCACGCCCCCGATCGGGGGCAGTTCGATCTCTCGAGCCTGCGCCGCGTAATGGTGGGCGGCGCGGCCGCTTCCCCCGAACTGGTGGCCCGCCTCGAGGAGGCGTTCCACTGCGAGATCATGTCGGGCTACGGAATGACGGAGACCTGCCCCGTGCTGACCACCGCGCGCGCCAAGCGCTCCGTGGATGAATCGGATGGCAGGGAGCGCCACCGGCGGCGCGCAATGGCGGGTTGGGCCGTTCCAGGCGTCGAGGTGCGCGTGGTGGATGCGAACATGCAAACCCTCCCGCGCGATTCGAAGACGATCGGCGAAGTGGTGGCGCGCGGGGACCACCTGATGGCCGGCTATTTCAACGATCTCGCCGCCACCGCCATGACCATCGAGAACAATTGGATCCACACCGGCGACATGGCCGTCTGGGATGAAGAGGGCTACATCCAGATTGTGGACCGGAAAAAGGAGATCATCATCAGCGGGGGTGAAAACATCTCATCGATCGAAGTGGAGAAGGCGATCTGCGCGCACCCCGCTGTTTATGAGTGCGCCGTGGTGGCTGCTCCCGATGAGAAATGGGGTGAAGTGCCGGCGGCGGCGGTGGTGTTGAAGCCCGGCATGGAACTCACCGCCGGGGAACTCACCGAGTTCCTCTCCGCCTCGCTTGGCCGCTTCAAGCTGCCGAAGATTATCGAGTTCCATGAAGACCACCTGCCCAAGACCGGCACGGGGAAGATCCGCAAGCTGGTGATCAAGGAGAAGTTCTGGGCGGGCAAGGAAAAACGGGTGCAAGGATAGTTCCGGGTCATGGTGTCTCTGCTTCTTCATTGCGTAGCGGGCGAAAAGGACGCTCTCATCGCCGGGTTGTACGAGTCCGGCACCACGGGGATAGTCGAAATGGAGGAGCCGGGAGGCCGCTGCGCGCTCGACGCATTTTTCGGCTCGGCCGCCGAGGCCGCCGCGGCAAGGGAGCGCTTCGCGCGGCATGCGCCGGAATGGATCGACCATGGCAACCGCGATTACATCCGCGAGTTTCAGGATCACTGGCGGGCCGCGGAAGTAGGGGAGCGGCTCTGGCTCGCCCCGCCGTGGCATGAGGGACCGCCGCCCGAGGGACGGTTGCGGCTGGACTATCAGCCGGGTATGGCGTGCGGCAGCGGCGCGCATCCCTGCACCCAACTCTGCCTCGAGGCGCTGGAAGGAGCCGTGCGGCCGGGCAGCGCGGTGCTCGATGTGGGAGCGGGGTCGGGGATTCTGCTGCTGGCGGCCGGGTTGCTGGGCGCGTCGCGGCTGGTGGGATGCGATATCGACTGCGAATCGGTGGCCATCGCGAAGAAGGCCGTGCCGGCCGCGCTGCTGTTCACCGGATCGTTGCGGTCCCTGCGCGCCGGTCTGTTCGACGTGGTGATCGCCAACATCAGTTCCATCGCCGCGGAGGAACTGGCGGGCGATCTGCGGCGCGTCTGCCGCGCGGGCGGCGCCATCATCGTTTCCGGGTTTCGCCGCGGCGATATTCCGAAAGGCTACGAAGGGGCGCGCCGCACGGAGCAGGAGGAGTGGGCCTGCATCACGGTCACCAGCTTAGGGCAGTAGGACCTGCGTGCCTGGAGCCGAACAATCTATAGACGCCGATAAGACCGGGCGCCAGGCCATCGAGAAGCACCTCGATAGGCATGCGGCGATATCCTCCTCACCGGAGGATTCGCGGGTGCCGGCACTCCTGTCTCGATGGAAGCTTCGACGGGTCCGAGGCCGGTGAAGAAAAGCCGCAGAATCTCATCCGGGCGGACAGGTTCGCGGCGGACACGCTACCGCCGTCTTCGTGCAGCGCGGACTCGAACGGGCCGTCGCTGCTGCCCAGCGTTTCAAGGTCCAGTTCCGGATCGGCGAACGGCCCTTCGTGAGGCGCATGCACGCGGATGGAGGCCGTGAACAGATTCCGGCGCGGATTCGTGAGCCGAAGGTGCATATCCAAGGGGATCTGCACGAGAAGTTTCCCGGGCGATGCTTTGAGAACGGGAACCGGGCTGGCCGTCAGAGGTGACGCTGACGCCTCCCGTCTCCGCCGCAAAGCCTCCGCCGGAAATGCGGTTCGCCGAGCCGTGCTGGAACGCGCCGCGCGTGATCTCAGCTTTTGCGCCGCTCTCGAGGTTGATTCGTAAGATGCGGGAAGACAGTGTCAGCGCGAAAGCCGTCAGCCGATGCCGTGAAGAGCCAGTGACGAGGGCCGGCGGCCGTATCGCGGCCGAGGATGAGAACAACCTTCCCATCGCCGCTCAGGAAAAATTGAAGCGGCCGCGGCAGCGGGTCTTGCGGGCAGCAATCCGCGAACAGCGGAGTTTCGATTCCGCCTCAAGGAGCGCGCCGCTGTCCGCAACCTGACTTGCGTCAAACCGGTCGCCGATCTCGATTGGAGGAGTGCCGGCCGGCGCGCGCGGATCAAAGATGAGTCTCGAATCATAGTTGCCGTCCAGGCACTGATTCGCGCTTGCGGGACACTTCGGAGCCGACACCGCGTAACGGCCGCCAGGTGTCAGTTGCATCCATCCGGCATTCCGCAGCACCTCCGTTCCATCCCGAGCCCTGACGACGCCTTCCACGGTTTCATACGTGTCACAGAGCGTGGCTCCGCCGGATGAGACAAAGGAGCAGGAACGCGCGGCGCTGAAGGCGGCGAACTCCGCGTCGGGGGAAAGGGAAGGCATTCCCGCTGGGCGTACAACTGGACGCCTCCGTCCGGGCTCCAGCGAAACGACTTCAGGTGTTGCGGTTGATCAGAGCCGAGTTGGCGAAGAGTGCTCGCGAATAACAGAACCGATCCATCCTGATTCGTGGCGAGGTCCTGAAACTGCCCGAGGATTGGACATCCAAGCAGGAACACCCAGTATCGCGGACAGCGCATGAAACGTGACTCCCATGGGTTTGAGGACGCGGAGACAGGTTCAACACCAGATTAGCGCGCCCGCATGCGGTTGGGCGCGGACTCGCCGCGTCCCGGCGTTACGGCCGGGATTCGATTTCGTAAACGGCGGCGAGGGGAGCGCGGAAGAGCAGGCGATAGGGAGGAGAAGATGCCAGCCTGTTCCAATCAACGGTTTCTTTTACGAAGGAGTCAGTATCGAAATCAGAACGGGTCAACAAAGCGTAACGGATGCCGTGACGATGGGCGAAGGAGGGCAATTCATCGAAGGCGCGTATGACGGCTTTGCGGTCCTGGCGGTAAAATTCCTTGGGAAAATTGCGCGGGCGCATTGCGTGGAGCCCCGTGCGAAGGAAGACCGGAGCATCGTAGCAGGTGAGGACTCGCGCGGTGGAGGGGAGGTTGCGCCGCATCCATTCGAAAGCCCGCGCGTTATCGGCGGATTGCTCATGAGAGCGCGAGGCGATGGCGGGAAGAAGAGCCCAGTGACCTAACGCCACCATGACTCCGGCCCACAACATGATGAGCGCGAGAAGTGAGGCGATCATGGCGGCGGCCGTCCGCTGTCCGCGGTCCGTTGACCCCCAGACACTTCGTAGCATGCCGAGCAAATGCCGCAACTCCGTAATGGCGCCGAGAAGAATCACCGGGGCGACGGGGATCAGAAACCGCTCGTTCGGCGGATACTGCCAGAGCAGCAGTTGCGTCAGGTATCCAGCGGCGAACCAATGATACAACCCCATTCCGGACGTCTTCACATAGCGCACCGCACCGGCGATGGCGAATATTCCCACGAGGCGCGAGAAGTTAGCGCTGAGCAGCGGAATCTCGACGAGTCCGGGTACCAGAAGGTTCCCGATGGAGCCGAGGAGCGTGGGGAAATTTCGTTTGGAAAAGATAAGCCAATCCACGCCGCGCATGTCATGAAGAAGATCTCCGATGTAGGAGGTGTAGTAGATGGTTACAGGATCGGTGGAAGCGGCAAGGTGACGAAAGCTCCATATGTTCCACGAAACAACGGCCACGAACAGAGGGGCGAGGAACCACGCGAGTAACTTGAATCTCTTCTGCAAGGCGTACCAGACAGGCGCGGCGGCAAGCAGCGGAAGAACGGAAGACTTGGTGAGATACGCGGCGCCGCCTAGGGCTCCGGCGACAAAGGCGTCCGCATGAGTTCCCCGCAGGAGGGACCGCCGCGCCGCCAGGACGCACCCGCCAAGGAGCAGGGAGACCAGCAGTTCGGGCATGATGTTGACGCTGGAAAACACAATGTATGGATTGAGCGCCGTCCATGCACAGGCAGCGATGGCAATTCCGTGGGAGCACCCCCAAGCCCGCAGCAGGCGCATCAGAACATATAGGAATGCGGGGAGCGTAACCGCAATGAGAGCCATCGCCCAGGGCATGTTCTCCGGGAAGATGGGGAATAGTTTCCACACTCCGGCGAGCAGCAGGGGCAGGACGGGCGGGTACTTCGTTTGGAAAGGAGTGCCGGGATAGCTGAGGATGCGATAACCCTGGCCGGTGGCGAGGGCCTTGGCGCTGACCCAGTACATGCCGTCATCGTGGAAGTAGCCGAGGTGTTCGAAGTGGCGCATCCTCCAGGCGAACAGGGCGGCGGGAAGCAGTGATAGGAGTAGTGCGAGCGACGCTGCGCGGTGCTTCCATTGAGAAGGCTTCGTCATTGCGGAAGCTATTGCGCGGGCGCTTGTTTGTTAATGCGGATAATCAGCGGGAAATTGTCATCCATCCATCCGTGCATGGCGGTTTCACAGTTCAGGCAATCGTCACCGCGGCTGATAAACCAAAGCGCCGCTTCATAATGGTCCAGCGAGTTAACGGCGTCACTATCAGGCATCCAATACTGGTCGTAGTTAGGGGTGAGCCGCCGGTAGTGGAACTTCGTGGGTTGGCGCATGGCCGCCCAGGCGCCGTAGCGCAACAGGCGGATGGGCACTTTCGAGAGGAAAGACAGGGTCGAGTGAATGGGGATGGAGGCTTTTATGAGTTTGCCGGCCAAGGAGAAATCACTGTAAGGCCGCACGGGGTAGCCCTGAGCCGCCCAGGGAGTGCAATCCCAAGCGGGACCGAGTAAGAGAAGGCCATGATGCTTGAGGACACGGCGCATTTCGGAGAGGGCGGCTTCGGGGTTGGGAACGTGTTCGAGCACCCAAATGGTCCAGGCGGCGTCGAATTCACCATCGGGAAACGGCATGTAGGTTGCCGAAGCATGGACGAATTTCTTGTGAAAGAAGCGCCGGGCGGAGGGAGAAATATCCAGGCCTGTATAGTTTTCCACCACGTCCTGGAGATATCCGCGACCGGCTCCAATATCGAGAACTTTTTTGTCCGCAAGGCTATATCTGCGCGCGAACTCCTCGACAGTGCCCTTTATGTTGAGCCTGGCGGCGGCCTCTTCGGCGATGCGGACGTATTTTGAGTCCGCCTCCGATTGGGTGGCGGCGTTCTGTTGCTGGTAGGCGGTGGTGTAGTACTTCTGCAATTCGGCCTGATTGGCGGCGGTGAGGGGAGCGTCGGTGGCCCATGGGAAGAAGGCGAGAGCGAGGAGAGCCGCCATCACGAGGGCGACGAAGACCCGACGCCACAGGATGCCGAGCATCATTGCGGGCGTGCTGCTGGAGTTTCCACGGCGCAGGGGAGTGGAGACAGGAGGAGACAACGCAGGCGCTTCCATTGCCTATCTATCGGAGTGCGGACAAAGGAACTATAGTCCGGGGAGGTCTACGCGGTGCCGCCGACGGTCATGCGGTCGATTCTGATGGTGGGGATTCCCACGCCCACCGGAACGCTCTGTCCCTCCTTGCCGCAGACGCCCATGCCCTCGTCGAGTTTGAGATCGCTGCCCACCATGCTGACGTGCTTGAGGCATTCAGGGCCGTTGCCGGTCAGTGTGGCTCCGCGGACGGGCCTTGTGAGTTTTCCGTCCTCGATGAGATAGCTTTCCGTGGCGGAGAAGACGAAGTTTCCGCTGGTGATGTCGACCTGGCCGCCGCCGAAAGTAGAGCAGTAGATGCCTTTCCGGACCGAGCGGATGATTTCCTCGGGACTGCTTTGGCCGGCCCGCATGAACGTGTTCGTCATGCGCGGCATGGGGATGTGTTTGTAGCTTTCGCGGCGGCCGTTGCCGGTGGTTTCGCCGCCCATGATGCGCGTGCTGAGCCGGTCGCGCAGATATCCGCGGAGAACCCCATTTTCGATGAGCACATTCTGCCGCGTGGGGTTGCCCTCGTCATCAACGTTGAGTGAGCCGCGGCGGTTGGCGATCGTGCCGTCGTCGACAACCGTACAGAGCGGACTGGCCACCTGCTGGCCGATGCGGTTGGAGAAGGCCGAGACACCCTTACGGTTGAAGTCCGCCTCGAGACCGTGGCCCACGGCCTCATGGAGGAGAATGCCGGGCCAGCCGGGGCCGAGGACAACAGTAGTCTCTCCGGCCGGGGCCTCGGCGGCTCCGAGTTGCACGATGGCCTGGCGGGCCGCTTCCCGGGCGAAGTGCTCGGGAGTCTTCTGCTCGAGGAAGAAATCGAGGGAGACGCGGCCGCCGCCGCCGGCGTAACCCTGTTCGGGATTGCCGTTATCCTGCTGGGCAAGCGCCATGACGCCCATCCGCGCCATGGGCTGCGTATCGAAGCTGAGTGTGCCATCGCTGGTGGCGATCAGAATGTGCTTGACGCTATCACCATAGCTTGCCTGCACCTGGATGATCCTGCTGTCGTAGGCGCGGGCGGCCTCGTCGGCGCGTTTGACAAGCTTCACGCGCTCTTCGAGGCTGGTGTCGGCGGGGAGGATGATCAACTTATAGAGGTCGCGGCGATTCGGTTCCTCGAAGCCCGTCCGGACCGTTTTCGAAGGTCCGTTCGCGATGCAGGCAGCTACATGCGCGGCCTTGAGGATCTTTTCCGGATTGAGGTCGTCGCTGTAGGCATAACCCGTACGTTCGCCTGAAATGACACGAATTCCCACGCCGAGAGTGACTCCCTGAGTGGCGCTCTTGACGATGGATTCCTCGAGGGAAACGGAGGTGGTGGCCAGATATTCGAAATACAAGTCGGCATAGTCGCCGCCCGCCGAGAGGGCTTCCGCCAGGTAACGTTCGAGGTCGCGGGCGGTGATCCCGAACTTACCGGCGAAAAACGAATCGCGCAATGCCATGCCTTCAGCTTAGCAGTCCGTCGCTGGGCGCCTTCCGGAGGAGCGGCAGTTGAGGCATCTCATCCCGTATGTCCGCCACGGCGCATGGGGGAGGGTTGTGGCGCCGGCGATTGCTGTGTCATTCTCGATAGACAGCCGAGAGGGCGGCAAAGTGGCGGAACAGCAACGCGCGGACGTGGCGATTGTCGGCGGAGGGGTTCTGGGACTCGCGCATGCCTGGCATGCGGCGCGCGCCGGCAAGCGGGTGGTGTTATTCGAGCGTGATGCGCAGGCGCGGGGGGCATCGGCGCGGAACTACGGGTTGCTGTGGCCGATCGGCCAGCCGGCGGGGTTTCTGCTGCAAATGGCCCTGAGGAGCCGCGAACTGTGGATCGACCTGCTCAATCAGTGCAAGGCTCCCATGCCGGCTTCAGGCTCGCTGCATGTGTGCTATCGCGAAGATGAGGAGGCGGTGGGGAAGGAGTTCTGCTCCCTTGGTCCGGCGCAGGGTTACACGTGCGAGTGGCTGGACGCGCAACACACGCTCGAGAAGTGCAACGCGCTGCGGCAGAAGAACCTGCGCGGGGCCGTGTACAGTCCGTTGGAGATCACGGTGGATCCGAAAGTGGTGCTGTCGGAGTTGCCGAAGCTGCTGAAGGAGCGGTACCGGACGGAGATCCGGTACTCGTCGCCGGTGCGGCGCGTGGAGCCTCCGGTAGTGGAGACGTCTTCAGAGGCGTGGCGGGTGGATTCGGCGATCGTCTGCGCGGGGACGGATTTCGAGACGCTGTTTCCCGGGGAGTTCAAGACCAGCGGGTTGTTGCGCTGCAAGCAGCAGATGATGCGGACGGCTCCGCAGCCGGACAACTGGAGGCTCGGGCCGGCGCTGGCGGCCGGGCTGAGCATGCGGTTCAGCGGGTCGTTCCAGATCTGTCCTTCACTCGATGGGCTGAAGAAGCGGATCGCTTCGGAGATGCCGCGGTATGAAAAGTGGGGGATTCACGCCCTGGTGTCACAGGGTCCGCGCGGCGAACTGACGATAGGGGACTCGCACGAGTACGGGCAGAACGCTGATTTTTACGACAAGGTGGAGATCGACGATTTGATTCTCGACTACCTCGACTCCTATACCAGTTTTCATGACAGGACGATCACGCAGCGGTGGCAGGGCGTTTATGCCTACCATCCGGAGAAACCGTTCTTTCTGGCCACGCCGATGAAGGGGGTGCTGGTGATCACGGGCGTGGGCGGAGCGGGGATGACGCTCTCGCTGGGGCTTGCCGAGCGGATCTGCAAGCGGTTTTTCGAATAGCCTACGTTGCCGGACGCTCGGAGAGGGCGGGATCGCCGGTGTCGAAATGCGGTCCGTTCTCGTCCCAATCCTCGGCGCGGAACATGCGTCCGCGGCCGAGCGATCCGTCGATCTCCTTCACCGTGAGATACACTTTGTTCCCTTCCACGTGGCCCCATACGAAGTGGTAGAAGCAGCCTTGGGCGAAGCCTTCGCCGCGGATGAGCCTGCCGTTCATGGTGCCGCCGGAGCTGCCTACTTCCATGTAGGTGATTCCATCGCGCACCATGCGCACGAACTGGTGGCCGTGTCCGCTGATGACGTGTGATACGCCATAGCGTTTGACGATCTGGTGGAGGGGAAATTCCGTGCCGTTCTCCTTAATCATCTTGATCCAATAAGGGCGGTGGAAGAGGACGAACTTTGGGGCGCGGTTGCGGTTGGCCTGAAGATCCTGTTCGAGGAAACGCAACTGCTCGTCGCTCAATTCGGCGGTGCGGCTGTTATCGAGGACGGTGAAGTGGGCCTCCTGGTAGTCGAAGCTGTAGTTGGGCTGGAACTTCGTTTCGCGGATGTAGACTTTTTCGGAGAAAGGCGACCAGATGTCGTGATTGCCGGCGGTGAAGTAGAGGGGGAAGTGTTTGTAGCGTTTCCAGATGTCCTGGAACTCGCTCCACTGTTGTTCGACGGTGGAATCGTCGCGCCTGCCTTCGATGCTGTCGCCGACATTGATGAGGAAGTCGGGGTGGAGCATGTCGATTTCGCGCAGGACGCGGCCGAAGACCTGGGGCTGCGCGCCGCCGGTGCGGTCACCGAGGAAGGCGACATGGAAGTTGTTGGAGGGCTCGGGCACGGCGCGCATGGAGAAGGCGGCGGCGAAGAGAGCCAAAACGATGGCGGTAACTGCATGGCGTTTTGGATTGGTGGGCATCGCATCTATTATATGGATCGCGGGTTCCGGATACTAGAAGCGCCGGGAGAGGCTGAAGATGAGAGTGTAATCGGCGAAGGCGGCGTCACCGTGGGTATGGTTGCGATAGTCGGTGACGCTGATCTTGCGGTTGCGCTCGACGGCGACAGGGATGTTGCAGGTGAAGGTGTAGCTGCCGCGCGCATAGAGGATGCCCGGGTCGACGGAGATCGCATAGCCGGGCCTGCGAAATCCGCCGGCCCCTCCGAGGGCATCGCGGACGGGGACGCCTTCGATTCTTCCTCCGATGCTTACGGCGAGCCCGCGTATTTTGGGGACGGCGTGGCCGACGCCGCCACGGAATAGATACTGATCGGCGACCGACATGACTTCTTCGCCCCTGGCGCGGCGGAAGGTGGAAACGCCGTTCGTGTCGCGGGGATTGAAGAGGTAGACTCCGGCGAAGTAGAGTTCGCTGTTGAAGTACGTGCGTTTGTAGGCTTGAAGGTCGACGGCGAATCCGGTACCCCCATCGCCGGCCTGAATGGACTGGTCGGCGGTGGCGATGATCTGTTGTCCCTGGCTGACTGCCAGGCCGGTGGCATTGTAAGTGCCGGTTGGGAGTTTGAGGCTCACGCCAAGGGAGATGTTGTTGCCGGATTCGGTGGGTGGCTTGAAGATCCAGGCGCGGGCTCCGACGGTGGCATCGCCGAAGCTGTTGACGACGTATCTTCCGGTGGGCGGGTAGAGCTGGTTGCGGTGCGCAAAGAGGACGGGGACGCTGGCCGAGACGCTCCAGCGCGGGGTGAGCTGGCGCTCGATGGAGAAGTCGAGCAAGTGGTAGATGTTCTGGATCTGGTTGCGATTGATTTCACGCTGTTTCTGCTCGACGGTGCCGATGAAATGGCGGAAGGAAGGCTGATAGCGATACCCGATGGTGAGGGTCCACAGTTTCGGATGCGCGTGTTCGGATCTGCCGCACGTATTTTGTGCAAGCACGCCAAGCCCGGGCGTGCCTTGGCGCGCGGCCACTCAACCCTGGCCGGCGCCAGGTCCGGGTATGGATACCGCGAGGATGATCGCGGAAAGGACAGAGGTTGGAAACCCAGCAATCGCCCAGCGCATTGGAAACGAGTGTAGGGTTTCCGGGGAGGGGGTTCAATAGTTGATTCATACTACGCGAGGCGGAGCGTTGACAGAGATTCCCTGGACGGACGCGGCCCGCCTGAGGTAGCATCCGGAGAGGAGCAACCGATGAAAAGCCCGTCAAGGCTTACGTCCGCGGAAGGAGAGTTGCTCGAATCCTGGAAAGAGATTGCGGGATACCTCGGGAAGAGCGTCCGTACCGTGATCCGGTGGGAGAAGACGGAAGGGCTGCCGGTTCACAGGCACCAGCATGAAAAGAAGCCTTCCGTATTCGCCTATCGTTCGGAAGTCGATCAGTGGTGGAGCGGGCGGCGAGCGGCTTTGGAGGGATCATCCTGTCCTGTTCCTTCCCGATGGGAGCTTTTCCGGTACAGGTGGCTTGCGTTGGCCGTTATTGCGGTTCTGGCCGGGATCACCTTGTATCGGCTGGCCGGGCGAGAGGCGCCGCTTTCCACTCCGCCGGGGCTTGAGGTATTGACTTCGTACGCCGGCAACCAGGTGCTGCCGGCGCTCTCCCCTGATGGAGGACGAATCGCCTTCACATGGAACGGTTCGACATCCAGCAACTCCGACATATACGTGCAAACCACGGGCTCCGACGAGCCGAGGCGGTTGACGGACCACCTTTACATGGATTTCAGCCCGGCGTGGTCGCCCGACGGGGAGTGGATTGCGTTCCTCAGGCGGACGCCCGCCTTTGAGACGAGCGTGCTGGTCATTCCAGCGGCAGGTGGAACAGAACGAAAACTGAGCGACCTTTCGCTCCATCAATGGATGGATGCCACGCAGTTATCCTGGTCGTCCGACGGAAAGTGGCTCGTGGCGCCGGAAACGGCTGACGGGAAGCAGGGCTTATTTCTTCTGTCCGTGGAATCGGGCGAGAAGCGGCGCCTGACGGTTTCTTCCAACAATAGAGGCCACATGGATCCCGCTTTCTCGCCCGATGGCCGCCATATTGCTTTCCGCTGCGAGAATCTCGAATACCGCTCGGAGGTCTGCATACTCGAGGTAGACGAGAGCCTCCGGCCGAAGGGGAAGATCGAGTTGGTCACGCGGCTTGGCGTCCGGTCAACCAGTCCGGTATGGACCTCTGACGGGCGGTCCCTGATTTTCAGTTCGGGCGCCTTTCTGAGCGACAGCGGCATTTACAGGCGGAGGGTTTTTCCTGCCGCGGCCCGCGCGCAACCACTCGAGACGCTCGTCACTCCGGCATCCGAGCAATACGCGCTGGGGGGATGCCGCCGGTGTGACGCCATCGTCTATACACGGCGGCAGAATGAGGACAATCTCTGGGAGATCCAGCGGGAAAACGGAAGGTGGAGACCCGCGAAGCTGATGAGCGGGTTTGCTTCCAACCGTTCGGAGAGGCACCCGGATCTGTCCCCGGACGGGAAAACTCTCGCGTTCGCTTCGAACCGGCGCGGGACAATGGAGGTCTGGGTGGGCAGTCTGGACGATCAGCAGCCGAGGCAACTGACTTCATTCGGGACGGAAGGCGTCTCCGGAATCCGCTGGTCCCCGGATGGAAAACGGATCGCGGTAATAACCGGGGGAGACAGTGGCCTGCTGTACGTCGTGGCGGCGGCGGGGATGGAGAGGCGCAGACTGACCCAGGATGCGATACAGCCGTGCTGGTCGCCTGATGGAGAATGGATCTACTTTCGACGCGGGTTGACCGGCGCCGCGGGCCTGTTCAAGATCAGGGCCGAAGGCGGTCCGCAGGTGCAAGTCTCTGACGAGGAGGCGGACAATCCATGGTTTTCGAGAGATGGCGAATTTTTGTACTACCTTAGAAAAGAAGGGGTTTGGGGGATATCGCCGCGCCACCCGGCGGCGGGGCGTGTGATCATTCCCGGGGCGTTTTGGGCTTTTGCCGTTGGTCCGTATGGCATCTTCACCCTCGGCGCCGGTCCATGGGATCATGCGCTCGAGTTCCATCCACCCGCGGGCGGCGAATCCGTCAGGCTGTTGACGATGAAGGCCCCATGGTCCGGCTTCACGGTTTCAAGGGATGGCAACACGGTTATCTTTGCCAGGATCGAGAGGCAGGAGACGAACATCATGATGATACGCGGCCTTTAGGGCTGCCGCAGGGCGCTCGCGTCGATGACCTCACGGGCGGGTAACCGGGCGGATTGAAGAATGGCTTTTGCCCGCCGGTCCATGGCGCGTGCTTCCGCCTTGCGCCCGTTCTTCTTGAGCACGGCGGAGTACTCGGAGAGAAGCATGCCCAAGTGTGGATGATACGGGCCGCGAGTTCGTTCCATCAGGCCGACGGCCTGCCGGTAGTTGGCCTCCGCTTCCCGGTAATCGCCTTGCCGAGCGCAAACCAGGGCGAGATTTCCGAGCGTTTCCCCGGCGCCATCATCGGGCTGGCCGGCCGATTGCCGGTGCAGTTCGACCGCCCGTTCGAGGAGCGGCCTGGCGAGACGGAGTTCTCCGGTGGCGGCGCGGATCATCGCCAGGTCATTGATCATCCTGGCGAGGCCGGTTGACGGGCCATCCGGCTCCATCAGCCGAACCGCTTTCTCCTGGGTTTCCGCCGCCTCCTGATATCTACGCTGTTGGAACCGGATCTGGGCGAACATGTTCAGGATGCGTGCGCGATCCGCGGAGGAGGCAGAACGGCGCTGATGGCTGGAGGCGGCTTCGGCGTATTGTTCGGCGAGCGTCAACTTCCCCTGAGCCAGGTAGATTCCGGCCAGGCGGTAACAGGCGTTCTCGAGGTCACCGGGCGGCGTGCCGGCAGTGTCTTTGTAAAGTTGAAGAACCTTTTCCTGGAGGCGCTCCGCCTCCTGATAGCTGCCTCGCCGGTATCGCTCGCCGGCTTCCCTCTCGAGGTCGGCAATTGATTGGGCCGGACCGGCCGCGAAGACGGGAAGCACAAATGAGACGATCAGAGCTGGAATCGGCATACGCCGAGTCTGGCGGCGAAGCGGTTTGTTTTCAATGGACAGAAGATGACATGGCGAGCCTGTCACGTCATGACACATACCGGCGAGGAGAGGTTGGGCGCGGGGCTCAGCGGAAGTTGGTGACTATCATGATCTCGCTGTCATTCTGGCCGGTACGTTCGTAGAGCAGGAATTTTCCATCGGGCGAAATCTCGACGGCTCCGACTTCGGCGGCGGGATCGATGGTTCTCATCACGGTATCACGGACGCCATCCTCGATACGGATGCGCGCGAGGGAGGCGGGTCCGTTGGCCTGGGGGATGAAATAGACGCCGCCGGGTCCGATGGTGAACTCGCGATTGCGCATATCGGAAGCGAGCTTGGTCTCCATGCCGCCGGCAAGGCTTTTCTTCCAGAGTTCGGCGCCGCGCGAGATCAGCAGCCACTTGCCGTCGCTGCTTTGGATGGCGTAACTCGCTCCGGCGTGGGTAATTTGAGTTGGCTTTTCGCCATCCAAGCCGATGCGCCAGACCTCGTCGCGGCCGGAACGATTGGAGACGAAGTACAGGAAACGGCTGTCGGTGGACCAGGTGGGGAGGAAGTCGTCGGAGGGGGAGGCGGTGAGGTTGCGTTTCATGCTGCCGTCGGCGGCGGCTATCCAGAGGTCGGACTGGCCGGAGGGACGGGCGTCGAAGGCGATGTAACGGCCGTCGGGGGACCAGCGTGGGGAGCCGGTCTGGCCGCCTCCCATGGCGGTGATTCTGCCGGCGTTAGCGCCGCCCGAAGAGGAGACCCAGATCTCCCAGCTACCGAGGCGGTCCGAGGTGAAGGCGACGCGGCGGCCATCGGGGGAGTAAGAAGGTTGAAGAGTGAGGCGGGTGGAGTGGATGAGATTTTGCGGGGGAGCGCCGCCGTCGAGAGGGACGCCCCAGATGTTGATATTGACGCGGCGGTGGACGTAGGCGAGGCGGGAACCGTCTTTCGAGATGGAAGGAGAAAAGACATCGGGGCCGGTGGCTTCGACAAGGCGGGGTTCGCCGCCCCTGGAGGGAACGCGCCACAAGGAATAGAGGCCGCCGCGATTGGAGGAGAAAACGATCTCGCGGCCATCGGCGGTCCAGGTGAGGCCGGCAATCCAGCGCTGATCCCTGGTGACGCGGGTGGCGCGCATGCTGTCGAGGGCGAGGACGTAGATATCGTGGGAGAGGAAACTGGAGCCTTGCGTGAAGGCTATTCTCGCGCCGTCGGGCGAATAGACGGGGTTGCCGAGGAAGGGCGCGCCCGAGACGAGTTTCTTTTTCTCGTGGGAGCGGATATTGACGGAGTAGATGGAAACAGGCTCGGAGGGAGACATCCGGCCGGCGATGAGGAGGCTCGATCCGCCGGGAGACCAGTCGATGTTGCGGCCGCCCATTTGAGGAGGGACGGAATAGGCATCGGCCATCTTGAGTTCCCCTCCACCGAGGGAGCCGATGATGAAGTAGCCGGCATCGGGGCCGCGGAAACGGGCGAAGGCCAGGTAGCTGCCATCGGGGGACCAGACGGGGCTCTCTTCCCGGTCCGCGGTGCGGCTGACGCGGACAGCCGAGCCGGCTTCGACGAGTTTGACGTAGATGCCGGCTTCGGTCTCGCCCTCGGGCAGCCAACTGTAGGCGATCTTGCCGCCGTCGGGTGAGAGCACGGGGCCCTCCTTGAATCCGGCGGCGCTTTCGGCCGGTACGATGCGCGAGGGCGGGTCCACGCGGCGTTCGAGACGCCACAGGAAAACAGCAGCGATGGCGGCTAGCGCCACGCCGGCGGCGGCGAGAGCGGGGAGCGCGCGATTCTTGCGCGGGGCATGGATGACGGGCGCGACGCTCCCTGTTCCGCCATGGCGCGACACGCGCCGCAGTTCGGCGCGCAGATCGAGGGCGGACTGGTAGCGGAGGTCGCGGTCTTTTTCGAGGGCGCGCGTGATGATGCGATCGAGCTCGGCGGGGAGATCGGGCCGGAGCCGCGAAGGGGGAAGCGCGATGCCGCTGAGAATCTTGCGGAATACGTTGGTGGCTCCTTCGCCCTCGAAGGGGACGCGTCCGGTGGCCATCTCGTAGAGCACGACGCCGAGAGCGTAGGTATCGGTTCGAATGTCGGCGTCCTCGCCGAGGATCTGCTCGGGGGACATGTAGGAGGGAGTGCCGGGGACGGTGCGGGGATTGGTGAGCGTGATTTCGTCGGGCGCCAGTTTGCGGGCGGCTTTGGTGCGCTTGGCGAGACCGAAATCAAGAATCTTGGTCTGCCCGGACCGGGTGAGGAAGATATTGCCGGGTTTGATGTCGCGGTGGACGAAGCCGCGGGCGTGGGCGGCTCCGAGGGCGTCGGCGATCTCCGCTCCTATGTGGAGAAGCTCGGAGATCTCGAGAGGCCTGCCGTGAAGACGCTCGCGGAGGGTCTGCCCTTCGAGCAGTTCCATGGTCAGGTAGGGGCGTCCCCGCCATTCGCCGATGTCGTAAAGGCGGCAGATGTTGGGGTGTTCGAGGACGGAGGCGGCGCGGGCTTCGCGGCGGAAGCGCTCGACGAATTCGGCGTCGCCGGCAAGTTCCGGGAGGAGCATTTTGAGAGCTACCTCGCGCCCGAGACGTTCGTCCACGACGCGGTAGACTTCGGCCATGCCACCCGAGCCGATACGGCCGAGGACACGATAAGGGCCGATGGTCTCGGCCTGGTCATCGAGCAGGGAGGAAGCCGCGTTCCAGCGTCCCGAGTCATCTTCGGCCTGGTCGTGCGAGAGCAGCAGGGACCGGACCTGAGTTTCGAGGTCCTGATCGTTGAGGCATCGGTCGCGAAGCCACTGGGAACGCGCGGCGGCATCGACTTGAAGCGCCTCGTCGAAGATTTCGGTCACTTTGGCCCAGCGGTCGGGTGTCATCGATTCTCTGGCCCATCTTAGCGTACCTATCGAGGAATTCCGTCCGAGGGATGATCCAAAGCGGGAAGCTGAATTCGCGACCTTGCACAGAGGAGCGAATATGATGCGAATTCTGAAAACAACCGCGGCCGGACTGGCGCTAGCCGCCGCGATGATGGCGGGCAACAGTACGGCGGGGGACCGGGACGCGGCGTTGCAGGAGGCGATCCGCCGGGGCGATTCGGGGCGGATGAAAGCGCTGCTCGATGCGGGCGCGGACGCGAATGCGGTGGACGAAGAGGGCACGCCGGCGCTGATGAACGCGGCGCTATACGCGGGCGCGGGGCAGATGAAGATATTGCTCGATCGCGGCGCGAAGGTGAATGCGAGGAACCGGGCGGGAGCGACGGCGCTGATTTGGGCGGCGGGGGACGGCGAGAAGGCGCGGCTGCTG
This sequence comes from Bryobacteraceae bacterium, assembly GCA_019187195.1. GTDB lineage: Bacteria > Acidobacteriota > Terriglobia > Bryobacterales > Bryobacteraceae > CADEFT01. The sequence continues at coordinate 192,121 of JABAQT010000023.1, forward strand.
GTGGCGGCGGGAGCGGACGTGAACGCACAGTCGATGCCGGGAAGGACGGCGCTTCAGATCGCGGCGGCGGCGGCGAACGGCGCATCGACGGTGAGGTTGCTGCTCGATGAGGGAGCGAAGGTGGACGCGCGGGACCAGATCGAACCGATGCCGATGCTGTTTACGGGAGGGGGGAAAGCGACGCCGCTGATCGAGGCGTCGCGCGTGGGCGATGTGGCGACGGTGCGCGCGCTGCTGGTGGCGGGAGCGGATGTGAATGCGAAGGCCGCGCAGGGTGTGACGGCGTTGAGCGAAGCGGTGTTGTACGGGCGGCGGGAGATGGTGAAGGAGTTGTTGGCGAACGGGGCCGCGGCGGACATAGCGGTTTCCGCGAGCAGGATGCCGCTGCTGTCGATGGCCGCCATGCGCGGCGACACAGTGATTGCGCGGATGCTGCTGAGCGCCGGGGCCAAGGTGAATGCGGCGGACGCGACGGGGGCTACTCCGCTGATGTGGGCGTCGTATTTCGAGCGCGTCAACGCGGACATGGCGCGGCTTTTCCTGCAGGCGGGAGCGGATGTGAAGGCGGTGAACAAGCAGGGGGAATCGGCGCTCGACTGGGCGCGGGCGCGCGGGGAGACGAAGGTGGCGAAGATGCTGCGCGGGGCCGGGGCGGCGGCGAAGCCGGCGGCGGAGGTTGAGACTCGAGCGGCGGCCGCCGAAGAGGTTCCCGCGGAAGTGACGCTGCGGCTGCTCGCCAAAGCCGGGGAGGGCAGCTTCAAGGTTGCCGGATGCGCCACCTGCCACAATCACACGCTGCCGCTGGTGGCGTTCGGGCAGGCTTCGCGCCACGGCATCGTGGTGGATCACAAGGCGGAGAAGCAGTTGATGACTTATGTGATGGCGATGGCGAAGCCGATGACGGAGATTCTGATTGAAGGCTCCTCGGTGCCTCCGGACATGCAGGTGACGGGGGGCTACATTCTGGAGGCGCTGGCGGCGCAGAACTACCCCGCGGACAGGCTGACGGCGGCGGTGGCGCACAACATCACGCTGCAGCAGATGGGGGATGGGAGATGGGTAGGCTGGTCGCCGCGGCCTCCGCTCGAGAACGGGGATATACAGGCGACGGCGATGTCAATCAGGGCGCTGCGGCTATACCCGCTCGAAGGGCGGCGTGAAGAGTTGAACGCGCGGGTGGCGAAGGCGGGGTTGTGGCTGCGGCGAGCGGTTCCGGTGACAAATGAAGAACACGTGATGCGGCTGTTGGGATTGAAGTGGGCGGGAATTGATTCCGCCGAGATCAGGGCGTCGGCTGACCGGCTGGCGCGCCTGGAGCGCGCTGACGGGGGGTGGGCGCAACTGCCCGGCCTCGAGAGCGACGCCTACGCGACCGCGAAGGCTGTCCATGCGCTGCGGGAAGTGGGGGGAAGCCCGGCGAGCGTGAAGGCGGGGATGAATTACCTTCGCCGGACGCAGTTGGCGGACGGGTCCTGGCATGTGAAGACGCGGGCGTTTCCGTTCCAGCCGCTGCGCGACACGGGCTTCCCGCATGGCCGCGACCAGTGGATTTCGGCCGCGGCGACGAGTTGGGCGATGATTGCGCTGATTCCCGAACAGGGACAACAGATGCAGACGAAACAGCTCCGGCCAACCCGCCGGAGCCGGACCGGGAGCAGCGACTAGGTTTCCGGTTCGGGACTGGCTCCGAGGGCCCGTTGGAGAAACGCGCGGGCCACGAGCCAGTCCCGCTTCACGGTCGGGGTGGACACGCCGATGACTTCGGCGGTCTCCTCGATGGTGAGGCCGGCGAAGTAGCGCAGTTCGACGATCTTCGCCTGCCGCGGGTCGAGTTTGGCCAGTTCATCGAGGGCGTCATTGATGGCGATGACGTCGGCGTCCTGCTGGACGAATGGTTCTGGGGAGTCATCGAGAGAGACTTTGGGCCCGCCGCGCTTCTTAGCGTTGCGGGCTTTGGCGTGATCGACGAGAATTCGCCGGGCCATTTCGGACGCAACCGCGAAGAAATGAGCCCGGTTCTGCCATTTGGAGCCCTTCTGTCCGACGAGGCGGAGGTAGGCCTCGTGGACGAGGGCGGTGCTTTCGAGGGTGTGCTCGGCGCGCTCCTTCAACATCTGGCGGCGGGCGATCTTGCGCAGCTCCTGGTAGACGAGCGGGGTGAGTTCGTCGAGGGCTTCGCGGTCGCCGGTGGACCAGCGTTCGAGGAGGCGGGTGACGTCTTTGGGTGTGGAGTCCATGGTTGCCGCTCTATGGATGATTGCGAGCGCTCTGGCTGGAGCGGATTGAAAGACTGCCTCGGGGATTGTGCGGCATTCCACAGACGAGTCTACCAGAGACCAGTCCTTGCAACCAGTTAGCGGAGAGGTACTATTCCGGAACTTCTCATGCGCGGGAGTGGTACTACGCGGCTAACGACGGACTTGCAACGGCATGATAGCCTGAAGGTAGTGGGGGACACGGAAGAACTCGCTGTACGTACAGTACACTTGGCGAAGGTCTACCCTTCGGGCCAGGCGGAGATCACCGTGTTTCGTGACTTGAATCTCGAGGTGAAGAGTGGCGAAAGCGTCGCCGTCATCGGGGAGTCCGGTGCGGGGAAGTCGACGCTGCTGCACCTGCTGGGAGGTCTGGACAGGCCTTCGGAGGGCGCGATATACTTCGGCGGACGACGGATTTCGGAGCTGGACGATGTGGCGCTCAGCGAGTTCCGGAACCGCGAGATCGGTTTCGTCTGGCAGAGCCACTCGCTGTTGCCGGAGTTCACGGCGCTCGAGAACGTGATGATGCCCCTGCTCATACGCGGGATCGCTCACCGGAAGGCCGCGCAGACGGCGATGGAGAGGCTTGCGCAGGTGGGGCTCGAGCAGCGCGCCTCGCACCGCGCGGGGGAGTTGTCCGGGGGCGAGCAGCAGCGGGTATCGCTTGCCCGGGCGCTGGCCGCTTCACCGAAAGTTCTGCTGGCCGACGAACCGACGGGCAGCCTCGATTACCGCACGGGAGAGGGAATCGTATCGCTGCTCGAGCAGCTGCAGCGGCAGCTCGAGCTCACTTCCATCCTGGTCACGCACAACCTGGCTTTCGCGCGACGCTGTGATCGCGTTTTAATACTAGACAAAGGTCAGTTGCATCCTATGGATGATAGGGTGCCGCCGCCGCAGACATGAACGGATCGAAATATGTTTGAACGTTACACGGAAAAGGCCCGCAGAGTCATCTTCTTTGCACGGTATGAGGCCAGCCAGTTCGGCAGTCCTTATATCGAGACAGAGCATTTGCTGCTGGGGCTGCTGCGGGAGGACAAGGCGCTGGCGAACCGGTTTCTCCGGTCGCACGCGGCAATCGAGTCCATCCGCAAGCAGATCGAGGCGCACACGACGATACGGGAGAAGGTCTCGACTTCGGTGGATTTGCCGCTGAGCCACGAATGCAAGCGTGTGCTGGCCTATGGCGCCGAGGAAGCCGAACGGCTCAACCACAAGCACATCGGCACGGAGCACCTGCTGCTGGGGCTATTGAGGGAAGAGAAGTGCCTGGCGGCGGAGATTCTGCATGAGCGCGGATTGCGGCTATCGCAGGTGCGCGAGGAGATTGCGCGGTCGTCTTCGGAGAAGATGGCGTCGAACCGTCCGAAGGAAAGCTCGCTGCTGTCGGAGTTCAGCCGGGACCTGACGCAGGCGGCAATCGATGGGACTCTCGATCCGCTGATCGGGCGGGATTTCGAACTGGAGCGGGTGGTGCAGATACTGTGCCGGCGCACGAAGAACAATCCGGTTCTGATCGGGGAGCCGGGCGTGGGGAAGACGGCGATCGTGGAAGGACTGGCGCAGCGGATCGCGGACGGGGAGGTGCCGAGTTTTCTGGCGGACAAGCGCATTCTGGCGCTGGACCTGTCGCTGATCGTGGCGGGGACGAAGTACCGCGGGCAGTTCGAGGAGCGGCTGAAGACCATCATGAAGGAGTTGATGGAGAACCAGAACGCGATCATCTTCATTGATGAGCTGCATACGCTGGTGGGGGCGGGATCGGCCGAGGGGTCGCTGGACGCGGCCAATATTCTGAAGCCGGCGCTATCGCGGGGCGAGATCCAATGTATCGGCGCGACCACGCCGGGCGAGTACCGCAAGTCGATCGAGAAGGACCGTTCGCTCGAGCGGCGTTTCCAGGCGGTGAAGGTGCCGCCGCCGAGCGAAGGCGACGCGGTGAAGATTCTGTTCGGCATCAAGGAACGGTATGAGAAGTTTCACGCGGTGGCGTACACGGACGAGGCGATCGAATCGGCGGTGTATGCATCCTCGAGGTTCATTCCGGACCGGTTCCTTCCGGACAAGGCGATCGACCTGATTGACGAGGCGGGGGCGCGCATCAAGCTGCGGCAGACGACGGTGCCGTCGGAAGTCTCGGAGATCCAGAAGCGCATCAAGTTCATCGTGCACCGCATGGAGAGCGCGATTGCGAACCATGAGTTCGAGAAGGCGCGGTTCTATTCGGATGAGGAGCGAAGGGAGAGAGAGAACCTGCGGCAGTTGCGTGAGAAGTACAACCTGGATGACACCTCGACGGGGGTGGTGACGAAGGACGATATCGAAGACGTGGTGGCGCGGTGGACCGGAGTGCCGATGACGGCCATCCGGGAGGAAGAAGTTTCCAAACTGCTGCGCATCGAGGAAGAGTTGCACAAGCGCGTGATCAGCCAGGAGAAGGCGATCAGCGCGCTGGCGCGGGCGATTCGCCGTTCGCGAGCGGGGTTGAAGTCTCCGAAGCGTCCGGCGGGATCGTTCCTGTTCCTGGGGCCGACGGGGGTCGGCAAGACGGAAGTGGCGCGAGCGCTGGCCGAGTTTCTGTTCGGGAGCGAGAAGTCGCTGATCCGCTTCGATATGTCGGAGTTCATGGAGAAGCATTCGGTTTCCAAGCTGATCGGCTCGCCTCCGGGATATGTTGGATACGAAGAGGGCGGACAGCTTACGGAGCGGGTAAAGCGGTCTCCTTATTCGGTGATCCTGCTGGACGAAATCGAGAAAGCGCATCCGGATGTGTACAACATCCTTTTGCAGGTGTTTGAAGACGGCCAGTTGACCGATGGATTGGGCAACACGGTGGACTTCAAGAACACGATCATCATCATGACTTCGAACCTCGGAGCGCGGTTCCTCGACAAGAAGTCGCCGATGGGCTTTGCCGCACCGGTGGGTCCGGGGATGGCTCCGAAGGTGGAAGAGCAGGTGATGAGCGAGGTGAAACGGGCTTTCAATCCGGAGTTTCTGAACCGCCTGGACGAAACCATTCTGTTCAATCCGCTTTCGGATGAGGACCTGTTGAAGATCATTGAACTGCTGGTGGGGCAGGTGAATCTGAACCTGGCGCCGAAGCAGTTGACCATCCGCCTGGCGGTGGACGCGGCGCGGTATATTCTGGAAAAGACGTGTACGGACCGGAGTTACGGCGCGCGGCCGTTGCGGCGCGCGTTGCAGAAGTACATCGAGGACCCGCTTTCGGAGGCCCTGATCCAGGGCTCGATCGCGCGGCCAGCCGAGTTGGAAGTCTATCTCGGCGACACGGGACTGTTCCTGCGGCAGATCAAGGAGCAGGCAGAGGTTACAGTGCCTGAAACAGAATCTGAACCTGGTGTGCCGCTGTATCTTTTTTAGACGGACTTCAGACAACAATGCCGGAATTCACCGCGGCTCCACCCGGCGCCTCCGTAACGAGCGAAGTGGAATCTCTGCGCCGGAAGGTGGAAGACCTGGAGGCGCAACTGGCGCAATCGCAGAAGATGCTGGCGATCGGGTCACTTGCCGGGGGCGTGGCGCATGATTTCAACAACCTGCTGACGGCGATTCTCGGTTATGTGAGCCTGTTGAGGGAAGAAAGAGCGGTTCCCTGCCATGTGGTGGAAGCGCTCGAGGTGATCGAGAAGGCGGCCGACAGGGCTTCGCAACTGACGGCGCAGCTTTTGGGGTTCGCGCGCCGGTCCTCGCCGAAGCGGGTACGGATCGATCTGCACCAGACGCTGACGGAGGTGGCGGATCTTCTGCGGCACACGATCGACAGGAACATTCGCATCGAGCCGCGGTTCGAGGCGGTGTCGGCGCATGTGAAGGGCGATCCGAGCCAGATGTTCCAGGTGTTTCTCAACCTGGCGCTGAACGCCCGGGACGCGATGCCGGACGGAGGGACGCTAACGCTGGCCACCTCGACGGAACGCAAGCACGTGAAGGTTTCGGTGATCGACACGGGGGCGGGCATTCCAATCCACCTGAGGGAGCGGATTTTCGAGCCGTTCTTCACGACCAAGGCTCCCGGCAAGGGGACGGGGATGGGATTGACGGTGGTGCAGCGGATTGTGCGAAGCCATGGCGGACGGATCGAGTTGGAGTGCGATCCGGGGACGCGGTTTCACCTGGTGATGCCGCTTGCGCCGGAGCGGAGTGTGAAACACGCCGGGGACGAGGCGGTGGCTCCCGCGCGGGGTAAGGGATCGGTGCTGGTGGTGGACGATGAAGAGGTGGTGCGGCAGGTGGCGTCGAGGATGCTGAAGAGCCTCGGCTACCACGCCATCTGCCTCGGGTCGTCGCGGGAGGCGGTGGAGTATTACCGCCGCCGCGGCGCCGGCATCGATATGGTGATTGTGGATCTGATCATGCCGGAGTTGAGCGGGAAACAGGTGTTCGAGCAGTTGCGCGAGATCAACCCCAGGGTGAGAGTAGTGCTCTCGAGCGGCTACAACCAGGATGCGAGCGTGGATGCCCTGATCGACGCGGGGGCGAGGGCTTTCCTTCAGAAACCGTACCGTCTGGCGCAGCTTTCGGAAACCGTCAACGCGGCCATGAAGCCATGACGGAGCGCATCTTTCCGGACTTTTACGGCAATTCGAGCGTTTGCCAGGCTTTGCGGAACATGATCCGGCAGGAGCGGATACCGCAGACCCTCCTGCTTGCCGGTCCCGAAGGGGTGGGGAAAGCAACGCTGGCGCGGCGGTTCGCGGCCGCGCTGCTTGGAGACGCGGAGAAGATAGAACAGGATGATTTGAGCCTGGATGGCAACGTCGAGAGACTGGCGGAGCGGGAGAAACTGCCGAGCGAGAAGCGCGCCGATGATCCGCTGGTGTTCGCCTCGCATGCGGATTTTCTGACGTTTCCGCCGGATGGGCCGCTGCGGCAAATCACGATCCAGCAGATAAGGCTGCTGAAGGAGAGGGCGCGGTTCAGCCCGCTGAAGGGACGGCGGCGGGTGTTTCTGGTGGACCACATTGACCGGGCGAATGAGCAGGCGGCGAATTCGCTGCTGAAGATTCTCGAGGAACCGCCGGCGCATCTGGTGGTGGTGATGACGGCGGAGAATTTCGCGGGGTTGTTGCCGACGATCCGGTCGCGGTCGCTCATTTTCCATATGACGGGGTTGAGCGATGGGGAGATGAAAGAGTTCGCGGAGTCCCGCGGATGGAGCGTGACGGAGCGAAGAGTGATGCTCGCCGCGGGGTCTCCGGGACTGGCGGTGACGCTTGATCCGGAGTTATGGGATACGCGTAGGAAACGCATGGTGACGCTGCTCGAGGTGGCGAGCGGGCAGGCGCGTTTTTCAGCGTGGGTGAAGCATAGCGAATCGATTTCGGCGAGCAAGACGGAGAAGCTGGAGCACTACCTGCGAATGCTGTACATGCTGCTCGAGGATGTGCTGCTGGTGCGGGAAGGCATCGCTCCGAGGCGGAACCCGGACCTGGCGGCTCCGCTTTCGCGCATTGCCGGCGGGATCACGCTTGAGTGGATGCGGAAAGCGACGGAGAAGGTGGACGAACTGGTGGAGTTCGCGCGGCGCAATGTGCAAAAGGGGGTGGCGCTCGACGCGTTCGCGGTGGAGATGCGGAAGGCGGCGGGGTGAG